>NZ_JACJPX010000019.1 GCF_014696315.1 Calothrix membranacea FACHB-236
GATGAGGGGGATGAGGGGACAAGATGATAATAAGAAAATACAGCGACACATCAATATATTCTAGAGGGCACGGCGTGCCATGCCCCTACAACCTGTAGCATTCTTTTTTCAAATTGGTATTACTCAAAAAAAAACAGATCAATCATTTTGGAGGGGGTTTGGGGGACGCAACCGTCCCCCAATCGGGGGTTTGGGGGAGAATCCCCCAATTCTTCTGGCTTCTTTAATAAGTAACAAATTACCCATTACCCAGTCCCCAGTCCCCAATCCCCAATCCCCAATCCCCATTACCTCAGACACTTTCCCCTCTCTTGCTGCAATGCTGCTTGGACTTTGGCAAATTCAGTTTCTAAATGCTGTATTTTATCTTTAAAGTTTGTGCTTCCGGTAGAGACGATCGCTTCTAGTTCGCGACAGAGATTTGCTAACTTAGTGGCTCCTAAATAGTCGCTACTTGATTTCCAGCTATGGGCTAGGCGATATAAAGTCTTACCATCTCCTTGAGCAACAGCTATTTTGATTTGTTGCAGCAGTAGTGGGGAATCTTCTAAATAGCAATCAATCATTTCTACAAGGAATCTCTTACCATCTTTGGCGGCAATTTGCTGAATCTGTTGCAAAGCCTTGGTATTAATTACTGCTAATTCTACCTCTGCAATATCTTTTTGCGGTGGCTTTTGGGAAGTGCCATTACTTGCTGCTGTTGGTACATATCGGCTTAAAGCTTGAGCCAGCGCTTGAATGCGGATGGGTTTGGTAATGTAATCATCCATCCCGGCGCTGAGACATTCTTCTTTGTCGCCTTGTAGCGCCCGGGCTGTCATGGCGATAATTCGCGGGCGAGAATCGGCGGGATACTGAGAACAAATCACCTGAGTGGCTTCAATGCCGCTCATTTCTGGCATTTGCACATCCATTAAAATTACGTCATAAGGCAACTTCTGCAAAGCTGCTAAAACTTCTACGCCGTTACTCACAACATCGGCGCGATACCCCAGTTGTTTCAGCATCAATACTGCAAGTTTCTGATTCACTGGATGATCTTCTGCTAACAGGATTCTCAGAGCAGATGATTCTGCGATCGCAGAATTGACTGAGTGCGATTGATGTAACTGGGTAGTTTTTTGGGTAGCAGTTAATTGTCCATTAGTTTCTGTTGTGGCGACAGAGGAAGCAACAGGGGCGACGATGGTGAAATAAAAAGTAGAGCCCTCTCCTTGCTGACTTTCCACCCACATCTTACCGCCCATCAATTCGCTAAGTTGACGGCTGATAGCTAATCCTAAACCTGTACCACCATAGCGGCGAGTTGTGGAAGAATCTACTTGACTGAAGGATTGAAATAAGCGATTTAGTTTCTCTGGGGGAATGCCAATTCCTGTATCACGCACAGCAAAATTGAGTTGATAAGGCACATCAGCAGAACCAACTGGTAAATTCCTCATTTGGGCTGTAACTGTGACATTGACGCTGCCATTGTGAGTAAATTTAATCGCATTACTCAGCAAATTTACTAAAATCTGACGTAGCCGAGTTACATCCCCAACAATCATTTTTGGTACATCGGCGGCAAAATGATAGCTAATTTCTAATCCTTTAGCTGCGGCACTATTAGCTAGTAAAGCGATAGATTCTTTCAAGCAGTTTACTAAGTCAAAAGGTTCTGCTTCTAGTTCCAATTTGCCCGATTCAATTTTGGAGAAATCTAAAATGTCATTAATTAAAGAGAGTAAAATTTCCCCACTGGAGCGAATTGTCTCTACAGCATCTTGTTGTTCTGCAGTTAGGTTTGTATCTAACAAAATCCCCGTCATCCCAATCACCGCATTCATCGGCGTGCGGATTTCATGGCTCATATTGGCGAGGAAATCACTTTTAGCTTGAGTTGCTGCTTCTGCTGCTTCTTTTGCTTGCTGTAATTCTATTTCTGCCTGTTTGCGCTCGGTAATATCCTCCGAGATGCCCATTATATATTGTGGGTTACCTGTATTATCAAAAATTGGTAACTTCTTAGTATGTAAAATTCTGGTGCCGTAATTTCTAGTTTTAATTGCTTCTTCAGGAATATCTAAAATGCCACCGGAAGCGATGATATCTCTATCTTTGCTAGTAAAGAAATCAGCTTCTTCTTTACGGAAGAAGTCATAATCGTTCTTACCGAGTAAATCCTCTCGGGAATAACCTAATAGTTCCTCACCTGCTTTATTTATTTGCACAAACTTGAGGTCTTTGGCATCTTTGACAAAAATCATGTTGGGAATATTTTCGATAATCGAGGTCAAAAATCTTTGTACATTTTTAATTTCCGCCTCCGATTGTCTAATATTGCTAATATCGCGGAAGTACCAAATTCTGCCGTAAACTTCACCACTGGGAGACATGACGCTGGTAGAGTAGCGATCAAAAATCCGTCCATCTTTAAAAGTAATTTCATCACGGCTAGCTAGTTCCGGATGCTGATATAAATACTCTACCTTTTCCAAAAATTCTTCAGGGTCGGCTAGACTCGCAAGGGTGTATTCTAAGATTTGGCGATCGCCATTTTCTACAATCTCTGGAGTAATCTGCCATAACTGACAAAATTGTTGATTATAAGAGACAACTTTGCGGTTTTCATCAATAATTAGAATGCCATCTAGCGCTGATTCTTGCTGTGCTTTTAAGGTGGCATTTTGGCGACGCAAAGCTTTGGTATTTTCCTGAATACCCACCGCCATGCGATCAAAAGCAGTGGCAATTTCGGCAAGTTCATCCGAGCCTAATAAACCAGCACGAACGTTAAATTCTCCATTGGCTAACCTATTAGTCACAGCAACCAAATGGTCTACTCTGCGCGTAAGTGTCAGGTCAAAAAAGAACCATAAGCCAATACAAAATAAAGCTAAAACTGAGCTAGAAACCACAGTTCGTCCCACCGCCGCCGCAGAAGCTTCCTGCTTTTCACTTACCAAGTCATACTCTAGAAACAGAACACCAACCCTTGAAGGACGGATTTCTCCGGGTTTGGCTGGCAAAAGCACAGGATAAATTACTCTGAGGAAGCGCCTATCTGGAGAAAGCGTGACTTCTCCAGCCATTTTCTCTCTGACAGTATTAAATCTAGATAAATTAGGAGCTGCTTCTGTATCCTTTACAAGACGTTTGCGTAATTCATAATTATTTGACAGCAGAATCTGATCCTGCTCGTTAACTACTAAAATCAAAGGCAATCGCGGATTACTGCCCAATTGACTAATGACAATCTCAGCCTGTTCTACATCCCCTCCCCTGTAAAGGTAATCTAATATGCTTGCAATTTGACTTCCCAATGACTGCGCGTAATGAGTCGCGTTCTCTTCAGTTTTATGGTTACTTTCAACAATTTCTCGATTTAAAGAAACCAGCCCTAGCACTGTGCCAAACACAATTAAAACCGCAGGAATTGAAAAGCGTAGGGGAAAGGGGAAGCGTTTCATAACAAGCACAGAACTTTAGTGAGAATTTTAGGGAATCTTGAGAAATAAGGTAACAGGGGGAAAGGGTAAGGGTAAAAGGGGGAAAGGGTTTATTTCATTCATAAGCGGTAGATGCTTTCAAAAAATAAGTCCAGAATTTGAGACTGTGTTTGGTCAAGATGATTATTGTTTAGAGTTCCCGAATTTTTTGCTAGAGCAACTCTAGAGTTTAGCGTTTTTGACAAAGCGATCATCAAGAATGCTAGCAGGGTCAATTGCTGTGGGAATTAATTTGTGTTCTACCATGACTTTGACAAGTCCTTTCATCCCATTAACTAAAGAAGGATCGGTTTGATTGAGCAATCTTTGATTTTCTTGGAGGTGAGGTTGGTGCATCCCTTTAAACGCATCAAGGATTTGCTTAGGAGTCACTCCGGTGCGTGGGGCGATTAAAGCTGCAGCCGCCTCCGGATTGTTGTTCAAGTAATCCAAGGCGCGGAAACGTTCGTTCACCAGAGTTTGAATTGTTGGAGAGTTATTAGCGATCGCATCTTTGCTGACAACTAGAGTATCAACAATTTCACCGGGAATCTGGCTACTATCAAATAAAAGTTTGGCACCTGCTGCCAGTAATTTGAAGCGTGGCAACCCAAATGTGACGATCGCATCAACTTTGTCTTCTTTAAAAGCTCGCTCATGCTGGGAAAAATCCAAGGATACAATTTTTACATCCTTGGGGGATAGTCCATTTTTTTCCAGCGCCCTAGCGATAAAGAAAGCGCCTAAAGCTGTAGACTCCACACCAACTCGCTTTCCTTTTAAAGCCTTGATATCAGCAATCTCTGGTTTACCCAGAATCACATCCCCACCATTGGACACATCCATCACCGCAATAATCCGGAGATTTTTTTGAGTTGCAGCCAGTAGCATTGCCTGATCGATAGATAATCCCGCGCCTTCAATCTCGTGGTTGCGGTATGCCCTTACTTCCTCTGTTCCCGATGGATAATCCACCAAGCGGATGGGTGTATCTTTGTAGTAACCCAAATGACGCGCCAAATATAGAGTTTCATATCCCGGCCACATATTCGTGCCAATCCGTAGCAATGGCACTTTGGGGGTGGGTGTCACGCAATTTGTCAGCGCGATCGCACAAATTAGCCCCATCAAACCGAGTATCCATCGCCGCAGCTTTTTCGCCTTGCTGAACCGTGTTGTCATACTTTCTACATTAAATTTATAAGTAATGTATGCAACATAGTGGCACAGAATTTACTAGCTGAGAAACTAGTACCGCAAGGCGGAATTCAAAATTCAAAATTCAAAATTCAAAATTAAGACAGAGTAAGCGTTTTGTTGATTTTGTAGACGCAAAGCGGTGAGCCAGCGCGGTCTTGGGGGTTTCCCGCATGAGCGACTGCGCTCGCGTAGCGTATCCGAAGGATTCACCCGAAGGGCTTCCCGTAGGGTATGGTCTGTTTATTTACGCCGTGCTGTACTAGGGGCAAGAACCTCGTTTCTCTGTGTTCTCTGTGCCTCTGTGGTTAAATAATTTTTAAACCGCAGAGACGCAGAGAACACAGAGAGAAAAAACAAATTTGATGGCTACTGCGTGAACAGCTTGCGATCGCATTTCCTTGGGCTTACGTAAATATTATTTAAAAATCTGTGTGCTATGTAACTAAAAGCCCAGTTATTTTTCCCTAAAATGCTTTACACCTAACTGGTGAATGATGTATTAAATTATAGCCCTGTATCTACAAGACATTACTGAATTGTAGAGCTTGCTTGCTGTTTTTTGCCTAAGCCCTAACAAAGAAGACTTGAATCGCACAATTAAGATGATGTGGAGTGTTAACTATGCCAAGTGAGATAATTACTCAAACTGAATTATGGGATGAAAAAACTGAGCAATATCAAAATCCGCAGAAAATTCTCAGTGTTGAAGAATTAAGCATTTTAAATGAACGCTCTAACTTGAAAGGGTTAGTGCAACTAATAGGACATTTAGCGATTATTGGATGTAGTGGCTATATTTGGGCTACTAACTTTGGTAATTGGCCGTTAGCCATCCCTGCATTAATCATCTATGGCTTTAGTCTGGCTTGTATGTTTGCACCTATGCACGAAGCTGGACATAGAACCGCTTTTGCCAACAATCGCTTAAATGATATTGTTGCTTGGTTCGCAGGTGTACTCTCGTTTTACAACAGCACATTTTATCGTCGCTATCACAAATGGCATCACCGTTATACTCGCGTTCCCGGTAAAGATCCAGAATTAACGGATCTCACACCGCGTAACCTGGGTGAATACTTCTTGGTACTTAGCGGTTTACCTTGGTGGTTAGACAAAATCCAAGGACATTATCGCGCAGCACTCGGAAAACTGGATAATTGCCCATTTATCCCAGACACAGCAAAGGCTGAGGTGATTCGTTCTACCAGATTACAATTAGCAGTTTATGCAGGTGCGATCGCAATTTCATTTGCAGTCGGTAAACCTTGGTTTTTCATGTATTGGCTACTACCCCTAATTGTCGGTCAACCGCTTCTGCGTTTTATTTTATTAGGAGAACATACAGGCTGCACTCTTGACGCTAACCTGCTAACCAATACCCGCATCACCTTTACAGTCTGGCCTGTGCAGTTTTTAATGTGGAATATGCCACTTCATGCAGTACATCATTTATATCCATCAATTCCATTCCATGCCATGCCCCAAGCATATCCCATGTTGAGTTCCCATTTTACTCATATTGACTCAGGTTATATCAAAGTGAACCAATATATTCTGGCGAACTTAGGAAAGTTACCTTGCTAAATCTTTTCTACAACTTTTTTAGTAGTCCATAAGCCAGATGAAGTTTCTGAATCTGACAGCAAACTTAGAAATAAGTAAGCGTAAATCATCAAAAACCATGACTACTGACAAAACAAATTCCCAAAATATTGCATCAACTAATTCTCAGCAAAGTGAAAGCAAAAAATAACTCAATCAAAAGACTTCGGTTGAATTTTCCGTTAGCCTTGTCTTAGGCGTTTTATTTATTATTCTGGCAGCAGCCACCGCTTATTTCGGATTAGTTCACTAATTTTCTCTAGCGATAAAACTTCAACAGCTTGTTTTAAGACAAGCTTTTTTTGTGCCTCTTATCCCAAGTTGATGCGACGGATTGTAGGGGCAAGGCAATGCCTTGCCCTCTAGAATATATTAATGTGTCGCTTCAAAAAATTCTCAGAAATACAGCGAATTGTTCTGCAAATTAGCCTGAGAAATCAAATCGGATTCCTATAGCTGATATTTTATGCGTTGTGGTTGGATTTCTGCCAGTTGTTCTCGTCCGTCAAGAGTGCTGTGTTAATGATGTAGCGATTACAGCACTCTCACAACTGGCTCATGACAGCAGAAGGAGGGATTTTGGGTGTATCTGTCACACAATCTTCTTTCTGTCGTTCTCTGTTGTTATCTATTGAAACTCGAAATGAAATAATTGAAATGCCAAATTGCCAAAAAGGAATCAGGAGTTTTTCTTGTAGCCAAATTCAATTTATGTGCAGTCGATTATATCTCTTGGCACTTTCCCAGGCTTGCTTTGGGTAATACAAACAGAGTAGACATTGAGTAGATACAGTTGACATAGGATGCGTTACGCGATCGCTAACGCATCCTATGTCAACTGATATCCTGAGAAAAGGACAACAATTGGACTCAATTATGTCCAATATAAAATATTCGCATTTGGGAAGCGATTTTGAATTTCTGCCTCAAAAAAGCGTTTCATAGAGTTGGTTGTGTTCGCATCATAAACATACTTAATCCCGCCAAACTTATTGCGCTTGATCCGGCGTTTTTCTTCATCCATGTCTAATTTGGATTGCGGATACCAACTTTGCAAAACTTCCTTTGAGCCTGGTGTAAAGCGGTGCGAAATTAGCTCAAAAGTCAATGCACACTTGTAATTTAGTGCTTCGCTAATCAAGTCAAATAAGCGACTGTAGTGCATCTGCCAATCATCTATAGGCATAATTGGCGCAATTACCAATCCTACCGGATAGCCACTGTCAGCTAACTTCCGCAAAGCTTTCAGGCGTGATGCTACAGATGCCGTACCACCTTCAAACTTACCCGAAATCGGTGCCGCATTGACGCTCATTCGGCATTGAGTGCGACCATTGTGAGGTAAGTTGAGTAAGCTATCTACCGCGTCAAACTTTGATACCCAGCGTAAATTTGCATTGCTACGAGTACCAAAGTAACGAATACATTCAGCCAAGCTACCTGTTAAATGCTCAATACCTAGGGGGTCAGTATAGCAGCTCACCTCATAAGTTGTAAGCTTTTCTGGTTTTTCGTAATTACTTAAATTCTCTAATATTTGTGGTAAGTTCGCATAAGTGCGAATTACAGGCGGGCCTGATAAACTACCTGCCAAATAACAATATTGACAATGTGCTGGACAACCCTCAGCAATGTGAAATTGCCAATCAGCAGATGGTGGGATCGGACTCAGCTTAAATTGGCTAGGTGGTGCAGTAACAACCGCAAGGGTACGCTTGGCAATATTGTAAGTCTCACGTTCATTGTCTCCACGCAAGCCAGTTAAGCGATTACCAGCTAACTCTTTGATGGGTAAGTTAAGTGACTGCACACGCTCAAAAATCTTCTGTCCCCAAGGTTCATTTAAAGCAGCTGGAGTAAACATCACTTGTTCAGGCATCCACAACTTTGCTGCTTGTGTTGATGAGTCTGCTTTTGATATGAGGTCTGTCATAGTATTGTGCAAAATCGTTGTGCGTTTGTAGCTAAGATTTGCAATTAGTTATCCTTAGCTTGTCAAGAGTCCAAAAAACCTAAATTTTTGACCTTTGACATTTGTACAGACGCGATTAATCGCGTCTCTGCAACTCTTATGTCCCGCTTATCTAAAATATCTTTAATTCTCATAACTCTATCTTAAAATCAGAGTTGAGAATTTATCGTTATCAATGAGCGGATATTACTGAATTAAACAGTAGTAATTACCCTCATATTCTGGATTCTTGAAATACCCTTAGCAGCACATCACATTCTAGACCTTGGTGCGTTATCAGAAAGTGTAACGCACCCTATACATACTAAAAATAGAAAATCTTAAATATGCAATTTTATCGACAATTAACTAATAACCAGACCAAAAACTAATAAAAAATATCCAATATGGATTAAAAAGGTAATCAATCCAGCTATAAATACTCCTTTCATCACATAATTTTTACCTTGATACTTTAACCATAAACACAATGGAATAGCATATATAAGCTGCCAGAGTGAAAAGCCGTATATTCCGTAAACTATAATTTTTAAAGATAAATTATAATTACTTTGTGTAAGAGCAGCAATAACAAGGATTAAAATAGTAAATGCTAGATGAAATAATAAGAGTAGAAAGAATCCAGTAATTATATTTTTAGCTTTACTTATTTTTGACATATTTTATGTATAATTGCTGCATCGCTCTTATCGTAGTAGATTTAGTTTATTACAAGATATGGCAAGGCAAATATGATTGCCTACCCTACATATATTTCATCAATTAAATATAAACCTAAGTAAGTTGGCGTGAAAAAACGCAAGTATATTACGAAACGTAAATAGACTTAAAACCCTTACTAATGAACAATGACAAATGACAGCCTTAGCCAGTTAGCTTTAATTTTGCCGACCTACTTATATTTGAATATGAATAATACATGATTTTATTTATTTTGCGGATTGATTAAAATCGATTTTGGCTGCTTTGCATCAAATAAAGAAGCTGACAGCAGAATAACCGGGCTGTTTGTTTTGTTCTCTCCATAATGAACCATACCGCCAGGTTCAACCAAGGCATCACCTACTGTAATCTCTACAGTTTCCCCTTTTTTGAGAATCACTTCTGTACCATTAGCTTTTGTGACTTTAGCTTCTCCATCTACAACTGTATAAGTTAAAGTTCCTGATTCTACTCGTTCAATTTGCATTCCCGGATGGATATGAATCGGAAGTTTTGTTTTGGGTGCAATTGTGTAACGCACAAGTTCAAGAATTTGCTTTTTATCTTGATTTGGATACCCATTAGCTAAAACTTCACGGGTGACAGATTGCGTGTAACTATTCGGTGATATGTTTTGGCTTTTAACCGCTATGCTACCAAAAGTTAAAATAGCTAAGGGGAGAATCAGAGATAGTTTTTTCATCTTAAAGCTTGACACTTGTGCCTTATTTACAGGATTTACGCAACTGGCACATTGATCTTCTGGCATAGGAGTCAAGAGTCAAGAGTCAAAGGTCAAAAATTTAGATTTTTTGGACTCTTGACATTTGACTCTGGACTAAGCTAAACGAAACAAATATGACCCTTGCGTAAGTCCTAATTTAAAAAGGTAAATTATTTCACTAGCGTGAAATAATTTACCTTAAAAACAGGTTATTTGGAATCTAAGCAGCTAATTTTTAGAGATTCATCTCTAAATTTTCGCAATTTATCGGTTATTCTTGCACCCAAACTGATACTGAGCCACCTAAGCAACGGAATTCAGCCCAACCCGAATCATTGGTGTATACAGGTTCTTTGATGTGTTCTGTTAAATCGATGAATTTAGTATTAGGCTTACCAACTTCCATCCATTTATGACCTTCTGGGCCATCACTCATAATTACAGCCATTGCTTTGGGATGCTCTTCATCACCTAAACGTGTCCAGCCAATCGTGTTCCAATGGTCAAAATAGCTGTATTGTGGCCCATAAGCATAATGCTGACGTGCATAAAGTAACTTATCAAGAATCCAACGGTGAGAGGGCATAAAAATCTTGTAGCGATTGCCATCTCTTCCCCAATCTTCATATTCTGCGCCGTAGTAATCAGCATGAAATACGCAAGGATAACCTTCTTCTCGGAGCAAAATAATGGCGTATGCTAGCGGTTTAAACCAAGGTTCAACTACAGATTCTAAGGCTTGCAAAGGTTGAGAGTCATGATTCTCAACAAAGGTGACAGCATGGCTTGGACGTTGTTGCATCATTGTGCCATCTAAAATCCGCCGCAGATCATAATTGCCTCCAGATTTGCTGGCTTGATGGAAGTTGTAATGTAGTGGTACGTCAAAAACTGACATCTTACCACCAACCTGATCAACATACCAAAGCAGAGTATTTATATCGTTATACCAATACTCTCCGACAACAAATAAATCTTTTCCAGCATGGCGTTCTAGTTCATCTATCCATTGGGGAAAGAACCATGAGGAAATATGTTTGATAGCATCCAAACGAAAACCATCTACCTTTGTGGTGTCAAGATACCATTTACCCCAGTAAGTGATTTCACCACGTACCCAATCGTCTTGGAAATCTAGATCGCTACCCATCAAGTAGGCAAAGCTGCCTTTTTCCAAGGCTACGTAGTCATCAAATTTTTTCCCTTCTAGTAAATAAATCGTGCTGCGATCGCCTTGGTTATATTCGTTATAATCAACAGCATCAAAATGCCACCAGTGCCACTCAAAGTTAGAGTATTTGCCTTTTCTGCCAGGGAAATTGTAATGAGAGTAGGTCTTGATTTCCTGCAACCCACCTTTAGGATTGAGGCGATCGTCTTGAGAAAAAGGCGTGGCTTTTGGTGTTTCTGTATGATCGCCACCCATTTTATGATTTAAAACTGCGTCTGCATAAACTTGCAAGCCATGTGTGTGCAGAGATGTAACCGCATCAAGATATTGCTGACGTGTACCGTATTTTGTCCTTACTGAGCCTTTTTGATCGAATTCACCTAAATCAAATAAGTCGTAAACACCGTATCCCACATCATATGCACCAGCAAATCCTTTATACGCGGGTGGTAACCATAAGGCTGTAAAACCTGCTTCTGCTAATTCTGGCGCTGAAGCTTCAACTTTGCTCCACAAGTTCCCATCATTAGGGATGTACCAGTGGAAATATTGCATCATTGTGCCGTTAATCTTTGCCATATCTTGTTCTGCTAGTCAATATCAGCTTTGAACAAAGATACAGTAGAGATTGGTAAAAATTCGGAATTTTGGTGGCAATTTTGCGCTGATAATCTAAAGAAATAATTAAGAAATGGATATTCGCTCGGTAAACTTGCATAGTAGCGAGGGTTTGAGCGATTTTAAGAGATGCGTTACGCTATCGCTAACGCATCCTACGTGAATTTCAAAAATCAAATATGAATTTTATAAGATTAAGAAATATACGGTTGGGATAAATTTAAATATGTCCAAGAGAGAAAGGAGATTTAAAGCAGTTAAGTCTCTTGATAATGTAGAAATCATTATTCAGGAACCATGTCAGGTGCGTTGGGCAGATATGGAAGGCGATAATGATGTGCGAAAATGTCACTATTGTCAATTAAATGTTTATAACTTTTTAAGCAAGTCTCCTCAAGAAATTATTAATTTAATTAATCTTCATGAAGGCAAACTTTGCGCTCAGTTTTTTGCCCGTGCTGATGGGACGATGACAATGGAATCTTGCCAAGAGAAACAAGATGTTGAGATGGTGAGAGGTAACATTCAGGTAAGGAGTGAAGAATAATATTGCCATCCTATTTCAATTTTGAAAAATATCGGTTTTGGCTGTTGAATCTTACGGTTTCGATAGTTGCTTTCCGACGCAAGACGATAGAAACGCGCTATCTCACTGTTGACTGTCAACTGTTAATAGTCAACAAACATGTATGTAATATTTGACAAATCATTTAGGATTGCCATAAAAATTTTGCTTTTATCTTTATCAGTAATTGATGTCAGCGATTCAACCTGATTCGTATATAATTTATGATTGAAATCAACCTCTTATCAAAAGAAACTCTGGCAGCCGCTATTGATTTAGCAAATAAAGTATTTCCATATCAAAGATGGAGGGAAAAGGCAAGCTGGATTTTTAAATTGAGTTTGATGCATGGTTATTTACCAAAGTTATTATTGGAATTTTTAGGTATTAGTTGGTGTCGTTATTGGGTAGCAGTTAATTCACAAGCAGATGTTTTAGGTATTACCGGACTATATACCCAGCGTGGAGATGCAGAAACTTACTGGCTAGGTTGGACTTGCGTTAATCCTGAAGCGAGAGGACAGGGAATTGGTGCTAAATTAGTTGATTTTGCGATTAATCAAGCCAAGAATGCAGGGGCTAACAATCTCAAACTTTATACTTCAGACCTTCCAAGTAATGCGATCGCACGTCAGTTATACGAACGCCGAGGATTTGAATTAGTTCAGCAGGTTCCTCAACAGCTTCAACAAAATACTTTTAATCTTCTTTATTACCAACTCCCATTAAAATAGCCGACATTGCTTCCATATAGAGATCAGATCTAGGAAAAGTGGCCGAGAGAGCGATCGCATGACTAATGTATTTTAGTCCAGATGCGATCGCCTGTGTATTGAAAATCACGCACACGTAATTTATGCTGGCTAAATTAAGAGAAAATTAAAGGACAATCAGCTTAACGATATAGCTGATTCCAATTTTTAAGGACAAGCAGCATTAGGATTAGGTGTGTTGATGGAATTGTCTTGTAATGATAAATAAAATTCTTGTGTCTGTGGAAAAGACTTATGTGCATTAGTGTAATTTTTTACTGTATCTAAATACGATTGCGCTTGTCGTAAATATTTCTGTGCTTCGTATTTCCATTTTTTAGCTTCCTTTAGAGAATTTCTTTCCTCTGCAAGTCGCTGTTTCTCTTCAGCTTGCTGCTGCTGCTGTTCAGCAAGCCGCTGCTTTGTCTCAAAACAAATTTGTTTATTTTCTGCTGTTTGCTGGTTTGCAGATAACCCGACTGCTTGCAATGAAATATTATTGTTTATCCTATTAAAATTTGCTTGGTTGAAGCTATCGCTGAATGTTGGTAAATAATATTCTGAAAAATTAGGAATTTGTACTAGTTTGGTATCTGTTGATGGCTTTGGAGCTATTTGTTTACCTTCTTTGGTATCAAATGAAGTACAAGGGTTGAATAAATATACTCCTAAAAGAGTCACTGTTACTCCTAAAATTGCTGATATTATATTGATATTTGACTGTTTGCATAAATAAGTTTTTTTAGGCTGATGAGGGTCTCTCTGCAAGGGTAGAACCACTATTTTATCGGAATTATTCAGATAGCTACTCTCTTTTAAATCATCAGCTTGATTGCTATGATTTAAATTGCTATTTTGAGCATCGATTGGTTCATGTATTCTTAATTGAATCACCATCTCTTGCTCAACACGGTCAATAGATTTGCTAAGAATGGTGTCATATACCGCTAATTCCAAAATTTGCTCAAGCCGCCTTTGCTGTGCTTGTGAGGGTTCGCAAATAGTTATTAATCTCCGGTATTCTTCAATTATTTTTTTAAGATATTCATTAGTTAGGCTATAAGCATCACTGGTAATTGCTACGGATTTACAATGAAGCAGTCTATGCAACCAATTATTAAGATGTTTATAACTTATCTTATTGCTTTGAGAATTTGCAAAAAGGTTATTTTTCATTATTAATATTCTCCTATTGATTGAGGAACTCGTTTACATAGTAAATAGGAACCTTGGAGTACAACTCAAGGTAAAGGTGAGGTAGATCAACCTGATTTTTCTAAACCATCTCATATGTCTTTAGATAGATAGTGCTGATTTGAGACAAAGTGTGACATGGATTATAGAAAATCAATTTAAAAAAATGAAAATAATTGCAAATATTACTTAGCCATATATTGT
This sequence comes from Calothrix membranacea FACHB-236, assembly GCF_014696315.1. Taxonomy (GTDB): domain Bacteria; phylum Cyanobacteriota; class Cyanobacteriia; order Cyanobacteriales; family Nostocaceae; genus Aulosira; species Aulosira membranacea. Next base: position 14,178 of record NZ_JACJPX010000019.1, read on the forward strand.
ATAAAAAAAACTTAGCTGTAAAGATAAAAAAATCAATAATGTATTCAATGTGACAGTTCATAAACTGGTTAAGTCAATATTGAGTCACGTTTCGTCAAGCAACAATACTAATACTTCAGAAAGAGGTCGCAAACAGGAGTTAGTGAGAAGTTTGACCCATATTTTTTCCTAATCAAGAAAAATAAATGGGAAAAACGTCTTACAGCAGTACCGTTAGCAAAATTCTGCTGAGTCGCATCTTGTCAAGCACAAGTACTACTGAAGGTGGGAGTCAAACGAATAAGTCAAATTTAGAACAAATTCTTTGCTTGGAGGAAAATTTAGATATTATGATGAACGCAAGAAATAGAGAATGCTATGCAGAAGTCACCGAAATATTGCAATCCAAGAAACTCAAAGATTACATAAAACTGCGGCTATACATCCTGAAAATGAATAGTATCCTCTATGAAGAAGACGTGATTAATTATGCGGCTCTTTGTTTAGTTGAGACATTGCGCTCAGGAAAAAAAGTTCCTTATCCGATTGCTTGGGCTAAGGTAGTTAGCCAACGCTACATCAGCAGCCAGTATGACAAAGCTAAAAGTAGTGAGGCGACTGATGCAGATAAATTAGAATATTGGGCTAACTGTCGAGCCGAGGATAAGATGCCATGTGATGAGACAGAAGAAATTCGTAAAAAAATTAAGCTACTAAGACCAAGGAATCAAAGATTGTTGATTTGGAGATTTTTTAAGCATCTTTCCTGGGATAAAATTGCTGAATTACTAACCCAAGAAGAAGGCATAAAAATTAGCACTGTGACTGCCCGTAAACGGGGTGCAAGGGCGCTAGATGAATTGAGAAGTAAATATATGGATGAGTCAAAAATTTTATAAATGCTCCATGTAAGCAATATTGATAATATATCTATATATTTCTCCCTCCTAAATCAAAATAGGAGGTTTCGTAATCAGTATGTTTAGTAAATAAATTTAAATAACAATAATTTAAGTCAAGAATTCTTAACATTTAAATAAGTCACTATTTGAGAAAGCCAGCCACTAATTAATTAGTAGATAACTCAAAATAGGAGAAATTTATGAACAATAATAAGCTGAAAGATATCGTTTTAGCCGGAGTTATCTCAACTCTCGTAGGTGGTTCATTAGTGCTGGCGATTATTGATGAAAACTACCGCTCTACCTTTATAGATTTAGCCAAAGTAGGAGTGGGTGGCTATATTGGGTTAACAATTCCCAAGTCGCAATATAAGTAATATCAATTCAAAAAATGTTTGCGACACATCAATATATTCTAGAGGGCATGGCAGTGCCATGCCCCTACAGTCTGTCGCATTCTTTTGTGAAATTGCTATAAGTAGCTTGGTATTAAAAATTATGAAAATCTGCCATGCCCCACGCCTATTTTCAAGACAAAGGTAAAGCAATATGTACCGTTGTTTCCTGTTGATAAATACTGGAAATTGAGAATTGCCCACCAAAAATCTTGACGATTTTTTTCACTAGTTTTAAACCCATGCCTATGCCTTGTTGTTCATAGGTTTTGCGTTCAAATTGCATGAAAGCACCGATTTTGGAAATCTGTTCTGCTGTCATCCCTCTGCCTAAATCATGGATATAGAGATTCAGCATTTCTTTGTCTACTTGAGTGCTAATTTTAATGGCTGTGCCAGTTTGGGAGAATTTGAGGGCATTATCGACTAATTCATGGAGGATAATTTCTAGATATTGCTCTGAGATGGATACCTCAGCTTCCTCAATTGCAAATATTAAATCTTCACTGCGATGAAAAATTTGGGCATGAGATTGCAAAGCTGTTGCGATCGCATCCTGAGAAAAGCGAGTTGATTGTGGTTCGATGTTTTGCGGCTGCTGTGCTAATAACTCTAGTTCTAAATAAATCAGGAATTGTTTAGTTAATTTTTCTAAGTTACGGGCGGATTGATCTGCCAAGCTTAAAAATTCACGGATTTCGGCAAGATTCATGTTCTCAAAATCATCCATCAGCAATCTGACGATGCCAACAATACCATTGAGTGGTGTATTCAGTTCGTGGGGTAAAGCAGCAGCTAAGTTACGGCGCAGTTCATTCAGGGTGCTTTCTAAGACTGTGATGGTATTGGCTTGGATATGAGATAAATTTTGGATTTTGTCGTACTGTTGCTTAATTCTCAGCATTGCATGAACGCGGGCGCGTAGTTCTACCGCGTTGACGGGTTTGCTAATAAAGTCTTCCGCACCAGCTTGTAAGCAGCGTGCTAGGTCTTCTTTACCCGTGAGAGCTGTCACCATAATAATAGGGACTGCTTGCCATTGCGACATGGCTTTAATTTGTTTACAGACTTCTATACCATCTATTCCCGGCATCATGACATCGAGCAAAATTAGATCTGGCTGAAATAGGTTGAGAGATGCGATCGCTTCTTGTCCACCAGCCGCATAATGCAGTATGTAATCTTTTTGACTTAAAAATGCTTCAATCACATCAAAGTTATCGGGTTCATCGTCAATGACTAAAATAGAGGCCATAATAAAAATTCAAAATAAAGACTAACTTGAAAAAGGGCATGGGAAAGACAGATTTTTATACAAAGTAAATAGGCTTGAAACTCTTACGAATCACAAATGACAAATAACCAATGACAAATGACAGCCCTACCGCTCTACTGACTTAATAGCTGTTGAATAGTGGTAGCTAATTGCTTGAGTTTAACAGGTTTACTTAAGTAGTCGTTGGCTCCGGCGGCGATGCAGCGATCGCGATCGCCATTCATGGCTAATGCTGTGAGTGCCACAATCGGAGTATTAACTAAGGCGGAATCGAGACGAATCAGTTTGATGGCTTCTAAACCGTCCATAAAGGGCATTTGAATATCCATCAAAATTAAGTCAGGGTGTTGAGTTGTCGCCAATTCGATGGCTTCTTTACCATTATTTGCTAATAGAATGCGATAGCCTTTGGCTTTGAGATAGCTAGAAACTGTACTGATATTGGCTTCGTTATCTTCAGCTAGCAAAATTAGGGGCGCAGTTTTATCAAGGTTTGAGGAAACAAATTCTGGAGTAACATCTGGTTGAGTATCTGCGACAACGGGAGCAACTGGGGTATAGGGTAACTCGATGGTAAAACAACTACCTACACCTAATTCGCTAGTTAACCCCACGCTACCACCGTGCAGTTCTACAATTCGCTTCACTAATGCTAGCCCCAAGCCTGTACCAGCGTATTGACGATTTAAGGCGCTATCAATTTGGATGAAAGGCTTAAATAGTTTGTTGATATTTTCTTGGGCGATGCCGATCCCTGTATCTTTCACGGCAATCTGCAAAAAATGTTGCCCCAGAGAATTATTAGCGATGTCGAGGGAAATTTTGTTAACTTCTAGGGTAATTCGTCCCTGTTCTGGAGTGAATTTTACCGCATTGTTAAGTAAGTTAATTAATACTTGACGAATGCGCCGTTCATCTACTAATAGGTTTGGTAAATTTTGCGGAATTTTAGTTTCTAGCTGGATGCGTTTTTGCAATGCTTGTTGTTTGATAAATGCCAAACTAGATTGACACAAATTTGTTACAGAAATTGCGGTGTAATCAAGCTTAATTTGTCCGGCTTCAATTTTTGCTACATCCAAAATATCATTGATCAACTCCAGCAAATGAGAGCCGCTGCGTTCAATGGTTTGTAAAGCTTTGAGTTGTTGGGGATTGATGCTGCCAAAAATTTCGTCTTGTAGCCCTTCAGTCATACCAAGAATGGCATTGAGGGGGGTACGAAGTTCGTGACTCATGTTAGCTAAAAATTCATCTTTGAGGCGGGTAGCACGGGCAAGTTCTTCGTTAGAAAATGCTAGCTGTTGATTGATTTCTGTGAGCTTGGCTTCTGCTTGTTGGCGTTCAGCGAGTTCTTGCTGTAATTGCTCAAACAGACTCGCTTGCTGAATCGCGATCGCTAACTGGTTGGCAATTTGTTGCAGGATTTGGGCTTCTGAATTTTTCCAGACTCTTCTTTCCTGGCAAGCATGAATAACTAAAATTCCCCAAAGCTTATTTGTTGCCCAAGGCGAAACCCAGCGATGATTATGGTCGCGCGCTTCTTGTAAGATGGGCGCTACAATTTTGGATTGGATTTGTCCTTCCTGGGAATATTCCACCAAGCAATTCGTCCAAATATCATTCATGACATCGGGGACGATGCGAGGCTTACCTTGCCAGTAGCAATCAAGGATTTCTTGAGACCAAACTTCGTTTTCCCAGTGGCGATGTTTAAGGCTGACAAATTCAGGAGATACGGCTTCTTCCGCAATTTGACTTCTACCATCCGCAAACAGCTGAAACACAATGACGCGATCGCACTGCAGCAAATCTTTCACCTGCTGAGTTACCGTTGCTAGAATTTCTTTGAGATCCAAAGACTTGCGAATTTGTTCAACAATTGCCCCCAAAGTTTGCTGTCGCCGCAGTTGCAGGGCAATTCTCGCTTCCGCCTGCTGCCGTACCAACAGTTCCGACTGAATTTGCTTGTAGAGACTGGCTTGTTGAATTGCGATCGCCAACTGGTTAGCAATTTGGCGCAATAATTCGATTTCCCTTGTTGTCCATGAATGAGGTTCATGATTTTGGTACATCCCCAACAAACCCCAAAGTGATTCATTCACGAAGATGGGTGTAATTACATAAGCTTTGGCTTGAAACTGCTCTAAAATTTCAATATGGCAAGGCTGTAAGCCAGCTTGATAAATATCAGTGACTACTAGGGTTTCGTAGTTTTGGAATCGACCACCTTGAGTTTCTTGGAGATAAGTATCTTCCCATACTTTTTTTACCTCATCTCCCACAAGTTTTACCCAATCAGCAACCACAGATTCCGCGATAAACTCACCACTCCAATCTGGTTGAAAGCGGTAAAGGGCTACGCGATCTACTCCTAATACTTGTCTGACTTCAGTCACTGCTGCATTGATAATCACCTCAATATCTAGAGATTGGCGAATAGTTTGGGTAATATTCCACAGCAACTGTTTGTGCCTGGCCTGCTGTTGCAGTTGCATCTGTGCTTGTTGGCGTTCTTGCAATGCAGCTTTTTGTTCGCTCATATCCACTACTACACAGATAGTTTGGTCATCTGAGCCTGGGATGACTGCTGCTCCCAGCAACACAGGAATCTTGCTGCCATCCTTGCGGTAATATTCTTTTTCCCAAGGATTTATCGCGCCATATTGCTTCAGATGCTCTATTGCTGAAATATCAGCCGCTACATATTCGGGTGGGGTCATGGCTTTCCAATCAATCACCCCAGCGTTTAATTCTTTTCTGGTGTAGCCTACCATTTGTAAGAAGCAATCGTTAGCATCGGTAATGTCCCCTTGAAAATTGGCAAAGAGCATCCCAACTACATTGGAATCAAACATTCGCCGGAAGCGGAGTTCACTATTTTGCAGAGCTATCTCCGCGCGCTTGCGATCGCTAATATCAAAGTTGACCCCTATGATGCTTTGGGGTTTACCCTGAGCATCTCGAACCACTACCCCATAGGCTTTGATGTAGTGGATGCTGTCATCCGAATGTACAACCCGAAACTCAGTATTGTATTCTGCTTGACCTAAAATAGCTTGCTGGAGCAGTTCTTCGATGGGTTGGTAGTCATCTGGATGTAGTCTGTTTCTCCAAGTTTCGTATGTTACAAGGGAATCAATTTCTGGATCAAAATCAAACAGTTCGTATATCCGTTTATCCCCAAGGATAGTGTTCTGTAAAATATCCCACTCCCAACAACCAATTCCCCCAGATTTAAGTGACAAGGCAAGGCGTTCCGATATTTTCTGGAGTTCTAATTCTCGTGCTTGTAATTCTTGAGTTCGCTGTTCTACCCTTGCTTCTAAGTCCTGATTCAAGCGATGTAATGCATCGTTTGCTGCTATCCGCTGCAATTCTGCAGTTGCTCGCGCTGCAAATACCTGGAGTATAGCGATCGCCTCGGTATATTTATGCTGTGGCAAGGGCTGCCCATCTAAAATACAAAGGCTACCAATTGCCTTGCTGAACTCGTCTTTTAAAGCAATACCCAGATAGCTATCAGCCTGCATTTTCACCAAGTCTAAATTATTAGGAAAGGATTTTTGAACTTGGCTTTCGCAGTAAAATTCTCCGTATTTTAAGGTAGATTCGCAAGGGGTGCCAGCGGGATTGTAGGACATTTCAGGCACTAAGGCTCCATTCGCCCAAAATCCCAGGGTATGAACTTTATCACCTACTATTTCAGTAACAAGGGCATAACGGACATTTAAGGCTTCGGCAATGTGGCGGACGAGGGCAGGGAAAAAGTCCTCTCCCGTGACAGCCGCAGTTCCTGTTACCAATTTTTGCAGCGTCATTTCCGCCCGCTGGCGATCGCGCAGTTGCTCTTGCAATTGTTGGTGGGTGGTGGCTTGCTGAAGGGCAATTTCTAAATGTACGGATAAAGCTTGTAGCAGTTCTACTTCTGACTGTTGCCACTCACGAGGTTGTTGAGTTTCAGTAACATTAAGTAAGCCCCAAAGTTCACCGTTACACAACAGAGGTATCAAAATTTTGGCGCGAATCTGGAGGCCGATGAGCATTTCTCGGTGACAGTCAGACATTTCGATTGTGTAAATATCTGGTACGACGCGAATATGCCCCTGGCGATAATTTTCTCTGTAATTTTCCTGAAAACAGCTATCTTTGACCCATCTACCCATCAAAGATAGGGAGGAGGTAGTAGATTCTGCAACAACTGTGGCTGGCCCATCTTCTTCAAATCGCAAAATGATCACGCGATCGCAGTCTAAAAATTGCCGTACCTGCTCCACTGTAGTATCGAGAATGGTTTGCAAGCTCAAGGACGAGCGAATTTGCATAGCAATATCAGATACCAGTTGCGCCTGTTCTGCTTTAGTCTTGAGGGCGGTTGTCCGGACTTCTACTTGCTGCTCTAATTCCGCAGTCCTAGCTTCTAGTAATTGCACCTTTTCCGTTTCTAGCTGCACTACTTTCTTTTCCAATACCTCTGCCAGCTTGTATAACTCCAAGGGGTTGAGGGCTTGCAGCAAACTGCTTTGAGTTACAATCCCTAATAATTCGCCCTGCTCACCTGTAACCGCCACCCGCCGAATTAAGCGCTGTTCCATCATCTGTTGCACCACCAACAGCGAATCTTCAGGTTTTACAGCAAAAATTGGCGTACTCATCACCATGTGAGCGCGACAGGTTTCCAAATTCATACCCAAGGCGTAAAACTGCACAATATCCCGTTCGGTCACAATTCCCATAGGGATTTTGAGTGGTGCGTCTTCGCTACCACCCAGTTGCACAATCATCACAGAACTGACACGATGGGCTGTCATCAGTTGCGCGATCGCCAATATCGAACTATCTGGCGCAGCACAAATCACCTCACAACTCATTACCTCAAATGCCAAACGCAAGCGCAAAAGATTCACAGTGCGAGAAGATTGCCGTAAACTTTCATTTGTGAGCAAGCCCACAACACAATCCTGCTCATCGAGAAGAGGTAAATGGCGAATGTGGTACTGCTGGAGCAAATTCACCACAAAAAATACATCAGTAAAGTCAGACTCATACAGAGTGATGACTGGATTAATCATCACTTCTCGAATCGTCAAATTCTCCAAAGGACGCTGTTGGGCACACAGGCGCACCACATCTCTTTCTGTGAAAATACCTAATAATTTATTATTATCTACTACTAAAATACAGCTGGCTCTGGCATCAAGATGGAGTTCATCAACTTTAGTGGCATCACAAACAGCCCGCACACTGCTCATGAGAGCGATCGCGTCCATCACCAGAGTATCTAGTCCAACTATTAGGGGATTGCGGACAATTGCGGATTTTAATTCTGAGGAAGTGAGAGCTGCTGTGTGCTTAAACATTTATGCCTTGTGCTTGCACCCTTTTCAATGGAGCATGTATTTACGCTTCGTTGTACCAGTATATTTTTAGATATAAAAATATACTAGGAAATTTACCAAGAAATTATAGTTGCTCTATTGAAAATGGGAATGGGGCATGGGGCATTGGTTAACAGTCAACAGTCAGCAAGAGGAAAAGGGCAGGGGGCAGGGAGCGAGGGGGAAAACCGAGATGGAGCTTGTACTCCGCCCAAGTCCAGCGCCCTTCTAGGGCTGGGCTTGTTCCCATGTTCAGCTATGCTCCACACAAGGGGAAAGGACTTTTTCCCCCTGCTCCCTGCTCCCTTGCCCCCTGCCTCTTCCGGTCAACCGATAAAGTATCTCACCAGCTTTTGGTACAAGTAAAATGCCTTCATCTTCGCGGTTCGCCCATTCTTTAGGTTCAATGGTAGCTGGATCGCGATAGTTCAAGTTATGAGCAGCGCAACGTTCTGGGGAAATACCAGTGGCTAGAGTTACCCGAATCCGCGCTTGTTCTCCTTTAATTGCATCGAAAGTACCCATACCTTTTAAGTGAGTACTATGGGCTAATACTCCACCGGGATAATGTTGAAATTTATCCCATTGTTTCAGGAAATAATCTCGCACATGGTAGCCAATTTGGGCAAGAATTTCGCCATGTGTATAGCTAAATTCTGTAATATGCGGCGCATAGATAATTACCTCACCACCATCAGCGACAACTGGCTCTAATTTGTACATTCCTTTAGCTGCTGTCCAAATGTCATCATACATTTTAGGCATCACGGAAAGCACTTGTTTAAAAGGCTGATCTACATATTTAATATGCAATTTTGCTGATAATTTCGCCGCAGCTTCCCAAGCTGGTTCTGGTTTATCTATATAAAGTCCCGCTAACTGATTTGTTCCCGGTGAAACTACCATCGCCAAACAAAGTTTAGGAGTCGTAATTAGGCTAGCAGCGAGGTTAATTAAGCGCCTGACAGGTGTAATTCCTGGCGTACCGATAATTTCATAACAAGTAATTAAAGCCCCTAACCAGTGTGATAAATCAATTACTTCTTGCCCACCAATCCCAGGAAAAAAATATTTATTCCCGCCAGAAAATCCTACAACTTCGTGGGGAAATACTGGGCCACAAATCATTATTAAATCATACTCAGTTACCAGCTTGTTAACACGTACTTCTACTTCTTGATGCAGCATTCCATTGCTAATTTCTGCTATTTCCGCAGATGGAATTACCCCACAAGAAATGAAAGTATCTGGTAGATGCCAAAGGTGGTTAAAAATCTGCACTTTTTTAAAAGTTGTTTCGCGTTCCTGCGGTGTCACACCAACCAAGCGATTGATTTGTTCTTCACTCATGGGATTATGTGTACCCAGAGCAATCAAATAATCTAAAGCAGCCACCCGCTTACCCAACTCCTGATGCAGCAAGCGAAACATTTGGGGAATTGGTGCAGTACGAGTTCCATCAGGAATTAATACTAGGATGCGCTTTCCATCCAATTGAGGATTTGCTAAAGCCGCATGAACTAATTCGGAAACTTGCTCATCTGCAAGTGTCCCGTGAGTTACGTCTAATGAATACATCATACAATTTTGGATTTTAAATTTTGGATTTTGGATTGCGTTCTGTCAATCCATCTGTTGCAATTATTTTTTGAATTGATATGATTCAAAATTCAAAATTAATCCCAATTTGAAAAAAGAATGCGACAGATTGTAGGGGCAAGGCACTGCCTTGCCCTCTAGAATATTATTGATGTGTCGCAAACATTATTTGATTTTCCATAAGAGACGCGATAAATCAAAAAGACGCGAATTAAAGACGCGATGAATCGCGTCTCTACTTAAACGCCGCTGTAGATGCTAAAACCACCGTCTATAGGTACAACTACGCCGTTGATGAAACTAGAACCAGCGCTGCATAACCAAATCACCGTGCTGAGTAATTCTTCTGGTTCACCAAAACGTCCGGCTGGGGTATGTTCAATAATTTTTTGTCCGCGATCGCTTAAACTGCCATCAGGATTTAACAGTAAATCTCGATTTTGTTCCCCAATAAAGAAACCAGGTGCGATCGCATTCACTCGCAATCCGGCTCCATATTTTTGTGCGAGTTCTACCGCTAGCCAGCGCGTAAAGTTATCTATCCCCGCTTTAGCCGCTGAGTAACCCACCACCCGACTAATTACACGGATAGCAGACATCGAAGAAATATTAACGATACAACCCCGAGGTTGATTTTTTTCTACCATTGCTTCACCAAAAACTTGGCTAGGTAATAAAGTCCCCACCAAATTCAGACTTACCACCTGCTCAAAAGCTGCGTGTGGCATATCAAAGAAAGTAGCATCAGGTGTAATTGTGGCAGCCGGGACATTACCACCAGCCCCATTGATTAAAATATCTATTTGCCCCCAACGCTGTAAAATCGCATCCCTAGCGATTTCTAATTGCGTGCGATCGCTCACATCTGCCAGCACCGCCACACTTTCCCCACCATGAGCGATAATATCCTTAACTACCGCCTCTGCCCTGACTTCATTACGCCCCAAAACCGCCACCCGCGCCCCAGCCAAACCCAAACCCCGTGCGATCGCACCACCCAACACACCCGATCCACCTGTAATTACTGCTACCTGGTCTTGCAGGCTAAAAAGCTTATCCAATATTAAATTTGGCATTGATAATTCCCCTCAAACTGTTTTCAAAGCCTTAGATCCCCCCAACCCCCCTTAACAAGGCAATAAGAGTCTTCAAGTCCCCCTTTTTAAGGGGGATTTAGGGGGATCTAGCAATTTAGAAGCCTAAACAACTAATTTAAAAACACGCCGTAGCCCTATTCTCTCGACTCAGCACTATTGTACAGACGCGATTAATCGCGTCTCTGCAATTTATAAGCATCCTTCGCGAGGTCATAAGCTACAGCCACAGCCATGTCATAGCCTTCCTCCTCCTCAATTAACCCCCGTACTACCAACCCCGCTAACCAATTACAAGCTACACGCCGCCAAACAGCGTGACGGGCGGGAATAGAAACGAAAGCGCGTGTATCATCGTTAAACCCAGCAGTATTGTAAAGTCCCGCAGTTTCCATTACCTGATTGAAGTAGCGCTCCATACCATTAACGCTATCGTGAAACCACCAGGGCGGCCCAAGCAATACAGCCGGATAATGCCCAGCTAGCGGCGCTAACTCACGGCTATATGTGCTTTCATCCAAACCAAACAAAATTAAATGGAAGTCTTGATTATTACCATAAGCATTCAGCAACGGACGCAGATTTTGCGTCCACTCGATTTGTAAAGGTATATCTGCACCTTTATCAGATCCAAAGCGCTCAAACATAGCCGAGTTATGGTTACGCATGATACCACAATGCATCTGCATCACTAAGCCATCTTCCACACTCATCCGCGCCATTTCCATGAACATATGACCAGTAAACTGCTCTGCATCACTGGGATTGAGCTTGTTATTTAACGCCCTAGCAAAGATAGCTTCCGCCTCTTCGTCAGAAAGGCGCGTGGTATAAGGTGTAGCAGCGCTGTGGTCAGTAGCTGTTGCACCCATCTTTTTAAAGAAAGCCCGACGTTCTTCTAAAGCTTGGATAAAAGCAGCGTAGGTACTAATTTCCCTACCTACAGCCCTTTCTAACTGAGCAAGATTTTCCCGCCATCCGATAACGTCTAAGTTGACAACTGCATCTGGTCGAAAAGTCGGTTTAATTTGGGTAAAATCCTCTTCGTGCAAGGATTGATGGTGTTCTAGATTATCGCTAGCTGCATCGGTGGTACAAAGTACTTCTATATTGAAGCGTTTAAATAAAGCACGGGGTGAAAATTCCGGTAAAGCTAACTGCTTTTCTAGATAATCGTAGATATTGCCAGCATTGCGCGAATTTAAAGGCTCATCCACACCAAAGACGTTGATTAGTTCATCTTTCAGCCACAAACCAGAGGGTGTACCGCGAAATAGATAAAAATGGTCTGCAAATATCTGCCAAATTTTGCGATGGTCAGTTTCTATCGGTGTACCATCTTTGGTAGGTATGCCGAGTGCTTCTAAAGGTATGCCCCGACTATAAAGCATTCGGAAAATGTAATGGTCAGGAATGATCAATAATTCCGTTGGCGAACCAAATCGGGCGGCGGGATTCGCTAACAAAGCTGGCTCGACATGACCATGCGGACAGACTAGGGGTAGATTAGAGATGCTGTCAAAAAATTGACGCGCGATTTGTCGCTGTACTGGTTCTGGAGCAAAACAGCGATCGCTTGATAAACTGCGTTTTTGAGTTAACATCTTTTTTTAGTAAAGTTTATTTTTGTGATTGGTAATTGGTAATTGGTAATTGGTAATTGGTAATTGGTAATTAAATATCTCTGACATAATCTATGTTTTAAAGTTTATGTCTGCTGCTTGATTTCAAGAAATTGATATTAGCATTTCTGAGACAGAAGGGTTTCTAATGGATTAGCACAGCAGTGAAAAAATGAATACAACCTAGGGCTTTACTTGTTGAATCAGAGATTGCTTATTTCCGCCGTATTGTATTAGGATTTTTCAATCACCCATTACTCATTACTCATTACTCATTACTCATTACTCATTACTCATTACTCATTACCCATTACCCATTACCCATTACCCATTACCCATTACCTATTTCCTCACCGTACTTCCTCGCTCAATTAAATAAGGAGATAAAACGCGATTTTCTACAGTTTTATCCTGCAATAAATCAAGTAACATTTGCATAGCAGCGCGACCAATTTCTAACATTGGCTGGCGAATTGTTGTTAATGGTGGAGTAATATAACCGCCTAAAGCAATACCATCAAATCCTACTAAACTTAAATCTTGAGGTACAGAAATACCTAATTTTGTACAAGCTAAGAGCGCACCAACTGCTACCATGTCGTTGTAACAAAAAATTCCTGTTACGCCAGCTTTAACTAACTGAGGTAGCATTTGTTGTCCGGTGACAACATCGCTGGTTCTGGTATTATCTTCTTCTCTAATTGCTATCCAATCTTCTATCTGTGGTAGATTAGCCTCACTCAGAACCGTTTGATAACCTTCTAGGCGTAACTGATTTGATAAACTGCGATCGCCTACACCCAAGTAACCTATAGAAGTGTGTCCTAAACTGACTAAATGCTCTACAGCTAATCTAGCGCCTAAAAAATCATCTATTGTAACTGAGTGAAAGATTTCTGGTTTGTCTTCGGTTTGGCTATTAATAAAAACTGTGGGTGCAGCTATTAGCCCTATTTGCTTGGTATGGTATTTACTAATTCGGGAATCGGCTACTAAAATACCGTCTACTCTCCGACGATAAAAGTTATTAATAGCTGCTATTTCTTGCTCAACATTTCGGTGGGAAGTACTTAACAACACACTCAAATCTGAGGATCTAGCTATCTGTTCTATTCCTTCTACTACCTCCGCAAAAAAGGGATCTGCGATTGAAGTTACTACTACCCCAATGGTATTAGTTCGTTGAGTTTGTAAACTTTGAGCAATCCCATTGGGAACATAACCCATTTCCCGCGCTAGTAGTTTAATTTCTTCTCGCACTTTGGGGCTAATTAAGGGACTATCTCGCAAAGCACGTGAAACCGTGGTATGCGAAACACCTGCTTTCCGAGCAATATCTTCTATGGAGATTTTTCTTTTGCTCATTTATTACCTTACTACACTTTATGCACACGTGTGCATGATAATATTAATTATTAGGAAAATTGAGATATTTGTCAAATGATTATTCTGGTAATGGGTGTTTCTGGCTCTGGTAAGACTACCATCGGAAAACTGCTAGCCGACTCTTTACACTGGACATTTAGCGACGCTGACAGTTTCCACTCATCAGAAAATGTAGAGAAAATGCGGAGTGGTATCCCCTTAACGGAAGCTGACAGAACACCTTGGTTGCAAAATTTGCAAACAGCTATTAAAAATTGGCTACAAGAAAATCAAAATGTAGTCCTAGCGTGTTCAGCCTTAAAAGACAGCTATCGCCAATTTTTGTTAGTGGATAGCAACCTCATCAAAATAGTCTACCTCAAAGGGTCTTACGAGTTAATCCAAAAGCGCTTGCAAGAACGCCAGAATCACTACATGAGTGCAACCCTATTGGATAGCCAGTTTCATACTCTGGAAGAGCCATTAGACACTATATATATGGATATTGCAGAGACACCACAAGTAATTGTGCAAAATATTAGAACAGCTTTGGGAATTTAGGAATTGGTAATGAGTAATGGGTAATTGGTAATTGGTAATTGGTAGGGTGTGTTGTCGCGCAGCGCAACGCACCGATATACCTTATAGGAAGCATTGTTTTATACCAACTATACCCAGACAATGCCATGTCCCTACAATCTGTCGCATTCTTTTCTCAAATTGGTATGAAATTTTTAATTATAAATGAGCCATCTACGCTAATCGCAAAGCAGGACATTTTTGTAAAAAACTAGAGGCTTTTTGATGGGCATTATCATTATCAATATTTACAGGTGTAGGTCGAATAACCCCATTAAATAAATCATCCAAGCCATAGGGAGTGAAAAATTGCCATTCTCCTTGTGCATTTAGCCGCACTCCCACAGCCGTTGCAGTATGTAACCATTGCGTAATCCCATCTTCTGTACTATGGTAGGTTCTTTCGCCATCACGCCAACGGGCAAAACTAGCTTGATTTTTAACATCAAACTCGTGGTGAGGAAATTGTTCCGTGAGGGTAGCTTTTGCTGCTAGTTCTTGGGAACGGTTTCCCTGGATATCAAAAAATGCAATATCAAAGTCTTTGATTACTAAAGCACAATCATCACCAAAAATTGCCCGCCAAACAGTATTTCGCACCGCACCACCTGCTAACCACCAATCAGGTAGGTTAAGTTGTGCGATCGCAGGTAAAATCATCCCTACAGGTGAATCAGCCAGGATCATCTGTAAGCGAATATTACTGTTCATATCAAATTCAGAGAATTTTTAGCTAGCAAGCGAAAATATTACCATTCATCTTTGCCAAAGTTTAAGCTGTTACGCATTTAAATTGTGTATTTCGCACTCAGGTTGTCAAAAGGAGCCAGTGCGTTGGGCGGCTTTGCCGACTTGAAGCAACTGGCGTTCAAGAGTCCAAAGTCCAAGCTAGCCTTTGACCCTGGACTATTGACCCTTGACAGTCCTAACGCCAGAATATTTGATTTAGGTGCGTATCAGCTTATTTAGTTATTTATTCGTAGTATAAATATCAAATAATTGTACTGTAGTCCAAAAACAAAATTTAATTTTTTAATTCAATTTCTATTTTTGAATTATGGAAGACTTATTCGCCAGCATCAACCTGACTCTAAATCAGGAACTACCAGCCATCACAGAGTTACAGCAAGCGCTTTTCACAGAACTCAGCATAGATGAAAATCAACCAGGGACAATTCTGCGCGACTTCCAAATTTTAATAGATTTTATCCAACCAAAAGGTGTGGAAGTTAGTAGCGTTAATCATCTTTTACCCCTAAAGGTATTATCAGAACTGAATTTGCAGTTAAGTCACCCAATTGATACTAAACTGAAACGTCCTGTACAAAAATCCTATCCTTATATCAATGGGCTTTATCTGTTATTACGCAGTTCAGGAATCGTTCAAATTAAATCTCAAGGTAGAAAACAATTTTTAGTATTAGATGAAGCTGTTTTAGAATCTTGGTCTAAGCTCAATTTAACAGAACGTTATTTCACCTTACTAGAAGCCTGGTTAATTTGGGGAAACAACGAAATTTTAGGTGAACGTCAAGATACCTGGAATAATTTATTTAAATGTATTCAATTTTGGGCGCGAATTCCCGATCCAGGTTTAAAGTTTGCTAAATATGACGACCAACAAGTTCTTGGTTATTATCCTGGGCTACACAATATTGCTTTATTAGAGTTATTTGGTTTATTAACTATTAAACAGGGAAAAGCCCAAGAAGGCAAGGGATGGCGTATTACCAGTGTAGAACGTTTACCGCTTGGTGATGCGATGTTTAGGTTATTATTCCCAGTTGGAATTATAGGCAAGTTTGAAGAAGAGATTAATATCAACTTTGGGCAATTACAACCTCATTTTCAGCCATTCTTTCCTGAATGGCAAAATAATCTAATTTTGCCCAAGCAAGGTTTTACTGATGGCATTTATATTTTTAAAGTATCAGTTTCTAAATCTTGGCGGAGGATTGCTATCCCAGCAAAAAGAGAACTTAGCTGGCTAGCTAGCACAATTCTTGATGCTTTTGATTTCGACTACGATCACCTATATGAATTTAGTTATAAAGACCGTTTTGGTCGGACTTGTACAATAGCTCATCCTTATACAGAATCACCCCCATTTGCCGATCAAGTCCGCATTGGTGATTTATCCCTAGAACCAGGTACAAGCATGACTTATCTTTATGATTTTGGCGATAATTGGAAATTTGATGTGCAATTAGAAGCCATTGAACCACCAGATAACAAAATTAAGAAAGCCAAAATTTTAGAAATTCATGGCGATGCACCGCAACAGTATTGGAGTGAAGATAATGATTGGGATGAAGATGAGTAATATTGTGTTCAGTTAAATACTTGTCATAAATGTAGCAGAGGGTTCAGAGGTAAAGATTTGGTGTAATCTCTACTTAACACTTATCAGCCTCCGTAAAGGTATAATTAGCACGGCTCCTCCAACCACGACAAAAATTGAACCCAAACCTGTAAACATTGTAGGCAAAAACCATAGCTCAAACCACGAATTAATTATGACAGAATCCGGGTCTTGAGGGGGGTATAAAACTTCTACTTGCTGACCTTTTTTAAATGCTGGTGGCTTACTACCTGTATGGGATTCAAATATAGTTTCTTGGCCAGAACTTGGAGTAATTTTAACAATTGGAAAGTAAGCAGAAGAGGAGCGACCCTTACTATCTTTATATGAACGTAGCTTGGAATCAATTACAGTTCCCTGTAAAGATTCTGCTGTTTTAACAAAAGAGTGAGTATTAATAGCAAAAATGATGCCTATGACAGCAAATAAACCGCCAATACCCGCAAACATTGAACCAAACATTAAAAAGAATTTTGATTCATCATTCATAGAAGTTTCAAAATCAACTATTAAATAACTTTAGTATTTACCGAAAATTTGATACATAAAGGCTTTATATTTCTTATCTAAACAAACTAGATAATACTAAATTCAAACAATGCTCCCTACATTCGCGGGATTTAGATCCCCGACTTTTTGAAAAAGTCGGGGATCTGAGCAAAAACTTTTAACTAAACCAAGTCTGTAATGGAAAATTGGCGTTGGCGGTCTAGTTCCTGAAGTTGTAGTTTTTCAGTATAAAAAGCTTGATAATATGATTGCCATCTTTCTGGTTCTGCTTCTGGATCGGTTTCTTGCCACAGTTCCAAAAAGTGACGATAGCGCTTTTCTCGCATCACTCTTTCCATACAAGCGATCGCAGCTTGAACAACTTGCGGAGTCCGCATGATATCTTTTTTACTTATCTCATTTAAATGAAACAAATGAGATACTAAATTTAAATCTTCAGCTAATTCTAGGTATCTATCTTGCAGATTGGACATTAAGTCTACTTGCTCTATGGTTAACTCGATAATTTTTTGCCATAAAAAGCGGTGGTGAGAAAGGCTAAATTGTAAATCTCTCTCTTCTAATGCATTTAAAATCGCTTCGCGCTGTTCGGGACAATGTAAGTAAATCCGCAATAATAAGCCTTCTGCACGTTCTAGCAACCCACGCTCGCTATTAGTAACTGAAGCCTGGGAAGCTTTATTATTCTC
Source organism: Calothrix membranacea FACHB-236 (assembly GCF_014696315.1). Classification (GTDB taxonomy): domain Bacteria; phylum Cyanobacteriota; class Cyanobacteriia; order Cyanobacteriales; family Nostocaceae; genus Aulosira; species Aulosira membranacea. The sequence goes on from NZ_JACJPX010000019.1 coordinate 31,928, forward strand.
CCATTTTTTTTTGATTGATATCGGTTGAGCGCTGCTAGTAACAGGAGAAATTTGAGTTAGTAAATTTTCGACTCGTAGCGGAATTAGTCTGCTATCTCCCAAGCTGAGGATTTCCGCACAATAGGAAATATAATAATTCTGCGTATCTTTGTTGACTATGTTTTTCAGTAATTTTACTATGCTTTGGGTGACTTGCTGAAAATCTGTAGGCTGTTTTAAATCACGGTCTTTGAGGATTTGGTCAATTTGCCAATTCAGCCACAAGGGAGCATTGGTTAAAAGTTGGTGATAGTCTTCTGGGCTATGGCTATGCAAGTATTCATCAGCATCCTTACCATCGGGGATGTTGAGAATTTTTAGTTGCACTTCGCCCATATAGGCGAGTTCGGCAATTTCGCCAATCGCCCTAGATGCGGCGTTAGTACCTGCATTATCCGCATCAAAGTTGAGAACTAATTGTTTTGAGTCGGTATAGCGTAATACCAAGCGGACTTGGTCTAAACTTAAAGCAGTACCCAAGGAAGCGACAACATTATTAATTCCTGCGGCGTGGAGAGCGATCGCATCAAAATATCCTTCTACCACCACAGCTTGATCGAATTGCGAAATCCCAGATTTGGCTTGATCGAGGGCGAAGAGGGTTTTCCCTTTACTAAAAAGCTCAGTTTCCGGGGAATTGAGATACTTTGGTTGCTCATCGGTGAGGGTTCGTCCACCAAAGCCAATTACCCGCCCTTGAATATCGCGGATGGGAATCATTAAGCGATCGCGAAACACATCATAATAGCCGCCCCCTTCCTTGCGGGGTTTAATCAATCCGGCTTTTTCTACTAGTTGCACTGGGTAATGTTTACTATCTACCAAATAACGGTAAACAGTCTCCCAACCTGCGGGAGCATAACCTAAGCCAAACTGCTGTATTGTTTCTTCTTTGAGAAGGCGATCGCTTTTAAGATACTGTAGGGCTTTTTGTCCAGCAGATTGTCTCAGTGCGTGTTGATAAAACTGTGCTGTGGAAGCGAGAACTTCATATAACTGTTCGCGCAAAGACAGCTGACGTTGCAATTCTTGTCTTTGCTCAGGTTCTAAGGTTTGTACAGGTACTTGGTAACGCCGTGCTAAATCTAGCACCACTTCCGCAAAGGAACGTTTGCCCACATCCATTACAAACTTAATCGCATTTCCCCCAGCTTGACAGCCGAAGCAATAATACATTTGCTTAGTCTGACTGACAGTAAAGCTAGGAGTTTTCTCATCGTGGAACGGGCATAATCCCACAAAATCTTTACCGCGCTTGCGTAAAACTACATACTCAGAGACGACATCTACAATATCAGCACGTTGTTTAACTTCTTCAATTGTATCCGGGTGCAAGCGGGGAATTTGCATATTTTTGTTATTTGTCCTTTGTCATTTGTTGTTTGTCATTTGTCATTTGTCATTTGGTAATTGGTAATGGGTAATTGGTAATGACTACTTCTCCCTTATCTCCCTCATCTCCCTCATCTCCCTCATCTCCCCAATCCCCAACTTGGGAGAAAAGACAAAGGACAAATGATTAGGTACTCCTGATGGATATTATATTGTTGTTGCTCAACCAAGAAATATAGATAGCATGGCTGAGGCTGAGTCTTATAAGAGGAAATACTGAAGATGGGGCGTATTTTTATTTCTGCTGCTCACGGAGGCAAAGAAACTGGCGGAATCGATCCAGGGACGATCGCAGGCGGGACAACAGAAGCTAAAGAAATGATTTTGTTGCGGGATTTGATTGTAACAGAACTGCGGGCGCGGAGTTTTGAGGTTTTGTCTGTTCCCGATGATTTGAGTGCAGCTGATACAATCACCTGGATCAATTCTCGTGGACGTTCCACCGATGTGGCGTTAGAAATTCACGCTGATGCTGCTACTAGCCCAAATGTGCGCGGGGCTAGCGTCTTCTATATTGCGAGTAACGATCAGCGTAAAAGCAATGCGGAACTTCTATTAGTAGGGCTTTTACGCCGTGTACCCCAATTACCGAATCGTGGAGTTAGACCTGATACTGATAGTGGATTAGGTCGGTTAGCATTTTGCAGACAAACTGCGATCGCTGCTTTGTTGATGCAAGTAGCATTTCTCAGCAGTCCTGAAGATAGGTCTTTATTACAAAGCCGTCGCCGTGATTTTGCGCTAGGAATTGCCGATGGCTTGGCATCTTGGAGTCGTGTAGTTGACCCCGGACAAGGTACTCCCCCAGTCGTTAGTTATCCTCCTATTAATATTAGTATTAACGGGCAAAATTACGCCGAAAAAGGCATACTTGTTAATGGTAATGCTTATATTCCCATTGATTTAGCAGACCGCTTGCGAGTTGATTTAACAAAAGTTCCTGAAGTTCGCCGGATTACCTATCATAAAGTCGTGTATGTTAAAGCAATTGAACTGCGAGACTTTAATGTTTCGGTTGGTTGGGATGCAGCAACCAAAACTGTACAATTGCGTTCTATTTTGGTAGTTTGCCCTGGTCAATTAGATAGAATTGTATCAAATGGCAACACTTCTGAAGTGCAGTTACAAGTATTCTTGAGAAATAATAATGAGAATGCTTTAGTGCGATTTCCTGATATACCAAAACTCTATCGAGAAGAAGCCAGCGTAGAAGGAGTTAATTACGATATAGCCTTTTGCCAAATGTGTGTAGAAACTGGATTTTTACGCTTTGGTGGTGATATTAAACCTGAGCAAAATAACTTTGCTGGCTTAGGGACAATTGGCGGCGCTACACAAGCAGCATCTTTTGAAAGTGCCCGAATTGGCGTGAGGGCACATATCCAACATTTAAAAGCTTATGCCAGTTTAGAACCTCTAGTAAATGAAGTTGTAGACCCCAGATTTCGATTTGTGACACGGGGAATTGCACCATTAATTGATCAATTATCTGGGCGCTGGTCAGCAGATTTAGATTACGGTGCCAAAATTACAGCGATGGTCAAACGTTTATATGGTCTATAAATTAGTGCTGAGTGCTGAGTGCTGAGTGCTGAGTGGAGAGCGGTGAGTGTTGAGTGCTGAAGGTGATAATAGTTGACTATCTTATGCAATATGATTAGCTTACAGAAGTAGGTTTTATATAGATAAAAATAGCCTTAGGCTGAAAGCCTAAGAGCTATAATTTGCAATCAATTAGGATGAGTATTTATTTATTATGGGAAATAGAGTTTTTTTGATGCTTTTGTTTTTCCACAGATGCACGAAGTCCGCCAATAATCTTACCAACTTCTTCGGCTCGATTTAAAAGTAGGTTAAATTGGACTGTTTCTAAATAACCAGCATCTAAAGCAACATAAAGTTGAGAGCGCAATTCAGCACAAGATGACTTGGCTATAGCAAGAAATTGGTGAAATTCTCCTAAATAAGTCCTTTCAAAGCCCTCAGCAATGTTCGACATGATAGAAACTGCTGCTCTTTGCATTTGTCCTGATAGCCCAAAGTCTCTAGTAAATTTACCCTGCTGAGTAACCTCATAAATATTTTTAGTTAATAATCTTGCCTTTTGCCACGCAATCAAATCTTCAAACCGCTCTATTCTACTCATTTCACTCACCACTTAACACTCAAAATTCACAACTCATAATTACCACTCAGAACTCTTGTACAGACGCGATTAATCGCGTCTCTGCAACTCATTACTCAGCACTCAGCACTCATTACGCTGTTTTGAAAAAGCGGATGATTTCGCGCACATGATCGAGAAATTGTCCGTCAGTGGAAAGTTGCGCGATCGCATTTCTGGCTTCTCTAGCTAAACGTTCGTGTTCGGTTTGGTTGGTGGCGCGTAGTTCTTCTAAATTGGCGGCGATTCTGGCTAAGTCACGGCGGGTTTCTTCGCTAAATCGTTGTTGAGTTGCGGGAATAGAGTAAGAGTTTTCTGGATCAAGCCTGTCTTCCAAGGATTTGACTTTTTCTTCCAAGATGGAAAAGCGATCGCGCAGTTCCATAATATCTTCACGGGGATATTGCCATTCTTGACGAATCATCCGTAATCTTGTGTATAAATACTCGTAGGCGCGGATAGCTGGACGGAGGACGGTTAATAACAAAGCTGCACCGGAACTGATGTATCCTACAGCACTAATACCCGTGGCGGCGAGGGTATAGAGTCCAATGGTGGAAATGATATGTAAAGCGATCGCCACCCAAAGCGATCGCTTGGCTAAAATTTTGACATACTTTAATTGTTTCTCGTCTACGGGAATTCCCTTTTCTTTGGACTGTGCGCCTTCTGCTAAAACTTCTTTGGCTTGAAAATGCACATTCCAGGGTACGGTAACAATTACCAACAACCACCAAAAGCTTGCACCACCAATTACCCAATCGAGAAAGCTACCAGCCGGGATGTGCAACCATTGCAGGATGCCAAAAGTCCCCAGTACTATCACTAAAATTCCGACAATAGAACTAACGAAAAAATTAATATACATAATTATCCTACCTATAGTCACACAGCCAACTTACACATTTCTTCCTGTCAACAGTCACCAGTCAACAGTCAGCAAAGTGTAATTGAAAAGCGTAATAGCTTACCTCAATGATGGCTAGGCTTGGGCAGTTTTACGGTAATCCGTATGATAGTTTTTAGAATTGCACAATTAGCTACAAGATGAGGTAGCTATGCCAAATTGGTTGGGTATCTTTGTTTACCCTTTCTGGTAAAAGCAATCGCCAAGTTTTACCTTCTCGTTGAATTTGCAGATAAACCTCAAAAGGTTGTTGCGGTTGCGTCAAGCGTCTCTTAGGTAATTTGATAATTAAGTCGTAGGTTCCTCGTACCCGAAAAGCAGGTAAATTTTCAATGGTGAGGGGTTTTTGTTCGCTAATTGCTAGCTTTTCAATATCAAACCCTTGTAAGTCTAAATCCAGCTTTTGGCTAAGTTGTTGTTGCGTTTGTTCTAGCTGAAGTGCGATCGCTTTTTGCACTAACTGATTAGTGGGTAGCAGCCCAATCGTACCACAGGCTGTCAATAGCACTAGTAAAGCTGTCAACACTAACCGCACCATAGTTCTTTTTTACAGATCACTCTCCAGCGATAGTATAGCGGTTGATGAGCCGAATTCTCTAATCTACTATGTCAACGCGAACTCTTGGGTTGAATGAACAACTCTACACTTATTTGTTATCGGTTTCCCTGCGTGAACCAGAAATTCTTCAGAGATTACGCCAAGAAACAGCCAGCCATCCTAGCGGGAATATGCAGATTTCTCCCGAACAAGGACAGTTTATGAGATTGCTAGTGCAGTTAATTGGTGCGAAGAAAACCCTGGAAGTTGGCGTATTTACGGGTTACAGTTCGCTTTCTGTAGCCTTGGCGCTTCCGGCTGATGGTAAAATTATCGCCTGTGATGTTAGCGAAGAATATACTGCAATCGCGCGATTGTATTGGCAAGAAGCAGGAGTGTCCGATAAAATTGACTTGCGATTAGCACCAGCTTTAGCAACTCTAGATCAGTTATTAGCTACTGGGCAAGCTAATACCTTTGATTTTGCTTTTATTGATGCCGACAAAGTCAATTATGACGGTTATTACGAGCGGGCTTTACAGTTGATCCGTCCGGGGGGATTAATTGCGATTGATAATGTTTTATGGTCGGGAAGAGTTGCCAATCCAGAAATTCAAAATGAAAGTACCCAAGCTATACGTATCCTCAATCAAAAGTTACACAACGACGAAAGGGTAACACTTTCTCTGCTTCCTATTGGGGATGGCTTAACTTTAGCACTCAAAAGATATTAGAGATAATTTATAAAGTAAACCTTAAATTGTAGGATGCGTTAGCGATAGCGTAACGCATCGACTAACAAATTCTAGTTTTCCTGATCAAGCAACAAAATATAAGGCCACATCAAAGCTTGGATGAAACAAACAAACATTGAAAATAAATTTGCTGCCCAAACTATCGGAAAATTTGTATACTCGTAGATTTCGCGTAGTTTATTTCTTAGTTGTAGCCATTGGATAATAGCACCTAAAGTATAAGAAATAGCGGCAACAAATAGCCAAATTGACATATGCATAATCTTACCTACCTAACAGTAGACATGAAAATATAAAAACTCTGACTTACTAAGTTAAAGTGTGAAATCCCGATGCCACAACGATTTTTGCACTTGGATTGCTGCAATTACATTTAGTATTACCACAAATATCACGTAAAACCTGTTAGACATCACCTCCTCCAGAATTAACAAGTGGAGTTTATTTATATTTCGTCAGATAGTACTTGATTCTTCAATGAACTACAACAGCTATTAAGCTAATTCTGAAACTGAGGGCTTATAAGAATCCTAAATTTTTCCTAAAATTTATTCTTATTCTTTAACTTCTACGTCCTTGGCAGTAGTTGGCAGTTAACCAGACTACATTAATCAGAAAAAATGTAGCTTTTACAACAATTCAATAAGTCCCTAATCTATAACAATCCTAGCCGATTGTTGAACATATACTTAGGGTGTGTTGTCCCGTAGCGCAACGCACGGCATTCTATACCTTGGTGCGTTACACTTCGTGATCACGCACCCTACAGTTACTTAGATTTTTTCAAAAATAAAATCGAATAATTCATTTTATCCATAGTTTGTCTATTCCCTGTTACCTCCACTAATGAATTTAATTTTGTGCGAGTAAGGATTACAACAATCATGTATCATCTAGAGAGTATCTTCTATGACTACTAACTCCCAAGCTTAAAAGTTGCGTTATTTATTTAACACTTGAGTTTTTAGGTTTTTTATGCCGCGAACAACCTCATCTAAATCTCACTCAGTTAAAGCTACACCATTAGCTCTCTCGGAGTTACATATCTACTTAGATGCGCTAGAAAAAGAACATCAATCGTTATTAAAACAGATTAAGCGAAAGCGCACAGAACTCAAAAATTTTGTGGAAAGAATGCGTTCTTTAGCTACTGAAATATTTCATCGAGCAACTCCCAAATTACAACAAATGACAGACATAGATCGGGAAATTCATGCTCTATTTGATGAAATATTTACTAAGAGAAAGTTAGGTAAACAAACCCTAAAAAATATTAAATTAGTTTACCGGAATCTCCAGTTGGCAGGAGTCATCAGTCCCAAAATTGAAACAAAACTAGAAGATACAGAGCTAGATGAACTATTTGAAAATTTAAGACAAGATGTTGATTTTGACGAAGAAAGTGCTGAAAGTCACGATCAACATCGAGCAAGACAATCAGAATGGGGAGATACTTCTGCAACTAGAAAAGATGAATCTCGAAAAATTCGGCAAACATTTCTGAAATTGGCTGAAATATTTCATCCTGATAAGGTAACAGACAGCGAGACGCAGATGTACCATACAGAAATTATGAAAGAAATTAATAAAGCTTACCAAGAAGGAGATTTAGCCAGACTATTAGAAATTGAAAAACAGCATGAATTAGGAGAAGCGATTGATAATAATAGTGAGGATGATTTAACTAGAAGATGTAAAACTCTAGAACAACAAAATCAAATTTTGAAAAATCAATATGAAGATTTAAAACGAGAACTACGTCAGGCGAAACATACTCCAGAAGGGGCGATGGTTAAGGATCATCGCAAAGCTGCGAAAGCAGGTATGGACTCTATTTCGTATATGTTAGATGAAATAGAAGCTCAAATGAATATAGTTACAGAAATCCGGGATTTTGTTAAAGATTTTAAGGAACAAAAAATCACAATTCAAGATTTTCTTAATGGCCCGGGGATTTTACATGATTTGAACCAAGAAATTATGGCAGATATTCTAGAGCAAATGTTATCAGAATTACATGGTGTTGTGAGGTTTTAAAATAGACATAAGTAGCCGTCATGAACTGGGTACACCAGAACACATGAAAAATTCATTAATCCCCCTTGCTCCCTGCTCCCTACCCCCCTGCTTTTTCAAGCTAGGTTGGCGAAATTAAAGATAACTGGCTGAGGCTGTCATTGGTCATTGGTCATTGGTGAGGATTTTCAACCTATTTACGGTTATTAACATAGTTGGGTTTATTTTTACCGACTTACTTACTTTTAGGAATTTTTACTAAGATTAAACCTTTGCTGACGAATCGGTAGTGTAATCATAAACTCTGCACCTGCACTTGTTATTTGTCCCCATTGTTGTGTTCCCGCCTCGGGTTGCCCACAAGGGGGAGCCACTGCAGTGGTATCGGAGTATCAACCTTCTCCAGGATTGAAAGTACGGATACGGGTTCTGCAAAGCACTACAGCAAACCCGCAGGATATTTTGAATTTTGAATTACTCGGAGGGGTTGACTTTCTAGACTAGTACATTTAACCTAGTAGTTAATTAACTGCGCGGTTAAATACTTCCAATCTAAATGTCCACCGATCAATTGAGCGTCACCTTTGCCGCCCTTGCCGATCCGACTCGGCGGGCAATCTTAGCTCATCTTGCTAAGGGCGAAGCATCGGTAACTGAGCTAGCCCAACCCTTTGAGATGAGCCTACCTGCCATTTCTAAACATCTCAAAGTGCTGGAGCGTGCGGGATTAATCGCACGGGGTCGAGAGGCTCAGTGGCGACCCTGTCGATTAGAAGCACAAACGCTCAAGGAAGCAGCAGATTGGATTGAGCAATATCGCCAATTCTGGGAACAGAATTTGGATCGTCTAGACGAGTATTTACAACAATTGCAAGCAGAGGACAACAAACGCGATCGCGAATCATAAACTGCGTTCCCTTCTTCAGGAGAAACAAGATGTTGAAACAAAATGACTCCACATCCACTCAGTCCGAACGCGAGATTATCATTACCCGTATCTTCAATGCACCGCGAGAACTTGTATTTCAGGCATGGACAGACCCAAAACACATTGTCCAATGGTGGGGGCCAAAAGGCTTTACAACTCGTGTAACTGAACTAGATTTGCGTCCAGGCGGTCAATCACGGTATGTCATGGTTGGCCCCGATGGCACAGAGTACCCGGTCAAAGGTGTTTTCTTTGAAATCGTGCCTCCTGAACGGATTGTCAGCAGCGATGAATTTGACGAAGGCTTTGAGCAACTAATCAACGGAGATTTGCCACAAGGAATCGTCATGACAGTGATGTTTGAAGATTTGGAAGGCAAGACTAAACTGACTCTTCAAATTCGTCATGCAACCGAAAGCGATCGCCGTAAGCATGAAGAGATGGGTGTGGTTGCTGGGTGGAATTCCACTTTCGACTGTCTCGACGAATTCCTGGCCAAGCAACTTAAACAGCAACAGAATGGTTTTGCTGTTACCTTGCCATCAGATACAGAAATCCTGATTACTCGCATCTTTAATGCCCCACGCAGACTTGTGTTTGAAGCTTGGACTCAGCCCGAACATGTTAAGCGCTGGTTTGGGGGTTGTAGCAGTATGACAATGACAGTTTGCGAAATTGACCTGCGCGTGGGAGGTGCTTGGCGCTATGTCTTACATGACCCTAAAAACAGCATGGAACACGCATTTTCAGGAGAATATCGTGAAATTGTGCCACCAGAAAGATTGGTAACTAGCGAAATATATGAACCAGTACCCAATAGCGACCATCTCAATACCCTCATTCTGAATGAAGTTGATGGCAAAACAACGCTGCATATTCACATCCAACACCAGTCTAGAGAACAGAGAGATGGGCATCTCCAATCTGGCATGGAAGAGGGACTGAACGAGACTCTCAACCGTCTCGAAGCACTCCTTCAATCAATAGGATGACAATGCTATCCCTTGTAGCTTGAGTTTGGGGTAAGGGTGAAAGCTAGGGAGCTAGGGCAATACTTGTCGGTTAAGGGCAAAAGGGGAAGGGGAAAAGGGGTAAGAAAAAACCTTTAACCCTTACCCTTTAACCTTTTCCCCAAACCAAATTCCGAGTTAAAAATCCTTAACCGAGCAGTATTGGGAGCTAGGGGGATTAATGAATTTTTCATGTGTTCTGGTGTACCCAGTTCATGACGGCTACTTACAAAAGAATGTGAAAGATATTACAACCACCAAGTTGTAATGAGCGAACTGGTAGCGCTTTTCCTTTCAGCAGGGCTGAATCTTGCGGTTTTCCCGTGAAGTTAGTACCAAGCTTACTGTATCGACAGCCCTGCTTTACACAGCCGCGATCGCACAAACTTGTAAACCAACTGGTGTATGAATAATTACAGATTCCACGCCGAAAACTTGGGCGATCGCATTTGGGGTGAGGACAGCTTCCGGTGTACCCACATCCCAGAGATGACCTTGTTTTAATAAAGCAATGCGGGAACTATAACGCGCAGCTAAATTTAATTCATGTAATACAGTGACAATAGTTAATTCTTGTTGCTGATTTAAATCTTTGAGTAATTCTAATAGTTGTAATTGATAATTTATATCTAAATAAGTTGTCGGTTCATCTAATAATAAAACCTGTGGTTCTTGTGCCAAAGCTAAAGCCAAAAAAGCCCGTTGTCTTTCGCCACCAGAAAGCTGTTCAACCAGGCGATCGCTAAATTTTTCTAGTTGTGTTTTGGCAATTGCTGCTTCTACTTTTTGTTTATCTTTAGCTGTTAATTCCCATTGCCACCAAGGTTGATGGGGTGTCCGTCCGAGGCTGACTAATTGTCGCACAGTTAAGCCTACAGGCACCGTTTGTTGTTGCGGTAACAATGCCAATTTTTGAGCAACTAAATGCGGTGGCTGCGAGTGAATTGCTTTGCCATCTAGTAACACCGTTCCTTGCTGTGGTGAAAGAATGCGACTGAGTAATTTTAATAATGTAGACTTCCCAGAACCATTAGCACCAACTAAACTTAACCACTCTCCGGTTTGTAGAGTTAGGTTAATGTTTTGAATTATGGGATCTGAAGTGTAACCGCCAGTGAGGTTTTGTAATTCTAGGGGCATAAGGGTGAAAGATGAAGGGTGAAGGGTGAAAGGTGAAAGGTGAAGGGTGAAAGGTGAAGGGTGAAGGGTGAAGGGTGAAAGGTGAAGGGTGAAAGGTGAAGGGTGAAGGGTAAAGGGTGAAGGGTGAAGGGTGAGTTTCAAAGCCGCAACTTTCAGGTTCAAAGCCGCAACTTTCAGGCTCAAAGCCGCAACTTTCAGGTTCAAAGCCGCAACGTCCAGGCTCAAAGCCGCAACTTTCAGGTTCAAAGCCGCAACTTTCAGGCTCAAAGCCGTAACTTTCAGGTTCAAAGCCGCAACTTTCAGGCTTAAAGCCGCAACGTCCAGGCTCAAAGGCTCAACGTTCAGGTTTAAAGCCTCAACTTCTAAGCTCAAAGCCTCAACGTTCAGGTTTAAAGCCTCAACTTCCAAGCTCAAAGGCTCAACGTTCAGGTTTAAAGCCTCAACTTCCAAGCTCAAAGCCTCACCAAATATCATAAGTTCACAACACAATTTCTCCTCCTTGTCCCCTTGTCCCCTTGTCCCCAGTCCCCAGTCCCCAGTCCCCAGTCCCTCATCCCCCACTCGAACGGCGATAAAGTAACCAGATAAATAATGGTGAACCTAGTAAGGCGGTGACTGAACCTACTGGTAATTCTATGGCTCCTAGCCGGGAGAGTAAATCGGCAAAGATGAGTAACCATGCACCAGCTAAGGCGGAAAGTGGTAATACGAAGCGATGATCTGTACCAACAATGAGGCGGACACCGTGGGGAACCACAAGGCCGACAAAGCCGATTAAACCGCCAATGCTAACTGCACTAGCAGCAAGTAAAGTTGCAACACCACCAATTAATAAACGCGATCGCGTTAATGATACGCCCAAACTTAAAGCTAAATCATCTCCTAAAGCCAAGACATTTAGCGATCGCGCGAGCAAACATCCCGCCAGCAATGCCACGATAATATAAGGGCCAGCAATGGTAATTTCTTTCCAACCTCGACCATTCAGACTTCCAACCAGCCAGTTAAGGGCAATTTGAATTTGACCGTCTTCAGCTACTAAAAGTAACGTACTTTGTGCCGCACCAAATAAAGAACTCACCGCTACACCGCCTAAAATCAAGCGTTCTACGGCAATTCCTGACCCAGCGCGCCCCAAGAAAATCACTATAGCCGAAGTAACAATTGCTCCCAGCCAAGCTGCAAGCGGAATAGCGGCGGGAAAGATTTGCAACACCACCATCACGATTACAATTAACCCTGCACCGGCGGAAATACCCAAGATAAAAGGATCGGCCAGGCTATTACGTAACATTCCTTGCAATAGCGCGCCGGACATTCCCAAAGCTGCACCCACAATCAAAGCTGCAACAATTCGCGGGAGTCGCAAATCCCAGATAATTGTTTGTTTAATGCGATCGCCTTGGTGCAGAATTGCCTGCCACAATTCATCTACACTCAAAGGTACTGCACCTTGAGACAAGGAAAGTGCTAGCGTCACAAAGAGCGCTGAAACTAAAAGTGCGATCGCCCAAAATAGGCGGTATTTGGGGTTTGTCATTTGTCATTTGTCATTTGTCATCCCTCTCTATTCTCCAATCCCCAATCCCCAATGCCCAGCAAGCCTTCCGCTTTGGCATGGGTTATCACGAAAATGGGGAATGGGGTTTTTTCATCGTTGCGGATCGTGACCGATTCCCAGAACTCGCTCGAAGACTCTATATTCCCCTGCACCTTCCATCCTAAGGTTTGTCTTTTGACATGGTATCGGGTGACAATGCACAGTTGGTTAAATGTAATCCCCAATCCCCATTCCTCAATCTAAAAATCAAACGTTGTCCGCAACACCCCAACATATTGGGTATTATTGCTGCTATTGTTCTCTGGATTGAGAACTACCCAAAAGCCAGGAGTAACGGAGATATTATCATTGAGCCGCATACGATAAAAGGCTTCGATGTGGTAAGCATGGTCACTTTCTTGACGAACATCGCTGCTGGTAACGTGGGGTGGGATACCAAACAATATTCCTGGGAGATTACCTCTACCGCCGAAATCAGGGAAGGATACGCCAATTGCGCCAAACCAAGCATTAGCATTAGCGCCATTGTTAACTAATAATGTATCTCTGCCACCCCTACCATCAGGGATATTACTCAAACCAGAATTTTCCGCACTAGCCCAGATATACCCACCCCAAGCATGAACCTGGAAGTTTTGCGAAAAGCGATAGAATCCTTGTGCGCCTACTATATTGTTAGACGTTGCAATGGTATCTCCAAAAGGAGAAATTGCTAGGTTACTACCTGCTCCACCTGTAAGATTAACTTGTCCCCCAGGACTATAGCCATGAGAATAGGCAATCCCAATCGAACCTTGTTTGCCGTTGAAAACCAAGTGTGCTAAAGCATTGTAACCGCCATTAAATATGCCATTGCCTGATGATGGATTTTCGGGAGAACCTGCAAGATAGCCTAAAGTCAAAATTACATCTGGGGTGATAAACCAATTAACTGCTGCACCACCACCACCCCGCCGGAATAACGGACTATATTGTCCAAACAGTGAAGGAACGCCGTTACCGTCATCTGCAATTACAGCGGGGGTCACGGTTGATGTAATATCAGTGTAGCCAATACCTACAGGCCCCACTACAAAGGCAAGAGCATCGCTGACGGGGAAGTAGTAACGGATATGAGGAATAGATAGATTATTGTTGCTGTTGGTGTCAAAGTTCAACCGCGTCATACCAGTACCCGTGACGGAGGCTATCTGACTGGTATTATTAGAATTTAAGAAGTTGCCAAACTCCAGCCGGACTCGCAACAAGTCTTTGCCTGTAAAGCTGCTTTCTAAATTCAGACGACCGCGATCGCTAAAGTAGGTGTTGGATTGATCTCTATCTCCGCCTACACTGTTACCAAAGGTATCGCTAACAGCAGTAATAATTTGAGCATTTAATCTAGTAGTGGTGGAAAACTGTTGCGCCTCTAATGTTGCTTCCCGCGCCTCTAATACATCCACTCGCCCACGCAGAGTTGCTAATTCCGCGGAAAACTCTTGTTGTAAATTTTGCAACACTGCTAAGTCTTCTTTTCTGACTAAATCAGTAGTCGCAGTTGCGATTAATTCATTAATTCTGGTCAAGCAAGCATTTAAACCAGCTGCAAACTCATAACGGGTAAGGGCACGGTTGCCGCGATAAGTTGCGTCAGGATAACCTGCAATACAGCCGTAGCGTTCAACTAATGATTGTAATGCTTGAAATGCCCAATCGGTAGGGTTGATATCTGAAAGTTGAGACACAGAGGTTACTTGGTCTTGCAAGGTGCCAAAGTTAACATCTGCGTTAGGAAAGCGATCGTTTGCAGGTATTGCCCAGGCTGCGGGGCAGATAAAGAATAATAGGGGAAAAGTGCATAATAAATTTTTTAGCATGGTTTTAAAAAGGATATATGCAATAGTTGGTAATTGGTAATTCGTAGTTCGTAATTCGTAATTCGTAATTCAAGCTAACTCAGCAATTATTATTAGTGGCACAACAATGTTGTGCCCTTAATTTATGGTTAAATCGCGTTAATTTTGAGGAGTAAAAAACGAACTGCGTTCGCGTAGCGTCTCGCAGAGAAGGCACGTTCGGCGTAGAGATGTAGGTTGGGTTAAGCGCAGCGCAACCCAACATGAATATTTAAAGCTTAATCGATATTTTGGTGTTGGGTTTCCTTACGTCAACCCAACCTACTAATCTGGTCGTAAATTCTTCCTTCGCATCTTTGCGGTTCGTTCCTCAACCTATCTGCACACTAGCGAGAATGAAACAAACAAATTACGAATTACGAATTACGAATTACGAATTAGTAATTATTACCGTTTGGTTCTTCTGCGGAGTCGGTCAATCATTACTGCCACAATAATTACTAAACCTTTAACAACAAGTTGCCAAAAGTAAGACATATTCAACAATGTTAAACCATTGTTGAGAACGGCAATAATTAATGCACCGAGAAGGGTTCCGCCAATAGTACCAATACCACCTGTAAAGCTAGTACCGCCTAAAATTACAGCCGCGATCGCATCTAGTTCGTAACCTTGTCCTAATAAGCCGGTGGCGCTGTAAAGGCGGCTGGCGCTCATGATTCCGGCTAAACCTGCTAATAATCCACTTACGCCATAAACAAATAGTAAGACGCGATTGACTTTAATCCCAGTGAGTCTTGCGGCTCTTTCGTTACCACCTACTGCGTAAATTTGCACACCTAATACTGTTTGCCGCAGAATAAACCAACTAGCTGCTACAGTTAGTAAGGCAATGATTACTAGCCAGGGAATGGGGCCTAAATAGCTATTACCTACCCAAGCAAAATTTAGGTCGGGGTTAATTACAGTTGTACCATTAGCTACTAAATAAGCAGCACCACGTAAGGCTGTGAGTGAACCCAAGGTGACAATAAATGGCGGTACATCCAAAAAGGTGATTAGCGCACCGTTGACTAAGCCTAAAAGCAATCCTGTTAATAATGCCGCAGGTACAGCCGCCCAACCTAAAGCCGGCAGTAGCGATACCAAGACCGCAACGACGGCAGAAACAGCCAAGATGGAACCAACAGAAAGGTCAATACCACCTGTAAGAATGACAAAGGTCATGCCTGTTGCCAGCACAATGTTAATTGATGCTTGGCGCAAGATATTAACAGCGTTACCAGCTGTGCCAAAGTTGGGAGTGAGAAGCGCAAATAAGATACAGATGAGTATCAGAATGGGCAGAATACCTGCTACCTGGAGAAAGTTGTTAATTGATTGCCGCTGGCGAGATTTAGCCTGGCTTTCAGGTCGATTTTGGGTAGGTCTTAAAGTTTGACTCATGATGCTAGTACCTCTGCTGCTCCTGTGGCATAGTGCATAATGTTTTCTTGGGAGATTTCCTTACCTGGGCTACCGTCAAGTTCACCAACTAACTGCCCTTCGCGCATCACTAAAACGCGATCGCTCATTCCCACAACCTCGGGTAATTCGCTGGAAACCATTAAAATGGCAATACCTTGGGCTGCAAGTTCGCTCATAATCCGGTAGATTTCGCTTTTGGCACCAATATCTACACCGCGTGTCGGTTCATCCAACATCAACACTTTGGGTTTAATGGCTAGCCAACGCGCTAGTAAAAGTTTTTGCTGGTTTCCACCGGAAAGATCCACGGCGCGAATTTCTAAATTCGCGAGTCGGATTTGAAAGTTTTCGACTGCATCTGTGGCAATTTTATTTACTGAACCCCAGTTAACAATGCCAGCGTTAGCATCCTGTCTGAGGCGATTCAGGGCAATATTTTTGCGGGAACTCATTTCTAAAAATAAACCCTGGTCTTTGCGGTCTTCGGGAACGTAACCAATTCCCGCAGTAATAGCATCACTAGGGTTATTAATTTCGAGTTTTTTGCCATCGAGGAAGACTTCACCACTGGCTTTGCGGTCAGCGCCAAAAATTAGCCGGGATACTTCTGTGCGTCCCGCACCAACTAGCCCAGCTAAACCAACAATTTCGCCAGCATGAATTTGTAAACTAGCGGGTTTAACCTTGCGTCCATCGCTGATATTTCTCACATCCAGCACCACCGGGCCGACATTGGCTTGGCGTTGATGTTCGTAAAAATCCTGCATGGGACGACCAACCATCATCTGCACCAAGCGCTGGGGAGAAATTTCCTCCCGTGTGAGTGTGCCAATATATTGACCATCGCGTAGTACACTAATGCGGTCAGCCAAGGCATAGATTTCTTCCATGCGGTGGCTAATATAAATAATGGCAATGCCATCATTGCGGAGTTTGCGAACCACCTCAAATAAACGTTCCGTCTCGCGGTCTGATAGGGCGGCTGTGGGTTCATCCATCACCAAAACGCGGCTGTTATCTTTTAGCGCCCTGGCAATTTCTACCTGTTGTTGTTCCGCAATTGAGAGCGTACCAACTATAGTATTAGGTGCAAAACTAGCGCCCAAACTTTGCAGTACTTGGGTTGCTTCCCGTTCCATACCTTGGCGGTCTAAAAACTGACCTTTTTGCAACTCGCTACCCATAAAAATATTTTCGGTAACGGTTAAATTGGGTGCAACATTCAGTTCTTGATAAATCAGATTAATCCCCGCCTGTCGTGCTGTCCCGGGATTAGTAATTTTTATTGTTTGACCATTGATGCGAATCTCTCCTTCATCGGCTATATAAGCCCCAGCCAGGATTTTCATCAATGTACTTTTCCCTGCACCGTTCTCCCCCATCAGGGCGTGAACTTCTCCCGGATAAATTGTGAGATTAACATTTTGGAGAGCAGGTACACCATGAAATCGTTTTGTTATTCCTTGCATTTCCAACACCGGGGTGGTGGTTGGTGCATTGGGTATTCGTTGGAAATCGGTTGTCATAAGTTGTTTGGGGGATTGGGGATTGGGGATTGGGGATTGGGGACTGGGGATTGGGGATTGGTGACTGGGGATTGGGGATTGGTGACTGGGGATAAATAACTTTTGACTTTTGACTTTTGACTCAGCACTCAGCACTCAGCACTGCTGATTTACCACCCTGGAAAGCTGCTGACATTGTCTTGAGTAATCAACTTCACCGGAATCAGGATATTAGGATTGCTGGGTTTTTTACCGTGTAAAATGTCATTGCCAACTTGAACAGCTTTTTGCGTCATTCCTCTGGGGTTTTGGGTGGCTGTTGCTGCATAGAGACTTTTTTTAGATGCGATCGCATTAATTGCTTCTGGCGCACCATCAACTCCCACGATGAAAAATTCTTTGCGTTTGGCTTGGTTTGCTGCTAAATCTACACCTACGCCACTGGGGTCGTTAATGGCAAAGACTGCATCTATTTTGGGGAAGGTAACTAGTAAATCGCCCATGACTCTCAATCCCCCATCTCTGCTTCCTTCGGCGTTCTGGTTTTTCGAGAGGATTTTAATATTGGGATATTTGGCTAAGGTATTTTCACAACCATTGACTCGCTGAATTACTGAGTTAACTGGCGGGCCATTAACAATGACGACATTACCTTTACCTTTGAGGCGATCGGCAATATATTGACAAGCAACTTCTCCAGCTTGCAAATTATTGGTGGTAACTGTGGCATCAACTTGAGCATCAACGGCTGTATCTACCGCAATTACAACTGTACCTGCTTGTCTGGCTTTATCGACTGCAGGTCTAATACCTTTACTATCAGCCGCATTCAAGATAATTAAGTCAGTATTTGCAGCCACGAAATTTTCAATTTGGTTAAATTGCTGGTTGAGGTCATAGCCGCTAGAAACCACAGTCACTCTGACATCATTACCGCCAATTTTTTTGGCTTCGCTTTCAGCACCTTTACCCATCAGCACGAAGAACGGGTTACTTAAATCGCCAACGGTAACACCTACGGCTTTTAATTTTCCCTGATGATTGCCGTTAGCATCTATGGCATTTGTGCTATTCCGAGAGACATTAGGACTAATACAGCCACCAAGGGTTGTGCTAACGATACCTAATATACTGGCTACTATTGCAATCCTGTTTACGTTCATTTAAACTCCTCATAAAATTCAACTTAGCTCCTAAACCCTTCCCCTTGTCCCCCAATACGGTTGGTTAAAAATTTTTCGTCATAATTTGGGTGTGGGAAAGACGCGGTAATTTTGGTGTTGGGGAGACGCGATAATTTTGGTGTGGGAAAGACGCGATAATTTTGGTGTTGTGGAGAGACGCGATCAATCGCGTCTCTACAAGATTTAAATGTCAATCGATGTTGTCTCATCCCCCTCATCTCCCTCATCTCCCTCATCACCATCCTTGGTAACTGCTAATGTTCTCTTGCGTTACCAGCTTGACTGGAATCAAAATATTGGGATTACTCGGTCTTTTGCCCTGTAGAATGTCGTTACCAACATCAACAGCCTTTGCAGCCATCCCGACTGGATCTTGAGCCGCAGTTGCCGCAAATAAGCTATCTTTGGTTGTCATGGCTTTAACTGCATCTGGGCCACCGTCAACCCCAACGATAAAAAATTCTTTGCGCCTAGCTTGTCTCGCTGCTAAGTCTGCGCCTACGCCACTTTGATCGTTGGTGGCGAAAACTGCATCTATTTTGGGGAAGGTTGTCAGCAAATCGCTCATGACTCGTAATCCTCCGTCCCGGCTTCCTTCGGCGTTTTGGTCTTTGGAAAGGATTTTGATATTAGGATATTTCGCTAATGCCTTTTGGCAGCCATTCACGCGCTGAATGACTGAATCCATCGGTATACTGTTGAGGATGACGACGTTACCTTTACCTTGTAAGCGATCGCCAATATATTCACAAGCAATTTCTCCAGCTTGCAGATTATTGGAGCTAATTGTGGCATCTACCTCTGTATCCACAGCCGCATCCACAGCGATGACTGTCTTTCCGGCTCGTCTGGCATGATCAATTGCAGGTTTAATCCCTTTATTATCTACCGCGCTGAGAATAATTAAGTCAGCATCAGCAGCCACGAAATTTTCAATTTGGTTAAATTGCTGATTTAAATCAAAGCCGCTGGAAACTATACTCAATTTCAGATCGTTACCAGCAATTTTTCTAGCTTGGGACTCAGAACCCTTAGCCATAGCTACAAAGAAGGGATTTCCCAAATCACCAAGACTAACACCAAGCGATCGCAATTGGGAATTTTGCTCGCCCTGATTTTCTGCGATCGCGTTTGTGCTGTAGCGCGAGACGTTGGTACAAGCTGCCAAAGTACTGCTGATCAGGCTGATGATACTAGCTGCGGTCGCAATTTTCCTCATAATTCATCTATCCAAATATGGATTTCAACCTATATCTGCAATGTCATTGCAATTTGAACTAGATCTGAAAACTTCAGACCTAATTGAGTGGCGCTGCTAGCTTCTAGCTGCTCGATTGCTGTCAAATCTCTAATCTATTCATAGTGATTTGAGCTATTACTATTAACGCTACTCCTACTAATTCCGAAAAATTTGTCACCAGATTTTAAGCTATAAGCTCAGAGCAAATCTGAATGCTTAAATTCTGAATTAGCATTAATGCTTGTTTTGAATTTTAAAAATCGCTGGCTGCAATACATCAAAATTTTACATTAGAGTTTTGTAAAAGCTGTTTGAATGTACTGGTATAAATTACTTTTTCTTTGGTTAATCTTGCTTGTAGCGGCAGGCACTTTTTATCTAAAACTACTTTTTCTAAAGTTGTAAAACTCTAGCGTTTTCCTATCTCTAGAGAAGTATTTCTGAGAAATTAGCCGCTTTTAGCTCATATCCAAATTTAACCAAATTCACTGCTATTTCTGAAAATCAATTCATAAAATTTAACACTCTCCAGGAACTAATATTTAATGTCAAATTTCAGATATTTCAGAGTAAGCCATTGTGAATTTTTATGGCAATCCAGCAAACCATCTGTTACCCATAAAACGTATAACAGCACCATACCTGAAAATTCTTGGACATTATTTTTAAATCTGCCTCAAATATGCTATTTTTAATAACTATTTTTGAGATTATTCTTGACGTGACATATTACAAAACGGTATTATTTTCATCTATCTAACGTCAGAATCTAGTGTGAAAAACTCAATTTTTCTCTGATTGCTACATGGGTATAGAGGAGATTTACAAAATCTTGAGCTTGGCAATCAACCTATGCTTAAAATTTTAAAGTAGCAGGTAAATACTTAGCCACTAAATCTTCATAATATGGTCTGAGTTCTTGCCAATTTGGAGGATTGGGATTTTTGGAATACAAATCATAAGGATTGAATAATTTTACCCACTTGAACATTTCGCGATCGCGCTGATTCATTAAATGTTCGTAAGCGTTTTCTCGATGTTGTGGATAAAAGGAGTGATAACGCAAAATGTATAAAGCGGTTTCAGGTAAATAGGGTTTCATCATGTGATAGAAATATTCATCATGACCCCATGACATCTGGACATTACTCAGTCCACAATTCGGCTTGTAAATTCCATATTTGGTGTTATATTTCGGGTTATTGTAATCAGGATTATCTTGAAAAAATTCCGCGAAGACAATTTTATTGGAGAATGCACAACCCACAGGGTAAGTATCGCCTACAGTCGCCCATTGTGGTTCGCCAAATAAACACAGCACCTTCCCCATATCGTGAAAGAAGCCAGTTAGTACCATCCAATCAGGATGTCCATCAGCACGAATAGCTTCTGATGTTTGTAATAAATGTTGTAACTGATCTAAATCTGTATCTGGATCAGAATCATCAACTAATTGGTTTAAAAATTCTACCGCATCCCAAACCGTCATTTCTCGCTGATTAAACTGCAAAAACTCTGCCTTTTTCTGAAGCACAAAGTCGTAGGTTTGGTTAACATGATTTAACCGATAAAACTCTTTAACTGAATCTCTAGTAGTTGTTTCATAATTTCTGTATTCTGCAGTAGTTTTACCTGCTTGAACTATGCTTTCTGGATCGGGATAGCGATTCAGTACATCCTCTTCCCATTCTTCTAAGGAATGTAAGGGATTATTTTCAGCTTGGTTAATAGTATTGAGAGTATAAGACATATTGCGAGGAGTTACGCCAGTTTCTTATGGAATCGGACTTTTGCCCTTAATGCACACGTGTGCATTAGCTGATATTTTTATAATTGCACACGTGTGCATTAAACGTGTGTTAAGTTTTTTTGCAACTCCCGGAGTCAACTACAGCAATTTGCGTAGAGTTTTGGCTGCTGGTGTCAGCGTAGCGCCAAGCTTGTAGTGTGTAGGCGCTGAAAACAAGAATTATCACCTAAACCGCCTCAATCTTGATTCCCATAGCAGCAGGTATCTTTAACAGTTGGGTTTGACCTATGAGTAATAGTACCCTCGAGGGTACTATTACTCATAATTTTTAGTTGATATTGTAGCTTTGTGAGTAAAGCGAAAGAGACATCTTTCTTCTAGCTCATATTTTATTTTTAAAGTTCACGTAGGATGCCTTACTAACCCATCCGTATCAACTTAGACAATCAACATTAATTTATTAAAGAAATCTATGCGTTTAGCTAAAGTTTTTGCCTTTGTTCTCTCATTTTTAATGTTATTTTTTAATGCGCCAGTAATAGCAGATACAATTACTTCTCCCACCTTAAGAATTATAGAAACAGATCAAGTTACTGGAGGTAAACTGAGTGTAAACACAACAACTAAATCTTTGCCAGCAACAACAGTCATTCGCTCTGCTAAACTTTTCTTGCCTGCTGGTGAAACTGGAACAATCAATAAAATTCAAATTACTGGGCCAAATGGCCTTGCATTTGGTTGTCAAAATATTAAAGTGCAAGATGGGGTTGATTTAATTAAAGCTTGTGGTGGCCCCGCTGTTTTACAAGCAGGTGGACAGATTACTTACATCGCGGAAGGAAGTGGTTTTGCACCGGAAGAAAACACCAAGATTACAGTAGTTTTATCGGATGAATTTTAGACTCCGATTGACGCTTAAGTCTACCTAGAATTATATTCAATAAGTCACGCTAGCTTTTATTCCAGGCACAAGTTATTTGAATCTGCTTCCGCATTCAATACCCGTGCTTGGAATAAATTATATAAATTCACAATGACGAACACTTGCTATTGCTTGATGAGGTAAATTATGAGTCTCAAGCTAAGATTTAAACCAGTTTCTTTTAGTTGGGTTGCGCTACATCCCCAACCTCGAGGAGTCATACAATTCATTGGGGGAGCGTTTTTCGGGACATTTGGCCCCATGTTCTTTTATCGCTATTTACTAGAAAGTTTATTTCATCGGGGCTATACAATAATTCTTTTGCCATTTAACTTTACTTTTGACCATTACACCGAAGCCGGGTTTCTCATCAAAGAACAGTATAGACTTATCCCGGAATTGGTGAGAATGGCAAAGCTAGAGGGTTATGACTATGACATTTACCAAGATAACTCTAACTTTGCTTGGATAGGTCATAGTATTGGTTGTAAATACATTGCGCTTTTAGAAGCATTTAGTAGCTTTCCTGATGACCCAGAGGCTATCAAGCAGATAATTCGTGAAGTAGTTCAAGAAACTTCAGGTTCTTTATCTCCAGAAAAACAAGAGCAGAAAGTTAAAAGTGTATTCAATGATATCGAATACCTAATTCATGAACTGAGGCTGAAAAATAGAAGAACTCAAAATTTGATTTCTTATTATGTCAATCCAGAAGATTATATATCTCAGACAAAAACTGATAATTCGGATGTAAGTGTTGGGAGTCTCTTTATTAAAAGCCAGCCATCTTTACTCTTAGCTCCGGTTAATACTAGACTTGACAGTGCGATTAAACCTAAAGCTTTGGCAAATTTTCTCATTCGTCTAGGAGTGAATATTAAACCCACTCCTGAAGAAACATTTGCTTTAATTCAAAAGAGCCGTTTATTTAATTTGCTGGGATTAATTTATTTCAAGTCGGATAATATAGGTAAATCGACACGGGAATGGTTCTTAGATGTATTTAAAAAACCACCACAAGATTTCTGTGCGGAATTAAAAGGTGGACATTTAAGACCTTTAGGATTTCGGTTAGGTAATTCTGTGATCAATTTTCCTGATTCTTGGGCGATTTTACCTATTCAATCCGTCAAAAGTAGAAATGCCGATTTTGAAGTTTATGTAACTCAATTGCTCAATTATCTCGAACAAAAACGTCGGGAAAAGCAAAAACCAAATTAAGAGGTTATTGAGCTTTGGACTCTTGACATTTGAACGCCAGTTCACTCAACAGAGGGAACCTCCGCACGTGACTGGCTCCCCTAGTGTACATTCGCACATTATATGTCGCAATTCGCAAATAATGTCGCGACCGATTAAAAGTGATGTAAGCTTTTTTGCACAAGGTTTTTAGCTTTTTTGTTAATAAAATAAGCAAAATTATAAATTTGCACATTCTATGTCGCAAATTGTATTTTCGCAAAATAAATGTCGTTTATTTACATACTGACCCGCATAAATAATTCCTTTGATCGTCCTAGTAAACCCCTGTACCAAGGTCAATCACACATTTTGGTTGGAGTCAGCTTGGGGCTAGAAAAACCTGCAACTATTGCCTATTGCTGTAGTGGATGCGATCGCTCTCAATGTCATAGCTTATCGAAGTATTCGCCAGTTACTGAGCGACAATTACGAACTCCTGAATCGCCAAAGACGACAACAGCGATCACTATCTCACGAACGCCACAAAGCACAAAAAAGTTTCTCCCCTAATCAATTTGGCTCATCTGAGTTAGGGCAGCATATAGACAGATTATTAGCTAAAGAAATTGTAGCGATCACACAAACCTACAAAGCAGGTAGTATAATCCTGCCCAAGCTAGGAGATATGCGGGAAATTGTTCAAAGCGAAATTCAAGCCATAGCCGAAGCAAAATGTCCTGGCTATGTAGAAATCCAGCAAAAATATGCCAAACAGTATCGAGTTAACGTCCATTCTTGGAGCTACGGCAGATTAATTCAAAGCATTCAAAGTAAAGCTGCTCAGGTAGGAATCATACTTTTCAGAGAACTGATATAGCTATAATTTTGAAGAACTTTAGAACGTTTAATAATTTAATAATCCCAAGTATTTCGGATAAAATAATAAATTTTCTTGTTTGGGTGGGTTGAAAGCAAATCCGACTGCTGGCTTGATATTGTATAGAGTAAAGCCTACAGAACTCATGGATTCTATATTAGATGACATTAATTTGTCACTACTTCGCTACAAAGGCTTATCTAGTTTCAGCGACATTAATTTGTCACCGACGACAAATAATTAGTCACTGTACAGCGGACAAATAATGTGGCAATCGACAGTACTACAGTACAAAAGCCAGCAGTCGGATTTGAACCGACGACCTTCCGATTACAAGTCGGATGCACTACCACTGTGCTATGCTGGCGGGCTGAGGTATTGCTATTAAGCACTAACCGATTTCTAATCATAGCATAAGCAGATGATTTGTCAAGGAATACAACTAAAAAAATTTTTGAACCTATAAGGGGCAGGAAAAATCTGAGTAATTTATCCGATGCAGCCTGTATATTTTGCTAAGCTTTCACATTCGAGAGCGGTTTGCAAGTGTGACATTTGTAGGACAACTAACAAAAATTATGCATATTAATCACCCATAAAGTTGATAAATTAATAGTCATAGCAAAAGCTAACTTTAATCCTGGGCTAGGCACGAAAATATCTGGTAGAGTTTTAAGGCGATACTTTTTTGGTAGGACTGGCTAAAGGAACACAAAGACATCATTATTATTTACAGATCACAAGCATGGCAGCGTTGAACGGACGAGATTTATTAAGTCTGGCGGATCTGAGTTCTACAGAACTTCAGGAACTCCTACAATTAGCAACTCAACTCAAGTCAAAACAGCTAAAGCTACACAGTAATAAAGTGTTGGGATTATTGTTCTCCAAAGCTTCAACTCGCACACGCGTGAGTTTTACTGTGGCTATGTACCAACTAGGTGGACAGGTAATTGATCTCAACCCTAATGTGACTCAAGTGAGTCGTGGGGAACCAGTGCAAGATACAGCTAGGGTGTTGGATCGATATCTGGATGTGTTGGCAATTCGTACGTTTGCTCAACAAGAGTTGGAAACTTTTGCTAACTATGCCAAGATTCCTGTAATTAATGCGCTGACTGATGCAGAACATCCTTGTCAGGTATTGGCAGATTTAATGACAATTCAAGAGTGCTTTGGTGGTCTCAAAGGGTTAACTTTAACCTACGTAGGTGATGGCAATAATGTCGCTAACTCTTTAATGTTGGGTTGTGCTTTGGCAGGAATGAATGTCAGAATTGCGACACCTAAAGGCTATGAGCCAGATAATAAAATTGTAGAACAGGCAAGAGCGATCGCTAATCATCAAACTGAAGTTCTCCTGACTCACGATCCAGAAATTGCTGCTAAAGGGGCAGCTGTTCTCTACACTGATGTCTGGGCGAGTATGGGTCAAGAATCAGAAGCAGACGATCGCTTCCCAATCTTCCAAGATTACCAAATTTCCGAGCAGTTATTGAGTCTTGCTGACCGCGAAGCTATTGTTTTACACTGCCTACCAGCCCATCGTGGTGAAGAAATTACCGAAGCCGTTATTGAAGGTTCACAATCACGCGTTTGGGATCAAGCCGAAAATCGAATGCACGCCCAAAAAGCTTTGTTGGCTAGTATTTTAGGGGCAGAGTAAGGAAAGGCTAGTACCGCAAGGCGGAAGTCAAAAGGAGCCAGTGCGTTGCGGGGGTTCCCCCCGTTGTAGCAACTGGCGTTCAAAAGTCAAAATTAATGCAGTGTAAGCGTTTCGTTGATTTGAAATGGTTTGTTTACTTCCGCCGTGTTGTACTAGTTTTTGAGCATAGAGTTTTCTGCTTAAATCTCAGACTCTTCCCTGTTTGCTTTTGAGGAACTCAATTTTTCAACATGGATGAGGTTTAAATGTATTTTTCATCCTCAAGCATTCATAAAAACGACCTCATCCTTTCTTTTCTTTGCTTATTGTTCGCTACATAGCATTCCTATTGCATTTGTAAAAGCAAAAGTACATTTGTACCTGCTTCTTACCTTAAAGAGTAATTTTACAATCATTGAGAATCGCTATATTTACAAATCAATTCCAAAATTAAATAGGATTGCCATATATTCTTTTTAGTTTGTCCTTGCTTATATGGGATTTTATGTAGTACTAATGTTCTAGGGACATTTGTATTTACTTCCCAACAAAAATTATGGAACGTTTAACCGAAGCTCAACAAGAACTTTATGAATGGCTGGCAGAATACATCCGAACGCATCAGCATTCGCCTTCAATTCGGCAAATGATGCAAGCGATGAATTTGAAGTCACCAGCACCAATTCAAAGCCGTTTAGAACATTTACGCACTAAAGGTTATATTGAATGGACTGAAGGGAAAGCGCGCACAATTCGGATTTTACGTCCTGTAGCAACAGGTGTACCAATTTTAGGTACTATTGCTGCTGGAGGTTTAATAGAACCTTTCACAGATGCTGTCGAACATTTAGATATTACTAATTTTTCCTTACCTCCTCAAAGTTATGCTTTGCGGGTAGCTGGCGACAGCATGATTGAAGATTTAATTGCTGATGGTGATTTAGTATTTTTGCGTCCTGTACCAGAACCAAATCAACTTAAAAATGGCACCATTGTTGCTGCCAGAGTTGAAGGACATGGTACTACATTAAAGCGTTTTTATCGCAGTGGCGATCGCGTTACTCTCAAACCTGCAAATGCTAAATACCAACCGATTGAAGTTCCTGCTATCCATGTACAGGTGCAAGGTTCTTTAATCGCCGTCTGGCGTGATTATAACTAGGGGTTAGGGCATAGGGCATGGGGCATGGGGCATAGGGCATGGGAGGGATGAGGGAGACAAGGGGACAAGGGGAGAAATTACCAATTACCAATGTCCAATTCCCAATGACGAATGACAAATGACAAATGACAAATTATGTACCTGACGCTAAATAGAGTGCAAGAACTGCCCAGTTTTCGCTTACGATTGCCATTGTTAAGGGAAAATCAGGGCAGTTATCAAACTCAAAAATCATTACCAGGATGCCCAAAAATGCCGCAATCTCTGCAATTGCGGCAATATCAGCGCCAAGCCATGACAAGCTGGTTTGCTAATAATGGCAGAGGTACGCTGAAAATGGCTACTGGTAGTGGTAAGACTATCACAGCATTGGCGATCGCTTGTGAATTATCTCAGCAGATTAATTTACAAGTTTTAGTGGTGGTTTGTCCCTATCGTCATCTTGTCACCCAATGGGCACGAGAATGCGAAAAATTTAACTTGCAGCCGATTTTAGCATTCGAGAATGTCCGCAATTGGCAAAGTCAACTCTCTACCCAAATCTATAATCTGCGTTCTGGTTCCCAAAGGTTTGTTACGGTGATTACTACCAACTCCACATTAATTGGAGATGGTTTTCAGTCACAGGTGAAATATTTTCCCGACAGAACTTTAATTATTGGCGATGAAGCCCATAACTTAGGCGCACCAAAGTTAGAGGAAAGTCTACCACGTCGCATTGGGCTGAGGCTGGCGTTGTCTGCTACACCAGAAAGGTACTTTGATGATGATGGTACTCAATCTTTGTTTGATTATTTCGGCCCTGTGCTGCAACCAGAGTTTACCTTGAGGGATGCGATCGCTCAAGGAGCTTTGGTACATTATCTCTATTACCCGATTTTGGTGGAATTAACAGAAGCCGAAAGTATTGCCTATTTAAAATTAACGCGCAGAATTGGGCGTTCATTACTATATCGGGAGAGAGAAAATGGCACAGTTGGAGATTTTGAAGATAACGAAGATTTGAAGCCATTGTTAATGCAACGCGCCCGATTAATTGGTGCAGCAGAAAACAAGTTAACTGCTTTGCGGGAATTAATGGCAACTCGCAAAGATACTACCCACACCCTATTTTATTGCAGCGATGGTTCGCAAGAAAGCGGTCAACGTTCATCTTTACGTCAACTGAAAGCCGTTGCTAAAATTCTTGGCGTGGAATTGGGGTACAAAGTTAGTACCTACACTGCCCAAACTTCCTTAGCAGAAAGAGAAGTTTTACGCCGTCAATTTGAAAGCGGAGAATTGCAAGGTTTAGTAGCAATTCGCTGTTTAGATGAGGGTGTCGATATCCCCGCAATTCAAACTGCGGTAATTTTATCAAGTTCTGGTAATCCTCGTCAGTTTATCCAAAGGCGCGGGCGCGTTTTACGTCCCCATCCAGGAAAAGAACGCGCCATTATCTACGACATGATAGTTTTACCGCCAGATTTAGAAAGGGAAACTATAGAAGTAGAACGCAATTTGTTAAAAAAAGAATTGCGGCGCTTTGTAGAGTTTGCTGATTTAGCTGACAACGCTGGCGAGGCGAGAATGAAGTTACTTGCTTTACAAAAACGGTATGGTTTATTAGATATATGAACCGCCGATGGACGCAGATAAACGCCCATTATTTATCTGTGTTCATTGGCGTTTATCTGCGGTTTTTTATTGCTTTTTGTAAAAATTTTGGTAATAGTGAAGAATGAGGTTAAGAAGTATGGGATAATTTAAGTTATATTCTTAATAATGGGATGTTAGATAAATTTTTAAAATCACAAATATTCCATTATATTGTATGCTTTCAGTATATCAGCAAAGCAATTTTAAATAAAGCCCTTCCTACTAAAAATTTTCTACTTTACCCCACCAATTTGTGAGAAATTAAAGATAAGACAAAGGGTAGAGCAGAAGATGCGATCGCAATCAAAGATACAGGTAAAATAAAGAAAAATTATCTACCATCCGCGATGTCACCAGAGCAAAATATCGATGATGTGCAGGAGCCAATTACCAGCGCCCCACCGGAAGTACGGCAGATTATTGAACGAGTATGGAAGCTGGAAAAAGGCAGACTAGATAAGAGAATTAACAGTCACATTAACGATGAAATATTGGTGATTATTAAGGAAGAGGTGCGATGAAGCTGACTTCCATTAAGCTTTGCAATTTTCGCTCCTTTTATGGTACGACACCAGAGATAGTAATTTCTGGGGGAGATGTTCTCAACACCACAATAATTCATGGTAATAATGGCTCTGGAAAAACCAGTTTACTTAATGCCTTTACCTGGGTATTATATGAGAAGTTTAGTGCAGCATTTGCATCGGTAGAACAGCTAGTTAATAAAAGAGCGATCGCCGAAGCGAAACCCAAACAGGCTATTGAATGTTGGGTAGAAATTGGCTGGGAACATGAAGGTAAGCGCTACCGTGTAAAACGTTCCAGTCGGGTTTATAAAAACGAGAGTGATTTTGAAGCTGGGAAAACTCAATTAACCATGTGGGTAGGTGGCGATGATGGTAAATGGTATTTCCCACCCCAGCAACCAGAAGATATCATCAATCAAATTTTACCTGCGAGTTTGCATCAATATTTTTTCTTTGATGGGGAACGGATTGAAGAAATCGTCCGTTCTGATAAAAAAGCGGAAATTGCGGAAGCGACAAAGATATTCTTAGGTGTAGAGGTAATTAACCGTTCAATTAAACATTTGAGTGAAGCGAAAAAAAGTTTAGAAAATGACTTAAAAGCCATTGGGGATTCGGAAATAAAACAGCTTTTGCGACAGCAAGAAAAAATAGAACGGGAAATTGAAAGCATTACCCAACGCCAAACTGAAATTAAACAAGAATTAGAATATCAACAAACCTTAAAAAAAGAAACAAGTAACCGTTTACGGGAACTGAGTGCGGCAAAAGAATTACAAGAACGCTGTCAAAATTTAGAAGCGCAGAACCAAGCGTATAAAGAAGAATATAAGAAGACTCGCGAATCCCTGAAAAAAATAATTTCTGTACGAGGCTATACAGTTCTCCTTTCTGAAACTACATCCCAGTTTCGGGGAATTATGCATGATTTAAAACAGCGTGGTGAATTAACGGCGGGAATTTCGCGGGAGTTTATCGACGAGTTACTCAATTCGCAACGTTGTATTTGCGGTACAGATTTAAATGTCGGTAGTCATCCCCATACAAATGTGACTCTATGGTTAAATCAAGCAGGTTCTTCAGCAGTAGAAGAAACAGCTTTTCGCATGAGTGCCCAAGTTGATGAAATTGATAAACAAGCAACGGCATTTTGGGAAGAAGTAGATAGAGAACAAGCGAGAATTAATCAATTAAGGCAAAATATCTCGCAAATTGAAAGCGAATTAGATAACATTCAAGACAGATTGCGTAAAGATGCTAACGAAGAGATTAGCAGTTTACAGAAACGCTTAGACGGAATAGAAAATAAAATAGATGAGTTAAATCGAGAACAAGGCGCTAACCAACAACAAATCGCCCACTTTACCACAGAAATCGAAGCTTTAGGTAAACAAATTGCCAAGCAAAAGCTAAACGAAGAACGCCAAGCATTAGCACAGCGACGAATTAACGCTACCCAAGATGCAATTGAAAGATTAACAGAAGTAAGAAACCGTCAAGAAAAGCAATTTCGTCTGCAACTCGAAAAGCGAGTACAGGAAATATTCGCAGAAATATCCTTTACTCCTTATCTTCCCAAAATTAGCGATAAATATGAACTGACGCTAGTAGAAAATACTGCTGGAGTAGAAGCACCAGTTGCAGCTTCCACCGGAGAAAATCAAATTCTCAGTTTATCTTTTATCGCCAGTATTATTGATAGAGTCAGGGAATGGAGTGAAAAGCGGAAAATGCTGATGTTACCAGAAAGCAGTACCTTTCCAATTGTGATGGATTCACCTTTTGGTAGCTTAGATGAAATTTCCCGGCGACATATTGCTCAAACAATTCCCAAGTTAGCAAATCAGTTAATTGTCTTAGTCACAAAAACTCAATGGCGCGGTGAAGTTGAAGAAGAAATTGCAGATAGAATTGGGAGAGAGTATGTGCTGACTTACTTTTCTTCCAAGCCAGATTGCGAACAAGATTATATTGAATTAGGTGGGGAAAGATATCCTTTGGTAAGGCAAAGTCCTAATGAGTTTGAGTATACAGAGGTTGTTGAGGTAAAGCGAGATTGGTGATCAAGAGAAACGAACCGCATGGCTTTCCGCAGGGTAGTACCCTAAAAACACGAAGGAAAGAAGGTAAGAGGTAAAAGAGAGAGTATCAAGATTTTATCTCTACTTCTTTGTGTTCTCTGTACCTTTGGGGTTCGTTATCCTTGTATGCTTTAATAGCCTAAGTTTCTACTAACTACTATTAATGCTTCTACCATTAATACTCGCCTCGCTTTTTACCTTACCAAACTCCATCACCCTCGCCTTTTCTGATACACAAAAACACTGGGCTAATAATTGCGTTCAAGAACTAGGAGAAAGAAAATTAATTACAGGCTATCCAGATGGAAGCTTTCGCCCAGAAGCAACAGTCACACGCGCCGAAGCCGCAGTCTTAATGTTGAATGCTTTCCCCGATGCACCAATCAAACGTAGTACTACTACATTTAAAGATGTACCTGCTAATTATTGGGCAAACAAAGCAATTACTACTGCTTATCAAAAAGGCTTTTTCTCTGGTTATCCAGGGGGAATTTTTCAACCTAACCAAGCAATTCCCCGCGCCCAAATTATCGGTGTTGTGGCTGGGGGTAAAAATTATAGTCCTGTATCTAACCCAGCCCAGACATTACAACAATATTTTGAGGATGCAGCACAAATTCCTAACTATGCCCAAAGTGCGATCGCATCCGCTACAGTAAATAGTATTGTCGTCAATTATCCCCAAGTCAAACAGCTAAAACCCCAGCAAAGCGCCACCAGAGGCGAAGTAGCAGCTTTGATGTGTCGGGCGTTAAATATCTACACTGTACCCCCACAATATATTGCTGGCGTAGAAGTCCAACCGCAAGAAGTTCGTCTTTTACCTGGAAAACTCGATACTATCCCTACGTTTAATAGTAATAGTCCAGAGTTGGTAACTACTGAAGGAATTTTACTTTCTACCTTCCCCCCAGATAATAAACAAGCTCCAGAAGCACACCTTAATTATCCCTTCCAAGGGAGATTTGATGTATTTGCCCATCATATCGTCAGGGCGGAAACTTCAGCCCAAAGCCGCACTGTTTACCAAGGAATTATTGTCCACAATCCAGGGAATCAACCTGTCACACTGCAAGTATTACAAGCCGCCAGCTACCTTTCTAGTGAAGCACCATTTATTGCTTTACCGGATATGGTAGATAATTCCCAAAGTACAGTTTACGCTGGCCCTGGTAGCAGGACAATGAATGATGTACTACGGGGAATTAGACAGAGTAATTTTCCTGAAAAGCTGGTGATTGAACCAGGAAAAACGCAAATATTAGCGAATTTACCTATACCTGTACAGGCTCCCTCTTCTAATGGTCGCACAACGATGATGCGATTAGTGAGCGATCGCCCAATTTTTATGGCAAACTTAGCTAAAAATAGCCCTACACCTCCCACTACCGCTGAATGGCAAAGGCTTTTAGATACAGGCAGTTTAGCAGGAAAACGCGACCCCATTCCTACCCCTCTCGACCCACCCAGAGAACCGACGGTATTTAGCCGCGTCGCTGGTGTCTCCCAAGGGACGCAATGGCAAGCTAATCTGACGGATAATGCTAATGTGTCGCAGTTAACCATACCCCAACCGGGAAAAGCCTTTGCTTATCCTTTAGGTACTGTGCATTTAATCACTCTTAGCACAGGACAAATACAGAGTGCGTCAATGCTGAAACGCTATCCTGATACAGCATATTTTGCTCACAGTAACTATGGTGTAGAGTACAATCTGACTTTACCGTTAAGTAATAGTAGTAATCAAAGTCAGATAGTTACCGTATCAATGCATACACCTTTAAAGGATGAAGGGGGAACCGATAGACTACTATTTTTAAAGCCAAGGGTAGAACAGATATTTTTTCGCGGTACTGTGAGGGTGCGTTACACCGATGATAATGGCGAGGAAAAGACGCGCTATGTACATTTAGTACAACGTCGGGGACAAATGGGTGAACCTTTGGCGACGTTGAAAATGTTAGCAGGAGAGAAGCGACAAGTACAGTTAGATTTTTTGTATCCTCCTGATTCTACGCCGCCGCAGGTGGTGACGGTGAGAACGGAGGGGTAATGTCTCATGCAGAGACAACAGAGGCGCAGAGTTTTTTAGTTAGAGTTAAAACAGGTGGCTTTTGAGAGGGAATAAGTTTATGGTTGCGAGTCCAGACAGCAAGTATATGACTCCTCAAGAATATCTGGAATGGGAAGTACGTCAAGAAATTAAATACGAATATATTGATGGTGAAGTTTTCGCTATGACTGGGGGTACTCTTCCCCATACAACAATTGCTTTAAACTTAGCTTCAGCTTTAAAAAGTCACTTGCGCGGAAGTCCATGTCTTCCTTACATGGCGGATGCAAAAGTAGCTATTTCAGAAAATGGGCCTTTTCATTATCCCGATGTTGTGGTGAGTTGCGATGAAAGGGATAAACAAGCAATCCAATTTCTCCAGTATCCTTGTTTAATTGTGGAAGTCCTTTCTCCAAGTACAGAAGCTTTCGACAGAGGTGCTAAATTTACGCGGTATCGTCGGATTGAAACTTTGCAAGAATATGTGCTGATTGATGCTGAGAAAATTGGTGTAGATTGTTTTCGGTTAAATGATAGAGGAATTTGGGAGTTACATCCTTATGAAGCTGGGGATGAAGTTCATTTAACCAGCGTTGATTTCCGCTTTCCGATATCTTTGCTGTATGAGAACGTGTAATTTCCTACGTAAGATTTTACGAACCACAGAGAAGGCGATCGCTTGGATGTGGCAATGAAGTAGTGCCATAGCTCTTTTGTTTCGGTTAAAATTGCCACAACGTAGTTATGCAAATCAATGGCTGAAACTGGCAGAATCAGGGTTGCAAAAGATAAAGCTGAGTTAGTCAAAGCTTTAACATCCTCCGACGGAGAAACAGGGCCTTTTCAAACTTTTGCTGATGTAATTGTCTTTGCAGCTGCTTTAGGTGTCAAGCATAAAAAGCGTGTTCCTTTGGGGGAAATTTCCAAAAGAGAACCTTCACCAATTAGGGTAGAATATTTCGCTTCGGTGGGAAATGATGTGGTGATTAAGTTACTAGGAATCACCGAAACTCAGGACATTAATATTTTATCTGCCTATGAAGAAGAATATGAAACTCAACGCAATCATATTTTTGAAGAATATGCTAATGGTGGGCTAGAAATATTACAAAATGAATTGCGTGGCGCTGTAGATTATTCTGAGCGAATTTTATTATTTTTAAGTTATCAACGCATTCAGCAAGAAGAACAAGAAGAGGAATTTGATTTAAGCAAATTCCTTTCTTGATTTTTAAGACGATGAAAATAATAAATTATATCCATCCCAGTCTAATTTGTACCATCTTAACTGCATCTGTTACAGCATTTACAGCAGTAGATAGCTTATAAGGCTTATCTATATTTTTCGGATTAGGGTCTATTCTAACTACATTATTGTGCCAAAGTTGATTTTCTCGTGACCAATCTAACTGTGCTAGTTCAGAAATTTTTTCTTCATTAAAATAATTGTTTTCTGGAGCATATATAGAATGTAATAAACGCCCTAAAACTTCCAGGCCAACACTTACACCTAAAATACAGTCTTCTTTAAATACACCTACTTCATCTACTGTGAGTTCTTCAACATTTGTATCAAAAATATACTCTGTGTTGCTGCATTCTGAGAAAAACTTATTCAGACAGATCACCAAAGCATCAGATGCTTGATAAACATCTAATTCTCGTAGCTGATGGCTGGGATCATTAGTAAAAATGCAACTGACAAACCTAGCTATAAAGTTAGTTGTATAAATTAGCTTTTGTTTGGTAGCAGGGGTTGATTTAATCTTCTCTGTTTTACCCTGAAACATTGGTACTCTTTTGATTAATTCCTTAGTAATACCAACTCGACCAGAAAATTCACCAAATGATAATAATAAAGATTTATCTAGTTGTTTGGTTTGAGCCATATCTCGGAAATCTGTCTGACACTGATGGAAATCGCCTTCCAAAACCAGAGTAATAGCAAAATCGTCATCACTAATTAAGTTACTGTCAGCACTTTCTATTAATTCGTGAATTGCACGTTTACGATGTTGTCCATCAGTGATATCCAACTTAACACTACGACGAATGACTACTAAGCAAATTCCTCTTCCCAATTCCAGAATTGTTATATCTTTTGGCGCTACATTTGCTGTTAACGTCCCGACAATCCAAGGTTTGTCTTTACGAGCACGTTCAACAATATATTGTTTGATCTCATCAGCATGACCTTTGACTTCTGGGCGATTTTTACCAGAATCAGGATCGTTACCAGTAGATGGTTTGGCTTGAAGAAGACCTGAAAAGTCGCTTGCTGGTACATTAATTTGCAGCATGGTACGCTTTCCTTGTCTAAAAACTAATCCTGGGTAGCACCGTTCGCGATGATATTGTGAAAAGAATGGCTCAATAAATGCACTAAACTGGGCTTTCACTTCAGGAGGAATGCTATTGTTAATATCCTCATTTATTTGAGCCATATAAACTACCTATACAAATTAGTAGATGTTAGCAGATATCATATGCAACACTTGTATGTTGTAGCATCGGTAAAAACCACATTGAAAATCTATTGCTAAGTCTGCTATTTATAAAATTGGTGGAAGTCCTACCGCTTTAGGTTCAACAAAATTACCATCAAAACCGATTGTTTTATCTTCCACAGTTCTCGCATCAGCTAAAGCTTTGCGAAGTTCTGCACGTTCCATCTGATCCTGTATTCCACCAAGTATATATATTAGTAACTTCGCTGCTAATTCTCGACCTGCGACTTGTACCCGCTTTTTATTAGGGTCATATAAAACACCATACCAAAGCGATTGGGGATACTCCATTCCACTAAAACCGCCTTGTTGGTCAAACTTCCGCAATTTCTTAAAAATATCTGCCAATGCAAAACCTTTTTTAAATACTAAAATTCCTAAAGCTTGGGCTAATGCTACTTGACCTACAGGACGGAAAAGCATATTTCCTTCCCCTCCATCTTTTTCAAAGCTGAAGCGTCTTAAAGCGGGTGTATCTTCATCATCCAGAAGTTTGTAACTGGGAAGGGCTGCTAAATTATCAAATAGCTTTTCAAATTCTTTAATTCCCTCCTCAATATCATCATCTTCGGGTCGCATGGGAATTAAACCTTTTTCTAAAGGTTTCCAATGAGGGAATTTTTGTCCTAAATATCTCTCTGACATATCTTGAATAGCTTGCAAAGTTGTTAAAACTGTAGAATTTGCTGCAACTGTTGCACTATTCCAATTAACGCGAGGTTTGCGTTCTGGCTGCTGTGCTAAAAGCGGATGATTTGTCGCAATTTTCCGCGCTACAATTGCAAAACCATCATCTTCATTTAACTGTGCTAACTGACCTTTAGTTAAAGGTGCAGCCATTAAATTGACATGAACAAAAATTGACCTCACTCTGCGTCTTGCTTGGGTGCGAGTTTCTCCAGAAGCAACCGCACAAATAAATTCAATACCGATTTTTTCTTTGGGTAAGCTTTGTAAATAAGCAGGGTCTACTTGATATTGCTCTACTAAATCATCTATTTTAATGAAACTATCATCAGCGGTTTTATCTTTTTTGTAACGCTGAAGTTTCCCAGTTTTAATTAACTCCATTAAACCTTGTACACCCATCAATCGGTGTTGACCATCTAAGGCATAAATGGTAACATCATCTTCGGAAATATTCAGTAAACCTACTTTACCGTCTTTATCCAGAGGCGTAAAATCGGTGGTCGATTTAGTTGCTTTTCCTTCACTGTTCCATTCAGCAGCTTTGGGATTATCCACCCAAGATTGATTAATTACTACCAGTACTGGCGGAAACTTATGATTTCTTCTCGCTGCTAAATACTGGACTAACGGTGCTTGACGTGACCAATCAAGG
This sequence comes from Calothrix membranacea FACHB-236, assembly GCF_014696315.1. Classification (GTDB taxonomy): domain Bacteria; phylum Cyanobacteriota; class Cyanobacteriia; order Cyanobacteriales; family Nostocaceae; genus Aulosira; species Aulosira membranacea. The sequence continues at coordinate 69,295 of NZ_JACJPX010000019.1, forward strand.
GGACGCTGCTGAATTTCATCAATACTATCTGCGTCAATTTCGATGTTGTCTGTGTCGGAATTGTACTTATTCTGAAACAGAGGTAAACCAGAAGCGAAATGAACCCGACCTGCGAACCATTCCAGGGTGACAGAACCCACATAAGCTTCCGTTCCACCCATCTCGGTTTTCTGGACGAGAATCTGATCCTTTTTACCTAGAAACTTGTCTAAGAGTAAAGCAAGTACCTGTTTATCCTTAGTTTCCCGTTCTTGGTATTCTTTAGCGATGTCAGCAGTTGGATCGGATTTACTGTCTTTCATGTTAATTTTTAAAATCTAGATGATGTAAGGTAGTTGAATCGTGGAAAAAGTTCGCTAATAATAGTACAGTTTTTAAAAACATTTGGGAAACCAATATTTTCCCTTGGTGTTCTGTTCCTGCTGTGTCTGCGTCAGGATAAGGGTAAGCGAGTTTTAATTGTTTCAGCGCGAATGGGTTCACCCAGATCGCCAGATGAGTTTCTAGAGGTAGGGATAAATGACTACAGCACAACAACCAGAAAATAAAGGTCAGAGATCGCGTACTGTAGCAGATTTAGTGGAGGATATCCAAGCTCTCACCACTGAAATTCAAGATTTGTATTGTTTAGATGAAATCCCCTGGGTTGTAGGTTATTCCGGGGGTAAAGATAGCACTGCTACATTACAGTTAGTTTGGAATGCGATCGCAGGATTACCACCAGAAAAACGTAAGAAAAGGATATATGTCATCACCACAGACACATTGGTAGAGAATCCGATTGTTGCTGCTTGGGTACGGAATTCCATAAAACAAATGAAATTGGAAGCACAAGCGCAAAATTTACCCTTTGAACCCCATCTTTTACAACCAGAAGCGAAAGAAACTTTTTGGGTCGGTTTAATTGGTAAAGGTTATCCAGCACCCAGAGGAAAATTCCGGTGGTGTACAGAACGGCTGAAAATTAATCCTTCCAATCGCTTTATTCGCGATGTTATCCGCTCTAGTGGGGAAGCGATCGTAGTTTTAGGAACTCGCAAAGCTGAAAGCACAAAACGTGCAAACAGAATGAAGAAATTAGAAGCTTTTCGGGTACGCGATCGCCTCAGTCCTAACATGAATTTACCAAACTCTCTCGTTTACAGTCCCATTGAAGACTGGGAAAATGACGAAGTTTGGATATATTTAATGCAATGGGAAAATCCTTGGCGATACAGCAATAAAGATTTATTTGCTATGTATCGCGGTGCTTCTGCTGATAATGAATGTCCCTTAGTTGTTGATACTACTACACCCAGCTGTGGTAGCTCGCGTTTTGGATGTTGGGTTTGCACTCTCGTGAGTCAAGATAAATCTTTAGCCGCAATGATTCAAAATGACGAAGAAAAAGAGTGGATGCAACCTTTACTCGATTTTCGTAAAGAATTAGATTTAGAAGAGAACCGGAACCGACGGGATTTCCGACGCAGAAATGGTGATGTCCAACTTTATGAACGTAACCTAGATGGTGAAACATCAGTTGAACCAATTCCAGGGCCATATATAAAAGAAGCACGGGAAGACTGGCTGAGAAAACTACTAACAGTACAATCACAAATTCGCCGCACAGCGCCAGAAAATATGCGCGATATCACTTTAATTACACTGGAAGAAATGAGTGAAATTCGGCGGATTTGGCTAGAAGAAAGGCACGAATTTGATGATAGTTTACCCCGCATTTATCATGAAGTAACTGGTGAAGTCTTCCACGATCCTCGTCCTGGGGCTGATAATAGTTTACTTGGTAGTGATGAATGGGAAGTATTAGAAGAAATCTGTGCAGATGACGCTATGCACTTAGAACTGATGGCGAAATTGTTAGACACAGAACGCCAGTTTCGCAAGATGGTGCGGCGGGTAGGGATATACGATAGTTTAGAGAAATGTTTTAATACTAGTTCCCGTTCTAAAGAAGAAGCTGTTAAAAATGCTCATCTCAAGCGTGATTTGAAAACAGCAATTGACCAAGGTGATGTAGAAAAGGTCAAGCAGCTAACTTTAGGAGATTTTGCAGTTCCAGCAGAACCAGTGGGAGTAAGTACTGCTACTTTGGAAGTAATTGTGGAACAAGAGGAAGTATCTACAGAAAAAACAGAAGTTACCAGTGATTTATCTTCTGACAAATCAAGTGATTGGGGAAAAATGAAATTTCAAAATAAGGAAAAAAAGTCTAAAAGGAGTTCTAAATAAACATAACTAGTAGCGCATGGCAGAATCCAAAATTCAACATGAAGATAGTGATTTATCTACGCCATGCTGTACTAATATAACAATTCTGATGCCCATTACCATTTCCCCCATAGCAGCTAATGCCATTTGATATTCAACTGCTACCAAAAATTGATGCCAAATCTCTGCGAGAATATGGCAAACAATATTATGTAGATGCTCAAGGAAATCGTTTACCTAGCGTCACCACAATACTTAATGCTACAAAAACTCAAGCAGATCGTGATAGGTTATTAAACTGGAAAGCGCGTGTGGGTACAGAAGAAGCCAGTCGCATTACCACTGCTGCTAGTCGTCGGGGAACGAAAACACACAAGCAAATTGAACGCTATCTATTGGGGGAAAATCCTGTTTGTTCGGAAGCTAGTCTTCCTTATTGGGAAAGTATCAAGCCTGTTTTAGCAGAAATCAATACAATTAGGCTCGTGGAAGGTTCAGTTTTTCACTATGATTTGAAGTATTCTGGCAAGGTAGATTGTATTGCTAGCTATCAAGGAATACCCTGTGTTTGTGAGTGGAAAACTGCTGATCAACCTAAAGGTTCAATTGAGCGTTTATATGAATATCCTCTGCAATTAGCAGCATACATAGGAGCAGCTAATAAATATTATGGTGATTTTGGGATTGAGATAAATCATGCGCTGTTGGTTGTGGCGATTCCTGAGATGGCGGCAGAAGTTTTTTGGTTGGAATCAGATACAATTAAATATTATTGGGAACAATGGGAAGCTAGAGTTGCTGAGTATTGGCAGCGTCAAAAATATTGGTCTTCTTGATAAGAAATGCTGAATCCTATTGGTTGATGGTGCGTTGCGCTACGCGACAACACACCCTACATTCAATACTGCTCGGTTAAGGATTTTTAACGCGGAATTTAGTTTGGGGAAAAGGTGAAAGGGGAAGGGTTAAAGGTTTTTTCTTGCCCCTTTTCCCCTTCCCCTTTTGCCCTTAACCGACAAGTATTGACCCTACATTTACTTTATGATTGCATCACTGCTAACACAGATTTCGGTAATAATTTATCTTTAAACCAAATAATTCTTGCTGGAACATCATTTAATTTTACGCCAGCTTTTTCTAAATTCAATCTTTCAGAAATTGCTAAAATTAAATCATCTCTTCCAGCACGTCGCACTTGCGAAAATTTCTTTTGTAAATATTCTGGTCGCCAATAACCGACAATTTCTAATAGGAATGTGCGTCCATCGGGATGGACTAAGCGAAAATCGGGAATCATCACGCTTCCCGGAATTGGAATTAAATCAACTTCTCTCTCTAATACCCATTCTGATTTCAGCGCATCCCATTTATCAGCGAAAGATGCTTCTAGCATACTATCGTAGGGTTTGCCTGGGGAGTAGTGTGTTACTAAACCACATTCAGAATTGAGGGTAAAGCGTCCAGTGCGCCAGGTGTTAGTGTAAGCATCGCGGGTTTGTAAGGTGGAAGCGAGACTCCAGCGAGTTACATGGAGTAAGGCGGGGATAAGTTTGGCGATCGCTAATCCGTAACGCGTACTAGGATTAAATAAGCTGGTAGGGCCATCAATGGTAATTGTAAACCCATGATCAGCATCGCCTTCAATATAAGCCATCAGTTGAAATAACTTAAGATAGCGAAATAACAGCTTATATTCTCCGGGAACGTTGCGATGAGCATTTAATATTAATTGGCTGGCTTTATAAAATACTCCCTGAACTTGCGATAAGTTATAGCGATGCAATAAATCTTGCGGTGTGGGTGCATCAAAAACTGTCAGAATTTTATTTTCATTTAAATCAGCATATAAGCCATTATGAACTTGTTCTGGTAAAACTTCTCTTTCCAGTTCATGAGTTAATTCATCAGCTATTTTATTCAGGGTAAGTTGAGTTGCTTCTTTGCTAGGAACAGATTTTGCAGCTAAAGCAAATACCCTTTCTCTTAACATGGGTGGTTCCAGGGGACTCACGACTTCAAATGTACAAAAACTGCTTTTAAGAATATAAGCCAAACCTCGTTTGACGCGGTAATCTGTAGTATCGCCTTCAAAATCTGTAAGTTGGCGTTCTAGCATCCCTTGAGTTTTGCCAACTGCTGCTTGAAAGTAGGCGATTAACTCATTGGCTAAATTGATATGTTTATCATCAATTTTCAACCGCTTCGGGATGATTTCTTCCCCGTTATGGCGGTGCATTAAAAGTTCTGTCGGTAACATTTTTCAATTCGTAATTCGTAATTAAATTGCAGTCAAAAATGATTGTAACTACGAGTTACTTTGATTATGTTAAATCGGATGAGTCTTCGCTGCGATTGGTAGAATAATTGATTTCTAACTGTTCCGCAGCTTTAGCACTTCTTTCTTTACCAGTTCCATAGACAACTTGTAAATGTCCTTTCTTTCCTTTCTTCTCTTCGTGTCCTTTGCGTCTTAGCGGTTCGTTACTCTTCTCCATCCCCCTACGCCGTGCCGAAGTTCTTTCTTCACTTGTATCTTCAGCGACTACTTCATATAAAATCGCCTGTTTATTAGCAATATTTCCCTTCCTTAAAACTCTTCCCAAACGTTGAATGTATTCCCTTGTTGAACCAGTACCAGATAAAATAATAGCAATCGCCGCTGCTGGTACATCAACACCCTCGTTCAACACATGGGAAGCTATTAAGGTGTTATATGCACCTTCCCGAAATTTGGTTAAGATTTCATGCCTTTCTTTCACCGGGGTTTGATGAGTAATTGCCGGAATGAGCAACTCTTGGGAAATGCGGTAAACGGTAGCATTATCAGCAGTGAAAATGATAATTCTTTCGGGATGATGTTTCGCTAATAAATTAGTTAAAATTCGCAACTTCCCATCAGTCCCCAAGGCAATTTCCTTGGCTTCACGGTGTGCTAACATAGCTCTACGTCCAGTTTGCGATCGCGCGCTCATTTGCACAAACATTTGCCAACCTTGAATACTCCCTAAGGAAATCCGCGAATCGCGTAAAAAATCGTTGCGGGTTTGAATTAATTGGTTGTACTTTTCTCGCTCATGTTGGGATAATTTCACCTTAATTTGCACAATTTCATGTTCTGCTAAGGCTTTCCCAGCTAAATCTTCGGCGCGTTTGCGATATACTTCTCTACCAATGAGGATATTTAAATCAGCGTGTTTACCATCGGTGCGTTCGGGAGTTGCAGATAACCCGAGGCGATAGGGTGCGATCGCATATTCGGCAATCACACGACTAAAATCTGTGGGTAAATGATGGCATTCATCGAAAATCACCAACCCATATCGATTTCCCAAGCTTTCCGCATGAATGGCTGCACTATCGTAGGTAGCAATTAAAATTGGTGTTTTATCTTTGGAACCACCACCCAACAAACCCACCTCTGCATCGGGAAAGGCTGCTATCAAGTGAGCATACCACTGATGCATCAAATCCAAAGTTGGTACCACAATCAATGTGCTGCGGGGTGTGGCTTGCATCGCCATCTGTGCTAAATAAGTCTTGCCAGCCGCTGTTGGTAGCACTACTACCCCTTGTCTCCCTGCGAGTTTCCACGCCGCTAACGCCTCACTCTGGTGGGGATAGGGTTCCATTTCTAGAGTTGCTACCAAATCTAAGGGGTAAAATTCCTTCGCCTCATCAATAAAGTCAACTTCTTCTGCTTGTAGTGCTTCCACCACAGAACGATATTGAATTGCTGGTAAGCGGAACTTTTCTACCCGGTCATCCCATGTAGCATAATCCATCCAGGCCTTACCCCGTGGTGGTGGATGTAGGATGAGTGTACCGCGATCAAAGGTGAGTGTGGGAGTGCGAGCCATTGATAACTCAGTTTATACGTATCTTTTTATATTTCATTACTCATACCGCAAAATGTGCATAGTTGTGTTGGTTGTGATTTGTGATTTGTGAGCCACTGCGTTGGATGAGTTTCCCGGCTGAAAGCAAGTGGCATCATTAATAAGGGTTTAGTAATGCTTAAAACCTACAAAATCTAGATGATTTCCGCTAAATTGAGTCAAAGCAGAAAAGTCGAAATTATATAGTAGGGCTGATATTAGATATTTGCTCAACTAGGTATAGCTTTCATCATTCCATCAATCAGCAACCCCAAAAATTTTGATAACAAAGCTGGTGGCTGGCTGAAATGCTGGCTGTATCAATACAGTGCTATATTATTCTTATAGCAATATTGGATGGTTACTTGTTAATTGATAACTTGATTATCGATTAATAAATCAGTAATTTTTTTTATTTAAGCGGTCATTACCATAGCATATAAAATATTTTATTACTTCTTTAGATAGATGCATAAGCCAAAAATATTTTCTGTTAATTTAGGCGATGCATCATAGGTTTGAATCTATCATCAAGCAAGAAATACATATTTGTTCACACTCTAGCCTGTGATAATTTGGATGATAAGTATATTGTTTTGAGGATGAAGCTTTTATCCAGCATTTTGCTAAAAATCACTTGCTTATTCTTTGTATTTTTAATTTCACGATTCAAAGAAGAGTGTTTTTTCTATTTTAATTTTAGCTGCGCTATGTAATTTTTATCTGTAAAATTTTTCTATGCGATCGCACTTATCATTAAAATCCGCAAATAAGCTTCCGGCTTGGACTTCTTATGTAGTTTTACTAGGAACGCTGCTACTGACTGCGGGAGCTACAGGCTTGCTAGAGATTACAGGAACAGCTCAAGATAAGTTGCGGTTTCAAAATGCAGTTACTCGCACTCAAGACAATATTCAAAATCGTTTAGATACCTATATCACCTTGCTGCATGCAGGTAGCGCCTTATTTGCGGCGCATGAAGAAGTTAGCCTGGCAGAATTTCGCGCTTTTGTGGAACGATTGAATTTAAGAGAACGCTATCCGGGAATTCAGGGAATTGGATTTTCACGGCGAATCAGTGCTGAACAATTACCAGGATTACTCAATGATATGCAAAAGCAGGGAGTGAAAAACTTTAACCTGCGACCGAATTATCAGCGCAATGAGTATCACTCTATTATTTACTTAGAACCCCTGGATCGGCGCAATCAAGCCGCCATTGGTTATGATATGTATACCGAAGCAGTGCGACGTGGAGCGATGGAATATGCCCGCGATAATGGTACAGTCGCAGCATCTGGTAAGGTGACGTTAGTACAGGAAATTGATCAACACAAGCAAGCTGGCTTTTTAATTTACATTCCAGTTTACCGTCAAGGAATTATACCCAATACAATCAGCGATCGCCAAGCAAATTTACTCGGCTTTGTTTACAGTCCCTATCGTGCTGACGACTTACTGCAAGGGATTTTTGGCGGAGAACAACCTCTGGTAAATTTTGAGATTTATGATGGCACGGAAATTAAGCCAGAAAATTTATTACATTCATCTCAGAGTAATTCTACAGTTAACAATCCCTTTTACCACCCACAATTTCAAACTACTAATACCATTAAAATTGCTGGCCGTACTTGGAAGATAGTTTTCCAATCCAAACCAGAGATGGATTTACTATCGTCCAGAAATTTAGTGCCTTATGTTGGCTTTGCGGGTGTAGTCATTAGTTTTATTTTATTTGGCATTACGCGATCGCTCAATCATGCGCGAAACGCCGCCGAAAAATCAGCCGCAGCTTTGGGAGTATCGCAAGCCGCACTCCAAGAAAGTGAAAAGCGTTTTCGGCGGTTAGTAGAATCGAATATTTTTGGTGTTGCTTGTAGTGACTTTGAGGGAAACATCAAATACGCCAATGAATATTTTCTGAGAATGCTGGGTTACACAATAGAAGATATCGTTGCAGGTACAATTCACCCCCATAATATTACACCCGCAGAATATCTATCTTTAGATAACCAAGCAATTACAGAACTGAGAACCAATGGAGTAGCGACTCCATTTGAAAAAGAATTTATCCGCAAAGATGGTACTCGCATTCCTATTCTGATTGGTAGTGCATTAGTACAAGCCTCGGAGAGCGAACCCGAAGAAATTATTACCTTTTATTTAGACTTAACTGTACCCAAACAAGTAGAAGCAATATTACGCCAAAAGGAAGAACAATTACGCTTAATTACTAACGCTGTGCCTGTATTTATTTCTTATATTGATGCCCAGCAAAGCTACCGTTTTAATAATAAAAAATATGCAGAATGGTATGGAATATCAGGCTCAGAACTCTACGGTAAAAATATCAAAGAAGTTGTAGGCGAAACTACTTACAAGACAATTCACCCTTATATTGAAACAGTTTTATCAGGAAAAGCAGTAAACTACGAAGCAGAAATTCTCCCCCCAGATGGCAAGAGCCGTTATATTCAGGCTGCCTATGTTCCCCACTTTAGACCCAATGGAGAAGTCGAGGGCTTTGTTGCTTTAATTAGCGATATTAGTGAGAGTAAACAAGCTCAAAAAGCTTTACAACAAAGTGAAGAACGTTTCCGCAAACTAACAGAAAAAGCGCGAGTAATTCCTTGGCAAGCTGATGCCCAAACTGGAAACTTTACCTATGTGGGGCCGCAAAGTGAAGAAATTCTTGGTTATCCGGCAATAGATTGGTACGCTGATAATTTTTGGCAAGAACATATTCACCCAGATGATCAAGAATGGGCAGTACAGTATTGTATAGAATCATCGCTGACATTAGATAATTATGAATTTGAATATAGAATGTTGGCAGCAGATGGCAGAGATGTTTGGATATATGACATTGTGAATGTGTTGCGGGAGGAAGATCAACCGCATATATTACATGGCTTTATGATTGATATTACCGATCGCAAACTTTCAGAGCAAGAACGGGAAAGATTGCTAACCGAAGCCGAAGCAGCCAACCGGATGAAAGATGAATTTTTAGGGACACTGTCTCACGAACTACGTACCCCTCTCAACGCCATGCTAGGTTGGACGCAGTTACTGAGAAGCCGCAGATTTGATGAAAATACCACAGCTCGCGCCTTAGAAACAATTGACCGCAATACCAGATCCCTAGCACAACTGATTGAAGATGTCTTGGATGTCTCCCGGATTATCCAAGGTAAACTCTCCTTAAGTCTCCAGCGAGTAGAACTAGTCCCAGTTGTAGAAGCCGCCATCGAGACAGTACATCCAGCCGCCGATGCGAAAGAAATTCGCATCGAATGCAGATTTGATCCAGATGTCGGTATTGTCATAGCTGATGCTAACCGCTTACAACAAATTATCTGGAATTTACTCTCCAATGCCGTTAAATTTACACCCAAAGGTGGCAGAGTTGAAGTGCAGCTACAACGGATTAATTCTCGTGTGCAAATTTGCGTCAGTGATAACGGTAGCGGTATTCCCCCAGAATTTTTACCATTCGTATTTGACCGCTTTCGCCAAGCCGACAGTTCCAGCACGCGATCGCATGGCGGCTTAGGATTAGGACTAGCGATTGTTCGTCATCTAGTAGAATTGCACGGTGGCACAGTATCAGCGGAAAGTCCAGGCATTGGTAAAGGTGCAACCTTCATTATCAATTTACCAATGAGAGCGATCGCTGTAGATCATACCACCTCACCCCACCGCGAACCCTCCATCAACAGCGATCGCCTCGATGAACCACAAACCCTGAATGGCTTACGCGTGCTAGTTGTGGATGATGAACCAGACGCGAGACAATTACTCACCACAGTTTTATCACCCTATGGTGCCCAAGTAATGACAGCTGCATCTGCTGCTGAAGCTTTAGCTGCTGTACCACAATTCCACCCTGATGTCCTAGTAAGTGATATCGGAATGCCAAAAGAAGACGGTTACGTCCTCATTCGCCAACTGCGGGGACTACCTCCAGAACAAGGAGGAAGAATACCCGCCGTTGCACTCACAGCCTACGCCAGGTCAGAAGACCGCACACAAGCTTTATTAGCCGGCTTTCAACTCCACATTCCCAAACCCGTAAATCCCGCTGAATTAGTCGCCGTGATTGCTAATTTGACAGGGAGGATGTGAGGGATTGGGGACTGGGGACTGGGGACTGGGGATTGGGGACAAGGGGACAAGGGGAGAAATTCCCATTACCAATTACCCAATGCCCAATGCCCAATGCCCCATGCCCAATCCCCAATCTCCAATTAAAATATAGTTGACGTACATTACTAGTAGCTAAAGTGTCAGACTCTCTACCTTTACGCGATCGCTACCTGGCTTTAATTGATGAAATTGTGGACACTACCCTCAAGGGCAAGATTAGCTCTGTGGAGCAGGTGTATCAAATGCTGCTCAAAGGGGTAAATCCTGGTACGGGGGAAGTGTTTGAATTAGTGTTGAGCGATCGCCTGGGTGCGATTCAAAGTCAGGTAGATGGGGAAAAGGATGAGCTGAAAAAAGCTAAGGCTACTCGTTCTTTAAGAGCCATGAAAACCATTCACAGTCAATGGCTGAGATGGCAAGAACACAACAAAGCTACAGAAGCGATCGTCTCTGCGGTCAGAGAAATTACGACAGCTGAAGCTGAGGAACGTCTAGCAACATTTCTGAGGTTTACTGACCCCAATCAAAAATATCCCCTGAATTCCCAACAGCTACAGCAATTGTCAAAATCTTTACAGCAATTTGCTCAAGCAGATTCAGATTTACAGCAAATATCCCAAGGCATGAACCGGGGTTTGGTTGCTTGGCAACGATTGCAAGAACACTTAGTTAGCTGGATGTACGAGCAAAATCAATCACTAGGGTTTGGTGGTGTCGCCGGAGAAAGCGGCCCTTGGGCAACTTGGGCAAAGCAGGTTACTAGCCCATTACCCCAAGCATTATTGCGTACCTTAGCATTAGAGCAATCTGCCCTTGAATTTGCTGCACAACAGCGCAGTATTACCCTAGGTGACTGGGTAGAAATGGCATTTATTCTGCAATATTTGCAACGGGGTTTAGTTAACTGGTTTGACCAACAACCTTACAATATCCAAGCTGGGTCAAAGTTATCAATTTCTACCTACTTGACCTTTGCGGTGCTGTGGAGTCAGTTAGCCAGTGGTTTCCAAAATGTAGCCAATGTCTACAGCAATGCGGCATCTCAAATGATGCTGCAAATTCTGCGTAACTTTGCTGTGCGTCCTTATTTTCCCCTTTATGGGGGGATTTTCGCTTCATTTTCCGGTAATTATTTACGGGATGCCTTAGATTATCTCGATGAACCACTGCGCCAAGTTGAAAAAACCCAAGAAAAGGCGCGAATCTTGACACTTTTAGGTTATTCACAACGAGCTTTAGGACAATACAGACGCGCGATTGACTTCCATCAACAAGCATTAGAGATAGCCAGAAATGCAGGCGATCGCCCTTGTGAAATTGCCAATCTCAACCACCTCAGCCGTACCTATGTCCAAGAACAAGATTATGTAGAAGCGATTAACAACAGCCAACGCGCATTAATTCTCAGCCGCCAAGCAGGCGATCGCACAGGCGAAGCCAACGCCCTAATTAATTTAGGCTACAGCGAAGTCATGCACGCCCAAGAATTAGAGCAAGTAGAGCCAGAAACCTACGAAATGGCTATTAACTATTTGCAACAAGGCTTAAAGTTATCAGAACAATTAGGCGATATTCAAAGTAAAGCTTTGTGTTTCAGTAGTTTAGGAATTGCCTATCTCGTGATTGGGCAACAACAGGATGCGATTAAATATTTGGAAGAGGGTTTTAAAACAGCGCAGATATCGGGTGATTTATATTTGCAAGGACGCAATTTAGCTTATTTAGCCGAAGCTTATTATCAACTACAAAATTACGAAAAAGCAATTTACACTGGTGGTTTAGGAATGTATCTGCTAGAGCAAATTGCCTCCCGTGAATGGCGACAACCTGCCGGATTACTCACAATTTTACAAGGACAAATAGGAATAGAAGCCTTCCAAAATTTCTTACAACAACACCGTCCCAAAATTATCGCTATTATCGGTGTAGATGGCTACGATCATATTCCTCATTTATTAGCAGATTATCAGGGCGAGCAGTAATTGATAATGCTAAAAGTTGCTGCCCAGATCCCCGACTTCTTGAAGAAGTAGGGGATCTAAATTCTGCTAAATTAGAGTTCTTATACCAATTCAAATAATGTTTGCGACAGATAAATTCTTTGTAGGGGCACGGCATCCACAATCTTTTGGCATATCCAATATCTTACTGGTGCCGTGCCCTTACCCATCTGTTGCGTTCTTGTTTCAAAATGGTATTAGATTACAAAATAATACCAACTTAAAAAAATGATGGCGATAGATGGAGTCACACCAGTCTCAAGCAAACAGCAATTCCCAATCCAAAATCCCAAATAGAATAACTGAACCATGTTTATTTATGTAGATTTTACAAAACATTTAATAAAAAACAAATAAAGTCATAACTTTTACTGAGTATAGGTATTAAACTGTGAGATAACATATACCGAAATATAGGAAATATGACTAAAATCATTGTTACAGGAGCAGCCGGATTTATTGGTTCTCATCTGGCAGAAGCATTACTTCAACAAGGTAAAGAAGTAATTGGTATTGATGAAGTTAATGATTATTACGACCCAATATTTAAACGCAAGAATATTGCACACTTACAAGTATTTCCTAACTTTACACTTATTGAAGAAGATATTCAGTTATTAGATTGGCCAGCACTACTTCAGGATGTGGAAGTAGTTTACCATCAAGCAGCGCAAGCAGGAGTCAGAGCTAGTTGGGGTAAAGGTTTCCGTGCTTATACTGAACGCAATATTAATGCTACACAAGTTTTACTAGAAGCTGCTAAAGATGCGAAAAACTTGCAAAGGCTAGTATTTGCTTCTACATCCAGCGTTTATGGTGATGCAGAAACCTTACCCACCCATGAAGGAATTCCACCTCGGCCTGTTTCTCCTTATGGTATTACCAAGTTAGCAGCTGAGCGTTTATGTGGGCTGTATCATAAAAATTTTGGCGTACCTTTTGTATCCTTACGCTACTTTACAGTTTACGGCCCAAGACAGCGCCCGGATATGGCATTTCATAAATTTTTCAAAGCTGCTTTAGAAGATGAAGCCATTCCCGTTTTTGGTGATGGACAGCAAACACGAGACTTTACCTTTATTAGTGATGCTGTCGCCGCTAATTTAGCCGCCGCCACTGTACCTAATGCGATTGGCGAAATATTCAATATTGGTGGTGGTAGCAGAGTAGTATTAGCAGAAGTCTTAAATACGATGGAAGAAATAATTGGCAAACCCATCAAAAGAAACCATATAGAAAAAGCAATGGGAGATGCGCGCCACACCGCCGCTGATGTATCCAAAGCGCGGGAAATTCTCGGATATCAGCCAAAAGTTTCGCTTAGAGAAGGTTTGACCCAAGAATGGCATTGGATCAAAGCTTTGTATAGTTAAAAGATAAAGGCGATCCAATACTTGTCGGTTAAGGGCAAAAGGGGAAGGGAAAAAGGGGCAAGAAAAAACCTTTAACCCTTACCCTTTCACCTTTTCCCCAAACCAAATTCCCAGTTTAAAATCCTTAACCGAGCTGTATTGAAAGGCGATCGCAAATACAGTAATTGAGTTCGCAAATACAGTAATTTGGATCTCAAATACAGTAATTGACATCGCAAATACAGTAATTTGGATCTCAAATACAGTAATTGGCCTCGCAAATACAGTAATTGAGATCTCAAATACAGTAATTCGACTCTCAAATACAGTAATTGGCCTCTCAAATATAGTAATTGGACTCTCAAATACAGTAATTAGGCTCTCAAATACAGTAATTGGGATTTATCGTTAATTCCTTCCCCTTGTTCCCTTCCCAATCCCCAATCCCACTACCTCACCACAGAATAGTCTTGCGCCTGAGATTCCTGGGTGAAGTAGTAGTAACTATGACTTTCATTTTTGGGAATGACACCATTAACAACCTGTCCCAAGACATTCTGACCAGATTTTTCCAAAATTTCACAAGCGATCGCTGCATGGACAGAATCAACTACGCCGGGACGAACGATAAACAAAACACCATCAGCCATTTGTCCCAAGGTGGCTGCATCTGCGGCAACATTTAATGCGGGAGCATCAATAATTACGAAATCGTAGTTAACCGCAAAAGTTTCCATTAAGGAAGCCATACGTTTTGAGTCTAACAAAGATGCAGGTGAAGGCGGTACAACTCCAGCCGTCAACACATCTAAATTGTCTGTAACTTGTTTAATAGCTGTTCTAGTTTCAGCCTGTCCAATAATTACATGACTCAAACCTTGACTATTAGTTATTTCCCAAATTTTATGCTGAACTGGACAATGTAAATCTCCATCTATTAATAACACTTGACGTTCCATTTGTGCCATTGCCAGAGCTAAATTAGCTGCTATTGTTGACTTACCTTCCCCAGGTATAGAACTGGTAACAACAATAATTTTTAACTCTTTATCAGCACTCATAAACTTCAAATTAGCGCGCAGCATTCGATACGCTTCGCTAATTGCAGAACGAGGATAATCTCTCACAACTAGCCTAGAAGGGTAGATTTCCATATCTTCATCGTTACGGAAAGTCTTTTTTGGCTCTTTAAAGAAAGGAATTACCCCTAATAAAGTTAATCCCAGTAATTCTTTAGCCTCTTCAATTGTTTTGATTGATTTATCTTTTGCTTCCAAAATATACATCGTTGCTATCGCTGCTAAGGTAGCTAATAAACCTGCACTAATATATGCAATTAAAGGTGAGGATACAGGCTTATCAGGAACTTGAGCCTCAGATACTAAACTGGCATTACCTACATTTTGATTTTCGGCAATGCGGCTTTCTTGCAGCTTTTGTAGTAACAGCGAATATGTATTTTGTGATGCTTGAACTTTGCGTTCTAACTGTCGCTGTTGTTGCTCTAATCGGGGCAGAATATTTAGCCGTTGCTTATAGTTTTTTTGTAAGTTAGATAAGGCTGCAACTTGACTAATTAAACCTAAGCGAGTTGATTCTAATCTTACCAATTCTCCTGCGAGTTGTTGTTTGAGTGCTCCATTTTGTAAATTGCTATTATCTTGTGGTTGTGTTGTACCTACAGCTTTTTGAATTCGCTGTTCTAATATTGCTTGTAAAGCTTTTTGTTTATTTACTAAACTAATGATTTCTGGGTGATAATCCTGCAACACAGTACGCCTAGCAGCCAGTTGAGACTCTAGCTGCTGAACTTCTTTGAGAATATCTTGCACTCCAGCAGATTGGCTGAGGTTAGTTGCAGCAACAGCTTGCTGAGAGTTCATATTTAATTGATTGCGGAGCGATTCAGACTGAGAATTGATATCAGCAATTTGCGCTTGAGCTTGACCTATTTGCCTTTGGAAATCTGTAACTAATTCTATTGATTTACTGGCTTCCTCTTGTAAAGAAACAACTTTATTTTTTTCCTTAAACCTGGCTAATTCAGCTTCGGCATTACTCACAATTGATTCGGCAGTTGGCAATTGCATAGCAATAAACTTGCGGGCAGCGGAGGCTTCTTTGCGCCGAGAAGATACATTATAATCTAAATAAGCCCGCATCACTGTATTCACAACTTCTGCGGCAATTTCTGGGTTTCTATCTCGATAGGAGATTTGGATAACATCTGCCCCTTTAATATCTTTTACTGTCAAATTTTTCAAAAATTCATTTGGTCTTAAGGTTTGCCCTTGGTCATTTTTCAAAGCAAGTTGAGTGATAGTTTGTTTGACCAAAGGGATAGAACGGATAATTTCTGCTTCTGTATTTAAAGGATTAGTTTTATCATCCTGTGTCACTGCTTCTAATTTACCTAACTCTGGTGCAACTCCGGTCATGGTAGAAATAGTATTTGACCTTTGAAACATCAGTTTTCCCTCTGCTTCATAAGCAGGCTTTTGGAAATGTGAAGCTAACAAAGTCATAAAAATTACTGGCAAGCAAACTCCTAAGCTAGGATACCAGCGACGCTGGATAATTTGCCAATATTTATCAACTGAGGATGCAGATTCCCTTGTATTCATAGTAGTTTTTGTTTTTTATAATCAAGATATTTAACTGATGACTAATTTTTCTCATAGAAAAAAGCTGAGATTAACAAGATGAAAAGTGGTTTTGTAAATGAGTTTTAGAATTATGATGGTGAATAGCGATCGCACTAATTACCCGTTCTAAATCTGCGTCAGTCAAATTAGAACCGGAAGGTAAACAAAGACCTCTGGTAAATAAATCTTCAGACACCGCACCACCAATACATTCACAGTCAGCAAATACAGGCTGTAAGTGCAAAGGCTTCCATACAGGACGGGATTCAATTTGCTGTTCTGCAAGGGCGAGGCGGATTTGTTCTCGATTTGCACCAAAAGCTTTGGGGTCGATTGTCAAGCAAGTAAGCCAGCGAGTAGCTTGACCAAAACCCACTTCTGGCATAAATTCGATTCCTGGTAGCTGTTTTAAAGCTTTTTGATAGATTTTAAAGTTGCGTCTGCGGGCTGCAACTCGTTCATGTAAAACCCGCAATTGTCCCCGCCCAATTCCCGCCAAAACGTTGCTGAGACGATAATTGTAACCGATTTCTGAATGTTGGTAATGGGGAGCGCGATCGCGGGCTTGGGTAGCTAAAAAACGCGCTTTCTCTATTAGTTGGGAATCATCAGAGACTAACATCCCGCCGCCAGAAGTAGTAATAATTTTATTGCCATTAAAGGAAAAAATACCGATGCGTCCGAAGGTTCCGGTAGCACGTCCTTTATAAGTAGCACCTAAAGATTCGGCTGCATCTTCAATTAAAGGTATGTCAAAATGATTGCAAGCTTCTAAAATGGGGTCAATATCTGCACTTTGACCATATAGGTGAACCACAATCACAGCTTTAGGTAAATTACCAATTCTGGCGCGGCGTTCCAACGTTCCCCATAATAGATCCGGGTTCATATTCCAAGAAATGCGATCGCAATCAATAAAAACTGGCTTTGCACCTAAATAGGTAATGGGGTTAGCTGTAGCCGCAAACGTCAGTGTAGAACAAAAAACCTCATCCCCAGCCTGTACCCCCACCAATCGCAAAGCCAAATGAATCGCCGCTGTTCCAGAACTCACAGCCGCAGCATCAGGCGCACCTATAACTTGACAAAATTCATGCTCAAAAGCATCGACATGGGGCCCTATTGGAGCAATCCAGTTAGTTTCAAATGCTTCTTTGACGAATTCTAACTCGCGATCGCCCATGTGCGGCGTTGAAAGAAGAATTGGTTTCATAGTGGGGGATTGGGGATTAGGGACTGGGGACTGGGGATTGGGAATTAGGGGACTGGGGAAATAACAAACACCAATTACCAATTACCAATTACCCATTACTAAACTCTTCATTTTGTACAAACAAAATACAACATTCCTTGATTTGGTTCTTGCAGAAAATCTTCTAAGGAAGTCAGCAATTTGCCTTGATTAATTTGAAAATTTGAACCCAGTGTAACTATCTCAAAATTTGCTGCTTTGATAATTTGATATGCTTCTTCAACTCGATACCAATATAAATATGGTGGTTCATCCAACAGAGATTGCAAGTTGGTATTTCCTGCATACTTTAATTGCGGTAAATATTGTATTGAGCGATTGACATGAGCCAGTTTCCTTAATAAGCGTAAATAGGCTAAATAAGGTAAGTAAAATGGACTTTTGGCTCTACTATCAAAATTTAGTAATGAAAATATTGCTGTTCCGCCTGGTTTTAAAATCCGATATGCCTCTTTAAAAGCATTAAATCTACCAGCTTCGTCTTCAATATTACAAAGTACTTGTTGTAAATAAAGCAATTGCTCAAATTCATTATCGCCATAACTTAACGCTACTGCATCCTCAACAGCAAAATTAATGCTATTAGTAATATCCCTGCGCTTTGCTATCTCAATAAATTCAGGTACATAATCAAAAGCATAAAGATTTGTAAATCCTGCTGCTTTCATACATGAAATTATCCTGCCGCCACCTGTACCAGCCTCTAATGTTTTTAAATTCTCATCTAAATAGGTTGCTATCAAAAATTCATCGGAAGATGATAAAGAATATTCCTTATATGCCCAAAAATTAAACTCTACTGTGCTATACATTTCTTTTGGGCTATATATTTTCACTGCACTAGCCATAATGATAACCTCCTGGTATTTATGGTAATCACTTACTATGCTTCCTGATAACGATAGGCAGGAAAAAAATCATAGTTAAGTATTGTTTTAAAATCAATATTTAAAGCTTTGGCTTGCAAATTAACCAATTCAAAATATTTTTCTTCATCGAGGATTAGGCGCATTGTTAAAAAGTTATGCCGCAGTTTAGAAAAACTGGCTTTAAAATTATAAAGACTTGTTGTGGCACCTCCTAAACCACCTCCTAAATGAAAAATATGATTACCGCGTTGTTTAGCCCAAAATCGTACATAATTAATTTCTAATGAACCTGGAGAAAGGGCAATAAAGTTACTGCTAGTCCCACGAAAAACACTCTGCACTATGCCGCCATACTCGGTGTATAATCCAGCAGAAGCAACTTGATGATCAACTTCAACGATACATAAATGTAATTTCTCTTTCAGCACCTCTTTCATTTTTTTAAAGTATTGCTCGTTAAAAGAATAGTAAATTTTAGCTGCTGCTACTCGCTGCATTGTTTCTTGATAAATTGTTGTGAATTTATCAATATATTCATCAAAATTTACCATTCTTGCTGTTAAACCAGCTTGCACACAATAGTTAATTTTCTTGCGGCGATCGCGCTTAGTTTGATGCCAAATTTGTTCTTCAGAAAGATGCAGATTAATGTATACTGTTTTACCATTAACGGTAAAAATATTCTGATTGGGTAGAATATCATCTAAATTATGGTTGATAATAGGATGTAACCGAAAAAAAGCTGAACATACACCTTTTTCCTTTAAAACAATATTGAGTTTTTTGATAGCAGTCTCTACAAAACTTGGTGTGCTTTTAGCTGCGTCACTTAACAAAATACCTGGATAGCCATAAGGTGAAACTATATCGATGCTTTCTATAGATATAGATGTATCTACCCCTAAATCATCACAGTTCCGGAGCAAATAAGGCGCAAATAAAATTTTGTCATTTTCGGAAATTAATATTGCTTCGGCTACAGCCTTATTCCTCATTGCTTCTAATGCAAAATATTCAGGAATTTGATAAAAGTCATGTTTGATATTTTGCAATATTTCTCGCCAATAATTGCTTGCTAAATCAATTACCTGAATATTCATAAATCCTCAGATTCAAGTAAATTAAATTTAATAATTTTGATGTAGGGTGTGTTATACCGTAGGTTAACGCACCTGCATTTTTAACGGTGCGTTGCCCAAAAAATGCCCTACTTTCTCTTGTTGATTTCTTCTATCTTTTTGTTAACCAACTTCTCTAGAGTTTCTGTGTTATCTCTAACATCTGAAAGTTGATGTTTAGCTTCTTCTTTATCTAAGAATCCGGTAATAACTTCTCGCGAAAGTAACTGTAATTCTGGATGATAACCCAATCTTTGACTAACTTGATATTCTACTAATCCCGGCAGAATACAATTAGTACTATTACCATGAATTTTTACTGTTGACCAACCTACCTCATCAAGTATTCTATAAATATCCTTCTCAGTTAATTGCAACACAAACGGCAGAGAAAATATTTGTATTTTTATGCCTGTCTCTTCGTCATTTACCCACTTTGTAGAACGTACTTCTGGTTCTATCCAGTGCCACCAGTTACGCCCCATAATTACGCGATTAATGCGATGTTTTACACAATAATCTTGAATTTCTTTGTAAAACATATCGCCGCACTTATAGCATGGATAACCATTTTTAAAGTTATTATCCATCATATCTTTTACATAAGGTGCGAGGTCAATATTTAATACAACTAATTCCACCCCTAATTTATCACACAACTTCTGACCATTCTCAATTACCTGCTCAGGAATAAAGCCATTCTGAACTAAAACAGCCGTGACATCTAACCCAAATTTTTGTCGTGCTGTAATCAAAGAAACTGCGCTATCCTTACCACCAGAAAAACCGACAACTGCATCAATATTAGCGCCCTCTTCTCTCGGAGTATGTAAAAATGTTTCTAATTCACTATCCAGAATTTCTTGTTTGAAATTCTTTTTGTAAGTCATGCACATATTACAAACACCATCAGCACCAATGTAGATGTTTGGTATCCGCGTATCAAATAAACATTCTTGGCATTCTACAGGCTTAATAAAAGGATTTTTGCCTGTATTTACCCAAGTCTTAATTTGATTTTGTAAATGTATCCTCCGCGCACGAAAATTATAGTTAATGCCGTTAATGGAAACTTTGCATTTATAGGGAGAGTAATCTTCACGAAGGAATTGAGGAATTAGAAAACTGAAATTTTGTAATGAAGTATTTACTTGGCTCATAAACCCCTCTGATGCTCAAAATAGTTTTTATTAAAAATCTTGTTTCAAATCAGATCTACTCTTTGCCTGTACCTGGAAAATATTCCTTTGAAAATTTTATAAATAATGCCCACTCGCTAGTTTAATGAGCATAGCCTTTTTGAATTTTGAATTCCGTTTAGCGGTTCTAATTGGTCACAGTAGAACGATAAGCTGGAAAGAAATTTGATTTGAGTAGGGTTCCTACTTGGCTATTTAAAGCTTTGGCTCTTAATTCCACAAGATGACAATATTTTTCCTCATTAATGGTTAATCTCAGCGTTAAAAAATTCTGACGCTTTTGCGAAAAACCTGCTTTAAAATTGTAGACACCATCTTTAGCTCCCCCATATCCACCCCCTAGATGCAAAAGTTTATTACCCCGTTCTTTTGCCCACAACCTGACATAATCAAACAGTAGTTTATCTGGGGAAAATTTTAAAAACTTGTTTTTTGTACCGCTTAAATAAGATTGAACTATTCCACAGCATTCTGTGAATAGACAAGCACACATAATCTCATATTCAAATTCTACAATTCCTAAGTGCAATTTGTTGCCTAATTTATGTAACAAATTCCTAAAATATTCTGGAGTAAAGTAATATAGCTGAGGCGCGCCTACCCGTTGCATTGTTTGATAATAAATTTCTAAGAAATCATCAAAATATTTGTCAACCTCTACAATTCTGGCTTTGAAACCATAACGTTTTTGGCGATTAATATCTTTACGATGATCGGAGCGAGTTTGCTGCCATATTTCTTCGGGGGAAAGTGTTAAATCTACAGCTATTGTTTCTCCACTTATTTGGCAGATATGAGGAGGATAAATTTTCTCTAATCCAGCATTTAGTATGGGGTGTAACCGGACAAAAGCTGAACAGATATTTTTCTGTTTAAATGTAGATATTAATTCCTGCATTGCTAATTCTAGGAAATCTGATGAACTAGCCGCAGATTCATTAAATAAAATCCCAGGATAGCCATAAGGAGAAATTACATCAAAAAGTTCTAGACTTTCTGCGGTATCGATAAAAAAATCATGACAGCGGCGTAGTAAATAAGGTAAAAAAAATAGTTTTTCTCCTTGAGAAATGATAATCGCCTTGGGAGTAGTATTAGTTCTAAGCGATTCTAAATATACATATTCTGGTAAGTGGTAAATATCATGACGTACTGTTTGCAAAATCTGCATCCACAAAGGGTTGTTTAACTCGATGATTTGAATATTCAACATAAGGGTTTAATCCCATTGCACTAAAAAGTCTGAAATGGTATTAACGAATTTGACGCACCAACATAAAAGCTTCAGCTGCACCCAGGCTGACAGTTGCACCCCGTAACTTAGCTAAAGCTGCGATCGCATCTAAAGAACGAGGATGTGGTGCTTCTTTTATTTGGCTTTGATAGCAAGTCATGGCTTTGAGCTTTTTATCTAAATAGTTGGTGATATCGACAAATACCGTCGGGATAAAAACCTCATCCCCACAAGGAGGTGCCCATTCTGTTTCCGATAGAGTCTCATAACAAAAAATCTGGCGCACAGAACAACCATTAATGGGGCGACTTGCAACCAATGTTGCTTGATACACGAGTCGGTGATCGGCATGAATATCACCGCGATGTGGTAAGTAGATAATATTGGGTTGTAGCAAGCGAATTGCCGCACCAATGGCATCAGCTAACTTATATCCTGGGTAAATATCGAGCTTGGGAGCGAGAAAATCCAGAAAACTAGCACTGGATATACCTAAAACATCGTGAGCTAGCTTTAATTCTTGGCGAATTAGCGATCGCGCTTCTGCTGTATAAATATCTGGATCGCCACAGGTAACTATAACAGCATGAACCTCATCGCCATTATCTACATGACGTGCGATCGTCCCTCCACAACCTAAAACTTCATCATCTGCATGGGGTGCAATAACTAATACATTGTTTTTCATAGCTTCACTAAATCACGCCCTAGAAAATTTCTCGTTTCTGCACCGCAACAAAAGAGAGTATCTAAAATTGACAAGTCAGGAATAAAGCCTCTTTCAGGAAAAACTTGAGGATAGGCTGGGTAAGCGAACTCTTGCCAAAGTAAATCAATTCCCGCCGCCGCAAAGGCTTCTAAATCCATATATCTTTTACCTCCCACACCAGATAAGTAAGTATCAGCGCCTACCGCCTGGCATATATTGATCAGTAGTTCAGTTTTGTTACCTTCAACACCCAATGCAGACATATACACAATCGGCTTGTGAATGTGTAAAACATCCATCACCCATTGAATTAGCGCCATATCGAGTTCATACAAATAACGCCAGTTTTTATTTAGTATTTGTTCCAGTTCCGGCGCATATTGATGAAAGTAGGGAGCGCGAGCATAATTTGTCACAATAGTTTGCCAATGCTTTCGCACCCAAGGCAATTCTGAATTAATTAACATCTTGTTGATCCGTTCTTCATCTCTGCTGCGATGGAACACTGGTACAGTTAGCCATTGCACTCCATTAGCGGTTTTAATTCTGTTGCGGTGTTGAATCCCACGCCTCTGAAACTGCACGCTATCCATCACTACAAAAATGTCGCCTTGTTGTAGTTTGTGAAAGAATCCCAGGTAGGGCAAAAATTGTGCTTGGTGAATTACCGCTATTTTCATAAGTTATGAGCCAAAACTAAAATGATAATTAACCGCGGATAAATAATGATGATAGATACTTAGACAAGAGGCTAAATTTATTGTGTCTTTGTTAGATAAAAGCCATCAAATGACTATTTATCTAATTTTTTAGCATCTGATAAATTTGCATCTTTAACATAAACTCCTTCTTTGCGAATCACTACAGGAATTGTTCGCAAAATAATTAAAATATCTAACCAAAAACTCCAGTTATCTACATACCAAACATCAAAGTTAATTCTTTGCTCAAAGCTATTATCTAAGCCACCATTAACAGCTTCCCAAGCTGTAAGCCCAGGTAACATTAATAAACGTTTCTTTTGCGAATCGTTATAGTTGAATAGGCTAGAAATTAATAGCGGTCTAGGGCCTACTAAACTCATATCGCCACGGATAATATTAAATAGTTGTGGCAATTCATCAAGATGGTATTCTCGCAAGAACTTACCAATAGGGGTAACTCGCGGATCTCCACGAAAAGTATTCAGCCCAGCACCTAGATTAATTGCACCATCAACCATTGTGCGAAATTTATAAATCACAAATGGTTTTCCTAGCGTTCCTAGGCGTGTTTGACAAAATAAAATTGGGCCAGGTGAAGTTAATTTAACTGCTAAGGCAATTGTCAGTAAAACAGGTAATAAAAGAATGATGGCTATGCTGGCAAGAATAATATCTAATAACCGCTTATATATTAGCTGCCATTTCATTTTTGGATGCTCTGCCAAAAATGAATGTTTAACTTCTTGCCATTTTTCTTCTGTCCATACATCTATAAAGATATTACCATAATTTGGATATAAATTACTTTTTGAAACTTCATTTTTCATCAGAAATGCACTCCTTGGTTAAAAAAATAAGAATTTTGCAATTACCAATTACCAATGCCCAATGCCCAATGCCCCATGCTCAAACATAAACAGGATAATTCACCTGATTTAAAGCTTCTGCATATAAACTTTCATGCAGTTGCAAAATGTGTTGTAAATCGTAATTAGCCATAATTTCCCAGCCACGTTTTCCCATAGCTTTGGCTTCTTGAGGATGGTCTAATATATAAGCGATCGCATTTGCTAATTCTGCGATATTTCCCAACTGCACCAACAAACCACAACCGCCTTCTAGCAAATCTCTAATTCCGCGAATGTCGCTACCTATCGCTGGAACTTGCATACACAAAGATTCCATAATGCTTCTGGGTAGTCCTTCTTGTTCGGAAACGAGTATAGTAGCGATCGCACTACCAATCAAAGTTGCAATATCCCTTCGGAAGCCTAAAAAGCGCACCCTGTCTGAGATTCCCAGTTCCGCTGCTAACTGCTGCATCTGTGCTGTTAAAGGCCCATCTCCAGCCAAAGCCAAGCAAGTATTCGGTCTAGCAACCTGAGCAAAAGCCCTTAACAGATCTTGGTGACGCTTGCGTGGGATAAACTCGGCAATACATAGCAATAACTGAGTTTCTGCTGTTAATCCCATTTCTTGCCGTACTTGCAAAATTGCATCTGATGCAACTGCATTCACATTGTATTGTTGCAAATCCACCCCAATTCCCGGCATATAGCGCACCCTCTCTGGAGGTACGATATGATACTGCTTCGCTGCTTCCTCATCCTCATGATTGATTGCTACAAAGTAGTCAGTCCAGCGACCAGCCAGTTTTTCCAGCGCTAAAAATATGGTGTTTTGCAAAGGTTCACCACCACGGTAAAAATTTAAACCGTGAGATGTATAAATTATCTTGGGTTTCCCTTGCTTTCTGACATCCTTAAGGGCATAGCGAGTCACAAAAGCAGGCACAGCTATATGTGCGTGAACTATGTCATATTTTTCTTGTGCTATTACCTTGCGGATTTGCGCTGGAGCAATTAAGAAATTTCGCAGATTCAGCGGATTGCGGGCAAAATCTACATCCCAAACGCGGTCAAAAGCTTGCAAACACTCAGCATCCTTTGTAACTCTATATGCCATAGCATCTACACGCCAACCCCTAGCACGAAAGTAGTCAGCAAAGGGTAAGAAAAAGGCGCGGAGAGTTTGAGGAAGTGTAGTAATGATTAGAAGTTTCATGGGGATTGGGGACAAATCAATTCAAAATTCAAAATTCAAAATTCTCTGTTGGAAAGTTCTGATCGGAGGAAACCTCCGCTCAGACTTTCCGCAAAATTCAAAATTAAATAACTCCTGGGGATTGGGGATTAGGTAGATGAGAGAGATAAAGGCGATAAATGTTTATTACCAATTACCAATTACCAATTACCAATTACCCAATGACAAATAACTAATGGCTTTTGAATACAGACGCGATTAATCGCGTCTCTACAAGTTTTGACCCTTGACTCTTGTAAAAACAGCTTCTACCCTCTACTTGCATCCAATTCTCTGTTTTTTCGCGCAGATATCGGTATAAATTAGTTCTTCGCGTTTGTAATAGCTGTTCTCTGTAATTTCTTGCTTTCTGCAAGTTTCGGGCAGACATCTCAGCCATACGGTTTGGGTCTTCTATGACTTCGCAAATTTTGTCCGCTAACACCAGCGCATTACCTGGCACTACCATATCCTCATCGGGTAGAAGTTCGGGGAAACCGCCGACAGTGGAACCAATGCAAGGTAAACCCCGTGCCATTGCTTCAATCATTGCTCGCGGTAAACCTTCTTGATGGGATGGTAAAACAAATAAATCTGCTCTATCTAACTCAGCGCGTACTGCATCCCCAGCCAATAACTCACCACAAAAATAGACGCATTCTTTTATACCTAGTTTAGCGGCTCTGGCTTCTAATTCTGCCCGGTGTTGACCATCTCCCACTAAAACTAGCTCTAGGTTTAGTCCCAGTTTGAGACAAACAGCAACTGCATCAATTAGCACATCTGGAGCTTTATAAAGTTGATCCATTGTGCCTACAGTAATAATGGTGAATTGAATTTTATCCTGGCGAGGTAGACGGGGAAAGGTTACAAAAGCCTCATCGGGTAATTCCACACTGGAATAATGTGTTGAAAAAGCATTCTTGGCTGGGGGGTAACGTTTTTGCAAAGCAGATTCAGTCACATAAGCGGCTGCACAAGCTGCTATACACTGTTTTTGCAACTGACGCGGAAACCACCACCGGAAAAAAGGACGTAAAGGATTTTTGACTGCACCTGGCGCAAACACATCGTAGGGATCGCCAATTACTTCCACAGCGTAGGGATAACCATATCTGCACAACAGCGAATGCAGATGATTGGCGATTTGGGAGGAAACACGCAAAATCACCGCATCACCAGGCTTAAAGGCATTTGTGATTGATTGTTTGACTTTTTGTGCTTTTAAAAGATACTGCCAAGGCCCTACGTAGTAGGGTACAGCGCTAAAAGCAACGGCCTCACCGTCGGCCCGTTTCCAATTGCTAGGAACTGACTCAACTTCGCGGATACGGGCAATTACCTGCACATGGTCAAACACTGCTAAATAACGCTGATAAAATGAATAGGAAAATGTAGTTTGTGTCCAAACTGCCCCGTCGGGGGTTCTGTCAAAACGATGATCTAATGTGAGGAGCAGATTCATTTCACTTTGCTGTAATGATGGCTGTTTCATTTTGATAAACTCCGATTTTTATGGCGCTGCTCAATTTCATATAAACTGTGTTTTTGAGAATATTTAGAATTCAATTTAAGAGTTTCTCTAGCAGGATTAATCATAACTTTTCTGTCGCAACTGAGAAAAATTACCAAGGTTGCCATGCCGCTATTTTTAAACAGAAAAAATATATAATTATCAGAATCACCGACCAGAATAATAAAACAAAAATTGATTAATAAGGGCAACAACAATAACCGATCATCTTCTCCTACTGACCAATTGAATAAACAGCGCCGCGCTTTGCCCACGACAACCCCTAATAAAATAAATGCTAAAGGAATAACATAAGGGCCAAAATTGAGCATTGTTTCTCCTGCGAGTCCATAAACTTTGGAGGAGTTCCAAAATATGGGGTCGTAAGTGCCTTTACCATATTGGACTTCGGTGCCTTCTTTAGTTTTCTCCGGTGGTTTCTCAGGCATAATGGCGCTAGGTATTAGCATAGTTAATGCTGGTAAATATGTTCGCCCCCAAGCATATTCATAATCGCTATCAGGACGCAGAATTCTATAGAGTAAAAAAGCCTGAACATCACTTCTACCTAAATCTTGTAAAACTAGGCTTTGCAAGGAACGCCCCGATTTTTCTTCTAAAGTTGCTCGGGCTTCTTGTCCTTGCAAAGCGGTATTTACTGCTTCTAAACCTCCAGTTTTAAAAAAACCATATATATACATAAATAAAACTAGAAATACTAAACCAATAGCAATTTGTTTTTTAGAGATCCGCACTAATAAAAAATGAATAATCCCCACTGCCCAAAACATTGCCCAAATTGTGTTGCTGCGGCTACCTCGTAAGCCACCAAAAAGAAATTGCAAAATGAGAAATGCTATTAAAGCGACTAACAAGACTGTCCCAGTTTGGAGTCGTTTTTGAGTTTGGGCATAAATGGTAAATCCCATCATGGCCAAAATAGGGAAGCTTTCTGAAAGTACAAATAATATTCCCATTCCTTGAAATTCATTTTCGCCATCTCTCATCGCCGCCCTTGTAGCAGCTGCAATATAGTTAGCGATGCCACCAAATTTCTGATAAACCATCAGCTGTAAAATGGCAGAAATAATCAGAGCTATACAAATAACTGGGAAAAAACGCTGGCGATTTATTTGCCAAATTGTCTGTGTTTTGTGATTATTAGTGGCATTAAAAGTAATGTTGCGGGTAAAACGATAAACCCAAAGACCTAAAAAATTGAGGATGGCCATACCACCCAACCAGGGCCGCCAGTCTGTGGGGGGGATAATATCTGAATCTATCCAAAAGTCCAAACCAACATGCAGTAGGGGTGCGACGAAAAAGAAATGAAATCCTAATAAGCCGATAATTCCTACTGGATCGAAAAGATTTAACCGACCTCGAAACCAGTCAATAGCATCAATTCCAATTAAAATGCCACACAAAGTAACGGGAATGACAAACCAGTGTAAAAACTGTCCGGAAATTTGCAGCAAGCAGAATGCAGTCAATAGACTGAGAAAAACAGCAACGACCAAACTATCTGGATATACACTTTGCGATCGCAGTTTTTGTTGGTTCATACCCTAACCTCGCAAGCTAGTTGTGTTTGATACATCTTCTGGAGGTTTTGCACAGATGTCTCAATGCTGAACGGACTCTGTGTGATTAGTTCTAGGGCATAACGACGGGTGATTGATAATACAGTATTTCTTTGATGCCATAGTACCTCTGCCCACTGAGAAGCTGACTGTGATATTGACAGGCGTTGAATCAGAGGCTTAACTATATCAACTTCTGTAGTAATCTCATCCGAAATAATACAGGGTAAACCTGCTGCCTGTGCTTCTAATAATACCAGGGGTAAACCCTCATGGAGAGATGGTAAAAGAAAGACATCCATTGCACCTAGCATCAATCTCGGAATATCCGATCGCGAACCAGCAAAGATGACGCGATCGCCTAAACCCATCTGCAAAACTCGGTCTAAAATTTCCGGTTGCAGATAGCCTTCTCCCAATAGCAACAGGTACATTCTGGGTTCGCGTTGGGCAATTTGGGCGGTAATATCAATCAGTAATTGATGATTCTTTTGCGGGTGAAACCTACCTACATGACCAATCACAAAAGCATCGGCAGGTATATTCAATTCGGCACGCACAGCTACCGGATCGACAAGATTTTGGAAGGGTTCTAGGTCAATGCCATAATACAGAAGTTGCCAGCGCCTATCAGCTTGCCACTGGGAACCAAACAAATCTGCGACTGCTTTGTGGCTGCATCCTAAACCCAAGGTAGCATTCTCAGCTATCCAAGATTTCATGACAGAACAATACCAGCGTCGATATAATCCTGCCTTTGCCTCTTGGGAGGAAGTATCGTTGTGGCTGTGGGCAATGCGGATGGGTACACCAGCAAACCTTGCTAACCGCAGAGTATAGCCACTGAAGTGATGCACATGACTATGCACAATATCATAGGGGCCATATTCGCTAAGAATTTGGCGAAAGTTGGCAGCATATTCCCACGGTCGCCAGCGTTGGAGAGGACAAGGGATAATCCGACTCCCCAAGCGGCGAATTTCCTCGTCGTAAGCACAGGGATTGGTAGCGTGAACTAAAAAGTCCATCTGCAAGCGATCGCGATCAATATGGCGGAGTATATGCATCAACCAGGTTTCAATCCCGCCTCTGACCATTCCCCCAACGACATGGAGAATGCGAATAGGCCCTTGATTATTTGTTTTGTAGCTGGCGATTTTTGGGGAATTAATGTAAGTTGTCACGTTATTTCCTCTAAAAAAAAGGGAACAGGGAAGGAAGCGTTGTCTATATTAGTTAGATATTGGCTAATCTCGAATATTTACTACTGCTTGGAAGTCAGAACCCAGCATATAGCTGGTGCTATTGGGTTGGTTTTCTAGAGAGAGGAGGACTGTTTGCAATCCTTGACGCTGGCTGTTTGGTTTGGGTCGAATAGCGATCGTTACGCCATCTTTACCAGCTGGAATTGTGACGTTATCCGTTATTCTTTGGTAATCTCTGCCATTTTCAGCTGTACCGCGAATCATGTATTTCAAGATGAGGGGTGCTTGTTTATCGCCAGTCCGCGTAATTTGAAACTGTCCCACTTCTGACTCAGACGCATACAAGGTGGTGGCGATGATACTCACAATTGTGGGATTGCTGCTGGTGAAATTTAACTTTACATAGGGATTTTGAATATCAAAATAGGCATCTTGGGGATTTAAAGCCTTTTTTCCCTGAATGCAGAAGTTGTCAAAATTTACATTGCTAATGTTCCGTTGGGAATCGTAGCCTTGAAAAACTGATTTTGCACCACCGCGATCGTCTACTTTCAGGTTCTGAATATAGACGTTGCGAATGTAGCCCAATTTTTCTAAAGAGGATTCTGGTTGCCAAGCAGCTACTTTAATTCGCCACTGAAATATACCAGCAGCTTTATCTGTTTGTGGTGCATTCAGAATGTCTTCTACACGAATATTTTTAAAGTAGATATTTTCAAAATTTGCTCCTGTCATGGGCCAGAAGCCTGATAGTTCATTGACATATACAGCATCAATATTTTCATAGGTAATATTCTTCACTAAATCTTGCTTAGTCGTAGTGCCAATTTTGAAGCCATTACCACCATAAAAAACTGCATTTTTGACATTAATATTTTCGTTATTTTGAATTTGACCATTTTTATCGCCACCATGAGCAGTAGCATCATCTGTACCTTTGTAAAGTACATTGTTAATACTAATATTGCGCGAAGACCAAAAATCAAAGCCATCAGTATTGAGAAATTCTGGCTCGGGATTGGCTAAAATTTTGAGATTATCAACTGTGACATTTTCGGAATAAGCCATCCAAACGTTAGCTACTGCTGGGTCTTTGAGGAGGATATCTTGCAACCAAACATTTTTGGCATTTTTTAATAAGATTAAACTGTACCATCCTTTTCTGGAACGCCAATAAGAGCCATTACCATTAATGGTTCCTCGCCCCATAATTTTGACGTTATGGGCATTTTCAATTTGAATTAACCCCTTGCCATAGGAAGGAAATTCCTCTGTAGTAGCGGCTAATACAGCCCCAGCAGCTACATATAAAGTGACATTGCTTTTAAGATTAAGTTGGCGCGTTTTGTAGACACCAGGAGGAAAATACAAGATTCCTTGATGCTCTGAAACATCATCAATTGCTTGTTGAATTTTGGCGGTAGCATTAATTTTACCTGTGTTATCAACCTGGTAGTTGATGATGTTGCTGACTTTAGCATCACCTAGCTGGGGAGGATTTTCTTCTAGAGGTTCTGCAAAAATAAATAATTTTTCATCCCAGGAGTTTACATGATGTAAAATCAACTTTCTAGGGACGGTTAAGGAAAAGAAAATTTTGTTTCCCTGCTTGCTTGATTGCAGTTTATAACTCTTAGGGCTAATTGTGTAATTATTAACTTTTTCTTTGACTTGAATTTCAATATCAGCCGTACCTGCAAAGGCAAATTGTACATAACTCAAGGAGTTATATTTTTCCACAAATACAGGTTGGTGATTCACCTTTACCGAATAAATACTGCTTGGGGTGGCGATAGTTGTTGGCGGATAAAGTTTAACTATGCCTTCAGCAGGTGGTGCAGTGCTATTCATAGAGGAAAGAAACACGTTAAAAAACAGTGTGATGAATAGAGAAATCAGCAACAATTTCCACGAATTAATTCTTTTGTGTCGCCACGACTGGCGGCGACTGAAGTTTGTGTAATGCATGGAGGATCGCACCCCAACTAAAACTTGCTTGTACAATTGCTGCGACAATGAGAGCGATCGCAGCTCCTTTTAACCCCCAAAGGGGAATTAACCACAGACAGATGACGGACGAGG
Organism: Calothrix membranacea FACHB-236; assembly: GCF_014696315.1. GTDB lineage: Bacteria > Cyanobacteriota > Cyanobacteriia > Cyanobacteriales > Nostocaceae > Aulosira > Aulosira membranacea. Next base: position 101,074 of record NZ_JACJPX010000019.1, read on the forward strand.
CTGTTGTTACGGAAGCAAACAATGGCATTTGTACGCGAAAATATCTAGCGGCTGTCATTCCATAGCCAAGAAACGAGGCTATATACTCGATGCTGGCAGCAATCATTAGCCAGATAAACACATCTGTATATTGGGCATATTCAGGTCGGTAAACAAGGGCGAGAATTTCTTGTCCAGCTAGTAAAACTATGACTACACCCACTCCTCCCATCAAGGCAGCAATTCCCACCAATTGCAATAGCAGTGTGCGAAACGCCACCCCATTCCCTGCTACATAGTATTTGGCGAGGCGAGGACTGGCTGATTGTCCTAAAGCATTCACTACCATGTTTCCTGCCACCATGAGGTAAGAGATAGCAGCAAATACGCCTAATTCGCGTTGACCTAAATAACCATCAATAAAGTATCTAGGAATACTTGTGTTTAGGGAGATCAGCATCATCACAAAACCCATAGGTAGGGCTAGCCATACCAGTTTTGATAGGGTTTTGAAGTGCCAGCGTGGGTGCTGGGCAAACTTTTGTGATGCGAGGATATAGGCACCGCTAGGAATGTCATAGGCAACTAGAACTACAGCCCAAGCTAAGACTAACCCCAGGACACCCCACACCAAATGCCCTGATAGATACACGCCTATACCCAGTAGCAGTAGGGATAGAGGCCCTTTAATCATCAACGATATAGCCATCCGATCCATGCGTTCGTGCTGCTGAATTAGCCCGTAATATACGTCACTAATCGACTCGAACGCCTTTGCTAACCCAACTAGTAAAATAATCAGCGATGTCTGCAATTGATACCCTGATACCAGGGTAATTGCGGCAATGATCATCAGTGCTAGGGTTGTGCCTAGCAACCTCAAACCCAGGTAATCGCTAAATAAATACTGTTGTTTGGCATCTGTAGCTTGCACAGCCCGTAGTTGCAGATTGGTAAACATAATTATTGGTGCTGTTACCGCCAGCCCCAAGGTAAACAGTCCTACCATCTCCGGACTACCGAGTTTAGCTAGTACTACCAGCATCCCCCACTGACAACCTGCATACACAGCATTACCCATGAATGTCCAAGAAAAGTTGCGCTTGAGTGTTAATGGTTTACTTTCTGGCATATACTTTTGGCGCTTGACTTTCTAAGGATTTAGCCTTGTATCCTGGGACGATTTTCTCTAATAAAAACGTAATTGCATCGACATTATTGTTAGCTGCTGCTTTACATAAAGCCTCGACGGTAATTCCTAATTTTTCCGGAATAATCCGACTGGCATTTTTCACAACTAAGAGTTTTTCATGTTCGGTGGGTTCATATTCTTCTCCTGCAATAAATAATTCTTCAAATAACTTTTCTCCAGGTCGCAAGCCTGTAAACATAATCTCAATGTCTTTGTTAACTTCGTATCCCGAAAGACGAATGAGTTCTGCTGCTAAGTCCACAATTTTGACTGGCTGTCCCATGTTCAGCATTAAGACTTCACCTCCACGTCCGAGAACAACTGCTTGTAAAACTAGTTGCACTGCTTCCGGTATGGTCATGAAATAACGACAGATGTCGGGATGGGTGACGGTGACAGGGCCCCCTGCGGCGATTTGCTTTTTGAAGGTAGGAACCACGCTGCCACGACTACCTAAAACATTGCCAAACCTCACGGCTACATAAGGTTTACCGCTTTCTCTAGCGGCTTGTAGTACTAACATTTCTGCCACCCTCTTACTTGCACCCATGATATTTGTCGGGTTAACGGCTTTGTCTGTGGAGATCATCACGAAATGTTTAACATTGTATTGCAGCGCCATTTCCAACAAATTTTTAGTGCCAACAACATTGTTAGTAATTGCTTCTGCGGCATTTTCTTCCATCAGAGGCACGTGTTTATGAGCCGCAGCATGAAAAACTACATCCGGTCGGAATTGTTGAAAAGCATTTTCTAATCGAGATTGAAAGCGAATATCAGCAATGAAGGCAAAAATTTTGGGGATGTTTTGTTGTGTCTTATTACCTTTAACAACTTGCAATAGTTGTTCTAATTCTTGCTGAATATTGAATACAGAATTTTCTCCATGTCCAATCAAAATCATTTGCGTTGGACAACATTGAAAAATTTGTCGGCAAAGTTCGCTACCAATAGATCCACCTGCACCTGTGATTAAGACTTTCTTACCAGCAATAAATTTGGCGACTTTCTCAATATCTATTTGCACAGATTCCCGTCTGAGTAAGTCTTCAATGCGGACATCACGAATATTATCTATCCGAACACGACCGTTGAGGATTTCGTGTATTCCTGGTAGGGTGCTAGTTTGAGTTCCTGTAGCTTTGCAAATATCTACAATCTCCCTAATCACTCCTCCAGCCACAGTTGGCATGGCAATTATCACCTTTTGGATCTGGAGAGATTGGATCGCTTGGGGAATGTGGAAGCGATCGCCAACTACAGGAATCCCTCGAATATGTAAGTTCAATTTTTGTGGATCGTCGTCAATATAGGCTACAGGATAAAAACCTAGTTGAGGATTTCTTTGCATCTCTTGCACGAGTGAAACCCCAGCACTACCAGCACCCACTATTAAGACTCGTTCGGTTGTAGGAGACAATGCTGGTTTTTGGCTGGTTTTCTCGACAGCACGAACGCTAAAACGCAGCGCACCCACGAAAATAAAAGATAGTAAACCGTCAATAAATGGTAGCGATTGGGGAAGTTTTTTGATAGTAAAATACGGTATATAGTGAAAAGCATCAAAAACTAGGCTTTGCATAACTACCGCAGCCAAAATTAACATAGCTATATATGTTAGTTCTTCAATACTGGCATAGCGCCAGTAACGTCTATAAAAACCTAGATGCCAAAATAAAGTTAGCTTGATTGCTAAGAAAAGTACTGTGACAATTCCTAACTCTGTGATATATGCATTTAATGCTAGAACTCCATCTAAGCGGAGAAATAGAGCTAATAATGGTGTGATTGCAAATAAACAAATATCACAAATTAATAAATGTTTATTTTGCAGCTTTACCAATCCGCATAAGAATGTTTGGGCAACTTTTTTAGATGCCGACTGAAAGGTAAACATTAGGTATTTCATGCTCTTAGAGCTTTTTTACGCTGCTAAATGGCTTGTGTTTGTTGCTAAAGCTTTTCAGCTTTAATTAAAAACAGTCAAAAAATTTTTATCTTAATTATGGGGAATCCATTGCCAGAATTTTGCTCATAAATTCTGGATAATCGCTCTGAAATTTTACCTTTTGCTGGTGATCATGTTAAACAGATTGAAATACTAATGAGCGCAAATGTATGCAATATTCATTACATTGCAATCATTTTTAGGAGTAAATAATTATTAATATTTATTTACCCTATTTACTGAATTGTCGTTATAGCAAACAAGACAATTTTTGCAATATTCTTAGTATCTCTAGGCTGGAAATTACCCAGCACAAGCTGTATAAGTGAGCAATACCGCACCTTACAGATTATTTCCCAATCAAAGAGGAATCCTATAAATATTACTGATGCCAATATAGACTTATATATTGTTAGCAATACACTCTGGTCTTACTGCAAATTAGAGTAGCCTATTGCTGCAATATGAAAAGCACTAATTTTTGACAATTTGTCATCGAGAGCAGCCAACCTACATGAAAAAATTGAGCCTTTTTCAATACTAAATTTCACTTAATATTGAAAAATCTTTCTTAATATAATGAATTTCGCCGCTAAAAAAAACTAAAAAATGAGTACGTTTAAAACAAGTTATTGTTTGGTTGAATTTGATGGCTACTCTTTGGCAAGCCTCTTCAATTCTCAGCTTTTGCAATGATGAATGGTAGTCTCAAAGCAATTTTCTTAAACTTGCACATCCTGTTTATCGCGTTGTGCATTTCAACATAAGTTTGATGCACGACTATGTTAGGTATGCAATTTTTCCTAAACTTTCTGAGTTACCTCAGCGATAAACTATGAATGTTAAACTAGTTTGTTTTTATTTAATCTGTCAAAGCTTGGCTTCAATTTCAGATTGTTTTATCAGATGTAGTAACTATCCTCCTAGAGATAGGTAACACTGAGACTATTTAAAGCTTTATCTATAAACTATATATCACTTTATTGCGCTGAATGTATATATCAGTTTATAAATTGCAATATCTCAGATATTCAGGTTTTATATGATTTTTACCATATTTATCTGAATTTTTATATATAGATTTCATGAATTTACTGGACTAATATCAGTATATTTATGTAGATTTCATGAAGTATTGAGAAAGCTACTTCTGAAATTCCTAGTAGAACAGGGCGTAAATAAAATTACTTCTTTTGGTAGTTGACATTCCCTGACAATAGTCTGCGTAAATTGGAATTGCTATGATTTAATTCCTTTCCTGACCAACTCTGGAATTTGAGAAGGCCGTTCCGCTACTGGAACTTGTGCTTCTTGGAAAGCAGCTAATTTATTTTGTGCAGTCCCAAAGTTAGGATCGCGGCCGATGATTGTGGCTAAAGTGCCAGTTTGTCGCCAATGTTTTCCGGGTGGTGCTTGTCTACCTGCAATGTAGGCAATTACTGGTTTATCGATCGCTTCAATAATATACCGCGCCGCAGCTTCTTCACTCCCACCACCCGGCTGACCAACTAAAACGATCGCTTCTGTACTTTCATCTTCATCGAGAATTTGTAGCCATTGCAGAAATGAGGAACCAACGATCGCATCACTCCCAATACTGACACTAATCGATTGTCCTAAACCTGCTTTGGTTAATTCCCAAGCCACTTCGTAAGTGAGGGTGCTGCTACGGCTCACAATTCCCACATGACCAGGAGTATAAAATTCACTTGGGTGAGTACCTAAGAGAATTTTACCTGGCACAATAATTCCCGGACTATTGGGCCCTACTACCAAAGTTTCGTGTGATTCAGCTTTCCTAAGTAATTGCACCATGTCCAAAGGTGGTACACCCGCAGCAATGATAATAATCTGGCGAATATGAGATGCGATCGCTTCTAATGCTGCATCTAGCACTTGGTAAGGGTTGACACAAATAATTGTCGTGTCAATTGGCCCAAAATGTCCTACTACCTCCTCCACCAAATCAAATACAGGCAGATCGTACTGTTTTTGCCCACCAAATCCGGGATTGACACCAGCAACTACATTTGTGCCATAAGCTTTCATCTGAGTAATATGAGTTGCTGATATAAATTCACTGAACCCTTGAATTACAACTTTGCTGTCTGGCGTTAAGTTCATAAACTGATTGGGGATTGGGGATTGGGGACTGGGGATTGGGGATTGGGGATTGGGGACTGGGGAACTCGGGGCCCCCTCTGGGGATTAGGGGTAATGGGGATTGGGGACTGGGTAATGGGGAAAAACAATACAAAATTAAGACATATCTTTGACTTTTGACTCTAGACGCGATTAATCGCGTCTCTACAACTTTTGGCAAAATCGCTATCCGTCCCTGCACAAATCAGGAGGGCTACTTATTTTTTATAAGCAGTTGACTTAGCTACCCGGACTGATTCTGCTACTGCCTCATCTAAATTTTCTACTAATATTAGGGTATCGCCTTGGGTTTTTAATAAGGCTAAAGCTTTTCTCGCTGCACTGAATTCAGAACCAGCCAGCCTGACAACTAAGCGGGGAAAGCTAGTTTCACGGCGGCTTCTGCTGCCATTAGTACGTACAGAGGAGGATTTGACTTCGCCTTTATCTTGTTGCAAAAATTTACTAATTATTTCTACAAATTCGTCGGACTGAGGAATGCTACCTAGGAGGTTGAGTAGTATGACTTGAATACTTCTGTCAGCAGCTAGGATTTGCAAACTTCTATCGAGGCGATCGCAAAATGTTGTCTTGGCGGTGTCAGACTGGAAGCTATGACGCAGATTCAAGCAGACACCAGGCTTACCACCAGCATTGGCTACTAAATCTAAAGTTGCCAAGACTGAACCAGTACCATTGCCCAGAATGCCAATTTTACCGTGCATTTCTATGCCATCCCAATTACCCAAATTGCTATTAACTTCTCCAGGCCGATGAGTTGGGGTAATTTTTGCTGCCATTTCCGCAATGTCTGGATGACGACCAATGGAGCGTTCGTTGACCCTGACTTTACCATTGAGAGCCATCACTTGACCTGTGACGCTGATGGCAAGGGGATTAATTTCTACTAAGTCTAAGTCCTTTTGGATAAATAACTGATACATTTTCTCGATCACAGCACTGATCGACTGCATCAATGTACCTTCTAAACCTAGTTTTAAAGCTAGCCTACGGGCATAAAATGGTGAGAATTCCTGTTCAACAACCACATACTGCATTTTTTCCCCTGCCGTTTCCCAATCAATATCTGCTTCCTTGCAGCCTAAAAGTACTGGTCGGCAAAGGGCGGTATCTAATACTACTGCTAAATATAATTCTTGCTTGGCATCATATTTAGATTCTGCCAGTAAAACTTCTGGTAACTCGCCCCAAATTGGTAAATTAAAGATAGTTTGGGCGGCGGCGATCGCATCGATTGTGGTTTCGACTATTCTGACTCCACCAGCTTTGGCTCTTTCAGCTGCATGTACTTGAGATTTCAGTACAACTGGATAGCGAATTTTTAACCGCTTCAGATCTGTAGGATGATCGATGCGTTGGGAGGGCAATACCGGAATGCCGATTTTCCCAAACCATTCTTTAACTTGGTACTCCAATAAATCCATGAACACGCACCTGGTAGCGACACTAGCAAAGCATTTCTTTTCTTTGTTTTCTTTAATCTACCGCAGTACTCTCATTACGGAATTCAGCCTGAGACAGGTATAAATAATCGTTTTCATTGATAAATTTTATCGAATTCAGCAAATGGGGTAAATTAAATTTTACTGCCTACAATTTCGCGGTAGTTCAACCAGACGTAATTAATCTCCTCAGTAAATTTGCCTGGATGTTACCAAACCACTATCCACATTAATAACCCTTCAGTAATATAAATTTAGTAATCTACAATTCCTAGTGTAGAGTGTGAAGTACGATAGCGTAACCTATTACTTCTAAAATCTGACTAAACCAGCCTGTCATATTTTTTCGTAGAGTTTGTCAAGGATTAAAAGTCAAATTTTCCACATATCTAGACTTTTGAGAGCCAGTTATCTCTCCTGTTAAAGACGCTGAGAGAACCAGCAAGCAAACTGGGGGCTAGCGATACATCACCTTGACTTGTGACCCATATAACAAACGATGTATGTCTCAGTTGCGTAGCCCTAATGAAATCTTGGTGACAGGGGGCCGCGATCGCCCACCATCAAAGATGAAATTTTAATATTTGAGTACTGTGATTAAGATAAATTTTTAGACTTTTACATTGAGATATTTTTGTTACTACTTGAGTACAAATGCTGCGATCGTGAGCAGTGGACATGATGCATTTCATTGTGCTAAAGCAAACAGTGAAAATGCCGAAATATTTTATTATGCCCATTTAATTTTGTGAATTTATACTTGTCACATAATTGTCACAATTTAACTTTAGCCGTAATAAATTAGGAACTGAAAAAATCTCCAAATCTGGCTCACTGATTGTCTTTTGATATTACCTAGTTGCTAGATAATTGTTTTTTTGGTATTCCCTAGTCAAATATGCCGACCGTGAAATCACTGCTTTTTTGATTTTTGGTTAAACTCCAGAATTTGTGTTAGAAAGTTGTTCAATCTAATTATCCGGCTATGGTTGGTTAAACTGTGCATCTGCATTCAACAAACGAAAGCCCTTACTTTCCTAACCTCGAAGATAAGAAAAACAATATAGAAGAACAGCGGGAACGCTCTATGAAAGTAGCAGTTCAACAGGATGACTTACAGCTGCTAGCTAAAACTTTGCAAGAACAATTACTTGCGGAAGTTCCATCTGGCGGAGTCTTCCAAGTGAAATGTGCCGTCAATAAAGACGGACTGATGATTTTAATTCAACATCCACTAGGTTTGATAGTTGACACTGGTACCATCTTTCAACTAATTGAAGATGTCATCCAGTCGCTACCAAGCCAGCAAGAACAACATATCCAATGTTTTCTGCGAGTCTTGGGTGAAAAATATCCTTATACCAATCGTTCTCTAGATTTACATCAGCGAGTAGAACTCAGTGACATCTCGGACTATCCTCATCTCCCAGAACTACCTATAAGTGTATCTACGAATTCTCCTTTAGAGGATAGTAAAGTCTCTGGCAGCAGGCTGATATTTCCACCAATTGCTGAACCTATCTCCGCGACTTCCTTAGAAGATGAGGCAGATTTACCATTTGCGCCATCTTTCTCAGCAGCTTCCTTAGAAGATGAGGATGATTTGCCATTCCCGCCCAATTTATCAGCAGCTTCCTTAGAAGATGAGGCAGATTTACCATTCGCACCATCTTTCTCAGCGGCTTCCTTAGATGATGATGCTGATTCAACCTTTACCTCATCTTTTGCAACACCTTCTGTAAACGATGATATTGAGGAAGAAGAACCTTTTGATCCCTTCGCCGGCGGGCCAGATTTATCGACTTCTAAATCGAAAAAACTGATTAAATCTGGTCTCATTGGTTTAGGCGTTGTGGCAATTATTGCCTTAGGTATTGGCGGGTATGTACTTCTGACTCCTTGTCTGCTGTCAGAGTGTAAACCCGTACAAACTGCCGAGCAATTAAAAACAGAGTCTAGGCGATCGCTGCGGCGTGCCAAAACAGAAACAGAGTTAGTAGCCATACAACAACAACTGCAAGCCTCAACCTCAGAATTAGCCAACATTCCCGCTTGGTCACCTCATTCTCAACAAGCAGAGGAACTCAGAGTAAGTTTATCTGCCTCATCAGACAAAATCGATCAGGTGGTAAGAGCTTTACAAGCAGCAGCCTCGGCGACGAAAAAATCGCAAACACCTGCTACTAGCATTGAGGAATTGCAAGCTAGACAAAAACTGTGGCGGCGCGCGATCGCACCATTAGAGACTATCGGTGCTAATAGCGAATTTTACCAGCTAGCTCAAGTCAAATTATTGAGCTATCGTACTAGTTTGCAAACTGTAAATCAGCAACTATTGGTAGCAGAAAAATGGGTGAAAAAACTCGCTGCTGCTAAAGCTGTAGCGAATAACGCTACACAGAAGGAAGCAACTGTTAAATCCTTAGGCGACTTACAAAAACTGCAGTTTTCTTGGCAGGTAGCAGTAAATGCCCTAAATAGCATTCCTGCAGCTAGCTCAGAATACCAAGAAGCACAAGAACTATTGCGGGAGTACAAACCAAAACTAGTAACAGCACGCAATCGTGCCACTAAAGAACAATTAGCGGCTAAAACCTATCAACAAGCTGTTGGTGCAGCCAAACAAGCCAAGGTATCAGAGCAAAAACAACAATGGCAAGCCGCAGTTACCCAATGGCAACAGGCTGTGCAGTCTATAAAGCAGATACCCAATGAAAGCTTTCAGTATCTCCAGGCTCAGTCTTTGATTGAAACCTACTCTGCTGCTCTCAAACAGGCTCAAGCAAAACAGGAAATTGCTAATAGTTTGCAACAGACCCGCAATGACCTGAATAGAACTTGTACGAATGGCATTCGGATTTGTACTTTTACTGTAGATAGCAAAGGCATTACTGTGCGGTTAACCCGTGAATATGACCTAGCAAGGAGTACTTTACCTAATACGAATCCGCCGCCACCAGATGCGATTCCTGGACTAAATCAGCACTTGCAAATCTTACAACAAGCGCTGGGAGTAATTAGCGACAATGCCCGCTTACCTTTGTCTGTATATGATTCCCAAGGCAAACCAGTATATACGCGAATGCTCCAAGGGTAAAAATTCAGTTAGGAATTGTCAATCCTCAATTATGAATTATGAACAACAATCTCTTGTTTCATAATTCATAATTTTTAATTTGTCATGACCTATCGAACGCATCTACTTAATTCATACTTGATAATTTATTGCTTATGGCTTCTGGGATTTATGCGATCGCTAACATAGGTCGTTTTAAACTCTATGTTAGCGATGTCAACCATATTAAAAAAATTTGGCCTGCCATGCTGGATATACTCAACAGTGGTAAACATCCTCACTTGGCGTTACAACAGGAGTGGCAAAAATTAGCACAGCAGCGATACTTCACATTTCACACTCAAAATGAGATTGCAGGTAACCGAGAGATTATCGGAATTGAACAGCTCAAATAAATTAGAATCTGATTCCTAATTGCCCATTGAATCCACGAACAGAGTTGTAACCAGCACCTACAAAAACGTGATCGGTAGCGCCTACTTGAACACCACCAGAAACCGCAACACCTTTATCTTCTGAATAATATCCCAGCCCTACATAAGGTGAAATCACTGGCAAACTGAGAAATTTCAGTACATCTACTCCAGCTGAACCGTCAGGGCCACTTCCAACTTCCACCCCCAAATTTAAAGCTCTAGCTCCCACAGCATAGGTAACATCGCCATCTTGTCCACCAACAGAAACCCAAGGTTGTGGTATGAGTTGAGCAGATGCTGGGCTGGAACTAAATAAACCTAGCAAACCGAGTGATGCAATGAGTGTTTTGGCAATTACTGCTGTTTTCACGTTATTCTCCGGTATGGGCTGCAACATTTTAATGGTTTTCCATTAGTAATAGTGACGGATTAAACCGGACTCAAGTGCCTAATATTTTGTTGAATCCGACATTCCGCAGGTTAGTTAATAAAGAAGATAATATTTTCGACAAGGAGCACCAAAAAACTGGAGAATCCATTGCCTTTCCGAGGTTAAGTTGGTAATTTGCTTGATTTGGGCAATCGTAACCAAATGAATCGACATAAAACATTGGAACACCCAACGTAAGGTGGGAGTAGAAGTTGGCTTAC
>NZ_JACJPX010000002.1 GCF_014696315.1 Calothrix membranacea FACHB-236
GGGTAATGGGTAATGGGTAATGGGTAATGGGTAATGGGTAATGGGTAATGGGTAATGGGTAATGGGTAATGGGTAATGGGTAATGGGTAATGGGTAATGGGTAATGGGTAATGGGTAATGGGTAATGGGTAATGGGGTGTTTGGTGTTTCCCCTCCCTTATCTCCCTCATCTCCCTCATCTACCCCATCTCCCTGCCCCCTGCCCCCCTGCCTCTTCGCTCATGGCAAAATTAACATGGCATCACCGAAGGAATAGAAACGATATCGAGCAGCGATCGCTTCTTGGTAGATATTGAGCAATCTTTCTCTACCAATTAAAGCACTCACCAGCATTAATAAACTGGAGCGTGGCAGGTGAAAATTAGTGATTAGACCATCTACTACCCGCCATTGGTATCCGGGATAAATAAAGAGATTTGTTTTGCCACAAAATGGTTGTAATTCTCCAGATTGAGCCGCCCCTTCTAAGGATCTGACTGCTGTTGTACCTACTGCAATCACTCTACCGCCTGCTGCTTTCGTGGCACGAATTTGCTCTACTGTAGCGGCTGGCACTTCTATCCATTCTTCATGCATCTGGTGGGTAGTGACATCTTCTACTTCCACAGGGCGAAATGTGCCTACACCCACGTGTAATGTAATGAAAGATTGATTAATGCCGCGATCGCGCAAATTTTCTAGTAATTCGGGGGTAAAGTGTAACCCGGCTGTTGGTGCTGCGATCGCACCTGGATGTTGGGCATACACAGTTTGGTACTGTTCGTCAGTAGCTTCGGAGGCTGTGATGTAGGGTGGTAAAGGGACTTCTCCAAATACATCTAATAATTGCACCAAAGGTACTCCCCCTGGCACATCAAATTGCAATAGCCGCCCCCCAGTTGCGGGATCAGTTTCTAAAACTGTAGCTGTGAGGGATAAAGAGGAATTCACTTGCTCATCTTCCCCTGCTTCCTTGCTTCCTTGCTTAAAAGTTCCCCTTGGGTCAAAAATGATCTTTGACCCAACTTTGAAGCGCTTACCGGGCTTGACTAAAGCTAACCAACAGTTATACTGGCGTTCTTCCAACAATAACACCTCAATCTCCGCACCCGTAGCCTTCCGTCCATACAGTCGTGCTGGTATCACACTAGTATTATTCATGACTAGCAAGTCACCTGCTTTTAATAAGTGTGGCAGGTCGCGAAAAATATGATGTATACTTCGGGAATTAACTACCAGTAGCCGAGAGCTATCTCTGGGAATGGCAGGATTTTGGGCAATCAGTTCGGGTGGTAGTTCGTAATCATACGCAGATAATGAACGGTCTAATTCCGTATTTACTACATCATCATTTGAGTTTGGGATCAAATATGCTGGTGTTGATTGTTGCTCCATTGAATTTTATTCTGCCTTTAATTAAGCCTATTTGAGCTTTCCTTGCTCATCACAACTCTAGGCGATCGCGGCTCGATTTTACTCCCTGAATTTTTGATTGATACTATTAGGTAATACGGACACACTTAATTGAAAATTGGGTAAACCTCCCTATCCAAAAACGGGGGCTTCTACCCTACCGGGAATTGGTAATTATTACGAAGATAGAAATGTAGGATTGGCTTTGATCCCAAGCACCAACATGGAATACTTGTATTACCTGGCAAATGCCAGTCTAACTCTGAGGGTCGTTCAATACCTGCACGGCAGACCCCAGATGCCTGTTTCGTTCGTTACCGTCATCCATCAAATCGATGGTTGGGTAGTTAGGATAAAACTCAAAGGTCAAGTTTCACCCCAGGTTGACGGTGATTTTCGAGCTTTTCTGAACGAATTAGGAATCAGCTACGAACCACCAATGCGGGTACAAATGGCACTTTGGAGTCTGGAAGCAGGACAGTGTCCTGTAGACGTGATGCGTCGCTACCAAGTAGCAATTGTCTCGCATGGTAGCCCAGAGAGAGAGGAAATTGAAGCATTTCGGCAGCAGTTTGTTCGGGGATTGGGCTATTGTCCCGAAACATTAGCATAATCGCCTTTGGTTGTTACATTGATAGAGAATAAATTAGTAATTGGTCATTAGTAATTTGGATATTATATCTATTGCTGGTGACCAATTACGCGTTATCAATTACAGAGTCAAAAGCGGCGGGAATGTATTCTTGTAACTGGAACTGATAACCAGCAACGACAGAAGTAGCTAAGACTTGAGGGTTAGATATTGTTTTATAAAAGTTTTTGGGGATTTTTTGGCAATAGACGATCGCAACATCAAACCGACAATAATAATTGGCTTTGTCTGGGTGTTGAGCTAAGAATATCTCCGCAGTCCGCCAAAGTTTTGTTTGCTTTTTTGCAGTGATGGCGCTTCTTCCCCCCATATCCCAGTTACCAGGGCTACGAGTTTTGACTTCTACAAATGCCAAAGTAGAGTTTTGAGTGGGGCTGTCATTAGATTGAGCAATAATATCGATTTCTCCCCAGCGACACAAAAATTGACGATGCAAAATTAACCAACCTGTAGATTGTAGCCATTGTGCTACTAGGTCTTCACCTACGTCACCAATGTCGGGATAATGGGATGGAGGAGGGTTCGCCATTGGTTAAAAATATGATGAATAAAAAATTAAGTATTAGGATTTGCACAAGTATACTCTGTGTATTGCTGGGGGGAGTAGTTGCCATTACCGCCATTACTGGTTTTGTGCCCACAGCTTTGGCACTAGAATACAACAAAGAAATTTTGACAGGATCTGATTTTTCTGGACGAGATTTAAGAGATTCTAGTTTTACGAAAGCTAATTTGAAACAAAGCAACTTTTCTGGTGCAAACTTGGATGGAGTGAGCTTTTTTGCAGCTAATTTAGAATCGGCAAATTTTGAGGGAGCAGATCTGAGCAATGCTACTTTAGATTCAGCTCGCTTTATCAAAGCAAATTTGACCAATGCGGTGTTAGAAGGTGCTTTTGCAGCGAATGCTAAGTTTGATGGTGCAATTATTGATGGCGCAGATTTTACGGATGTGTTGCTGCGTCCAGATGAGCAGAAAAAATTATGTCAAGTTGCTAAGGGGACTAATCCCAGTACAGGAAGGGATACCCGAGATAGTTTGTTTTGTCCCTAGTGGCGGTTGAGATTTCTCAGTTATACCAAATTAAATAATGTTTGCGACACATCAATAATATTCTAGAGGTCAAGGCACTGCCTTGCCCCTACAATCTGTCGCATTCTTTTTTCAAATTGGTATTATTAATGGTGAAATATTATCAGAACTTGAAGGCTGGTCAAGGCAGGCATGAAGCTTTACGTTCTGCACAGTTAGAATTGCTCAATAGTCCCGATTATCAGCATCCTAAGTACTGGGCTGCGTTTGTTCCCTCTGGTAATTGGACAATTTTGAGCGACAAGTAGTCTCAGAAGTTGGAGTTTCGAGTTCAGAAGGTGAAAGTTCGAGCTTTTTACTCGAATGTTCGAGTTCAGAAGGTGGAAGTTTGAGCTTTTTACTCGAATGTTCGAGTTCAGAAGGTGGAAGTTCAAGCTTTTTACTTGGATGTTCGAGTTCAGAAGGTGGAAGTTCAAGCTTTTTACTTGGATGTTCGAGTTCGGAAGGTGGAAGTTCGCGCTTTTTACTCGGATTTTCGAGTTCGGAAGGTGAAAGTTCAAGCTTTTTGCTCAGATTTTCGAGTTCAGAACCTAACCGATGCAATTAAGCTGTTCTCCCAATTCATTAAATAATTGATAGAGATTACTTCCTCTGCTCCTCTGCTTCCTCTGCTCCCCCTGCTTTTATTAGGAACTCCCTTACTTCAGTGCGATCGCATGATGGCGAATGTGATCTTCAATAAAGCTGGTAATAAAATAGTAGCTGTGGTCATAGCCTTCTTGATAGCGCAAGTTGAGGGGTTGGTTGACTGCTTGACAACTTTGCTCAAATATTTCTGGTAGCAATTGTTCGGCTAAAAATTTATCCGCAGTCCCTTGGTCAATGAGAATTGGGCTATGATACGCTCCCAGCTTGATTAATTCGCTAGCATCATAGTTACGCCAATCTTCTTTATTTGTTCCTAAATAACGGCTGAAGGCTTTTTGTCCCCAAGGACAGCGCATCGGTGCAGTAATGGGTGCAAAAGCGGAAACTGATTTATAAAAATGGGGGTTTCGCAGCGCACAAACTAGCGCCCCATGTCCCCCCATTGAGTGACCGAAAATACCTTGTTTCTCAACGATGACAGGAAAGTTGGCGCTAATGATTGCGGGTAATTCTTGGACAACATAACTATACATTTGATAGTGCGATCGCCAAAGTTCTGTTGTCGCATCCACATAAAAACCTGCACCTGTCCCAAAATCCCAATCTTCATCCTCACTGGGAATCCCTGTATTGCGCGGGCTAGTATCTGGCGCAACTAACATTAACCCATACTCTGCTGCGTAGCGCTGCGCTCCAGCTTTGACAATAAAATTCTCTTCAGTGCAAGTCAAACCAGCAAGGAAATAAAGAATTGGTACAGGTTGTTGACTCGCCTGTGGCGGTTGATAGACAGCAAAGCGCATTTCCCCGTTACAAGTCGAGGACGAATGGGAGTAAAAGCCGACTTTACCACCAAAGCTTTTAGATTCGGAAATTAGTTTGAGGTTTGTCATTTGTCATTTGTCATTTGGTAATGGGTAATTGGTAATTGGTAATTGGGTGTTTGTTACTCTTTTCCTCTCATCCCCCTCATCCCCCTCATCCCCCTCATCCCCCTCATCTCCCTTATCTCCCTCATCTCCCAGTCCCCAATCCCCAATCCCCAGTCCCCAATAATGTCACGCTTCATTTTGGGAATACTAAATTCACCTCCCAGTAAATTTCATCACTCAACGGTTATGGTTAGCACGCAAGTTAGTATTCCCGGTTATCGCATCAGCGAAGAAATATACAATGGCTCGAGAACGCTGGTTTATCGTGGGTATCGAGAGGCTGACCATCAACCTGTGGCGATTAAGCTGCTGAAAAATTCATATCCTAGTTTCAGTGAATTGGTGCAGTTTCGCAATCAGTATACCATTGCCAAAAATCTTCCATCTCCTCTGGTAGTGCAAAGTTATAGCCTGGAACCCTATCAGAATGGCTATGCATTAGTGATGGAGGACTTTGGGGGAATTGCGCTTAATTTGTGGTGGGATAGGGGGGAAGTTGTAGGTTGTTTGCTGGAGTTTTTGAAGATTGCGATCGCTCTTTGCAATATTTTAGATATTCTCTATCGCCATCGTATCATTCATAAAGATATTAAACCTGCCAATATTTTAGTTAATCCCGAAACTCATGAAATTCGCTTAATTGACTTTAGTATTGCATCTTTATTGCCAAGAGAAAGTCAAAATGTTGTTAGTCCTAATATTTTGGAAGGAACGCTCGGATATTTATCACCAGAACAAACAGGGAGGATGAATCGCGGGATAGATTACCGTACTGATTTTTACTCTTTAGGCGTAACTTTTTACGAATTGCTGACTGGAGAATTACCATTTCAATCAAATGACATGATGGAGATGGTACATTGTCATATTGCCCAACAACCAAATCAATTCAAAATTCGTCTTGGAAAGTTTGCTCAACGGGGGGGAACCCCCGCACGCAACTTTCCGCAAAATTCAAAATTCAACAATGAAGAATTGATTCCGCAAGTACTCTCAAATATTGTAATGAAACTGATGGCGAAGAATGCGGAAGAGCGCTATCAGAGTGCATTAGGGCTGAAATATGATTTAGAAAAATGCCTTGAGCAACTGCAGATAACTGGAAAAATTGAAAGCTTTCCAATTGCACAAAGAGATGTGTGCGATCGCTTTATTATTCCTGATAAACTTTATGGTCGAAAAACTGAAGTTGAAGCGCTGTTAAATGCCTTTGAGAGAGTTAGCAAAGGTAATACAGAAATAATATTAGTTGCTGGCTTTTCTGGGATTGGTAAAACTGCTGTTGTCAATGAAATCCATAAACCGATTGTCCGTCAACGCGGTTATTTTATTAAAGGTAAATTTGATCAATTTAATCGGAATATTCCCTTTTCGGCTTTTGTGCAAGCTTTGCGCGATTTGATGGGACAATTGCTGTCTGAAAGTGACGCACAACTGCAAATCTGGAAAAATCAAATCCTCAAAGCTTTGGGTGATAATGCCCAGGTAATTGTAGATGTAATTCCAGAACTAGAACAGATTATTGGTGTGCAAGCACCTGTAGCCCAATTGGGAGGGAATGCAGAGCAAAATCGCTTCAATTTACTGTTTCAAAAATTTATTGCTACCTTTACTACAAAAGAGCATCCTCTAGTCATATTTATTGATGATTTACAATGGGCAGATAGTGCTTCGTTAAAGTTAATAGAATTATTGATGGCAGAAAATCATCATGGATATCTATTATTAATTGGCGCTTATAGGGATAACGAAGTCTTTCCAGCCCATCCTTTAATCGTGACTTTAAATGAAATTAGCAAAAAGCAAAGCAATTTTTCTACCATTACCTTAAGCCCACTCAAAATATCCCAGATTAATCAACTAATAGCTGATACGCTCAATTGTTCTCCGGATATAGCTTTATCTTTAACTAAGTTAGTTTATCAAAAAACTCAAGGTAATCCTTTTTTCAATAACCAATTTCTGAAAGTATTGTATGAAGAAGGCTTGATTGTCTTTAATATTGATGTTGGTTATTGGCAATGTGATATTTCTCAGGTAAATACCTTAGCACTGACAGATAATGTAGTGGAATTTATGGCAATGCAGCTACAGAAATTGCCGCCATCCACACAAGAAGTTTTACAATTAGCAGCTTGTATTGGCAACTTATTTGATTTAGAAACTCTAGCGATTGTCCATCAAAAGTCCCAAGTTGAGACTGCGGCGAATTTGTGGCGCGCTTTACAAGTAGGTTTAATTATCCCTACTAGCGAAGTTTATAAGTTTTTTCAGGGAGCTAGTAATAATTCTGAAGCCAAATTTGCTCACAATTCCCATAACCAGGTTGCCACTTACAAATTTTTACATGACCGCGTTCAGCAAGCTGCCTATTCATTAATTCCCGAAGATAGGAAGCCTGTAACTCATTGGCAAATCGGCAATTTATTATTAAATAATAAACCTAAAACCAAACAAGAAGATAAACTATTTGAAATAGTTAATCATTTGAATCTCGGCAAGACATTAATTTCCGAACCGCAAGCATCTCTAGAATTTATTAATTTAAATTTAAGAGCGGGGATAAAAGCCAAAGCAGCCAATGCTTATGCTGTAGCAGCGGAGTATTTAAAAATAGGTTTGGAATCTTTACCTGCAAATAGCTGGGAAATTCACTATCATCTGACACTAGATCTGCATGAAGCAATTACAGAGGTATTGTGTCTCATTGGCGATTTTGCGGCAATGGAAATCTACACTGAAGTAGCGTTGCAAAAAGCCAAATTGTTACTTGAACAAGTGCCTATTTATAACATCAAGATTCAGGCATATATGGCACAGAGCAAACATCTTGACGCTTTACAAGTCGCTCTGAATGTCTTGGCAATGTTAGGTATAGAATTACCAAAAAAACCCGATAAAAGCAATATAGAGCATGAATTGGATGTGACCAAGCATCTATTAGCAAACAGAACTTTGAAAGATTTGCTCGCACTTCCAGAAATGACAGATGTCACTATCAAAGCAGGGATGCAAATTCTTTCTAATATTATCTCTGTTGCTTATCAAGCTGCTCCTGAGTTATTTAGGCTAATTGTACTCAAGCAAGTTCAACTGTCTCTCAGCTACGGTAATGCGCCAGAATCTACCTATGCTTATGCTACCTATGGCTTGATGTTATGTGGAGTATTAGGCGAAATTGATGCTGGCTATGAGTTGGGACAACTAGCATTAGATTTAGTCAATCAACTTCATGCAGTGAAGCTCAAATCAAAAACTATTTTTGCTGTCAATTGTTTTATTAGACATTGGAAAGTTCATCTCAAAGAAACCTTAAATTCTTTATTAGAAGCATACACTTGCGGTTTAGAAACCGGAGATATTGAATATGCGATGATGTCTGCTTATGTGTTTGGTAGATATGCTTACTTAAGTGGTCAAGAATTGGGTGAATTAGCACAAGCTATGAGCAACTACGCCAATGTCATGAAACAATTAAAGCAAACTACCTACTTAAACTTTAATAGTATCTACCAACAATCGGTTCTCAACTTACTAGGAATGGCAGATAATCCTTGTTTGTTGATAGGTGAAAGCTACAACGAAGCAGAGATGTTACCCTTACATTATGCTGCTAATCAATTCAGCATCATTTGTCAGGCTCATTTTTGCAAGTTGATTCTTTGCTATTTATTTGGCGCATATGACCAAGCTTTAGAAAACGCCAATGTTGTAAAGCAGTATTTCAGCAGTATTACTAGCTTGGCTGTGATTCCAACTTTTTATTTCTATGAATTGTTGACACAATTGGCTTTGTATCCAGATTTACCATCTTCACAACAAGAGTCTATTGTTGAATATGTCACAAGTAATCTAGAAAAACTGAGAAAATGGGCTGATTATGCTCCTGAGAATTATCAGCATAAATTCTGTTTAATTGCAGCAGAAAAACATCGAGTATTAGGACAAAAAGCGGAAGCTATTGAATATTACGACCGCGCTATTACCCTGGCTAAAGAAAATCAGTACTTGCAAGAAGCTGCACTCGCTAATGAACTGACAGCTAAGTTTTATTTAGCATGGGGTAAAGATAAGGTAGCTCAATTTTATATGCAAGAAGCTTACTATTGCTATGCTCATTGGGGTGCTAAAGCCAAAATTCAAGATTTAGAAAAACGCTATTCTGAACTGTTATTGCCGATATTTCAAGCTCAAAATCATCGCTTCCAACTTAGCGAAACTTACATTTCTACTATTGATGCATCCTCCTATCTGCATCAAACTATTCAAACTACTAAATCTAGTAGCAGTAGCAGTATTTCTAAAAATCTTGATTTTGGCACTATTTTTAAAGCCTCACAAGCTTTATCTAGTGAAATTGAACGAGAAAAATTGCTCAATACTCTCATGGAAGTATTGATGACAAATGCGGGTGCAAAAAAGGCAGTTTTATTAGTAGTCAGAGATGGCAATTGGGTAATCGAAGCAATTGCTACGACAAACGAAGGTACAAATCAACTCACTGTGCCATTGGAAGTTAGTCAAGCGATTCCGGAAACATTGATAAATTACGTCAAACGTAGTGGTAAAACTGTGGTTTTGGATGATGCAACTTCTCAAACTGATTTTATCGCTGACCCTTATTTGATGCAGCAACAACCAAAAAGTGTGATGTGTACACCGATTTGGCATCAAGGCAAATTAATAGGTTTATTATATTTAGAAAATCAATTAACGATCGCAGCCTTTACTCGCGATCGCACGGAAGTTATCCAACTATTATGTACTCAAGCTGCTATCTCCCTTGAAAATGCCCATCTTTACCAACAATCTCAAGATTATGCCCAAAAGTTGGAATTGATGTTGAAGCAACTCAAGCATACACAGCTGCAAATGGTGCAAAATGAGAAAATGGCTTCCTTGGGTAATTTAGTTGCAGGGGTAGCCCACGAAATTAACAATCCTGTAGGCTTTCTTCAAGGCAGTCTCAACAATAGCCAAGATTATATCCAGGATTTACTTACCCATCTGCAATTATTGCAGGAAAATAATCCGACTCTCGCCCCCGCAGTCATCGATCATGCCCAAGAGATTGATTTAGAATTCCTCAAAGCCGATTTACCCAAGCTGGTGGGTTCAATGAAAGTTGCATCTGAACGCATCAAAGATATTAGCACCAGTTTGCGTACCTTCTCACGGGCGGACACAGCCGAAAAAGTCGCGTGCAATCTCCATGAGGGGATTGAAAGTACAATATTAATTTTGAAATATCGCTTGAAAGCTTCAGAAAAACGCCCAGCCATTCAGGTAATCAAAGAATATGGCAACTTACCCCAGGTTAAATGCTTTTTAGGGCAGCTCAATCAAGTATTTATGAATATCCTGGGTAATGCGATTGATGCCTTAGATACAGCCTGTGAGGGGCAATCTTATGCTGATTTAGAAGCCCATCCTCAGCAAATTACCATTCGTACAGATATCTCTGATGATGGACGCATGGCGATTATTGGTATCAAAGATAACGGCCCAGGAATGCCAGAGTCAATTCGCGATCGCATTTTTGACCATCTGTTTACCACCAAAGAAGTTGGTAAAGGTACGGGATTAGGATTAGCCATTGCTCGTCAAATTGTTGAACAAACCCACAATGGGCGTTTAAGCTGTAACTCTGTTCTGGGTGAAGGTACAGAATTTGTCATCGAAATTCCCGTGTAAACTCAACTACTCAGTTAAAGATTTATGCTGAAGGCTGTCGGGGATATACTTTCCCGCCGACTTCCTATGAAGAGGAGCGCAAAGCTTTGCGCCCCTACAGATGTTTGATGTGTTGCAACAATCTTTTCCAGATGAGATTGATGTCTAATCATTTTATTATTACAGATTATGAATAATTTTTAATCTACTCTTACGGTTTGATAGCCCATGTACAGACTCTAAGCAGACTGAAGTTGGACTTATCGACAAGCACAAACCCGCTTAATGAGAGGGATTAATGATGTCACATAGCAAAACAGTAACTAGAAAACATTTCTTAACTGCACATTCTAAAGAAATAATTAAATATTAAAAATAATGTTTAATTGCATGAGATTGTAAATAAACAATAAAACCTCTCATTTTTAATGGGGTCAGTCATTATAAAGACCCTAAATATAAAGCTATTTGGCACTCTCACTGTCTTTCACGTTGGGGGTGCCAAATAGCTTTTTAGATAGATTTATCTTGATTCTTTAAACGTAAGGGCACAAAATGTTGTGCCCTTACCCATATCATTTAAATAAATTGCTCAAGTCACTGTAATCATCACTCCCTGGCTTTCATTTGCTAACCTATCGACGGCGCACACAGCGTATGTTCCCGGCCCTACAGTGGCAAAGGTTGTACCAGCAGATAAAATACGCTGAATTACCCAGCCATCCCCACTTTGGCGATAAAGTGTCCAAGAACGAACTGGCTGATCATCTCCAGGTTTCCAATTGAGTTTACCGTTCACATATACTAGCCCTGTGGGTGGTGCTGGTGCTGTTGTCACCTGGGAAGACCAAGTAGGAGGAATGGCAGGTTTGCTATAAATTTGAGTTTGGAACCTATCAGCGATACCTTGGCTGTTTTCCATCAAAACACCCAAATTAAAAAAGATATTACCGAGAGAATACCTTCCAGCTTGGCTACGACTAATTATTACCTGCTTTTCAATCTCCTCACTTTCGCGACTCTTGTTGCTAGGTTCAGTCAAATTGTTACCAGCGTAAACGTGTTTTTGTTTTGCGTTTATCTGTGTCCACCAATTGAGTAACGCAGGATAACTTTGTTGTGTTTGGTCGGTACGCCAATAAAGTTGAGGCGCAATATAATCAACCCAGCCTAACTCTAACCATTTCTTAGCATCAGCATACAGTACATTATAGGCATCTAAGCCAGTAATACCTGCTGGTTGTCCGGGGCGATAAATTCCAAAGGGACTAATACCAAATTTCACATGGGGCTTTGTGGCTTTAATTCCTTCTGATAGACGCAGCACCATGAGATTGACGTTTTCTCGCCGCCAATCACCTAAACTCAGTCCACCGCCAGCAGATTTGTAAGCTTCATAGGTTTTGCTGTCGGGGAAAGTTTGCCCAGATATGGGATAAGGATAAAAATAGTCGTCTAAGTGAACGCCATCAATATCATACCGACGCACAACATCAAGAATAACGTTATAAGCCCTATCCTGAACGATTTGAATCCCTGGGTCCATCCACAATTGATTGCCCCATCTATAAACGACTTGGGGATTCGTGACAACTATGTGGGGACTGACATTAATTCCACTATTGACACTAGTCTTAGCGCGGTAAGGGTTAAAC
Organism: Calothrix membranacea FACHB-236; assembly: GCF_014696315.1. Lineage (GTDB taxonomy): Bacteria > Cyanobacteriota > Cyanobacteriia > Cyanobacteriales > Nostocaceae > Aulosira > Aulosira membranacea. Next base: position 11,985 of record NZ_JACJPX010000002.1, read on the forward strand.
CAAGCATGAACTTCAATGTTGCGCTTGTGGCATTCTGCGATCGCAAACTCTAAGGGATCGTAGTATGGATCTGGTGCTTTCCCTTGCGTTCCCGTAATCCAAGCACTCCAAGGTTCTAACGTTGACGCATACACAGCATCGCCTTCTGGTCGCACCTGTAAAATTAAGGCATTAAAGTTGAGTTGCTGTAAGCGAGTAATAATTGCAACTAGCTCAGATTTCTGTTGTGCAACAGGTAATCCAGGTTTAGAAGGCCAATCACCATTCCAGACTGATGCTACCCACGCCCCGCGAAACTCCCTTTGATGACTTAGCCTCACAGTATTCTGTGGTACTTCTACCTTAGGTGGCTCAACTGGAGGTACTACTACAGGCGGATCAACTGGAGGTACTACTACAGGTGGATCAACTGGAGTTACTACTACAGGTGGATCAACTGGAGTTACTACTACCACAGGTGGATTAACTGGAGGATCTACTGGCTTTGGAGGTACTACTACCACAGGTGGTGTTGGAGATGGCACCAAGTACGCAGAGCTAATCTTATCTACTTGCCCTAGATATACCAAAGCTTGATAGGCTATGACCGCTAAATCAGCACGAGTTGCGGCTAGATTGGGGTTGAGTAATTTGAGATTTGGGTAGTTAACTACTAACCCTGCACTCGTAGCAATAGCTACTTGATTTTTGGCATAACCTGCGATCGCAGTCGCATCTGTATAATATTGCGACAATTTATTAACTAAGTCAGGTTTGATTTTAGTAGCAATCTCTAAGCCATTAACTATTGCAACTAAAACATCACCCCGAGAAATTCTATTATTGGGGCGGAAAGTTTTATCAGGGTACCCTGAAATAAACCCTGTTTCATAAGCATTTTTAATAACATTGGCTGCCCAATGATTAGTCGGTACATCAGTAAACGGGGAATATTTGCGCTTAGAAGTAAGTGTAAAGACTTTGGCAATGAGGGCAGCAAATTCAGCACGAGTGACTGAGTTATCTGGGCGAAAAGTACCGTTAGGATACCCATTGATTAAGCGCCGCCCTGATAAAGCTCCAATAAATGAGCTTGCCCAATGGCCTTTAATATCCGAAAACGCTGTAGAAGTAGATACCATTGTTGATTGCAGCTAGCGTTGTCATTGTGATTATCTCTTGTTAATTTAGCAACATCAGCGCGATCGCTGCATTTCTACATTTTTCTTCTTTCTTCTCCTCATTTTTCTCTCTTATGGGTTTTATCCCACCTTCATCTTACGATTTGTATTCATTTATCCTAAAATTGCTTAACTTGTGATATATCTCACCAGATGCGTAACTACAAATTCTCTAATTGCAATGAGGTGACTATCACAAATAAATTGTCTCAATGTCTGGATTGCACAAGACTGCTAATTCTCTCGGCTCCCTGCTTCATCAGTGATGGAACATTGATTTAATTGCAAGTCGCTGAAAGGGAACCTTTTGGAGGCTGACTAGTTCAGATATTAACCAAGTTCAATTATGATGTATCAATAAAATTTTTCTAATACCATGAGTATCATATTCACTAAAAAAATTCGCTTAACAGTAGGTTTAGCTACCTTATTAGTTGTTGGTTTTGCCAATAATCATTTATCTGCTCAGTCAAAAGATAAACAACTAATTCCAGCAAATCAGACTACGCCAAATCTCTCTTTTACTCAACAAGAAAAACCAGTTACTTTATCATCATTTCTGCTTCCTTTAATGAAATCTGCTCAGATACTTGCTGCAAATGGGCAAAATTTGGTGAGCGAGCCGCAAATATTTACAGGAGCAATTACTCAAGCTAATAATCATACATCAGGGCAAACTTTTGCTTCAGCATCTAAAAAATATGATGTAGTTGATGAGTTTAAAAAATATAAATTTAGTATTAATTCTAATCAGATTTTTGCTGCAACTAAGTTACCAAAATCTAAAATTAGTTTTAATCAGAAAGACTTATTAACTGTACTAGTTAACACGAGAAAATATTATCAAGACTATGCTCAAGAAGACCCTGATATTTTACGTACAGGGGTGCTGGGTTCTCAAGGAGTTAGTATTGATGATGTGCTGAAAACCTTAGAGTTTATGATTACGATTTTACAGGAAGATATTGCGAATAATCGCACTACTCGCTTGCAAGATCCTAATTTCATTAATAGCAATTTTAAAGTTATTAAATGGTCTCCTTATAATCCCAAGCAAACAAAACAACAAAAATTACGCATTACAAAATATGCTGTGTTTATTCACACGGGTTCACATAAAAAAACATCTACTTTTAATATTCCAATTTATAGTTTAAAAGATAATTTGGCTGCTGATAAATTCTACACCAAATATACAAAACAAGATGTATTATCAGGTATTTATGAACCTGGAGGTAAAGAATATGGCAAAGTCGAGCCGCTTGCATATTTAACACGCCAAGGTTTAGAAGAAGCCCTAATGCAGGGAACAATATTCATCAAATTTACTGATGGTACAGAAGCATATTTTAATGTAGATAGAAATAATGGAATGCCCTATATTCGAGGATTAAAAGCCACATCCCAAAAGCGCTACTGGTACTTTAGAAAAGTTGATGCTATCAAAGGTTATGGTTATAAAATAGATGCCAAAATATCTATTAAACCAGGAGTAACTTTTGCTGGTGATATTCTCAATGTCGGTTTAGGTAAAATTATTGTGCTTGAGAATATAATAAATGGGCGCAAGCAACTGCAAATGGGCGTGGTTGCTGATACAGGTGGAGCTTTTTTACCTAACCTGTATCAACTCGATTTTTTAGCAGGTATTTTTCAGAGTAATAAACAATTTGCACAGCGAATTGCACAAATGCCTGACTATGCTACAGCATATGTATTAGTGAAAAAATAAACAATCAGCCGTTGACTTTTGACTTTTGACTGTTGACGGTTCACATTCAACAGTCAACAATAGTAATGGAATATTTTTTACTTGAAAATCGCTGACTATTTATACAATTATTGATGATTGCTCAATCAGTGCATGAGGTAGGCGACCCCATTCATTCCACGAACCATCATAATTTCTCACGTTGGGATAACCCAACAAGTATTTCAAAACAAACCAAGTATATGCCGATCGCCCGCCAATGGCACAGTAAGCAAATACTTCTTTGTCAGGCGTAATCCCTTTACTACTGTAGAGATGATGCAACTCTTCGGCTGACTTGAAAGTTCCATCCGCATTCAAAGTCAAGGTATGTTCAATATGCACTGCACCCGGAATATGTCCGGCGCGTTCTGTTCCTTGTGGCGGCTGCATCATGAATAATTCACCATTGTACTCTTGAGGAGTACGCACATCTAATAATACACGCTCTGTTTGCAGCAAAGAGACTTGAACTTCCGCCAGCAAAACCCTCAAGTTAGCATCGGGTGCTTTGGCTTGGTAGTTTGTGGGTGTAAAAGTAGACAACTCTGCTGCTAGTGGACGACCTTCTGCTACCCATTTCTGATAACCGCCATTGAGAACATATACGCGATTATGCCCAAAGAGTTGCAACAGCCAGAAAATCCAACCTCCGGTTCCAGGATAGCTACCATAGGCGATGACTGTTGTGTCAGGGGAAATACCTGATCGCGCAAGTAGCTTTTCTATAGATGTAGGATCTAAATTTATCCGCAAATCGGGAGTTAAGATATCCGTGAAGATATTCCAAAAGACTGCACCAGGGATGTGAGCATTTTTGTATGGTTCTGGACTCATATCCACCTCAACCACCCGCACACTAGAATCGTTGAGATGATCCATCAGCCATTGCGTATTGATCAGAACTTCAGGATGAGCATACTGAGACATTGGTTGTTCTCCTGTGATTTACACTAAAACTAAGATTAGGAGAAGAGACTTAGCTCGCCCAGTCCTCGATCGTGTACAGTTTTCGACACAATAATCATGAGAAATTCCTTGCAGTTGCTCTTTGAAGCCATCAACCAGGCCCAGAATGAACAGGAATTGCGATCGCAAGTTGTACCGCAACTCGGTGAGTATTTTACGACTAAAAAATGTGGCATTTTCTTCTTCGATGAACTGCGCTTTTTAGATCGCAAACTGCAGAAAATACTGGACATTGCACTATCAATCGAACATAACCCAGTTGCACGTTACTTGGTGGAACGTCACACTCCGGTTCATGAAGCCTTAGTTACATCACCCCATGTCTGGAGAATGATTTGTCCTCGAAGCGATCATTGGCACGTCATGGCAGGGCCGATAGTTAGTCATGGGAAACTAGTGGGTGCAATTGGCTTTACCCGTGAACAGAAAATGACTGCATTTGATGCCCAGAATTTAGCAGATTTAAGTGGGCTGTGTCTGCACCTCTCGATTTGGAATGCGACAGTGCGATCGCAATCTCATAATTTCAAGTGCGATCGTCTAACGCCTCGTGAATTGCAAATTGCTGAATTAGTGGCGTTAGGTTATACCAACGCCGAAATCGGTCAGCAACTTTGGATTACCGAAAATTCTGTGAAACAAGCACTGAAGAGAATGTTTCGTAAGCTTGAAGTTTCCTCTCGTGCTGAGATGGTTGCTCAACTTGCCGCAGTTACACAGCATTCTTCACCAATCACAAATAAAATACAGCAGATTGCAGGTATATGAGATAATACTTGTCGGTTAAGGGGAAAAAGGAGACTGGGAAAAAGAAAAGAAAAAACCTTTAAGCATTTAGTCTTTTAATATCGAGATTGTCTCCTTTTCTTTCTTTTTCAGCAAACCCTAATTGGGGATTCCTAGTCTGACATACTCCAGGTTTCTCGCCACAGTTTTTTAATAGCTTGAATTTTGCGCCCTTTTTTCATTTCATTCCAACCCTCTTGAATAGCCTTTTGTTCTTTATCAGTTAACCTCCAAGATAAAGGTGGTTGATACCTGCCATTTTTGTAAAATTCTGGCGCATCTTCTTCTGACGGAAAGAATATAGAAAAGTATTGGATGTCTACCCCATCTTTATTTTCTGACTTGTCTTGATATGTTTTCCATCTATTTTTCAGCAAATCTGCTTCAGTTGCATTTCGATTCGCTTGAATTGGATCTCGAACTTTAAACATCGCTAGTAATGGCCCAATAGTTGCCATAAACCAGCCACCATCACCTTTAACATCTTCACTTTTATTATCTTTCTTAAAACTTGTTTCCGGAAAGGCATTAATTTGCAATACCAGCACACGTTGGACATTCAATTGCTTTTCGGGTTTGAGCCATTTGTTGAGCCATTCTGCAATTGTAACGAAACCAGAATTATCAAAATAGCCACCATCAGCAATATGATAATTTTTACCGGGAATATTCTGATTGCTACGACAAATTGGAGAAACATAGGGAAAAGTAGAAGAGAGTCTTGCTGCTGTCACAGCATTTATGTCATAGCCGTTATAAAGCGTATTGAAATCTACATATTTTTTTTCATTTTTCTCACAAAAAGTCATAGGAGAAATCAGGAATCTCCGACCGTCTTCCACGAGAGTGGCATTGAATATAGGAATAGGAATTTCACCTGCAAAAATTTGTTTCCGCCATGTTGCTAAGGTTTTTTTGGTTCCTGATTGCCTCATTTCCCCTTGCCAATCTGTCTCAACGGCGGTACCGCGATCAAAATTTTTACGAACTATGAAGGGTAAGCCAATAAATCGCCATATATCCAGATATGCTAAACCCCAACTCACAGCATCTAAACTATCTTTTGTAGCGCTCTGAAATATACAATTCAATTCATGATCTTGAGGATAACCCTTGTCTTGTGAATCGCTTTTAGTATCTTCAATAAAGCGATCCAGGTAGTACATTGTCCCTACTGAACCGCCAGAAACAGCACTAATTAAACCAATAGCTTTAGTAAATGACTTGCCTAATAAATCTTCATCTTGTAACCCAGTGAGTACTTGTGCTGTCCAACCAGCTGCTTGAATTCCGCCACCACTAGCGCAAACAATCACTAAAGTTCGCTCTCCATTTTGGTGCTGTAGCCGTGTATCTAGTATTTGTTTAAAGTTTTCAGCATCGCTATTAATTGCCTGCTTATTATCTTGATTTTCTGTTAATGGCTCAAGTTGAAAATAGTGATCTACTCCAAATGCATAATATGTAAAAGCTGAGAAAAGCAGCAAAATAATAAATACAGGAACCCGAAAATAATCTAGGTAAAAACTTGCACCTCCATAAAAAAGTGTTGCCATCGAAATAATTAGCAACAAATAAAAAAGTGCTGGTGCTTCAGGACGATCTGGATTGGATTCTGGGTTGAAAATTAAACCAACCGCGATGTAAATAACTGTGCCCACTAACAGAAAAGCGATCGCAGTTAAATGTCCTTCTGTCAATTCGTTATTTTGAAGATTGATATAGCCTTCTACACCATGTTTAATCATCGAGAAAGCACTAGCTGCTTTCTCTTTAAATAAAGCATTTGCTCCTAACCAATTTCTGAGCAAACTAGTAAAAATCACCAACCCAATGCTGGCGACTAGTCCTACAACTGTCCCCCATCTTATATCTTGCGGCTGTAGCTTCTCGCGAGATAAATCTATTGTCACGAAACAAATATATGCACTCAAGCCAATTGCGATCGCATATTGCCAAAATTCGGAAATTTCTAGGATTACTGGTACACCAAAGCGCTCTGGTGCATTATGTATAATAATCGATGCTACCAATACTACCGATATTCCGGCGGCGATCGCACTGATAATCACGGCGGCTAATTGCCATTTATTCCGCAGCACAAATAAATTTTTGAGTATGGCTGGTAGCCAATCTTTGGCAGCTTTCGGGAGAAGCAGCAGGAATAAACCCATAATTAAGGGCATACGTAAAAAGAAAATATATTGCCAAATAATGCTGGGACTGAAGAACCATACTGCTATGGCTGTTAGCACTAATACAAACCAAATAATTTTTTCCATTTCTGTCACCCTGTTCGGGTTGGTATTAATATGATTGCAAGCTACAAAAGTTGGTGTAATTTTTCCGCAAAAATCTCAGAGTAAGTCCTTAGGGTAATTAAAAATTAAAAATTAAAAATTTCAGCACCTCAAAATAAATCTGGTGCTTAAATTAATATTCCTTGCCTTTTCTTTGTGACGCAAAGCTAGCACTAACTGCACTCTAGGCGAATGCACTTTTTATTATCCATAGATTAATAATGTAGCTAGTATCCCCTTCTTCTGCGATTGCTGAAGCGGTATCTGTTGTGTTATCACAAATACCGCAGATACTATTAGCATAAATATTCTCTGTAGCCCTGAAGAATTTAACTATTTGTAAAATAATCTCTTGACAAAAAAGCAATGATATTTATCCCCAAATTCAGCTTTAGGGAGTATCAACTAGAGGTTGCATACTCCCAATCTGATGCAGGAATTTATGTATTAAACTTCAATTACTCAATAATTTGGTTGCGATCGCACTCTGTTTTACTATGGGCTTAATCCCACCAGAAGTACCAAATTTGTCTGTTTAGCAACATAGCTGCTAAATTATTCAGCGTTTCTACACCTTGGTCTACAATATCAGAGCAGTACATATACTGTTCTTGAGCAAGGCGAAATGCATCTTCGCAATTTTGGGGAGGATGATTAACGCACATTTCTACTACATCATGGGTAATACCAACTACTTCTGCACCATATTTCTGCTGCCAGTATTTCATCAATCCCACGTGTATTGTTGGTAGAGGGCAATCATTCCAATTACCAAATTTGAGAAAAGCTGGAACTTGCCAACTAAATGTAGTGGGAATGATTGCTAATACTATATTTGGATGTGGTAACCGCGTCAAAATATTATAGGGAATTGTGTACCTTTCCGGCTGTTCAGAAATTAAATTGTCCCACTCGCCAATTTCTGCTTGAGTCAATGGATCTAAAGTATTCTGCATCTCTATGGTGCTACTATAATCTGCCGACCAAGCTGCTCTTTCTTCCCTTTGTTGTTGCGCTTTATTATTCAACCACTCATCAATATTGAAAGCATCTGCTTGGGTAATGATTTCCAAAACAGTTAATAATTGATTGCTTGAGGAATCTTGACTGTAAAACTTTAGTGTTTCTCGATGAGATTCAACTTCATCTCGATTTCCTAGCAACAAAGGATAATGTTCTGTCTCATCTACAAGCTGACGCAGTTGTTGCCAATGTATAATCGCTTCTGAACCAGCAACCGTCAAGCCATATATTTTTTGTGAGTCAACTTCCCAGAGTAATTCTAGGGTATCTGATTTAATACTATGTTGAGCCAATATTGATTTTAACTGGCTTTGATTAATAACCATTGTTTATTAGTACCTTTTTGGATTTTGCAATCGCTTAAATTCAAACCTTAATATTACGAAGCGGAGGTAAAAATTAAAATATATTATAGTATTTATTATTCTAGTAAAGTACAAATTTATCTGCATTTATCCTCTTCTATATGCGGTTAATTTTTTATTGCTGTAACTCACCAATATGGTAACCTATACCTACTAATAACAGTTTGGAACAATAATGCAATATTCCGTGTATTTTTATTGATTGTAAATATTATTTAAAATTGGATAATTGTCTCAATTATTTTTAATATTTCTACCAATTTGGATGATATAAAAATTTTTCTTGTTATTAATAGCAATAAGGGCACAACAATGTTATGCCCTTACAAAGTGTGATATTGCAACAATAACTGCTATATGAAAATTTTAGGCAGCAAGTTTTTCCTCAAGTGGTTTAAAGGTCTTTTTGGTTGCGCCGCAAATTGGACAACGCCAGTCTTCAGGAATATCTTCAAAAGCTGTACCAGCAGCAATTCCTGAATCGGGATCGCCAACAACAGGATCATAAATCATGCTGCATTGTCTGCAAATCCATTTACGAGTTTTGGGATCTTCTCCTGCAACTCTGGTTGCTGCTTGTCCACCGTTTAATACTTCTAAAGCTTCAGCGTAGCGATCTGCGTGGTAGTTTTCGATGAATTTGAGCAAACCAAAACGATGGGCTGCATCGCGGAATGTGGTAGCGTGTTCGCTAGATTCTTTTGCTTGTTTGAGAAATTCTTCTGCTGCGGGATTGTCGCGATCGCGTTGAGCAGCTGAGGCAAATTCTGGATACATTGTAGTGTATTCATAAGTTTCGCCTTCAATTGCCAAAGATAAGCAACGAGACATAATTTCTCGCTTTTGTTCGTCCGTTAATGCAGCTGGATCTTTGACAACTAATTCTGGATGTAGCAAAACAAAATGTGCAAAAGCGTGTTCTGTTTCTTGATCTGCTGTTTCTTTAAAAAGTTTCGCTAAGTCTGTAAACCCAAGTTTACGCGCCACATCAGCAAAAAACAGATACTTTCTATTCGCCATCGATTCGCCACCGAAGGCAGCTTCTAAGTTTTGAAGTGTAGTAAAGTTTGACAAATCCATAATTGTAGGATGTTGCAAAATGAGATTTGTGGGGAAAACAGAAGCCAAAATTCAGTGAATTAACTGATATATATAAACGTTGTCAACGTTTTAATACAACGTTTTTTAGCTCATATTCACTCACCTGTTTGGTTAGCTGCCATAGCCATTATATTGGGTGTTTGCTATTTGGCGTTTGGCATTTGTTATTTGTTAAGAGTCAAAGGTTAAGAGTCGTTTCTTGTGTCTCATCCGCTTCTTTATTGTTTCACCTATGAGCGTTTTGAGTATAAATATTCAGAATAATTTTCAGCTCATGCAATTCCGCCATTAACGCGAATATTTTGCCCAGTAATCCATCGCGCCTCATCACTAGCTAAAAATGCTACTACATCGGCGATTTCTTGCACATCTCCCAATTTTCCTAAAGCGGCCATTTGGGCTAAACGGTTAATTTGTTCGTCACTTTTACCGTCGCGGAACAGTTCTGTATCTGTGGGGCCTGGAGAAACGGCGTTGACTGTAATTTTCTTTGTACCTAGTTCTTTGGCTAATACTCGCGTGATTTGTTCTACAGCGCCTTTGGTTGCGACATAAGCGCTGTAAGTTGGTAGCATCATGGCTGTGGTTGAGGAGGAGAAGTTAATAATCCGTCCTCCCTCTGTTAGCTTTTGGGCAGCTTGTTGACAGGCAAAAAATGTACCTTTGACGTTGACAGCAAAGATTTTATCAAAATCGGCTTCTGTGATTTCCGTTATGGGCTTGTAAACGATACTGCCAGCATTATTCACCAAAATATCGACCTTACCAAATTTGGCAATAGCTTGAGCGAACAGCCGCTCAATTTCAGCTACTTGGCTAATATCTGCTGGGATAGCGATGGCTTGTCCTCCATGCTGAGTAACTTCAGCCACAACTTCTTCGGCTTTGGCGGTATTACCTGCATAGTTGACCACAACTGATGCACCGTTACTAGCTAACTTGAGTGCAATCGCTTTTCCAATACCGCGTGATGCACCAGTGATAATTGCAACTTTTCCTGTTAAAGGTGTCATAATTCAATTCAATATTAAGAAATTTTGACAGAATGTAGATGCGTTACGCTATCGCTAACGCATCCTACATGAACTTTCCTTGCTCCCTTGCTTAGCCTTAGTGGTGAGTTGTGTAAGTTACTTTGCCATCCTGGGTAGATTCTGGTAATTGTGGATGCTGGGGATGACGGCGAAAGCGATCGCGAATTTTGCCAATGACGATATATAAAATTGGCACTACAAACAAACTCAATAAAGTAGAAACAATCATCCCACCAGCTACAGCGTTACCTAGTGATTTTCTGCTGGCTGCACCTGCACCTACGGGATTGACTAACGGCCAAATCCCTAAAATAAAGGATAAGGAAGTCATCAAAATTGGTCGTAAGCGCTCTTGTGATGCTTGAATGGCGGCTTTAGTGAGTGAAACGCCTTGTTCTCGCAGTTGGTTGGCAAATTCTACAATCAAAATCGCGTTTTTACTGGCTAAACCAATCAGCATTACTAAACCCACTTGGCAAAACACATCATTGGGTAAACCACGCATCGACTGTGCTAACAGTGCGCCTAAAATAGCTAGGGGTACTGCCAGCATAATAATCAACGGGTCAACGTAGTTCTCATATTGAGCAGCCAGTACTAAGAATACAAACACCAGCCCCAAAATAAAGATGATCGGTGCTTGACCGCCAGATTCTTGTTCTTCGGCGGCGATTCCTGACCATTCGTAGCCCATACTCGCTGGTAGAACCTGCTTGGCTAGTTGTTCCATTGCTGTGGTTGCTTGTCCAGAACTATAACCTGGTGCGGCTGAACCGTTAATTTCAATTGAACGGAACAAGTTATAGTGATTGATTGTTTGCGCGCCAATAGTGGAAGTGACTTTCACTAGATTGCTGAGAGCAATCATTTGATTGTTGTCCGAGCGAACGTACAATTTACCAATATCTTCAGGATTAGAGCGAAATTGCGCGTCTGCTTGCACATATACCCGATAAGTTCGTTGGAGTAAGTTAAAGTCATTGACATACCGCGAACCTAAGTAACTTTGGAGAGTATTAAAAATCTCGTCTACAGGAACTTGTAAGGCTTTGGCTTTGTTGCGGTTGACCTCAATCAGCATTTGCGGCGTATTCGCGTTAAATGTGCTAAATACGGCTTGTAATCCTGGTGTCTGATTACCACGTTCGAGTAACTGACCCATGACTTGCAGTAGCGTATTCAAACCACTGTTACCAGCTCTATCTTGTAGCTGAAATTGGAAACCCCCAAAACTGCCTAAACCTTGAATTGATGGTGGGTTGACTGGGAAGATTCTGGCTTCGGGAATGGCTGAAAACACCCCGGCTAATTTACCAATAATGGCTTGTGCTGACTGTCCTGGTTCGTGGCGTTCTTCCCAAGGTTTGAGGGTAGTAAAAATCGCCCCACTATTAGCAGAGTTCCCACTAAAACCAAAACCACCGATCGCAAAGGTACCTGTAACTTCTGGTAATTTGAGAATTTCTTTTTCTACCTGAGCCATCACTTTACTTGTGTAGTTCAGGGAAACGCCTTCTGGCCCTTGAATAATGGTGATGAAATAGCCTTGGTCATCGTCGGGGATAAATGCTGTGGGTACGCGGGTATAAAGCCAAGCTGTGAACCCCAAGGACAGCATAAATAAGAGGACAACGATCGCTCTGAGCTTATTTAAACGAAACAGCGATCGCTCATACCCTCGACGTGTCCAATCAATAAAACGGTTAATGCGCTCAAAAACCCAACCTAACCAACCACGTTGCCTTTGTCCGGGACGCAGCAACAAAGCCGAAAGCGCAGGAGTTAGGGTCAAAGCTAAAAATGTAGAGATCACCATCGAAAAGGCGATCGTCAGCGCAAACTGTTTATATATCTGTCCTGTAGAGCCAGGGAAAAAGGCAACAGGGACAAATACAGCCATTAGTACGAGAGAAGTGGCAATTACTGCCCCAAATAGCTCTCGCATAGATTCAGACGCGGCCTGAAGAGGAGGCATTCCCTCATCCTCAATTAAGCGAGAGACATTCTCTACTACGATAATTGCGTCATCCACCACCAAACCTGTAGCGAGGGTTAAACCAAACATGGTCAGGGTGTTGATGGAAAAGCCAAAAGCTTTGATAAAGGCAAATGTCCCTACCAAAGTTAGGGGAATGACAATCACCGGAATCAAGGTAGTGCGCCAGTCTTGTAAGAACAGGAAAATTACCAAGACCACAAGAGCGATCGCTTCTATCAGCGTCTTAACCACCTCTGCCAAGGACGCTTCCACAAAGGATGTTGTATCAAAAGCTACTTGATATTTCATGCCTGGTGGAAAGCTTTGTGCTAGTCGCACCATTTCTGTTTTCACGGCCTTAGCAACATCTAGGGCATTACTTCCGGGAGTAGCAAATATCCCTATACCTACACCTTCGTTGCCTCTAAATCGCAGGAAGGAGTTATAGTTTTCTGCTCCCAATTCCGCCCGACCCACATCTTTCATCTTGATCAGCGTGCCATCGCTTGCGGTCTTGATCACAATGTCGTCAAATTCCGCGGCTTCCGTCAGCCTACCGATAGCTTGCAAGTCTATTTGATACATTTGCTCGGGCAATGTTGGCTGCTGACCAATTTGCCCTGCACCCACCTGCACGTTTTGTTCATTGAGGGCATCAATCACATCTTGGGCAGTGAGGTTGCGGCTAGCTAGACGGTTGGGGTCAAGCCACAAACGCATTGCATAACGCCGTTCCCCGAAAATCTGTGCCTCGCCCACACCACTAATTCTTTTTACAGCATCGACGATATATAAGTCAGCGTAATTACTTAAAAAGACATTGTCGAACTCTTGGTTATCAGAGTACAACCCGATCGCTAACAGGATATTGTTCGATTGTTTGGTGACAGTCACTCCAGTTTGCTGCACCACTTCTGGTAACAACGGTTCCGCCAGAGAAACGCGATTTTGCACATCAACTGCGGCAATATCTTTATTTCGTGATGGATCAAATGTGACTGTAATCGTACTGTTGCCATTGTTACTACTGCTCGAAGTCATATACTTCAAGCCTTCAACGCCATTAATTTGGCGTTCTAATACCGTTGTCACAGTATTTTCAACAACTTCCGCACTAGCACCAACATAGTTTGCAGTCACAGTAATTTGAGTCGGACTAATTTCTGGATACTGTGCTGTAGGTAGGGTGGGAATGCTGATTGCTCCTACCAAAAGGATGATGATAGAGCAGACACTTGTAAATACAGGTCGCCTGATAAAGAAATCGACAAACATGAAGAATGGGGAATGGGTAATGGGTAATGGGTAATGGGTAATGGGGCATGGGGCATGGGGCATGGGGCAATTCAATTTTGGATTTGCAATTTTGGATGAGGTTTAAATCTAAAATCCGAAATTTAAAATCTAAAATTCTTAGTACCCAGTGCCCAGTCCCTAATCCCCAATCCCCCTCCCTACTCTGCAATTACAGGTACGCCATCTCTCAAATTCAGCAAACCAGAGACGATAATTTGTTCTTCTGGCTGCAATCCTTCGAGAACTTGGTAATTATTACCTTGAATATTGCCTAGCTTGACTCGCTTTTGCCGCGCGACTAATTGCGGTTTACCTTGGGGATCATTTTCTGTTTGCGCTACATAAGCAAAGGTTTCTCCAGCTACGCGAGATACTGCTGTTGTGGGAATTAAAACTCCTGGCTTTTGATTCCAAATCACTTTTGCTCGGACTAATTGATCAGCTCGCAATGTACCTTGCGAGTTGTTCAACAGCGCTTTCACTTGTATGGCTTGTGTACCATTACCCACACTAGGAGAAATAAAGAATATTTGGCTTTTACCTATAGGTTGTCCTTGAGCATCCATGATTTCCACAGGTAATCCTTTACGTAATTGTGCCCCTCGCTCTAGTGGGATGGAAATGTTGACTTCTAATGGTTGATTTTGAGTGATAGTAGCTAATTGCGTGGAAGTATTCACAAAATCTCCCACTTTTACGGGAATATCGCCAACAGTGCCAGCAAAAGGAGCAGTAATTTTGTAGTATTGCAGCTCAACTACTTGTTGTTTAGTATTAGCCTCAGCTTGCTGCAAAGCTTTTTCTGCTTGGGATACACTAGCCTGCTGTGCTTGAATTTTGGAATCTATGGCGTTGAGTTGTGCCTTAGATGTAGCTAGGCGATTAGCGTACTGATCTCTGATCTGCCGGGAGACAGCACCTTCCGCAGCAAGGGTTACATACCTGTCATAATCCTGCTGGTTTAATTTCACATCAGCAACATTCGATAGGCGATCGGCTTGTAATGATTTAAGTGTAGCTAAAGCATTTTGTAATTGCGCTCTCGCCCCTTGGGCCCCTGCATTTAACCCGCTCACTGCTGCTTGTTGCTGCCTTGGATCTACCTGAATAATTGGCGTACCTTCCGCTACTTTATCTCCTGATCGCACAAATATCTGAGTGACTTGACCTTGGATTCTCGGTTGTAGTCTGACTGAACGCCGAGACTCTAGGTTGGCAATAAAATCTGAACTTTCTTGGATTGTGCCTGTTTGTGCGGGGGCTAATTTAACTCTTACCCCTGGCGGTTGAGCGTTAGTTTGCGCTGTTGGCTGTTGCGGGGTTACCAAACGCCAAACTAAAGCAGCACCACCCAGTAATAAGAGTGCAGCTAACAATAACCGAAGCCACCGCCTTTGTTTTGGTGGTGGCTCAAATGATGATTCGGGAAGGCTTTCTTCAAAATCAGTAGGTGAATTAGGGGATGTCATGGTATATAAGGAACCTCAAAAAAAGTTAAGTAAAAATTAATTTGAATTTAACCTCATAGAATTTTCAATCTCCTCCTTTTTGTTTTGGTGACCCCAGAGCTACAAGGGCAAGTAGTCCAAGAGTTTTCAATGAGGACTTTAAACCCATATGTTCCCTAAGTGTCTTTTAAACCGTAACCCTTGACTCTTGAATTTTTACCATTAACTCTTTTAGATTTACTGATTTAGCATGATGATTGATGGCAAATTATCTAACATTCTTGATCAAATATACTACTTTTGTAGTTATCTATAATCTACCGAAAGGTAAGTGGTAAAAATAAGTTTATATATATGCATTTATTACTGCCTTTTCAATCCTTGCGGAAAATGTTCTAATCTTGCTTGGCTGGGATCGCTGCCTATGTATTGCCGAAAATAAATGTAATTTATGATTCTATTTGTCTGTTGGGTAAAATTAATTTTTTTTACACTTGTTACACTTAATTGAACAAAAAAATAGACGTAAAACCCTCTCTATATTTACCCTAGAGGGTTTTATGTCTAACAACTTTATTGTCTATTCGGGTATATCCAATAACATCAATAAAAGCAGATGTACAACTAAGAGACTTGCCTTTCCAGAGCCAATATTGACGAACTTAGTGATGAATTAGGCAAATGTGATGTTATTAGCATTTTCTCAAAAGCTTTGGAAAGAGCTGTTTGAAAACGTTGTCTATGTTTGAGTTTAAAAAAAGGTCGAATTATCTCTACACTCATACTAGAGCTATTTCTATTATCTAGAACTCGGATTGTACGCAAAGTCCCCAGTTGGATTTCTTTTTTTACCATTAACTCAGAAATTCCTGTAGCACCTACTCCGCTTTCTACTGCGGCTTTTGCCATCTCGCCACTGTTGAAAACTAACATGACATCAAGTTGGCTAAGGTTTATCCCCCAATTTTGTAAAGCTTCCTCGAATCTCTGCTGTGTTCCCGAACCTGGTTCCCGCATCACCCAAGGAGTTTGAGTCAGTTCTATGAGTTCAACTTCACCGCGCTCAAACCAAGGGTGCGTTTTGCCGACCACAATTTGTAAGCGATCGCTCCCGATAATTTCATAGTCCATCGTTGTTTGCAGTTCTGGCTTCACATCCCCTTCCACCAAACCTAAATCAAACTGTCCCATTGCTGTTCCTGTACAAATCGTCTCTGCGTTAGCAAGGGTACAGTTAACAGAAATTCCCGGATATTGGCTTTTAAACTCGCTAATCTTACTCGGAAGCCAATAGTTACCAATTGTCAAACTCGATCCCAATTTCAATTCCCCTCTTTGCAGATTGTTGAGTTCCCGTAATCCGCGTTCTGTCAAACTCACCTGATCGAGAATTTTTCGCGCCTCCTCTTGGAGTAATTTACCCGCTTCCGCAATCTCAATATGACGGCCTATGCGATGGAACAGCTTGACTCGGTATTCCTGCTCTAAGCTTTGGATCGCAGCACTAACAGCCGGTTGAGTAATATATAGCTCTTCCGCTGCACGAGTAAAGTGTAGATGCTCCGCCACAGCGAGAAAGATGCGTAGCTGATCGAGCGTCATCCCTGCCATGTGAACTGTCCCTAATTATGTATGTCAAAATTTTAATTACTTCTCTTTATCATTTTGACAAAAAAAAGCATCTGATCCTATCATTTATAGTTTGTAAAGTATAAATCAAAGTCTTTTGCTCCCTATCTCAGCAGATGCGTCAGAGCTAGGGACTTTCAATTAATAAAAAATCTCCCATCACTGTCTAAGCCGGGAGAAAAATAACAATATTTATTATCTGAGTAAATTAAATAATTGATTCTCTGGAAGCCTCTAAGATGAATTTGATTAAGAATTGCTAGTGAGCTTGACTAATTGATCTAGCTCATGCTGCATTTTATTTAAAACTAATTCATAACATTCATTGACATATTCGCGATCGCACGCCGCTTCTCTACCATAATGCTCAAATTTAATCGGTGGGCAAACCCTTGTATGAATAGTGATAGGAAAGGGTATGTTAGGCAATGGGCCGAGTGATAAACCCCAAGGTAAGCCTAAATAAATGGGAAAAACTACCGGATCAATACCAAACAACCAAGGCATTCCCAATTTGTGAAGTTGCGCGACAATGTCATAACATTCAGTCAATACAATCAGCGTCTCATGAGCACCCGCAGAAATCACAGGGACAATCGGTACTCGTTCCCGCAGTGCTACCTTGATAAACCCTTGTCGCCCCGCAAAATAAATTTGGTTCCGTAAAGCATAAGGTCGAAAAACATCTTCCGCACCACCAGGATACACAAGTACACTAGCTCCAGAGCGCAAAGCCGCATAGGCCATTTTGGGATGAGCCATAATTGCACCACATTTAGCTACCAATTGTGCTATTTGCGGAGTAACTTCCCAAACTTTCGGATGCATTAAACCATAGACTGGCCGCTCTACACCAAATTTTCGGAACCAGTCATACATCATCATCAGCATATCTGGAGCCGCGAGTCCCCCATTGTGAGAACCAACAAATAAAACTTGTTCTTGGGGTGGTAGATTCTCCCAACCACTAGTTTGAACTCGAAAATAGTGGTCATAGAACCACCCCATGATCGGCATGATTGATTTGATGAATCCTGGATCTCGCTCATCCAAAGACCATCCGAGTTTTTTGTGCAAGCGATGTTGTGTTTCTGACATCCAGGCATATTAACAAACTTGATAAAGTTCAGACAATGAGTAGTGTCTTCATTCCAGGATAATTTTTGGGATTGGGGATTGGGGACTGGGATGAGGGAGATGAGGGAGATGAGGGAGATGAGGGAGATGAGGGAGATGAGGGAGATGAGGGAGATAAGGGGGATGAGGGGAGCAATTACCAATGACAAATGACAAATGACAAATAACAAACCTGTGATACGCTATCTGCGAGATAAAGCGTTATTAGGTACTGAAGATGACTAAGCTGCGGGTAGGGTTGCTGTTTGGCGGACGTTCTGGGGAACATGAAGTTTCGATTAGTTCAGCACGGGCGATCGCTAATGCCTTAAGTGCAGAGCAAAATGCTAGTAAGTACGAAATTCTACCTTTTTATATTCAAAAAGATGGCTTCTGGCAAGCTGGGGATGTGGCTCAACAAGTTTTAGCATCTGGCGCTGCTATTCAAAATCCTGCTGCTAATCCTAACCTTTGGCAATTTCCACTGCAAACCCAAGCAGTAGATGTTTGGTTTCCCATTTTGCACGGGCCTAATGGTGAGGATGGCACAATTCAAGGTTTACTCAGCCTGATGCAAGTGCCTTTTGTTGGTTCTGGGGTGTTAGGTTCGGCAACGGGAATGGATAAAATTGGCATGAAAGTTGCTTTTGCTCAAGCAGGATTACCCCAAGTTAAGTACAAAGCCGTAACCAGAGCGCAAGTTTGGTCTAATCCTTGCGTATTTCCGAAATTATGTGACGAAATTGAGTCTGACCTTGACTATCCTTGTTTTGTCAAGCCTGCAAACTTGGGTTCATCGGTGGGGATTGCGAAAGTGCGATCGCGCCAAGAATTAGAAGCGGCGTTAGATAATGCTGCTAGTTATGATCGCCGGATCATTGTAGAAGCTGGAGTGGTTGCTAGAGAAGTAGAATGTGCTGTTTTAGGCAACGATCAACCCCAAGCCTCGGTAATTGGAGAAATTACTTACAAGAGTGATTTTTACGATTACGAAACAAAATATACAGCAGGTTTAGCAGATTTATTTATACCTGCTCAATTACCAGATGCGATCGCGCGTCAAATTCAAGACATGGCTTTACAAGCTTTTGCTGCTGTTGATGCGGCTGGTTTGGCAAGAGTAGACTTTTTCTATGTAGAAGCTACAGGCGAAGTTTTGATCAATGAAATAAATACTTTGCCAGGGTTTACCGCAACTAGTATGTATCCCCAATTATGGGGGTATAGCGGTGTTCCCTTCCACGAACTAGTGGATAGATTAATTCAACTAGCTTTAGAAAGAGATACTGTGGTTGAAAGGCAGAGTTAACCCGACCAAAGTAGAGTTTTTGTCATAAATTATCAGATTTATTCCCCTCAGCAGTTTGTAAAAGTTACTTTGTTGTAAAATTGTGCTACTGATACCTGAATCCTCCAGTATGATCTTGGATCGAGAGGGGTACAAATCTGAAAGTAATCTATGGAAAGTAGTCAGAGTGTACAGCACGAGGCAACCCAATCTACTGGGGCAACTCCAGAGCTGACAAAGAGTAAATCGAGCGTCATCAGTAATTCAAAAGTTCTGATACAAATCCTCGCACGCCATCCTTGGCTGTTATTGATTGGGTTATCAGCAACATTTTTTGCCAGTGCTGTGCTGGCCTTGCATTATCTCGGTTCTGTTGGCTATATAAGTCAGCCACAACAAGAACCAGAGAAGAACCAAGAGGTAGCAACTGTAGCTGAAGCAGCCATCAATACGCCCTCTGAAACTAGCAATCCTACACCTTTATGGCTGATAATGGCGATCGCTTTTAGCTGTGCTAGTGGGTGCTTAATAATTTTACGCGTCCTCAACCGTCCAGCTAAGGGGCAAAAAGGGCAAAAGCATATTAAACGCTATCCTACCCGTTCTGTACCCAGCCAGTTATCTCGAGTAGAACCACAACCTTCACGCAATCCGCAAGTATTTGTCCCACCCCCATCACTTGCGCCGCTTGCTTCTATGCAATCTCAAACAAAACCTCTGACGACAGTTCTACCACCAGAACCGAAATACGGTATGGAGAAAAGCAAAGAGTCTTTGGCAGATTTATTGGATCTTCGTAAACAAAGTTCACTGTCTACCATTTTACGCAAGTATTAATATCTCTCCACCAAAAAATCGTTTAATTACAATTTTGTCAATAAGGGTATGGGGCTACCATGCCCTTATTTATGTTTATACCAATTTGAAAAAAGAGTTTAACAGATGAGTAGGGATATGGCATTGCCCTCTAAATTATTTATCTGTCGCTGAAAGTATTTAAATTGGTACTATTTAGGAAATTGCCAAAATGGCAACCAATTAAAAGTTGTTCTAGTTACAGTGTAGAAGATAAACGACTTCAAGGGTGTTGTTATCAGGGTCTACCAAGTAATTGGCAATTCTTAATACCCTACGGAAAGCGCAAAGCGCTACGTAATTCGTAGTTAAGAAAGTCTTATATTATTGGGATTATTGATTTAAATTGGTTGCATATTATAAGACTCATATTTTATTTTTGAAGTTCACGTAGGATGCGTTAGCGATAGCGTAACGCATCAGCTAAACAAAAATACATAAAGAAGCGTAAAGGTTAAGCAGCAAACCCTTTACGCTTTTGACGCTACAAAAGTTTACTTAATTACGTTTAATAGCACTTACTTAAATTTTGTATAGAATTTATATTTGATTATTGCAAAGCTAGGTATACTCTCAATACTGCTCGGTTAAGGATTTTCAAGTCGGAATTTGGTTTGGGGAAAAGGTGTACCCCTGCGCTTAAGCAAGCTACGCGTAGCGTCTCCGCAGGAGAAAGGGTAAGGGTTAAAGGTTTTTTCTTGCCCCTTTTTCCCTTCCCCTTTTGCCCTTAACCGACAAGTATTGGGTATACTCTAATTGATATGCCCTGTTCCATTTGCTCAATTACCTAACTACGCAAGTAATATCTGCGAATCAAATCTTAATTACTATCTATTAGTATATCTGAATTATTGAAGAAAATTGATACATCTCTTCCCTCAGCTAGAAGCCCAAAAAATTATCCTTAACTAATATTAGAAAGGAAATGCACCTCTAAATAACAGTTGTTACAACTATCTTTGTTGAGGAGAGAAATAAATGAGGTCGTGACCTAATTAGAGTTCTGGGATTCATCTATGTATGAACTAGTTCAGGCTGCTTTAAATAGTGACGATAAAAGTGCGCTGCATCAATTAATTCTTAATCTCAGTTCTACAGGTAAGCGTTACTTTCTTAGGAACGAGATTTTACAAGCTTTTGCTGACTATTGCCAACAATTCCAAAAGCCTACATATTTTTATCATTCTTCCTCTATCGGTCAATTAATTCATTATTGTCATGAAATTATTTTGGAAGATGACAGTGTTTGGTTTGTTGTGCGTCCGAGAATTGCTAGTCAGGAAGTTTGGCAATTAACAGATGAATTGACCCAATTTGAGCTAATGACTTCCCAGGATTTGCTAGACGTAAGAGACCGTCTAGTAAATCGCTACCAACCTCACATTTTAGATATAGATCTGCACCCTTTTTATGCTAATTCTCCAACGATTAGCGATCCAAGAAATATTGGTCAAGGTCTAGCTTTTCTCAACCGTTATTTGTGCAGCCAGGTATTAACAGACCCCCAATACTGTTTAGATGTACTATTTAAAGTTCTCCATCGGCTGCAATACGATGGTATTGGCTTGCTAATTAATGATCGCATTCAATCGGGTAATCATCTAGCCCAACAAATGCAGCAAGTCATGAAATTTCTCAGCCAGCAACACCCTGACGCACCTTACGAGAAATTTCGCGTTGATTTGCAAGAACTCGGTTTTGAACCAGGCTGGGGTAACACTGTCTCACGAGTGAGAGAAACTCTAGAACTATTCCAAAGACTAATTGAAAACCCACAGCCCGCAATGTTAGAAGCATTGGTGTCCAGGATTCCCGCTGTATTTCGGGTTGTTCTCATTTCTATACATGGCTGGGTGAGTCAAGAAGGTGCTTTAGGTAGAGATGAAACCCTCGGTCAAGTTGCTTATGTTCTAGAACAAGCGCGCAGTTTAGAAAATAAACTGTGGGAAGAAATTCAACTTGCTGGTCTTGATGTGATAGGAATTAAGCCGCAGGTAATTATTCTTACCCGGCTAATTCCTAACTGTGAAGGCACATTTTGTAACCTCCGCCGGGAAAAAATCGAAGGGACAGAAAATGCTTGGATTCTGCGCGTACCTTTCCGAGAATTTAATCCTGAAGTTACAAATAATTGGATTTCTAAATATGAAATTTGGCCTTATTTAGAAACATTTGCCCAAGATGCAGAACAAGAAATATTAGCTGAATTTCAAGGTAGCAAACCACATCTTTTAATAGGTAACTATACAGATGGGAATTTAGTCGCTTTTCTGCTATCGCAAAAGCTGAAAGTTACCCATTGTCATATTGCCCATTCTTTAGAAAAACCGAAACGCCTGTTCAGCAATCTTTATTGGCAAAATCTCGAAGAACAATACCATCTTTCAGTCCAGTATAGTGCTGATTTGATTAACATGAATGCGTCCGACTTCATCGTCACTTCTTCTTACCAAGAAATTGTCGGTACGCCAGAAAGCATGGGACAGTATGAGTCATACAAATGTTTTACCATGCCGGAATTGTATCATGTAGTTGATGGTATTGATTTATTTAGTGCTAAATTTAACGTTGTTCCGCCAGGGGTAAACGAGAGTATCTTCTTTCCCAACAGCGAAGTAGGAAAACGAGATGAGAATCTTCGTCAACATCTCAACGAATTACTTTTTTATCAAGAAGATGGGCAAATTCTCGGTCATTTAGAAAACCCTGATAAGCGACCAATTTTAACTTTAGCGCCGATGATATCTATTAAAAATCTGGCGGGTTTGGCTGAATGCTTTGGTAAAAGTCAGGCTTTGCAAGACCATTGCAATTTGTTTATCTTAACAGGTAAATTGCATCCATCAGAAGCATCTAATACAGAAGAAGCCGCAGAAATTCAAAAACTCCACGACATTATAAACCAATACAATCTGCACGGTCATATCCGTTGGTTAGGTATGCGTCTCCCTGGACGTGATATTAGCGAAGCTTATCGATTCATAGCTGATAAAAAAGGAATTTATGTCCATTTTGCCAGCTTTGAAGCATTTGGTAGAAGCATTTTAGAAGCAATGATTTCTGGTTTACCAACTTTCGCCACACAATTTGGCGGTGCTTTAGAAATTATTGATGAACGAGAACATAAATTTACGCTTAATCCTACAGATTTAGAAGGGTCAGCAAATAAAATTGTAGAATTCTGCAATCAATGTGATATTCATCCTGAAAATTGGGAGGAAGCTTCCAATTGGATGATCAGAAGAGTTCGCAGTAAATATAACTGGAATATACACACCAATCAGTTACTTTTGCTAGCGAAAATTTATAGTTTCTGGAACTTTGTCGCGCCAGAAAACACCGAAGCTAGGGTTCGCTATATGGAAACATTATTCCATCTAGTTTATAAACCAAGAGCGGATAAAATTTTAGAAAATCATACAAGGCGATAGTTTAGGAAGATGAGAGAGATAAGGTAGACAATACCAAATGACAAATGACAAATGCCAATTGAACTAATTCAAGACATGTACGATGGATATAACAGGTAATTATCACGATTTTATTTATAAAGACTGGATTTTAATTGAAACCCAGTTTAACCCCGATCAGTTACATGCTAGAGAAACCATTTTCACAATCGGTAATGGTTATTTGGGTACACGCGGTAGCTTTGAAGAAGGGTATATGCGTGCATTACCGGCTACATTTATCCACGGTGTTTATGATGAGGTTCCGGTTGTCTATACAGAACTGGTTAACTGTCCTGATTGGTTACCATTGACGGTGACGATCAATGGCGATCGCTTCCGTATGGATCAAGGAGAAATATTACAATACGAACGTCAACTTGATGTGCGTCGGGGTCTAATTAGCCGTTCTGTACGTTGGCGCAGTCCTACAGGAAGTACGGTAGACCTGCAATTTGAGCGTTTCGCTAGTATGGCAGATGAGCATATTCTAGGGCAACGATGCCAAATCACACCCCTAGATTTTGATGGCTTAATTGAAATTCAAGCTAGCATTAACGGTTATCCGGAAAACCCTGGTTTTAATCACTGGGAATGGTTAGATCAAGGTAAAACTGACCAAGGCGTGTGGTTACATCGTCGTACCCGCAACTCATGCATTGATATTGGAATGGCGACACGGTTGCAAATTTTTGGCGCTGAGACAACTTTACAAGTTAACAGTGCGCCTGGTTATCCTACCTTGAGTGCATCATTCTCCGCGACAGCAAATCAGACAGTAACGGCAGAAAAAATTGTCACAGTTTTTACTTCACGGGATGTAGAAGCACCATACAAAGCTGCACGGGAAAAACTCGCTGTTCTTCCTAACTATACAACCCTTCTCCAAGACCAAGAACAAGCATGGAATGAGTTATGGGAAAAAAGTGATATTGCAATTGAAGGCGATATTACAGCCGCTTTTGCTGTCCGCTACAACCTATTTCAGCTTTTAATTGCAGCCAGACGAAATGATGATCAGGTAAGTATCCCCGCCAAAACCCTTTCAGGCTTCGGTTATCACGGTCATGTTTTCTGGGATACAGAAATTTTTATACTGCCATTTTTTATATATACACAACCAGAGCTTGCTCGTAACCTTCTCAGCTACCGCTACCATACTTTAAAAGGAGCACGACGCAAAGCCGCCCATGATGGTTATAAAGGGGCCATGTTTGCTTGGGAAAGTGCAGATACGGGCGATGAAGTCACACCCCGCTGGGCGTTACCAAACGATCCTTATGGCGAAGACGTGCGGATTTGGTGCCGCGATCGCGAAATTCATATAAGTGCAGATATCGTTTATGCTGTTTGGTACTACTGGCAAGCCACTGGTGATGATGAGTGGATGCGAGACTGTGGCGCAGAAATTGTGTTAGATACGGCGATATTCTGGGGTAGCCGGGTGGAATTTAACCCCAAATACGAACGTTATGAGATTCGCGGTGTTATCGGTGCAGATGAATATCACGAGTTTGTCCATAACAATACCTTCACCAACCGCATGGTGCAATGGCATCTGGAAAAGGCAATTATCATCGATGATTGGCTGCGCGCCAACTTCCTAGAACAAGCCAAGGAACTAGAAGAACAATTGCATTTGAGTAGGAAACAGCGATCGCGCTGGGAAGATATCATCGCTAATATCTGGATTCTCAGTTATCCAGACACAGGGTTAATTGAACAATACGAGGGATTTTTCCAATTAGAAGATATCGACTTGAGTAAGTATGAACCCCGCACACGATCCATGCAAGCTATCTTAGGTATTGATGGTGCAAATAAGCGGCAAGTACTCAAGCAACCAGATGTTTTAATGCTGCTTTATTTGATGCGGCAATCAGAGGAATCGCCCTACAATCAAAAAACATTGCAGATTAACTGGGACTACTATGCACCCCGTACAGATATCACCTATGGTTCTTCCCTCGGCCCAGCCATTCATGGCATCTTAGCCTCAGATTTAGGGAAATCAGATGTAGCTTACGAACGGTTTATGCAAGCCGCAATGGTAGATTTGCAAGATGTTCGGGGTAATACTAACGATGGAATTCACGGCGCAAGTGCTGGTGGCGTTTGGCAAGCGGTAATTTTTGGCTTTGGTGGCATTCAAATGCGGGAAAATGGCCCTGTAGCCCAGCCCCACTTACCCCCAGGTTGGACGCGTCTCAAATTCAAATTACATTGGCGTGGTAAGTGGCACGATTTTGATTTACAGCCAGGAATAGGGACTATGGAAGAATCCAATTCTCCGGATATTCGAGGAGTAATTTTTGATTTAGATGGTGTTCTTACAGATACCGCAGAATATCATTATCGCGCTTGGCAAAAGCTAGCCGATGAAGAAGGTATACCCTTTAATCGCCAAGCTAACGAAGCATTGCGCGGTGTTTCGCGGCGGGAATCTCTGATGCTGATTATAGGTGATAGACAGTATTCAGAAGAGCAAATTCAAGAGATGATGGCACGTAAGAACCGCTATTATGTGGAATCTATTGAGAATATTTCACCCGCAGATTTATTACCAGGTGCGATCGCACTTCTTGATGAACTACGACAAGCGGGGATTAAAATCGCTATTGGTTCCGCCAGCAAAAATGCCCAAACCGTTGTCGATAAATTGGGCATTGCTAATAAAGTAGATGCGATCGCCGATGGTTATAGTGTAGAAAAACCCAAGCCAGCACCAGACTTATTTCTCTTCGCTGCCAAATTGCTAGGAATCCCGCCAGCACAATGCGTAGTTTTTGAAGATGCAACCGCAGGTGTGGAAGCCGCTTTAGCTGGCGGAATGTGGGCTGTAGGACTCGGCCCAGTTGAACGAGTTGGTGCTGCTAATGTAGTGCTGCCAGATTTAAAATGCATTAAATGGTCAGATATTAAAGATAAATTAATAATTCGTAATTAAGAATTACGAATTACAAATGTGATTGTGTTAATGGTTCTGTCCATTGTCTACCCTTTTCATGGGGCGATCGCAGCCATTGGTAAGCCACAACATTTAATAGTAAACCTACACCAAATAAAATTGCCATTAAAGCAATTTGATACCAAAAAATTGGTGTTACAAATAAGTCAAGAATCAGATGCAGTAAATTCATCACGCTGTAAAATATAGTCAATCCAAAATGAATCACTCTATAGCGTTTAGAATCAGCAAAAGCAGTCGCAATAATTACCAACATTGGTATCACAAAAAATCCCAACATTAACCACATAATTACCGAAATTTCATTCATGGTTGTGGCTTTTTGTGACTCAGCAACCGATAAACTGTGGAACAAAGGCATTAACCCAAGTTGTGTATGAAACAGTATGCCTAATAAAAATACTGTCCACAAAGCAATAATTTTTTCTCGATAATTCATAGCCATTTTTCACCCTCATTTTTTACTATTGAAAATATTTCAATAAAAAGCGAGTTTGGCTTAGGTAAAAAACCAAGAATTGTAGAGACGCGATTCATCGCGTCTTTAGTCAAAGGTCAAAATTCATTATTTATTTCTCCCTCATCCCCCTCATCTCCCTCATCTCCCTCATCCACCTTCAAAGCTTATAACCAATTTGACGTAAAAATCCCTGACGTACTTTGACATCTTCAGGCGATTCTAAGCCTTTAGGTGAAAATCCATCAACTACACCGAGAATACCTCTTCCTTGCTCGGTTTCAGCTACAATTACCTCTACTGGATTTGCTGTTGCACAGAAAATTGAGCAAACTTCTGGACACTGCTTAATGGCATTGAGGAAATTAATTGGATAAGCTTCTTTAAGTAAAATTATAAAACTATGGCCTGCACCAATAGCGAGAGCATTTTTAATTGCTGTGTCTTCTAAAGTGCGATCGTTTCCTGTAGTTCTGAGTAAACATGGCCCTGAAGCTTCACAAAAAGCAATCCCAAATTTTACCTGTGAAGATATATTGACCATAATTTCATAGAGGTCTTCCACTGTTTTAATAAAGTGGCTTTGTCCCAATATGAAGTTACAGCCTTCAGGAATTTGCATTGCAACTGCTTTGAGTTCCATTTTTTGTTGTCCTCGTAGCGCAGAACTCAACTATACCAATTCTAATTTGAATGCAATAAATAGGTCAGCAGAAATCAACATAAATATATGAAAAAAGGTAAAGAAAAAGGGGAAAGATTTTCCCTTTCCCCCTACAAAACTTTACATATACTTTTCACCCTTAACCTTTGACTCCTAACTCTCAAAACTAATTAAGTAAGTCGGTAAAAATAAACCCAACTATGTTAATAAACGTAAATAGGTTTAAAATCCTTACCAATGACTAATGACTAATGACTAATGACCAATGACAGCCTCAGCCAGTTATCTTTAATTTCGCCAACCTACTTATTTACCAGAACAGTAAGTATTAATTTCTTTTACTAAAGTACTTTCCTCCGTACTATTCTTTTTCAGAGTTACCAAAGAACGTTTTGCACCAGCTAAATCTTTTTTATCTAAAGCTTTGGCTTCATCTTTTAATCCTTGGCTTGTACTCTGATAAAGAGTGGTAAATCGCTGCTGAAAGCCTTGCAACTTTTCATCCTTAATTTCCAGTGCTTTCATCTCTGTAGTGATTGCGTCTATTTTACCTGCGACTTCAGTTAAGGCTTTAGAACCTGTTTTGGCATTATTAGGATTTTTACCAAAGTCTTGACCTATAGTTACTGCTTGATTTGCTACTTTAACTATTTTGTTACATTGAGCAACCTTGCTCTCGCCACAACCTGTAAATAGTAGTGCGATCGCAGCCGTTGCGGAAAGTATGGTAGTTTGTTTAAACATACGTTCTATCTGTTTAATTTTTTTGACTATATGCAGGAAAATACTTAGCTAGTATCATTCCTGATACGTTATACTCCATACTTTCCAAAAAGAGTACAAAGATATACTAAGTTACGGCAGATAACAGTTACATAATTTTACTGAAGTGCTGCTTATTCTAGGCGATCGCTTGTTTGTAGAGTCATTGCTAGTTGCCTAATTCCTAGCCTAGTCAGCACAATAATTATACAAATCAAAACATGATTGGGACAGAAGGATTAACAGAATCCCGACAGAGACAGTAATTTCCAATCCAAAATCCAAAATCTAAAATCCAAAATGGTATGAGCATCACCGAAGATATTCTCTCCCAACTACCAGGAAATGTCATAGAAGGTTTACGTCGTGCCGATCGCACTTTAGCATCACTCAGGGCTGATCAAGCACCAATACCAATGGTAGTGAAAGAAAACCCTCAACTATTAGATACTGTGGACTGGGATGTAATTGTCTGCGGTGGAACCTTGGGAATTTTAATCGGTTGCGCCTTAGCCGTAAAGGGACTCAAGGTTGGGTTGATTGAACGGGGAATTTTGCGTGGTAGAGAACAAGAATGGAATATTTCGCGCAAAGAGTTAGAAGTATTTTTGGAATTAAATCTACTTACCAATGCAGAATTAGAGGAAGCGATCGCCACTGAATATAACCCAGCCCGTGTTAGCTTTCAAGGTGGTACCGAGGTATGGGTAGAAGATGTTCTTAATATTGGTATCGATCCAGTCTATCTCTTAGCAACATTGAAAACGCGATTTTTAGCTGCTGGTGGCGCGTTATGGGAAAACACACCCCTAAGTGAAGCTGTAGTTCATCCCAATGGGGTGATGGTAAATAGCCAATTCAAAACAAGGTTATTAATTGATGCAATGGGACACCTTTCTCCCATCGCTCAACAAGCGCGTCAAGGCCAAAAACCTGATGCATTATGCTTAGTGGTGGGAAGTTGTGCCCAAGGATTTCCGGAAAATCACAGTGGGGACTTGTTGTTATCTTTTACATCCTTGCAAAATCAATGTCAGTACTTTTGGGAAGCTTTCCCAGCGAAGGATGGTAGAACAACCTACTTGTTTACATACATGGATGCACACCCCCAGCGCTTAGGTTTAGAAGCTTTATTTGAGGAATATTTGCGCCTTCTACCACAATATCAGGGTGTGGAATTAAGCAATTTAAAATTTCAACGGGCACTGTTTGGTTTCTTTCCTACCTATCGCCAAAGTCCCCTCAAAACCCCTTGGAATCGCATTTTGCCAATAGGAGATAGTAGTGGAAGTCAATCGCCTTTAAGTTTTGGTGGCTTTGGTGCAATGGTACGACATCTCAAGCGGTTAACATTTGGGATTCAAGAAGCACTACAAAGCGAACAATTATCTACAACAGCCCTAGCTTTACTGCAACCTTATCAACCTAGTTTAGCCGTTACTTGGTTATTTCAAAAAGCGATGAGTGTGGGCATAAATCAAAATATTTCACCAGAGCAAATTAACCAATTGCTTGCCGTTGTTTTTCAAGAAATGCAAAAGTTAGGAACTAAAGTAATCAAACCATTTCTACAAGATATAGTACAGTTTCCTGCATTAACGCAAACACTTGTAAAAACAGGTTTGGCAAATCCAGGATTAATTGCCAAAATAATTCCTCAAGTAGGTTTAATAAATTTACTGGATTGGATATTGCATTATGTAAACTTAAGTATTTATACTGCCTTGTTTTGGCTAAGTCCAATGTTAGAAACATTAGTTAAGTATTTACCAAGCCAACAACAATATTATTGGCATCGTTTATTTGATGCTTGGCAGTTCGGTTCTGGTAGCGATTATGCAGATGAATAAGTTAATAAAAACTCTAGCTGAGATGCATCATCAATATCTTTCATAAGAATCCAGAGTCAAATGTCAAGAGTCAAAAATTTTTCCTGCAACTTTTTGACTTTGGACTTTTGACTCTTGACAGTCCAAACAAGAGGCGATATTTAGTAGCATCCGGATAAAAAATTTGTGTGAGGAGCTAAGATGATTGAACGGCAATCTTCGGGGATCAAATACTTTGCAGTACTGATTGGCTTACTGCGCGATCGCCAAGCTTTTTTAGAAGAAATTACTCAAGGTATAAGATTACCAAGTAAAATAATTTCTCTATTGGTTTGTAGTTCTCTATTTTTGTCTATTTACGGCGGTATTATTGGCGCATATCATAGCTGGATGCAAGCTTTATCTTCTGCTGTAAAGCTACCTGCACTCTATTTAATTACCCTGCTAATTTGTCTACCCACCCTTTATTTTTCTAATATTATTTTTGGTTCTAAGCGAACTTTTGGGCAGCATTTTGCACTGGTATTAACAGCGGTTTCTGTAACTAGCGTATTGTTATTTAGCTTTGCACCAATCACGCTCTTTTTCTTAATTACTACTAATAACTATCAGTTTTTAATTCTGCTCAATGTTTTAATATTTAGCTTTACAGGATTTATTGGTATTTCCTCTCTATATCAAGCCACAAGTGTAGTTTTAGAACAAGACAATGAAGGTAGCAATACACGCCGCAAAATTATCCTATCTTGGTTATTTCTCTATGCTTTTGTAGGTAGCCAACTGGGATGGACTCTCAGACCATTTTTTGGTACGCCTGGTTCTATATTCCAACTATTTAGAGATAGAGAAGGTAGTTTTTACCTAAGTGTGCTGCAAGCTATTGGCTACCTCTTAGGATTACGTTAACTCAATCTGAGTAATAAAAATCAGATGTAATTGACAAGCTTTTTTATGCAGGGTGCAATTTCTAATTAATCGTTAATTAATTTACTACACCACTATGCTTGATAAGCCTTCTTACAAAAATAAACAGTTTAACATTCTCATTAGTTTACTCCGCGATCGCCAGGGTTTTTTAGAAGAAATTAGCCAGGGAATAAGATTACAAAGTAAAATCAGTGCTCTCTTTGTTTCCAGTTCAATTTGTTTTGCTATCTACGGTGCAATTATCGGTGCATCCCATAGTTGGGGACAAGCATTATCTGGCGCTATCAAACTCCCAGCTTTTTATTTGCTAACGCTAATTATTTGTTTCCCAACTCTCTTCTTTTTTAATGTTTTATTTGGTTCCCGTAGCACTATTCAACAGCATTTTGTCGTTTTGCTCACTGCTGTATCTGTAATCAGCGTACTTTTATTCAGCTTGGCACCAGTGACGCTATTTTTTATGATCACTGCGCCTGGTTCTTACCAATTTTTTAAACTGCTGAATGTGTTAATTTTTGGTATCACAGGTATATTCGGCGTGAAATTCCTCTATGAAGGAATGCAGTTACTTTCGCAACAAGATGAAGTTGGTAAAAAAACTCGCACCACTATTTTACGATCCTGGCTATTTTTATATGGCTTTGTAGGTGTGCAATTAGGCTGGTTTTTAAGACCATTTTTTGGTTCGCCTGGCTCTAAATTTGAATTATTTCGCGCAGTAGGCGGCAATTTTTATCTTGATATTGTATCGGCAATCTCTGAAATTTTAGGTAGTCGTTAATTTCTAGATAAATAAATTTTGATATGACAGAATTCCCGATTTCTAAAATAGAAATCGGGAATTTTAATTTTCTACTAATTGGCTATAATCTAATAGCCAATGATGCGTAATACATCACGCAGAACGCTGTAGCCAGCTAAATCCCAAAGTAAATAAGCCAAGAAACCAATAGCTGCTAAACGACCATTCCAAAGTTCTGCTTGTGGTGTCCAACCGAACAAAAAAGCATTGCGATCTACGCCGTTATATTCTGTAGCAACAGGTGGTAAATCAGTAGAAGGACGAGTTTCCATTTTTTTACTCCAAAATTACGCGTTTTTATTTGTATTTAATCTTTAGTAACCAATCAGGTGTAATACGTCGCGAAGAACGCTATAACCTGCTAAATCCCAAAGTAAATAAGCCAAGAAACCAATAGCTGCTAAACGACCATTCCAAAGTTCTGCTTGTGGTGTCCAACCGAACAAAAAAGCATTGCGATCTACGCCGTTATATTCTGTAGCGACAGGTGGTAAATCAGTGGAAGAGCGAGTTGCCATTTTTTTACTCCAATGCGCGTTTTTTTCTGTCTTTAATCTTTAGTAACTAATCAGGTGTAATACGTCCCGAAGAACGCTATAACCTGCTAAATCCCAAAGTAAATAAGCTAAAAATCCAATAGCTGCTAAACGACCATTCCAAAGTTCTGCTTGTGGTGTCCAGCCGAATACAAAAGCATTACGATCTATGCCGTTATATTCTGTAGAAATTGTTGGTAAATCTGTGGAAGAACGAGTTTCCATTTTTCCCTTAACAATTTGTTTCATAACTTAAATGTAACGATTTACAAACAAATTGCTTTCTGTCTATAGGTACAAACAA
Source organism: Calothrix membranacea FACHB-236 (assembly GCF_014696315.1). Classification (GTDB taxonomy): domain Bacteria; phylum Cyanobacteriota; class Cyanobacteriia; order Cyanobacteriales; family Nostocaceae; genus Aulosira; species Aulosira membranacea. The sequence continues at coordinate 44,781 of NZ_JACJPX010000002.1, forward strand.
TAGGCACTTCTTATGGATGAAGCTTTAAAAGCGATCGCAACTTAGATATCCACCTTAAGATGGTGATAAAAAAATATTTGTAAATAAATGTAACACAGACAACATAAAAACTTATAATTGCGGGAATTTAGTTTTGCAGGGATACCTATAAATAAATAATTTCCTTGCACAATCAATGTATATAAAAAAATCTTCTTGAATATAGCCATCTATCTGCCTTAACTAGTAATAAATCCGAATTTTTGCAAGCTATCTAACGAATATTTTCCCTTTGGCTAGTTAAATTTCTACCTAACGCTAGATATGTTGTTCAAACTGTGGAGAGATGCTCTTCATACCCAAATTCCACGATTCTGAGACTTACAAGAGTTAGGTATCGCCATAAATACAGAGTTTCTGCAAACGTAATCCTTAATTTCCCCAAATTTAAGCTTAGAGAAAGGAAATAAAATGTTTCAAAGTACAGAAATTATGCTGGGACTCTACAAGCCATTCTTATGGGTGGCACAGATTCCAGTTAACCCCACCTCAGATATTTCACCAGCACAAGCATCGGTTCTCACTTCTGGGCCGCGCTTTTTTATTGCCTTAATCTCCGGCGTAATTCTCGCCTTTGCATTCCAATTAGTATTAACAAATCTCTCCCTAGCAGCTGGTATTTCCTACTTAGGGCATTCCTCTGACTCAGATTCCAATAATGAAGCCGGAAGTTTGGGCGGCACAATTCGTAAAATTGGTACTGCTGTAGGGATTTGGACTTTGGTCACGGTGACAGTCGCTCTATTAATTGCTAGTTACTTAGCGGTTAAACTCAGTCTCCTGGTATTAGATCCAGGATTGGGTGCAACTCTAGGGTTAGTAATTTGGGGAGCCTACTTCTTATTACTGATGTGGGTGAGTTCCACCACAGTCGGTTCTTTAATTGGCTCAGTAGTTAACACAGCAACCTCTGGCTTTCAAGCAATTATGGGGACAGCTACAGCTGCATTAGGCGCAAAAGCTGTGAATAACCAAGTTGTAGCCACAGCCGAAGCCGCCGCCGCCGCCATGCGCCGCGAACTAGGAAGCGGAATTGACCCCACAAGCATTCGAGAAAATGTAGAGGATTACCTAGACAGGTTGCGTCCGCCAGAGTTAGATCTATCCAAAATCCGCAGCGATTTTGAAAACTTACTGAAAGACCCGCAATTTCAAGCGATCGCAGGTAGCCCTGACATCCGCAACATTGACCGCCAAAAGTTTATTGATTTAGTCAGCAGCCGTACAGACCTATCTAAACGCGATGTTAAACGCATCTCAGACACATTATATAAACTCTGGCAGCAGGTAGTTAGTCAGCAAGCACCAGCCCAAGACCGCCTTGGAGAGTTAGTTGATTATCTGAAATCCTTACCGCCAGGGCAAAGCAGAACAGATGAACTCAACGCCAAGTTAGAAAGATTAATTGCAGAAACTCGTGACGCTAAAGTAGCTGACCAAAAAGCCACCCCTGGGCCAATTCAGAGCACACTCCAGCAAGGAATATCTGCTTTAACAGGTATTGTTTTAGGAAGAACAGACTTATCAGATGTAGATGTAGAAAAAATTTGGCAATCCCTGTCCACCGCTAAAGACAAAATCAGCGAACAAGCCGATAAGCTAGGTTTACCCGCAGCGTCTCAACCCTATAGTCCCATTCGGGCTGATGTCGAAAATTATCTTTCTAATACCTTTGCTTGGCAACTCAGCCGCGAAAGAATTGCCCAGGAATTCCGCGATGTCATCCATGATCCAGCAGCAGATCCTGGAGTTGTACGGCGAGAATTAGAGCGCCTTTCCCGCAATGATTTTGCTAACATCTTGCAACAGAGGGGACTGCTTACCCAAGGACAAATTCAGCGCATTGCAGATCAGCTAGAAGCTGTTCGCCGAGAAGTATTGGTGACTGTGACTGCTGCTGAAGAAAGAGAGATAGTAGAAGACTTGCAACGCCGAGTATCCAGCTACCTACTTGTTACCAGTAAGTCTGATTTAACTTCTGAAGGTATTGAACGGGATTTTAAACCCCTGTTGTCCGATCCAGACGCAGATTATGAAACCCTCTCACGGCAATTAGCTGCGATTGATCGCCAACAAATGGAGCAAATACTCTATCAACGCAACGACATTCAGCCATACGAACTCAACGGGATTCTAGAAGATTTAGAAAAACAACGCGATCGCGTGTTAATCGAATCTAAGGGTTTGGCAGATCAAGCAAAATATCAAGCAGAAACCCTATGGCTGAATTTAGAATCATATCTGCGTAATACCGGCAAAGGCGAACTCAACCCCGATGCAATTCGAGCCGATCTCAAAAGATTGCTGGAAGATCCCCAAGCTGGTGTGACTGCAATTCAGGCACGCTTGTCTCGGTTTGATCGCGATACCTTAGTACAACTGTTGAGTCAGCGCCAAGATATCAGCCAAGACCAAGCAAATCAAATCATTGATACTGTCGAACACTCATGGCATAGTATCCGCCACACACCCCAAGCTGTAGCAGATAAAGCCAAAGAGCAATATGACTCTGTTAGCAGTACCATCGCTGATTACTTGCGTAATACCGGCAAAAGCGAACTCAATCCCGAAGGTATTCAACGCGATTTAAATAGACTGTTTGAAAACCCCAAAGAAGGAGCCTTAGCACTCCGCCGTCGCTTATCCCAGGTAGACAGAGATACCCTAGTGAAATTACTCAGTCAACGTCAAGACTTGAGCGAACAACAGGTCAATGAAGTCATTGATTCCGTACAACATTCGATTCGCAATTTTGTGCGTGCGCCGCGTCGTCTGGCAACCAGAACTCAGCAAAGAGTAGAAACCTTCCAAGCTTATTTAGAAGAGTATTTACGGCAAACTGGCAAAGAAGAACTCAACCCCGAAGGTATCAAGCGCGACTTACAACTGTTATTGCACGATCCACGGGTGGGGATTGAAAGTTTTAGCGATCGCCTCGCACACTTTGACCGTTCCACAATTATCGCTCTGCTGAAAATCCGCGAAGATATTTCCGATGAAGAAGCAGCGAGAATTGCAGATAATATTGTCTCCGTGCAAGAACAATTTGTAGAACAAGTACGGGGTATTCAGCGCCGTATCCAAGATGTGATTGATGGCGTGTTTGCTCGCATCCGCAACTACCTCAACTCATTGGAGCGCCCAGAACTCAACTACGATAGTATTAAGCGAGATGTTCGCCAACTATTTGACGATCCACAAGCTGGATTTGATTCCTTACGCGATCGCCTATCTTCCTTCAACCGCGATACCTTAGTAGCACTGATCAGTTCCCGTGATGATATCTCCGAAGAAGATGCCAACCGGATTATTGACCAAATTGAAGGAGCGCGCAACACAGTTTTACAACGGGCAGAACGCTTACACCAAGAAGCGCAACGCCGCTTAGAACAAGTCAAGCATCAAGCACAGCAACAAGCCGAAGAAACCCGCAAAGCCGCAGCTTCAGCCGCTTGGTGGTTGTTTGCAACAGCAGTTGTCTCCGCTATTTTCTCCGCAATCGGAGGAGCGATCGCTGTCGTCCGGCTGTAGTTTGACAAATTATCTCCGCTTTCCTGTATGAGCCTCCCTTTATGGGAGGTTTTTTTAGTGAAACTGAGGAAGTATTGAGAAATTCGTTGTTTACACCTAAAAGCTATATGGAAGTGATTTCTGATCTTCTTCTACGACCTCAGCTTCTGTGCGGTGGTTGGATTGTTGAGATCCTAGCGGATGGAGTACCATCCCAAATTACTGGCTCAATATCAGTAAAAATTCGTTAGTAATTTTCACTGAAGTAAAATGTCAGCAATCTGTCGAAAATTTAATTTAAAACATTGCTTTTTAACAGAGAATTAACTATTGGAGCGATGTTGGGAATATTTAGATTTGATTTAAATTGCTATCCAAATCTGGCTGATCATTGCTCACCCATTTCATCAAATCCCTCTATTTTCAGGGACGGAAGCCTGCACTAATAATATAACTTCTACAAAGTTTGCTCTCGATTAATCAATAACAAACAAATAAAGTGTTTATTAAATACATATATAATCTTTAAATACTTTCAGCATAAAAACTTACTTTTGCTCAGGATATATTTTAGTTAATCCTACTCACTATCTACAGTCTAAAAAATCAAAAACCGTAATATCCTCATGGTTATTCTCAACATACGTCTATAGAATGAACTTGAAAGATGATTAATGTATACCAGCAAGTTTAGATTTTAAGGATTAAGATGGGGTTATTAAATTCCAAACAAGCAAAAAAAATTATTCAACCAAGAAGCAGCAAAAAAACTTGGACTTTAAACAACACTCTACTTTGCGTCGCAGGTCTCATAATTTTACCAATTTGTAGTTTTGCTACTTTCCGTTTCTTGTCATCTTCATCCACTTCCTCTTCAGTCTCATCATTGTTTACCTCCCAAAACACCTCAGCACACGAGACATCTATTCCTTGGATTGATAATCCCTCAGAATGCCAATACACTAACAGAACTTGGCATGACAATAAATGCTGGGACGATCAACATAGCTCGACTTTTTAGATTTTAAATAAATACTAATTAAAAGCTGCGTTAAATAGATTGGCGCAGCTTTTTTAGTGTCGCTGGGTAGGGAAATATAAAATGATACAGGTAAAATATAAAATGTTCTGCGTTCATTTGGCGTGCAAACTTCATAATGGTATGGACTCCCCTTCATGCAAAAATTCATCGAACTATCCGAATGCGCCATCTATTTGAGCGAAACCAACGCCTATTAGTCGCAGTTTCCGGTGGTCAAGATTCTTTGTGCTTAATAAAATTACTATTAGACTTACAACCAAAGTGGGGATGGCATTTAGGTATTGCTCACTGCGATCATCGCTGGCGTGAAGACTCCCAAGCTAATGCCATTCATGTAGAGCAGCTAGCTAAAAGCTGGGACATATTATTTTATTTAGAAACAGCAAAAGAGGCTTTAACTAGTGAAGCGGCTGCCCGCGATTGGCGATATCAGGCTTTAAGTGCGATCGCCCAGGAGCATAATTATCACTATATTGTCACAGGACACACAGCAAGCGATCGCGCTGAAACTCTTCTCTATAATTTAATGCGCGGTACGGGAGCAGATGGTTTACAAGCTCTAACTTGGCAACGTCAACTGGCTCTCAACATTACCTTAGTACGGCCACTGTTAGAAATTACTCGTACACAAACCAAACAATTTTGTGATGATTTCCATCTTCCAGTTTGGGAAGATTCCACAAATCAGGATTTAAAATACACCCGCAATCGCATCCGCAACGAGTTATTACCGTATTTACAAGCACATTTTAATCCTAAAGTAGAATCAGCTTTAGCCCAAACTGCGGAACTATTGCAAGCAGAAGTGGAATATTTAGAGACAGCGGCCCAAAAGTGGAAAGCAGAAGCGCTAACAGCAGAAAATCCAGATAATTTTCCCCTCAGGCTCAATCGTCGTATATTGCAGAAAGCACCAGTAGCGTTGCAGCGTCGAGTCATGCGTCAAGTATTACAACAAATACTCCCTGATGCTCCCAGTTTTGAACATATTGAAAAATTAACTGCTTTAATTACAGCACCCAATCGTTCCCAAACCGATCCATTTCCGGGAGGCGCGATCGCTCAAGTTGCAGGTGATTGGATAGATATCAAGAATGAAGTCTGAAGCCTTTAGGCTCTGTTGTTGACTGGCACGATATAACTTCTTCTCTATGGCCAAAAACTCCATCCCTTTGTGGTTGGAGTTTTTTATCCTTTATACTTCATACTTTATCCTTTTCAGGATGCTAGTAGTTCTGGCTGAGATATTAAACCCAGAAGAGTATGGCGCATTTGGCTAATAGCTTGGAGTTGATAATCTCCAGTTTCTTGAACTTGAGCCAAAGCTTCCACCATTGCTTGCAACTTCTGCCGTAAACCATCCAGACAGTCCTGAATTGGTTGTAATGCTTCTTGGTAAAGCTTCACCCTACCCCAGCACTCACTAGTTGCAGTTCTCAATGTTTGTAAATTTTCCTCCATTGTTTTTAGTTCTTGGTGCTGCTGTTCTAAGTCATGGCTTTGATTATCAATCATCCCTTGGGCAAGCTCAATACCAGAACGTAACTGCTCAATCTCTCGTTCCAATTTTTGCAAATCTTGAGATTGCTGTTGTCGCTGGTTTTCAGTTTGCAAAAGAATTGGTCTCAAATCAATTTTGGCAGCTTCTGGCTCATGACTAACCGTATGCCCTTGTCGCTGTAGGAGCAGAGTTTGGTGCTGTTTAAGTAAATTTTGCCGTTGTAGTAAATTACGACGTTGCCCTACCAAGCTTTCATTGAGCATTTGGTAGAGGTCTTTTTCATCTGCCAGTTCCATTTCCAAATTGATCACGTCTTGGTCGGATGCCTGGTGAATCTTATTTTTTAGGTCTTCTATAGCTTCTTGTTTATATTTCAGTTCTTGTTCCTGATCGTGGACAAAGCTAGAATCGATATCAAATTTCTCCTGCAAATCTTGCACTAATCTTTGCAGATCCTCTAAAGACATATTCTCTAAAGCTTTAACATCTACTTCGCAAAGAATCATGTCACTGGAGCTTGCAGCCAAGGACTGAATCTGCTGATATAAATTTTCTTGGCTTTGCAATTGTGCTTTCAATATTTGAGCGTATTCTTGCTTGCTTGTCAGGATAGCAGTGTTGACTTTTAATTCAGATGTTTGTTGCTGTAGAGAATTTTGTGCTTCTTGCCAAGCATTTTGGCGATCGCTCAAGGTTTGGACAAAGCTATCTACTTCTTGTTGCTGTTGAGTCGCTACAGTTTTTTGCTGCTCTAGGTTTTGCCAGTGTTCATTAAGAGTAGCTTGCTGCTTTTCGACTAATTCAACAGCAAAATTCAGGTGTTCCCGTACTGTCTCCGTAGGAGCTACGCGACTAGACAAGCGATCTAGTAACTCACTTAATACTCGACTTTGCTCCTCGTCTAAAACCTTACCCTGCTGGGCATCTGCTTGATATTCCTCCAAACGGCGCTGCTCACCCCGCAAATGCTCCCAAGCGCCTGAAAGTTCTAAGCGATCGCGCTCAATTTGTTGTTGCAACTTTTCAATTTCTTGGCGAGAGGCTTCAAATTCCTGCTTTTGCGCCTCCAGCTTTTGAAAATCATCCTCAATTTGTTGCAACTGATCCATACGGACTTCCATGTCCATTTCACGGCGATTCAATTCTTGCGCCTGAAATGTCAGTGATTGTTTCCACTGATCGATTTCGTCTTCCTTGAGCTTAAATTTTTCTAACTGGCGAGAAAAGTTCTGCAATATATTAACAAGTGGTCTCCCAGCTTCTTGAATCCGTTGCACTTGGCGGTTGGGATTCACTTCTACTAGTACCAATGCACCATCATTTAATTTGCTTGCTTCCTCTGCCGCAATCACTTCTTCCGACACAGTACTCCAAATCTGGTCGGTTCGCTGACAAGCCAGCAGTTTCAATTCGGTTTTGGAACTACCACTAAGTAAGCCGCCTTTTTGCTTTTGTACTTCTGCTAAATACAGCACACCGTTAGTCCTTTTGTGTACTTGATGTCCGTGATTTGGTTTATACCATAGATAATTCTGTTAGCCTGTTTGATTTAACCCTATTTAGGTAAAAAAACTGGCAAAACTATTTATAGACATGACATATCACGCCTTGATATATATAAATCTAGATGCGCTGACTCTGGATCGCGCCTTTATATTGTGTGCTGATGGTAATAATGATGGCTACCGTGTGATTACTAGCTTCATCAAAGTTTATTACAAAAAATTAAGGAATATTGCTGAACGTATTCTATTGCTAGAGATGTTTGGATAGGCAGTAATTTTCTTTGTATACAACAAATTACATAAAATGTAAATCCAGCCGGAAAACCCTTGTAATTTCGTAGATCCTCACAAAAGTGTAATTTTGGGCTAGGCTAGAAACCCTTATGAGATAATTTACACCAAATTCACATTAGGCAGAAATTATCAATTTAGTGCAGATCGGTGGTGCTAGTTAAAACATCGAAAAATTACTGGGCAAAATTAATTAAAGAATATCAACAGGATCGCAAGGAGCACCTTTGAGCTAAATGCAGGGAAATTTAAATGAAATAGATCTTCGTAGTATCCTGCAATTGATTGAGTTGGGCCAGCGAACTGGCCAACTGTTGGTGAAAACTCATAACTTTCGCAATAGCAACCAAATTAGAGAAGAGGTGAATAGATATCACCATTCCTTTTGCTACCAACCACAACAGTACTGGTTCGTCTTTTTCTTAAATGGCCAGATTATCTATTGCCAAGAAGGGGATGGTACTTCATCTAGGATTAACGATTACTTAAGACATTATCGTGTGGAGACTCAGCTCAACGAAATCCAGCTAGCCTCCATAGATCCACTGAATATAAAAGAATATAGCTATCTTTGGTTACTTTTAGAGCAAAATATGATTAACCCCAAGGTAGCGCGTAATATCATGCATAGTCTGGTGAATGAAACGCTATTTGATTTAGTGGGTTTGCACACAGGTAGTTTCATCTTCCAACACAGCCCGGCCCTGACTCCACAATTAAACACTTGGGAAATAGGGCCGCTAGTCAGTAAAATTGCCAAGCAACTGCAACATTGGCAGCAGTTGTATCCTCACATTGAGTCTGCCGATCAAGTGCCCATACTTTCTGAGATGGTTCAATTAAACTCATCTTTACCAGCAGAAACAGTAAATAAACTCAAGCATTGGGCAGATGGGAAAACATCCTTACGTCAACTTTCTCGTTATCTCAACCGAGACATTTTGACAATTGCCAAGGTAATATATCCCTACGTCCAACAGGGTTGGCTCAAATTAGTATATCCAATTACTAATCAATCAAGTATTAATACTGAGATGATTGCAGTAGAGTCCGACTATAAGGCACGGATATTATGTATTGACGAAGTCACAACGATTGGTGAGACTATAGAGGCTATTTTGCAGCAGCAAGGTTATGAGGTGTTAACTTTAACTAATCCCTTAGACTCTCTAAGTCTCGTTTTTCAACTCAAGCCGCAGATGATTTTTTGCAACATTACCATGCCGGAATTAGATGGATATGAGATTTGCGCCATGCTGCGACAGTCCACAGCATTTCGGCTGGTGCCGATTATTATGCTGAGTAGTCAAGATAGATTTATTGATCGAGTCAGAGCTAGTATGGTTGGGGCTACAGATTATCTGACTAAGCCTTTGCAAGATACTGAGTTACTCACGCTCGTAGAAAAATATATCAATAAACAGCCTTACATGGGCATACAAAAAAGATATAACACTTGTTGATTCGATAAAAGATGAGGTAAAAAATGTTATCACAGAATCAGCCAGCCCCAGTACAACCAGTATAAAGTTATTATCTAGTAAATCATTTAAGGAATAGACTTAATTTATACACTAAATACTTGCGGGGAAATCAGGGAATGTTCCAAGTAGGAACGTCTACATCAGGAGGTAGATAGGCATTTATGAGTACAGTTCTGATTGTGGAAGACAGTATCGCACAAAGGGAGATGATTACAGACCTCCTGAAAGCAAGTGGCTTAACAGTCACCCATGCCAGTGATGGGGTTGAAGCTTTGGAGGCAATTCAAAGCACACCTCCTGATTTAGTGGTCTTGGATATTGTCATGCCCCGGATGAACGGCTACGAAGTTTGCCGTCGGTTAAAATCCGATCCGAAAACCCAAAATGTCCCCGTTGTGATGTGTTCTTCCAAAGGTGAAGAATTTGATCGCTACTGGGGCATGAAACAGGGTGCAGACGCTTACATAGCCAAACCATTTCAACCAACTGAGTTGGTGGGAACAGTCAAACAACTGCTGCGAGGATAAGGATGACAAGAAAATGGTCAGTAAACCGGACTTTTTAAGTGGTGGTAGTCAAGACCACTTCCGTCCTGAATTACAAGTAGAAAGCCCTGAAGGTGAATTACATTTGCGGTTTTACATCCCCTCGCGCCAGGAGTTTGCACTACCAGCAACTGGAATCCGAGAGGTAATGGAATTGAGTCCTGATAGAATCACTCCGATTCCTAATGCTTCTCCTTTACTTTTGGGTACTCTAAACTTACGAGGTCGAGTAATTTGGGTAGCTGATTTGGGTCAATTTTTAGGAGAAGCAACCGCATTAAATACAGATAGAGCAGAAATTCCGGTAATTGCTATCGAAGAGCAAGACACAATAGTGGGCTTAGCGGTAGAAGAAATAGGTGGTATGGACTGGCTTGATGTGCAGCATCTAATGCTAACAACTCATGTACCGGATACTATGGCTCCCTTTCTGCGCGGTGAGTGGTTAATAGATGCCAAAACAAATAAGTCTTTAAGACTACTGGATCAAATGGCAATTTTGCGGAGTGCGAGGTGGGCAGGATGATATTGGGAGGGTGGACATGGCAGCAAGTATAGATGATTACTTAGAAATATATAAGCAGGCTTGTACGGCTTACGCGCAACAGAACTATGATGTTGCCGCCACTTTAGTGGATCAAGTGGTACAAAATTTGCCAAATGACCCTAACTCCCATTTGTTACGGGGTCACATATACTATGTTTTACAGCAGTACGATATAGCCAAAGCTGAATATCAACAAGTTTTACAGTTAACCGAAAATCGAGAATTAATTGATTTTGCTAAACATGGTCTGGAAAGTATTGCTCAATATCAACAATCATTACCAGATGAGTTTGCTATCAGTGAAAATAATGAAGATATTTCTTCATCAGAAATATCCAATGGTCGGTTCGCGGATACAGAAGACTTACAAAATTCGCAACAGAATAATGATTTTGCTAGCAGTAGCTTTGGCGACAATCCCTTTGGTGAATACCAAGAATCTGGCGATGAAATAGAAGAACTATCCTTAGATAGTTCATTGGACAGTTCATTTGATATCTCTGCATATAGTAGTAGTGCATTTAATGGTTTAGCAGATGATTCAGCACCTTTGAGTAACGATCCCTTTAGTTTTACTGAGGAAGCTAGCGATCGCGACACCAATGCTAACATTTGGGAAAAACAAGGAGAATTAGAGTTACCTGCTTTTTGGCAAGAAGACAACAATCAAAATAATATTGATGATTCAGGGATAAATAATCCTTTTGTAGAAGCTACTACAAATTCAAATAATAAAGGTTTCACTAATTCGGAAAATTATAGCGATTCACCGTTTACAGAAGTTGAAGAACTTGATGCTTCAGCAAGTAATAATTGGGAAATACCTACTGAATTCTTAACGTCAGAAACCTATCCAGAACCTAGCGAAGCTGATTTCGAGTGGAAGAGTAATAGCCTGGAAAATGAAACTCTAGTTAAGAACCAAACACTTCTCCAGGAAAGTGCGTCAAAAACTAGCAATTTGCCATCGCAGCCTCAGGAGAATTTATCCCCTACTACACCTGATAATTGGTTGGGCCCGATAGAAGCTGAAGATACATTAAAAGAAGTAGTTAGCGCTACCGATCAAAATTTTCACCGAGAAGAACGGCCACAAAAACAGGTTAGTAAGGTAGAAGAAAATAATTCTGATACTGATGATAGTTTTGATTTGGAGGCTTTTGAATCTGCCTTTGGCACAGATGATTTCAGTCCCGATGACGAACCAAGCAATATCCAAGCCAGTAATATCACTAGTGGAGAAATTAATCGCGAGACTTCTAAAACTAATATAGATTTTTTAGATGACTTTGATGAATTTGACGACCTAGGTAACATTCCTGGATTTGATTTGACAGATGCAGAAGCCAGCTTCAGAGATGTCAGCATGGATTCTGGCCCGTTGGAAACAGGTAGTCACCCTCGCAGTCAAACCGGACAACCACCTGCAATTGATGAAACAGGCGATCGCGAAGATGAACTGTTTTCAATTACTGGTTCCCAAGAAGTAGTCCCAGTATTTACCCAAGTAGATGTCGCTAAATTAGAAGCCAATGTCAGCGTTGAGCAAGGTTGGTTAGCGCCTTTAGAAAATGCTTCCCTAGAAAAGAAACAATGGTTGATTGCGGGAACAGTAGGTGTAGTATCAGCCCTAGTGGTAGCAACAGTCAGCTTTGGCGCTACCAGTTTTTCGCCGCCACAGCAGCGAGAATCAGTGCGTAACACTGGCTGGGCCATGTCACTAGCAGCAGGGCTGGCTGGTTTTGCTACCGCAGCTTTTATGGGTAATTTCACTATTAAGCAAGTTCGCCGCACAACTCAGAATTTACAAGCTCAGTTTGATGCTGTTCGTCAAGGCAATCTCAATGTTCAAGCCACAGTCTATTCTGAAGATGAATTAGGACTGTTGGCTACTGGCTTTAATGAAATGGCAAGGGTAATTTTTACTACTACCAATGAAGCCCAAAGAAAAGCTGATGAACAGGAAGAAGCCAAAGAAAATCTACAACGCCAAGTAATTCGCCTATTGGATGATGTAGAAGGAGCAGCCAGAGGAGATTTAACAGTACAAGCTGAGGTCACAGCAGACGTACTAGGAGCCGTAGCTGATGCCTTTAACCTGACAATTCAAAACTTGCGGGATATTGTGCAACAGGTAAAAGTAGCTGCCCGTGATGTTACCAAGGGTGCAACGAATTCCGAAACATTTGCTAGAGCCTTATCTAGTGATGCTTTAAGGCAAGCAGAAGAGTTAGCAGTCACGCTCAATTCTGTACAGGTAATGACCGACTCCATTCAACGGGTAGCGGAAGCAGCGCGAGAAGCTGAAACTGTTGCTCGTGATGCTAGCACCATCGCCTTAAAAGGTGGTGAAGCCGTGGAAAATACCGTGGCAGGTATTTTAGAAATCAGAGAAACTGTGGCAGAAACTACTCGCAAAGTGAAGCGCTTAGCGGAATCTTCGCAAGAAATTTCTAAGATTGTGGCGTTAATTTCACAAATTGCTTCCCGAACCAATTTATTAGCGCTCAACGCTAGTATTGAGGCAGCCAGGGCAGGTGAAGCCGGACGCGGATTTGCAATTGTAGCGGATGAAGTACGCCAGCTAGCAGACAAATCTGCCAAGTCCCTAAAAGAAATTGAACAAATCGTGATGCAAATCCAGAGTGAAACAGGCTCTGTAATGACTGCAATGGAGGAAGGGACACAACAGGTAATTAAAGGTACTAAATTAGCTGAAGAAGCCAAGCGATCGCTAGAAAATATCATTCAAGTAGCAAATCGTATTGATATCCTGGTGCGCTCAATTACCTCGGATACTGTAGAACAGACCGAAACCTCCCGTGCAGTAGCTCACGTTATGCAATCGGTAGAACTAACAGCACAGGAAACTTCCCAGGAAGCACAAAGAGTATCTGGTGCGCTACAACACTTAGTAGGCGTATCAAGAGACTTAATTGCTTCTGTGGAACGTTTCCGGGTAGATACTCTCGAATCTAGATAAAGTATGAAGTATAAAATGTGAAGTGTGAAATAGTAAGTATGAACTATTATTCATGCTTCAGTCCCTTTAACCTTTAACCTTTATCTTTCATTTTTTTCTTTCATCCTTTATCCTTCATCATGTCCTATGCTGCCGGAACAACAACAGCGCATTTTAGGTTACTTTATTGAAGAAGCAAGAGACCACCTGAATACCATTGAGCAGGGGTTGTTAAATCTTCAGAGTACCCTGAACGATCCAGAAATGATCAACGAAGTCTTCCGGGCTGCTCACTCCATTAAAGGAGGAGCGGCGATGCTTGGTTTGAGTAGCATCCAGCATACATCTCACCGCCTAGAAGATTGTTTCAAGGTTCTCAAAGAAAATCCGATTCAGGTTGACCAAAAGTTAGAGTCCTTATTTCTTGGGGTTTCTGATACCCTTAAAGCGCTACTAGAGAATTTGAGCGGCCCATTTGGTTTGTCAGAAGAGACAGCTAATACATTGATGTCGGAAACTGAGCCGGTCTTTCAATGGCTGAACGAGCATTTGGAACTACTTGTACAACAAGCAAGCGGTGGTGTAGACAGTAGCGTTTCACCAGCAATGCAGCCAGCTTTTGCTGATCACTCCCACACGCTAACAGAAATCTTCATGCAACGGGATTTCTCCGTCCCGGAAGAAGAAGCACCACCCCAAAAGCCTACGCCAGTTGTTACCAAAGCAAATGATAACTGGGGTGAGTTTCAAGCTCAAGTGCTGCAAACGCTACGAGAAATGTTGCAGCTATTTAAACAAGGGACAACACCAGAAAATCGGCAACATCTCCAGCAAACTTGCCACCAATTAGTCGTATTGGGTCAGACATTTAATTTGCCCAAATGGTGTAAGTTATGCGAAGCCGCAGAAAATGCGATCGCTAATCCAGATAATAGTTATCTCACTCTGGCAAAAATCGTCATTACAGAAATTAAAAAATCTCAGGAATTAGTTCTTAAAGGTAAAGAATCTGAAATTGTCATTAGCCAGCAGCTAGAAGTTCTTTTGAGTTTCCCTGACGTTGAGCTATTTGAAGTTGCTACTGATTTACCGGATGAGTTTGCAATTGGGACAACTCCATCCGCTAAAGCTAATAATGAAGCGATCGCTAATGAGTTAGCTGCTCCAACGCGAGATAATTTTGTCAATACCACTAATAACAATATAGCTAGCGTACCTGACCTAACAGTACCAGTTAAACAAGATAAAGAGATTTTTACAGCTAAAGAAAATTCTACCCCTGAGACTTCTGAATTATTCAACTTCTTACCAAATAATGAAGATGAAACAGTACTGACAAATCAAAATCTTGACCCCAAAGGGCCAGAAGTTGGAATTGCTGAGTTAAATACACTTGCTGATTTATTTGAAGGTGAAACTCCCGAACTAGATGAAACTTGGCAACAAGAGGAAATTTTAGACATTAATGCAGCCAACAAATTAGGTATTGATACCAGCAGTAGTAACACTGAAGATGCTGATAGTGATTTAGCTGATTTACTATCTTTTGATGAACCCACCAGTATTGATGAATCTAAACAAACTATTATTCAAACAGAAGATTTCAGCCTATTATTTGGTGAAAGCTTCCTAGAAAAAGAAAATTCTCCTGCGAAACCTCTAAAACCATCAGCAACAAACTCTGAGACCAATAATATTTCTCAAAATGATAGAAATTTAAGCTCATCTACTAATGAAAGTCTCAGAGAATTTACAGAAATTCTGCAAGAATATCCTGGTGATATTGCCCCACAAGATGTGGTGCAAGATTTATTGAGTCTAGAACTAGATGAAACCAATCTGCTGTCTCTTGATGAATTACATCAACCAGATACAGAAGCCAGTTTTGATGATTTATTCTCAGAAACTTCAAATGACAGTTTATTAGAAGAAATTTCTCCAATTAACTTCCCACAGCCAGAAAGCTTGTCTTTGGATAATCCATTTACTGACTTGACAGAAAATCCTCTACTTTCTACTAGCGAATCAACAATTGACGATTTATTTGATCCGCAAGCAACAGTAGCAAGGGATTATGATATTTCAGCAGACGATTTAAGCAACTTCTGGAATGAAGACGCTGGCGCAGAACCACAGCTAGAATTTAGTTCTCGGGTTGAGCAAGATGTCGCCAAAGCGCTAGAGGAGAGTTTGTTTACAGCTGCTCATGACTTTTTGGATGATAGCGAGTTAGCTCAATCCTCAGCATCGCCTTTTGAAGTAAAAGATTTTAATCTGACTTTTCAGCCAGATGATGAGCAGTTTGATCTGATGTTTGAAGCCGATGCTGGAGATGATTTATTTGCAGATTTGGCATCAGAAAACACAGCTATTTCTCCTGCTGATGCTACCGAACTACCTGTGACAGAAATTCGTAGCTTGACACCAGAGGAAAGCGATGTTTATGAAGGACTAAGCCTACACTCACCACTCCCCGCAACAACATTACCTCCCGAATTAGATTTCACCCCAGAATTCACCAATCAGCCATCAACAGACAATACATTTGGTAGTTTTGGGGATAATGATTTATTTGATGTCATCAACGACAATAGCGGTGATAATCCACAATTGTTATTTGAGAATATCAACACCACTCACTCAACATATATTCAGCTTGACCCTTCAGAAATTAGGATTTCTGATACTCACGAATTAGGTTTAGGCGATAATTTACTGTCAACATCAGCCGATTTAGACCTAGATTTAAACGAATCGACAGAAGTACAACAGCGTCCAGCAAATCTCGATTTATTCGCAAATATTGAAACCGCAGAAACAACTAATGATGATGTTTCAAACTTAGATTTAGGTGCTGATTTACTAGAAACAGAAAATGATTTAGAACTAGGTTTAAATGAATCGACAGAAGTACAACAGCGTCCAGCAAATCTCGATTTATTCGCAAATGTTGAAACGGCAGAAACAACTAATGGTGAGTTCGCAACATTAGAGTTAGGCGATGATTTACTGACAACATCAGATGCTCTAGAACTGAATTTTGGCGAAGCAACAGAATTAGCACAGCCGGAAAATAATCTAGATTTATTAGCGAATGTTGAATCTGTAGAAACAAAGAATAATGAGGTTTTAGGATTAGAGTTAGGCGATGATTTACTGGGAACAGCAGCTAATTTAGAACTGAATTTTGGCGAAGCAGCAGAATTAGCACAGCCGGAAAATAATCTAGATTTATTAGTAAATGTTGAATCTGTAGAAACAAAGAATAATGAGGTTTTAGGATTAGAGTTAGGCGATGATTTACTGGGAACGGCAGCTAATTTAGGACTGAATTTTGGCGAAGCAGCAGAATTAGCACAGCCGGAAAATAATCTAGATTTATTAGCGAATGTTGAAACCGTAGAAACAAAGAATGATGAGGTTTCAGGATTAGATTTAGGTACTGATTTACTGACAACATCAGATGATTTAGAACTGAATTTTGGCGAAGCAGCAGAATTAGCACAATCAGACAATAATCTAGATTTATTAGCGAATGTTGAAACCGTAGAAACAAAGAATGATGAGGTTTCAACTTTAGATTTAGGTGCTGATTTACTGACAACATCAGATGATTTAAAACTGAATTTTGGCGAAGCAGCAGAATTAGCACAATCAGACAATAATCTAGATTTATTAGCGAATGTTGAAACCGTAGAAACAAAGAATGATGAGGTTTCAACTTTAGATTTAGGTGCTGATTTACTGACAACATCAGATGATCTAAAACTGAATTTTGGCGAAGCAACAGAATTAGCACAGCCGGAAAATAATCTAGATTTATTAGCGAATGTTGAATCTGTAGAAGCAAAGAATGATGAGGTTTCAGGATTAGATTTAGGTACTGATTTACTGTCAACATCAGATGATTTAGAACTGAATGCCAACGAAGTAACATTAGTACAATCAGACAATAATCTAGATTTATTAGCGAATGTTGAAACCGTAGAAATAGCTAATAACGAGGTTTCAACATTAGATTTAGGTCATGATTTACTGTCAACATCAGATGCTCTAGAACTGAATTCCAACGAAGCAAAATTAGCACATCTGGAAAATAATCTAGACTTATTTGCAAATGTTGAAACCGTAGAAACAAAGAATGATGAGGTGTCAGGATTAGATCTAGGCACTGATTTACTGACAACATCAGATGATTTAGAACTAAATTTTGATGAGGGAACAGAATTAGCACAGCCGGAAAATAATCTAGATTTATTAGCAAATTTTGAAACGGCAGAAAAAGCTAATGATGAGGTTTCAGAATTAGATTTAGGCACTGATTTACTGGGAACAGTAGATAATTTAGAACTAAATTTTGATGAGGGAACAGAATTAGCACAGTCGGAAAATAATCTAGATTTATCAGCAAATATTGAACCTGTAGAAACAAAGAATGATGAGGTTTCACAATTAGATTTAGGTGATGATTTACTGGCAATAGCAGATGATTTGGATCTGAATTTTAATGAAGTAACAGAATTAGCACAGCCGGAAATAAATTCAGAGATTTTAGAGACTGCAGAAACGACTCTTGCTGATAGCGCAGAATTAAACTTACTAGATGATTTATTAGCAACAGAAACTATACTGCAAGCCGAAACAAAGCTGGAAGACGCAGCAAATACCCAAGATACTGATGCTGCGATGTCTACGACGGGCTACGCCTACGCAAACAATGTAGTTGAATTAGATGCAGCTAATGATTTTTCTGCATCCCTAGAGAATATAACCCAGACCGATGAAGTGGCAATAATTACCGAAGCAGAATTGGATGTGCCACCATCAACTCCAGAAGATGAATTTGCTGAATTAGAAACATTACTAGAAGAGGAATTAGCTTCCCCCTTACAAGAAGAAGATTTTGCGGCTCTGGAAGCATTGTTGGATGCAGATCTCAATGAGGAGCCATCAGCAGCACCTTTACCTGTTTACCCACAACAATCGCAACCACCTACCGCTTACAATAATGCCAACACTGCTACTACATCATCAGAATTAGAAGATGAATTTGGTGACTTAGAAAAATTGTTGGCGGAAGCAGATCAAACCATATCTCATTCACCATCTATCAAATCAACCCCAGGCAAAGCCGCACGTCCTGCAACGCGTCGGGGTGCAAGATTTGAAGAAACGATGAAAGTTCCAGTGAAGCAACTAGATGATATGAGCAATCTAGTTGGGGAACTGGTAGTAAATCGCAATACCTTGGAGCAGGATCACGAGCGTCTGCGACAGTCATTAGATAACTTGCTGATTCAAGTACAACAGCTATCTGATGTTGGGGCGCGGATGCAAGAATTATATGAGCGATCGCTATTGGAAGCTTCTTTGTTAGCTACCCGCAAACATAGAGAATCTGGTGGCTCATCAAGTGATTCCAATTCTGACAGGGGTTTCAGTGAATTGGAAATGGATCGGTTTACGCCTTTCCATACACTGTCCCAAGAAATGATTGAAATGATCGTCAGGGTACGTGAGTCTGCGAGTGATATTGACTTTGTGACTGAAGAAACTGAGAGAGTAGCGCGACAGTTTCGGCAAGCCACAACTCAACTCCAAGAGGGATTAACACGGGCCCGAATGGTGCCTTTCTCTCAAGCTATTGATCGCTTGCGACGAGGAGTGCGGGATAATGCCATTAAATATGGTAAGCAAGTGGAGTTAATGATTGAGGGTGGAGATACCTTAATTGACAAAATGATTTTGGATCACTTGACCGATCCACTAACTCATATGCTCAATAATGCGATCGCTCACGGTATTGAAACCCCAGAGGTGCGACAAGCCGCGGGTAAAAATCCTGTGGGAGAAATCAAGATTCGCGCTTTCCACCAAGGTAACCAAACTGTAATCTCTGTGGGTGATGATGGAGCAGGTATCGATACCGAAAAAATCAAAGCCAAGGCGTTGAAGTTGGGAATGCTGACAGGAGAGGAAGCAAAAACCATCACGCGCATCGAAATCTACAACTTGCTGTTCCACTCTGGCTTTAGTATTAAAGACGAGGCGGATGAGATTTCTGGCCGTGGTGTGGGTATGGACATCGTGCGCTCGGAAATTAGCGAAGTGCGGGGGACAGTGAACACTGATTCTGCGATCGGTAAGGGAACTACCTTTACAATTCGTCTGCCACTTACCTTGAGTATTTGTAAAGCCCTGTGCTGCGTTTCCGATAAAGCCAGAATTGCCTTCCCAATGGACGGGGTAGAAGATACATTAGATATCCCTGTCAAGAGTATTCAGCAAAATGCCGATGGGCAAACATTTATTGCTTGGCGTGATACAGTATTGCCATTCCGTCCACTCAAAGATCTGTTAGCCTTCAATCGCCAAATCAGTCGCGGTAGTGTTTACGGTGGAACTCGCGATGATGATATGGTTTCTGTGGTCGTGGTGCGATCGGCAAATAACCTCCTTGCTTTACAAATTGACTTAGTACTGAGTGAGCAAGAAATTGTAATTAAGCAATTTGAGGGGCCAGCACCTAAACCCTTGGGTGTAGCAGGTGCTACAGTCTTAGGGGATGGTCGAATTATGCCGATTGCTGACGTGCTAGAAATTATGGACATCTTCCAAGGACGGATGTCTAAACAAAATGGTGGCATTTGGCAGCAAAAACCCGCTCAGACTCTGCCGGAAGTCCCAGTTGAGAAAATTGATCCAACAGTGTTGATTGTTGATGACTCAATTACAGTACGGGAATTACTCTCACTCACCTTTAATAAGGCAGGTTACCGCGTAGAACAAGCACGGGATGGTCAAGAAGCTTGGGATAAACTCCGCTCTGGTTTGCCTTGTGATATCGTATTTTGCGATATTGAAATGCCTCGCTGTGACGGGCTGGAGTTGCTCTCTCGAATCCAGAAAGATCACAACCTCAACCACCTCCCCATCGCTATGCTCACCTCGCGCGGTGCAGATAAGCACAGACAAATGGCTATCCAACTAGGGGCTAGCGGTTACTTTACCAAGCCTTACCTGGAAGAAGCTTTACTAGAAGCAGCAGTGCGGATGCTCAAAGGAGAAAAACTGATTCTGAATACTACTGCTTAAGCGATTCCAGTATTTCTGCAAAGGACACACAAATATTCTGTTACGGAGGTCAAAATTCGACAGTCAAGAAGAGCCAGTCACTTGCAGAGGTTACCTTTGTTGAGTGAACTGGCTTTTAAGAACCAAGGAGAACCCGCATTGTTGGCAAGTTTGCTCTTAGATTAATAATTTTAAATTTTATTCATCATTCATCATTCACAATGCTAAAAGCCAAATGGACTCGGCTTTTAGCAACCTTTTTGGCAACAGTGATAATTTGCCAATGGTTGCTACCTGCTGCTGTCGCTAATGCTAAAATTTCCAGCAAGTTCTCTCCACAAGTAGTAGTTGAGAAATTCACAGATGGGGAAAATTTGCAGAGGAGTCACTTCCTCAAACAATATGCACAGCAACGAGTTCCATCAAAAAAAATGCTGACTTACCCACCTAGCCGCAAAAGCAATCAAGTTGATAACTATCACGGTACTGTAGTAGCAGATCCTTACCGTTGGTTAGAAAATCCCGACTCGGCAGAAACTAGAAGTTGGATTGAGGCACAAAATCAAGTTACTTCTGCCTACCTTGATCAAGTTCCTGTTAAAGAAAAAATTAGACAACGCCTCACTAAATTATGGAATTACGAAAGATATAGTATTCCATTTAAAGAAGGTGAATCTCTGGGAGATAATTCCACCGAACGCTATTTCTATTACAAAAACGATGGGCTGCAAAACCAAAGCGTTCTCTACACCCTGAAAACTCTTGAGTCTGAGCCAAAAGTTTTACTTGACCCCAACAAACTTTCGGAAGATGGCACAGTTGCTCTCTCAGGATTATCTATTAGCAATAATGGTCAATTATTAGCTTACAGTTTATCTACCTCTGGTTCTGACTGGCAAGAGTGGAAAGTTCGTGATATTGAAACAGGTAAAGATTTAGCAGACCATCTGAAATGGGTTAAATTCTCTGATGTTTCCTGGACAAATGATAACCAAGGATTCTTTTATAGTCGCTACGACGAACCAAATAATAAAACTAAATTAGAAGATACTAATTATTATCAAAAGCTTTATTATCATCGTTTAGGTACTCCACAATCAGAGGATTTATTAATTTATCAACGTCTTGACCAGAAAGAATGGGGTTTTAATGGTGGAGTTACAGAAGACGGTAAGTATTTAATCATATCAGTTTGGCTAGGAACTGATTCTAAAAATTTAGTTTTTTATAAAGATTTAACTAATCCAAAATCGGCGGTTATAGAACTGATTAATCAATTTGAGGCAGATTACAGTTTTATTGAGCGTGATGATAGTGTTTTCTATTTTCGGACAAATTTAAATGCTCCACGGGGCAGAGTAATTGCGATTGATATTGAAAAGCCAGCAAAGGAAAACTGGCAAGAAATCATTTCCCAGTCAGCAGAAACTTTAGAAGGTGTGAGTATTCTGAATAATCAGTTCGTTGCTGATTATCTCAAAGATGCTCGTAGCCAAATTAAAATTTTTGACTTGAAAGGTGCATTTGTTCGGGAAGTGAAATTGCCCGGAATTGGCTCAGTTGATGGCTTTTATGGCAAGCGCTATGATACCGAGACTTTTTATAGTTTCACTAGTTTTACTACACCAGGTACTATCTATCGCTATGATATGGTGACGGGAAAGAGTGAAGTTTTTCGGGAACCAAAGGTAGATTTTAATCCCGACAATTACGAAACTAAACAAGTATTTTATCAAAGCAAAGATGGCACCAAAGTGCCAATGTTTATTACCTATAAAAAGGGCATTAAGTTAGACGGGAATAATCCCACATATCTTTATGGTTATGGTGGTTTTAATGCCTCAATGACACCCAGTTTTTCTGTAAGTCTTTTGGTTTGGATGGAAATGGGCGGTATCCATGCAATGCCTAATATCCGCGGTGGTGGGGAGTATGGTGAAGAATGGCACGAAGCAGGAATGAAGTTCAAAAAGCAAAATGTCTTTGATGACTTTATTGCTGCGGCTGAGTGGTTAATCGCTAATGGTTATACCAAATCTGCAAAACTAGCGATCGCAGGTGGTAGTAATGGCGGTTTATTGGTGGGTGCTTGCATGACTCAGCGTCCCGATTTGTTTGGTGCGGCTTTAGCAGCAGTTGGGGTCATGGATATGTTGCGGTTCCACAAATTTACCATCGGTTGGGCTTGGACTTCGGAATATGGTTCGCCAGATAACCCAGAAGAATTTAAAGCGCTGTATGCCTATTCACCATTGCATAACATTAAACCAGGAACAGCTTACCCAGCAACATTGATTACTACAGCAGATCATGACGATCGCGTGGTTCCTGCTCATAGTTTCAAATTTGCGGCGGCTTTGCAAGCTGCTCAAGCGCGTAATGCGCCAGTACTGATTAGAATTGAGACGAAAGCCGGACATGGTGCAGGTAAGCCCACAACTAAAACGATTGACGAACTCACAGATAAGTGGGCGTTTTTGGTACGGACTTTGGATATTAAAGTTGCTGTTACACAATAGCGATCGCTGTATTTGTCAGCATCGAGCCAGTTTTCATTAAAATTGCTTTTGTGCCTGATTTTTCTGGAGGTTAACTATGAATGATATTGTGACACCACCTGAAAGACAGGCAACAATGCAATTGCTTGATGGTCGTGTACTAGCTTGGTCGGAATGGGGGCCGATTGATGGTCTCCCGGTTTTGTTTTGCACAGGTGCAGGAATGAGTGGATGGCTGGGTTTTGGACAGAAAGACTTGCCAGAATTGGGTTTGAAACTCATTGCCATTGACCGTCCTGGTTTAGGTTTATCTGATGCTCATCCTGAAAAAACTTTGTCATCTTGGGTAGAGGATACGCGGGAATTTATTCAGGCTCAGAATCTTGATCATGTTCTCGCTGTTGGTTTTTCTCAAGGCGCACCGTTCGCTTTTGCGCTTGCAGCACGAGAACTGGTGAAAGCTATAGCAATTGTTTCAGGACAGGATGAACTGACCCATCCGCTTGTACAACCACTGTTACATCCAGATGTACAAGGAATGATTACAGCTGTTCAAAAAGATGCGGTGGGGTTTGAGCAGCGCTTTTCGCAAATGGCTACTGCAGAGGGGCTGTGGCAGTTAATTATGGGTATGAGTGGGGAATGCGATCGCTTATTGTATGAGAGTGAGACATTCAGCAAGGCATATCAACGCGCCTTGCAAGAAGGTTTCTCCCAAGGCGCGCAGGGATACGCACGAGACTTAGTAAATACATTCAGTTCATGGCCTTTCGTGCTGGAGAACATCACCGTTCCTGTGGATCTCTGGTATGGTGGTGCAGACACTAGCACTGTTCACTCCCCAGATTTTGGTGTAACTCTGGCTTCACGCTTGCCAAACGCTTCACACATCATTGATCCAGAAGCAGGAGGCTCGATTCTTTGGACGAAATCTAGAGATATTTTGGCAAAATTGAAATCTCATCTCTCCATGCTGAAATAATACGGAGTGATATTATTTTTTGATTTCTAATCTCCTGAAATGAGAAAGCAGTATGCTTGTTTGTTTGCTTGCTTGCGGAATATACCAAAATGAGTGCGTGAAATACCCAAATGAGAACTCATTTAAGCTTTTTGAGTAGGCAATATGCCTTTTTGCCTGCGGAATATACCAAAATGAGTGCGTGAAATACTCTAATGAGAACTCATTGAAGCTTTTTGAGTAGGCAATATGCCTTTTCGCTTGCGGAATATACCAAAATGAGAAAGCAATATGCCATTTTAAGAACTCATTTAAGCCTTTTAAGTAAGCAATATGTCATTTTGGGTAAGCAATAAGGCATTTTGAGAACTTAATTAAAGAAAATGATCAAGAAATATGCTGTTTTTGGTGATTTAAATAAAGTTTCTGTATTTTTCGATGTAGTGGGTAGTGATTGCGATCACCAAAATCTAAAATTCAAACTGAGTGCGATCGCTGTTTAGTTAGGATATAACGTTTGCTCAATATTTTCATTGCCGTGTTTTGCTCAAACTATACTGTTATCTTAAGGATTTAAGCTGTATCCGAAGATGTTTGAGCAAGGCAGTAAGGATAATGCTTAAATCCAGATTTGTATAAATTATAATTAAAGCTGTTAATTTTATAATTAAAACTGTTAATTTTGTTTAAATGACAAAGCAAAATAATTTTTTAGAAATTGGAACCAGATTGATGGTAAGCGTTAACTCGACTACCAAAGACGAAAAATTATGTTCTTATCTCTACACAGACTTGGAAATACTAAAAGCAAACGGTAAGCCATTTGTGGAGTTAGTTCTGACAGAAAATTTATACCTGAATCTTAATACAGACCATTTACATGATTGTACTTGCTTTATTCCTGCCTTGCAAAAATTTGCGAAAAGTGTTAATCATGCGGCAACTCAAATTTCAGAAGCCTTTGAGTTAAGTCGTAAAAGTCATACTAAAGATGTATTTAGAGAAGCTTACTTTCAAGACACAGATCAAGCTTGGAAATGTTTAGATAATTGGAGGAAAAAAGTAAGAGTTTCTTCTTATGAAACTAAAAATATTAGTAAATTAATAACTAAGTTGAAGCAGAATGTAAATAATCCTCATGATTTTAATATAATTTTAGAACTCATCAATCTTTCAAAGGAGATGGCAAAAGCAATTGTCAATTTGCAAGAAGAAAGTCACAGTGATAAAGATATCAAAGTTCAAAAAATATTGAATACTCTAGTTGCAGTAGGTAAGCTCAAAGAAATTCTCAAGATTTGGAAAAATAATCAAAGTAACTCCAATGAACTATTTTGGCATAAGTTGCTAGAAGAGAACTCGTTTGTGCTTGCACAAATTTTCTCTACTCCAGTAACTATACTACATTCAGAAGCATATGTTGGGGGAAAAGGAATAGAAAATACTGGTGGTAGCATTATAGACTTTCTTTTTGTCAACAAACTTACCAGGAATATTTCCTTAATTGAAATTAAGACTCCAACTTGTCATCTTCTTGGAAAAGAATACAGAGATGGAATCTATAATCCTTCTCCAGAACTATCAGGTGCCGTAATGCAAGTATCTACAAGTAGAGATTCTTTAATCAAAGAATATGACCGATTGGTGAACCAATCGAATAGCTATTTCGATATTTTCAATCCTCTCTCTATTGTTATTGCAGGTCATGCAGAAAACGAACTATCAGATAGTGAGAAAAAGCGTTCTTTTGAAATTTTTAGACATAACCATATAAATGTGCAAATTGTTACATATGATGAAGTGTTTGAAAAGATAAAAAATTTAGTTGAAATATTAGAAGGTTCAGCGAGAAATTAAAAACTTATCCATTGCATAATTTACAAACATTTCCCCCCTACGTTCTACCTGTTGTTCAGTGATGATGGAAAACCCCATACGCAGGAAAAAAGGTTTGGCGGTAATACTAGCTTCAACGTATAAACGATTAATTCCTAATTCATAGGCTTTGGCTTCAATTGCCGTATAAATTTTACTACCAACACCCATCCGCTGATAATTTTTATGGCAGTAAAAGCAATCTATATGTCCGTTGGTTTCTAACTCGCCAAAACCTGCAATCACACCTTGGTCATCAGCAACGTAGGTGAATCTTTCTGCACAGATTTTTGCCCAGTTTCTAAAATTAATATTATCTGGTGCCCAAGCTTTAACTTGGTTTTCTGAGTAGTCACCAATATTAACTTCACGTACTGTTTCGTGAAATAATTGTGCTATTTGTTCGGCATCTTGCTGTTGAAATAATCGTATTTTCATAAAACGATAATTGAGAGCTTACCACTTTCTAAATTAGAAGCGATCGCCTTTTTCTACCAATCCTATTTTACTGAAACACAACACCCCGATAAATTTCTGCCATTGGTAACTCAATACCAACTGAATCAAGAGAAATTGATACTTCTAAACCTTTAAATTCACTGAGCAACCAACCTTGAGTTTGCTTACTATAGCGTTCTACAAATGGTTCATCTTGCTCGACTAATAAATATTCGCTAAAACTCACAATTGAGCGATATAAACGGAATTTGTTTTGGCGGTCGTAATCTGCGGTGGAAGGAGATAATACTTCAACAATTACCAAAGGATTCAAGACTTCATCTAAACGACCATTATTTAATTGCAGTTCACCATCAAAAACCATTACGTCTGGATATACCCCACGTCTATATTCTGGAATCCACAGCCGCAAATCGCTGTTTATTGGCTCTAATTGAGTATCACGCAATAGGAACTTGAGAAAAGCAAAAATGTTTCCGCTGATGCGGCTGTGTTTGAGCGTTCGTCTGGGAATGTCTACAATTTCTCCATCTCGATATTCGCTGCGTCCTTCTGCTTTTTCTTCGATGGCGCGATATTCATCCAAAGTGTAGCGGCGCTCGATGGTAGAAATCATAAGTCGTAGGCGATCGCATTACTTGTAGGACAACAAGATTATTTTGTCATAGATTTAGTAGTGAGGTGATGTGAGCGATTACCCCTCGCAAAAAGCGATCGCTCATTACACTGGGAATAAGAGTCATTATTCTCGCGATCGCCTTTTTTTCCCAATCCCCAAACCCCTATCTCAAGATTGCTACCATTTATTTTTACTCTCAGTTAAATTGAGAATTTCCATTTTGAACTGTTTATGAAGTTACGCTCATACATGCTTATAGGTTTATTACTGAGTTTGCTGCTTAGTACTGCGCCAATTTCTGGAAATCTGACTAACGCAGCAACACCCGCAACTGTCACACCTGTATCTGGTCTTGCACTTTCTCAGGGTGTGCAAAAAACTGTATTGGACAATGGTTTAACAGTACTTACTAAAGAAGTGCATACTGCACCTGTGGTCAGCGTGCAAGTATGGTATAAAGTCGGCTCTCGCAATGAAGGTAAAGGCGAAAGTGGTATCTCCCACCAATTAGAGCATTTGATGTTTAAAGGTACTAAAGAACGCCCTGTGCAGTTTGGGCGGTTATTTAGTGCTTTAGGTAGTCAGTTCAATGCTTTTACTAGTTACGACGAAACAGTATACTTTGGCACAGTGCAGCGAGACAAGCTGGAAGCACTGCTGACTTTAGAAGCCGATCGCATGGAAAATTCCTTAATTGGGACTGAGCAACTAACGAGTGAAAAACGGGTGGTAATATCCGAGTTACAAGGATATGAAAATTCACCTGGCTATCGTTTGAGTAAAGCAGTGATGCAAGCTGCATTTCCCAATCGTGCTTATGGTTTACCTGTGGGAGGAACAAAAGCCGATGTGGAGCAATTTAGTGTAGAGCAGGTACGTAATTATTACCAAAGATATTACAGCCCAGAAAATGCCACTTTGGTAATTACAGGCGATTTTGCTACAGAACCGACGCTCAAGGCTGTAAAAGAGACTTTTGGCAAGGTTACACCACGACCAAAACAAGCTACAAGTTTACAAAAACCAAAGCTGGTAGCGAATCCTGCTAATACTCCAGTGGCAAAAAAAGCACCGATTGTTTTAAAGCAACCTGGAAGTGCTGCATTACTACAAGCTGTGTATCCTCTACCAGATATCAAACATCCTGATGTGCCAGCAATTGATGTAATGGATATGATCCTCACAGGTGGACGTAATTCTCGGCTGTATCAGGCTTTAGTAGAATCTGGACTTGCTAGTTCAGTTAGTGGTAGCGCCGCCGAACTGATCGAGCCGGGATGGTATGAAATTAATGCTACAGCGGCTCCTGGTAAAGAGTTAACGAAAATTTCCCAAGTACTGCAACAATCTTTGGCAAAACTGCAACAGCAGCCAGTTACTACGGAAGAGTTGAACCGCGCTAAAACTCAACTACAAGCTTCATTTATTCTGAGTAACCAAGACATCACCAGCCAAGCCAACCAACTGGGATATAACCAAACTATTGCCGGAGATTACCATTTTGTTGAAAAGTATTTAGCTGCGATCGCAAAAGTTACGCCACAAGATGTGCAACGGGTGGCGAAAACTTACCTCAATCTGGATAAACAAACCATTGGTTTCTTTGAACCAACTCAAGCTGATGGTCAACAAGCCTCTGCTGGTGGTTCAGGTCGCACCGTGGAAAACTTTAGCCCTGGAAAACCTGTAGATCCAGCAGAACTGGCGAAATACTTACCTCCTGCTACCTCAGCTACCAGTTCTAGCAAACAAGCTTTACCAGAACAGTTTACCTTGGCAAATGGCTTGCGGGTTCTGCTGTTACCCGACCACAGTGTTCCAACAATTAATCTCAACGGACAAATTGATGCTGGTACGGAATTTGATGGTAATCAAAAAGCTGGACTAGCAAATTTAACTGCTAGAAACTTAATGAATGGCACAAAAACTCAAAATGCTCTGGGTTTGGCGAAAACCTTAGAAGATAGAGGAGCTGATCTAGATTTTAGTGCCAGTCGTGAAGGAGTCAGTATTAACGGTCAAGGGTTGTCAGCCAATCTGCCCATATTAATTAAAACTTTGGGCGATGTAGTACAAAATGCTACCTTCCCCGCCGACCAGTTAGAACTGACACGACAACGGGCGCTAACGGGTTTGAAAGTGCAACTTGATGACCCTCAAACTCTAGCTAGAAGAGTATTCCAGCAAGCAATTTACCCAGAAAATCATCCCTTCCACAGCTTCCCTACAGCTGATACTTTAAAGAGTATTACTCGTGATGATTTGGTTAGCTTTTACCAAGAACATTACCGACCAGATACCACAACGATTGCACTCGTAGGTGATTTTAACCCAACTCAAGTAAAAGCTTTACTCAATAAGACTTTTGGCAAATGGCAAGTCAAGGGTAAGCCGCCAACTCTTAACCTACCTAAAGTAGATTTACCTACGACTTTGACACGTTTAAACAAGGTAATTCCTGGCAAAGCCGAAGCCATTACTTATATCGGTTACAGCAGTATCTCGCGCAAAGACCCGCGTTTCTACGCAGCAATGGTGCTGAATCAAATTTTAGGTGGCGATACCTTATCTAGCCGCTTGGGTACAGAAGTGCGCGATCGCCAAGGTTTAACCTACGGGATTTATAGCTACTTTACTGCGGGAATTAATCCTGGCCCCTTCTTTATCCAGATGCAGACAGATCCCCAAGATGCCGAGAAAGCGATCGCCAGTACCTTGGCGTTACTCAAACAAGTACGCGAACAAGGCGTGACGGAAGCAGAATTTAACACCGCCAAACGTTCTCTTGCCAACAGCTACCCTGTAGAGTTAGCTAATCCCAGCGATTTAGCATCTACAATTTTGAGCAATTCCGTCTCTGGACTTTCAGCGAAAGAAATTCGTGAGTATCCTCAGCACATTGAGTCAGTAAAAATGTCAGATGTGCAGGAGGTAATTCAGGAACTAATTAAACCAGAGAATGTAGTCATTGTTACAGCAGGTTCACCTCCCACTGTATCCAAAGGCAACTAATTGTTTGATATGTAGCGTGTGTTGTCGCGCCGCAACGCACCGACTCACTAGTCAGGGCTGTCATTTGTTCCAATACTACTCGGTTAAGGATTTTCAACTCGGAATTTAGTTTGGGGAAAAGGTGAAAGGGTAAGGGTTCAAGGTTTTTTCTTGCCCTTTCCCCTTTTGCCCTTAAGCGACAAAATATTCACTTGCTTTTTGTGACAAATTGCCCTGAAAATAAGAAATAAGCTCTAAAAGCTAGAGAATAGAAGAAAACAAGTAATAACAATTAAAAATAGTAAATCTATCTTCGATCAAACATAAGTGAGACAAGTAGTTAATCAGGGTTTGCTGGGAGTAGTGATTGCGATTATTACTGTGACAGCAATCAACATACCAGGTGTATCTGCCCAAAATAAGCCCAAATGCATCAGCCAAATTACCGGGAAAGCAGGTAATCTCTTCTCTGGTGAATGCATACCTAATCGGCTTTGGATCAACCCCAGCTATGGTACAGAATATGCACGGTTAATGCGTATTGCTATCAAAGCTGCTGCTAATAAGGATGATTACGATACAGCATTTATTAATTTTTCTAGGGCACAAGGAATCTCAGGCGTAACAGATTCAGAAGTACGCCGGGGGCTGTTGGGTGCAATTTTGGCGAAATCACTCCAAAAAAATCCTGTGCAGGGCTATTTTCCGTCAAGAATTTGGCTATTAGTTACTGGTGAATTTAGCGAGGGAGGCTAAAAATCAATTTAAAATTCCAATAAACAGCAGTAAAAGCCCAAGGGTAAATAGCCGAGAATCGCAAAACCTTAAAGCTGCAAAGAAGCCGTGTTGTTTTCCCTCTAAATTAAGGAGCTTTTTTAACTTCTGTTTGCTCAAAGACATTTTTTAGTAGAGTTAAACCTTCTTCAATGTGCGATACTTCTTCTGGTGTTAGACTCTCGAGAATATCAGCAATATGAGCGCGAGTAGTTGCTTGGGATTGCTGTAACAAAAGTTTTCCCGTTTCGGTTAAATTCAGAACTATTCGCCGCCGTTCTTGAGGATGATCTGTACGTTGCACTAAATCGCGTTGTACTAAGCGTTCAATTGTTGTTGATGCTGTAGCGCAGGTAACTCCTAAATGCTCTGCTACCTCAGATAATGATGCACCAGGATTGCGGTTGAGAAAAGCTAGCGATCGCAACTGAGGTATCGATAGAGATTCAGCATTGTGACTACGCATATCTGCTCGAATAAACCGCATCAGCAAGGGAACTGTTTCCATTACTCTCGCAGCACATTCTTCTGTGGGTTTTCCGAGCTTGGGCATCTTTTTCTCCTAATTACATAGCCACCCGTGGGTACAGTCTTCCACAGATGATAGTCAAGCCTATTAATGTTAGCAAGAGAATTGTACAGTCCAGACTAAACCCATAGATACTGGAACCGTTGGCAATCATTGTACCGCGTAAGGCATCAACTTCATAAGTTAAGGGATTGATACTAGAAATCAGATGCAACCAACTTGGCATAAGTGATAAAGGATAGATGGCATTACTCGCAAAAAACAAGGGCATGGTAATTAGTTGCCCTATACCTGTAAACCTTTCTCTACTTCTTACCAGACAGCCAATAATTAATGAAAAAACACAAAAACAGGCTGCACCTAACAGCACAATTATCACTACTTTGAGAATAGCCCAAGGATGTAGGTTGAGCTTGACACCTAATAGCAACGCTAATCCATAGATAATTACTATTTGTGATAAGCTCCTAACTCCACAGGCTACAGCTTTACCCAGCACCATTGCAGCGCGGGGTATGGGACTGGCGAGGAATTTATGCACAATTCCTAAATCTCGCTCCCAAATCAGTGTCATCCCACCAGTGAAAATGGCTACAAAAAGTACGCTTTGAGCCAGAATCCCCGGAGCCATAAATTCTAAATAAGATAAGTCTCCCGTGGGGATAGCGCGAGTGCGGGTAAAAACTTGCCCAAATACCAATAGCCACAATGCAGGTTGTACGCCCCGAATTAATAAATCATAGGGATCGTGGCGCAGTTTACGTATTTCTAGTTCAGCGATCACAAGAGTTTTGCTAAATAATTCTGCGATCGCAGAAATAAAATTACCTCTATTTCTAGGCTGAGGATCAACCCAACCGCTGAGCATTACGTCTGGTTCTTGCTGTGTCACGATAACTAACTCCTGATGCTAATTCGGCCCCTGTATAGTGAATAAACACATCGTCCAAAGTGGCGTTTGGTGTATCTAAAGCAGCTTTTAAATCTGTGGGTGAGCCAGTTGTAATCACCTTACCCTGATTCATAATCGCTACGCGATCGCACAAACTGTCTGCTTCTTCTAAAAAGTGAGTAGTTAAAAATATAGTTGTACCGTAATCTATACGGAGTTCCTGTACTAAATTCCAGACTTGGTTGCGCGCCACCGGGTCGAGTCCCACTGTTGGCTCATCGAGGAACATAATTTGAGGACGATGCAAGATGGATTGGGCAATTTCTAGTTTACGAATCATCCCCCCAGAATAATTTCTCACCAAACGATGAGCTGCTTCCGCTAAACCCATAAATTCCAACACATCACGGATACGCTGTTGGCGACGCTGAGACGGAATGTCATACAGCTTGGCAAAGATTAAGAGATTTTCATAGCCTGTGAGACTCCCATCTGCAGAGAGTGCTTGTGGTACATAACCAATGGCTCTTCTTACAGCCTGAGGTTGATGAGTTACATCATAACCAGCTATGGTTGCTCTACCAGCACTGGGCGGTAGTAGCGTTGTCAACATCTTAATTACTGTGCTTTTCCCTGCTCCATTGGGGCCAAGCAAGCCGAACACTTCACCTGCTGCTACAGATAAATTCAAGCCATCGACAGCGGTGAAGTTGTCGAAACGACGTGTGAGTTCATGAGTGTCCAATATAAGCGATTCCGGAAAGTTAGTAGGACTTTCCAATCGGTCTGCTCTTCCTGTCAATTTTGTCACAAGTCAGATGCACTTCCTTGAGAATTAATTTAGGTTATCTAATTATTAGCTTCTCATATATTTACTGTAAGTCAATAGTCTGGTTGTAGAAAAATAGACTTCTTGCACGAATACAAAACTTACCCTCATCCCCCAGCCCCTTCTCCCAAAATTAGGAGAAGGGGAGCCAATATCAAACTCCCTCTCCCATGCATGGGAGAGGGATTTAGGGTGAGGGCAAAGATTCATGCAAGAGGTCTAATTTATCAACTGTTGAATAAGTAAGTTTCGCAAGTTCTGATAATCTACGAGTTGGGGTTGATATGGGAGTTGTATATACATAACAGGTATAAAAAATTCGCTGATGTGGTGTAATAAGTAAAAGAGGTGTTAAACGCAAAGTATTGCAAAAGTGGAGCAAAGGGGTTTTAAAGTTAATTTAGTTGTCAGTAATATTAGCTATGGAAGAGTATTACAAAGAAGACCTCGCATTTATTCATGATGTCGGTTTTAATGATTATGCTCTCAAGTCTGCTCCTGGGATATTGGAAATTCTGGCGCAACACAATATCCGAGAAGGGCTGGTAGTAGACTTAGGTTGTGGTAGCGGTTTATCAGCACAGGAGTTTACCAAAGCTGGGTATGATGTTTTGGGAATTGATATCTCTGAGTCGATGATTGCGATCGCACGCGCCAGAGTCCCAAATGCTGAGTTTAGGATTGGTTCACTGTTTGAGGCTGAGATTCCGCCTTGTAATGCTGTGACATCAATAGGTGAATGCCTTAACTACCAGTTTGATGCAAAAAGCGATCGCCAAACCCTAATTAATCTCTTCCATCGCATATATCACACCTTAAATCCTGGGGGTGTCTTCATTTTCGACATTGCAGAACCAGGACAGGTTACCAAAGGAATCACTAAGGGATTTACTGAAGGTGAAGACTGGATAGTACTGGTTGAGAAGCAAGAAAATCAAGAGCAAAGCATTTTAACCCGCCGAATTATCAGCTTTCGCAAGGTGGGAAAACACTACAGACGGGATGACGAAATCCACTACCAGCAGTTATATACAGTAGAAGATATCGCCAGTGACCTGAGTCGAGTTGGTTTTCAGGTGCAGATGATGCGTAATTATGGAGAATATGCTCTACCAAAAGCCCATGTAGCTTTCGTTGCTCATAAGTTCAGTTAGGTTGGAATTAATGAACTCTGGCTATTTAAAATAGCATTCTATTTATCTTATAATTGACAATTTTTTTATTTAGATATCTTAGATTTTGCTGTGGCAATAATTAAGGTAAGTTAAAGAATCAATAAAAAAGCTTCTTCTTAAAAAGAATGAAATATAACTGAGAAGCTAGCGGTATTTATTTGAATTATTCCTTGTTGTGTGTTATTTAGAATTTCTTTAATCGGGTTTCAGTTCATTATTTCCATTGAATGAATATTGTTATACATCCCTGAGATTCTAATTTGAACTGTTAATTAAACTTTTAATAATCTTTTCTTAACTATCGCAACATAGTTTTAAAAGTAGCAAAAATATCATGATTTTTCTACTATGAGAGACATAAAAAAGTCTCAAGCCAATTCTTATATATTCGTAATTACTCATGTTAGACACAAGAAATAAATAAGTAATTTCGTAGTTTTCGCAAATAGTTAATACTTACAACTTATTCAATTTATTGTGTGATTTAAAAATGAATTGAATAGGAAATTTGTCATCTTTACATGGAGAATTTAAAGAATGAAAGGTTCATTGCATCCCAAAAATAATATTACTCTCAACCCATCTGGTAACGAGTCAATTTATGACGTGATCAATCGCGTCAGTATGAAGCGTAGGCGCTTTATTATGACGGCTGTGGGTGCGTCAGCGCTAACTGTTCTAGGCGATGTTGCTATCGGTGGTTTGCTCCAAACGGTTGAAGCCACACCAGCGCCCAAAGGGAAAGGGTTTGGTGGTATTGGCTTCAAGAGCGTACCGCCAAATCTACTCAATAAAGCTACAGGACTTCTAGAAAAGGATCTTGTGAGTGTCCCTGAAGGTTATACAGCCAAAGTACTGGTTGCTTGGGGAGATCCAGTTGTCTCCGGTGGCCCTACTTGGCTAGTGGATGCTTCCCAAGATGCAGCCGCACAGGAAAAGCAGTTTGGGATGCACGCAGATGGTATGCACTACTTCCCTTTATCACCAGGAAATTATTTTAGTAGAACAGTAAGTTCACAAATTGACTTTTTAAAGGGCTTTTTCAACAGGTCAAGAAATCATGGTCTACTGTGCGTTAACCATGAATATACCCAAGAATCTATTTTGCACTCCGATGGTCTAGATCAAGTGACAATTGCGAAAGTGCGGAAGTCCCAGGCTGCTCATGGTGTGTCTGTTGTAGAAATTTTCAACAAGGGCAATAACTGGAAATATAATCCCAATTCTCGCTATGGTCGTCGCATCACTGCTAACACCGAGATGCAAATTTCTGGGCCTGCTGCAGGTGATGCACTGTTGAAGTCTAAGAAGTTTGATATTACACCTACTGGCTCTGTTGATACAGGTAGGCTAAACGACGGCTACACTGCATACGGTACAATCAACAACTGTGCTAACGGCTATACACCTTGGGGTACTTACTTAACTTGTGAAGAGAACTGGAATGGCTACTTTGGAAACCTTGGTGAGCCTCTAGTTCCAACTGCAGGAATACCAGACTCCGAGATTCTCTCAGGTCAGAATCGCTACGGACTTTCACGTACAGGAGCTAACTATCGTTGGCACGAGGTTGATCCACGCTTCAACAATCGCACAAACCCCCTTGAACCCCATTTATTCGGTTGGGTCGTGGAGATTGACCCCTACGATCCTTACAGCAAACCAGTGAAGCGTACAGCTCTTGGCAGATTCAAGCACGAGAGCGCTCAGGTCGTTGTCGATGACAATAATCGTGTTGCCTTCTATATGGGTGATGATGAGCGCAATGAGTACATCTATAAGTTCGTTTGCTCCCGGCGCTTGAATCCTAGACATCGTGATGCTAACCGTAATTTACTTGATGATGGTGTTTTATACGTTGCTAAATTGAATGATAACGGTACTGGTGAGTGGATTCCTTTGGTTTATGGTCAACGTGGTCTAACACCTGAAAATGGTTTCAGAAGCCAAGCTGAAGTACTCATCAAGACACGTCAAGCGGCGGATCGAGTCGGTGCAACTATGATGGATAGACCAGAGTGGACAGCAGTACGCCCTCAGATTCGTGGCTATAAAGAGATTGAAGTCTACTGCACATTAACCAACAATACTCGTCGTGGTACAACTCCAGCCTCCATCAATAATTCAGATGGCTCAACAGCAGCAGGTAATGCACGTCCCCCTATAGATGCTGCTAACCCCCGTCCTGACAACCGTTACGGTCACATCATTCGTTGGCGTGAAGATGGTCGCACTGTGACAACAACAACCTTCCAATGGGATATTTTTGTTCTGGCTGGTGACAAAACTAGGACAGAATCAAACCTTCAGGGTAATACTAACGGTGATGACTTCAGTTCACCAGATGGTCTCTGGTTTGATGAATTTGGTCGCCTCTGGATTCAGACCGATCATGCAGGCGATGGTAACGGTGACTTGGCAAATATTGGTAGCAATACCATGTTGTGTGCTGACCCCAACACGAAACAAGTTAAACGCTTCTTAACTAGCCCTACAGATTGTGAGGTAACAGGCGTGACAACTACCCCTGATGGTAAAACGATTTTTATTAATATTCAGCATCCAGGTGATAGTGGGACTACCTTGGAACCGACTAAATCGAGCAACTGGCCTCACACTCAAGGTTATGGCCCATCCGGTCGCCCACGTTCATCAACTGTAGTGATTACCCGTAATAATGGCGGTATTATTGGTGAATAACAAAAATCACCCAAATTGCTCATCTTATGGGTAAAAAGGAATAGTGTTTCAGGTTAAGAACTGAATTGTATGTATACTATTAAGCTACAAATTTTGTAGCTTTTTTTGCGTTTTGTAGATTAGTGTTTATATTCCAGCAGTTATATACTGGCACT
Organism: Calothrix membranacea FACHB-236; assembly: GCF_014696315.1. Lineage (GTDB taxonomy): Bacteria > Cyanobacteriota > Cyanobacteriia > Cyanobacteriales > Nostocaceae > Aulosira > Aulosira membranacea. Next base: position 81,738 of record NZ_JACJPX010000002.1, read on the forward strand.
GGAGAGCCGCCAAGCCATGATGCGATCGCATCATGGGACTAATCAATCGCTTTGGCAAGCAGAGGAGACATCCCTATGACCAATTATGCCCGCGAAATCCCACTCCCCTTGAAGGTGGAATGAGCTTCACTATTATTTATTACCTATTACTCAATATAAATCTCTCTTTTTGAGGATGAATTAAATAATCTGAAAAAATAAGCTTTCTTAAGCACAAATAAGCGCTGAGAATTTTGACTATGTCAAAAGATATATTTGATCTACCCGCACCACCAATTAACTCTATAGTGGGGCATTTAGTCGAATTGGGACAAGATCCATTAGATTTTTTAACTCGTTGTCGTGATTATGGTGACATTGTTCCTTTACGCTTAGGATTAACACCAACTTGTTTATTAACTAATCCTGAATATATTGAAGAAGTTCTCAAAAATCGCGAGAGTTTTATTAAAAGTCCGGGATTTCGGGTCTTAAAAACCCTCTTAGGTGAAGGTTTATTAACGGCAGAAGGAGAATCTTGGTTATGGCAACGTCGCCTAGCGCAACCTGTATTTCACCAAAGGCGAATTAATGACTACGGCGACATCATGGTGAAGTACACTGACCGGATGTTGCAAAACTGGCAAGATGGCGAAAGTCATGACATCCATGCAGATATGATGCGCCTCACCCTAGCAATTGTGATGAAATGTATTTTTAATACTGATGTTGATGCTGGGGAAGCCAAAGTAGTTGCCAATGCTTTAGATGTAACCATGCACTGGTTTGAAAGCAAGCGACGACAGAATTTTTTGGCGTGGGAATGGTTTCCCCGACCGGAAAATATTCGCTATCGTCAAGCTGTAGCAGCAATGGATGAGGCTATCTATCAACTAATTCGCGATCGCCGTAATAGTAGCGAGAAAAGTAACGATTTACTTTCGATGCTGATGGAAGCACGGGACGAGGAAACTCAGCAGCAAATGGATGATAAGCTTCTGCGAGACGAAGTAGCCACTTTGATGCTGGCAGGTCATGAAACCACTGCCAACGCTTTATCGTGGACATGGATGCTGATCGCCCAAAATCCGGAAGTACAAGAGAAACTCTCTGCCGAATTAAAAGAAGTACTGCAAGGGAAATTAGCCACAATCGCAGATCTACCGCGCTTAACTTACACCCAACAAGTAATTAAAGAATCAATGCGGTTGTATCCTCCAGTAGCGTTATTAGGCAGAGAAGCAGGAGAAGATACGACAATTGGTGACTACGAAATCCCCAAAGGCACAGTAGTCATGATTAGTCAGTGGGTAATGCATCGCCATCCCAAATATTTTGATCGTGCTGAGGAGTTTCTACCAGAACGCTGGACAGAAGAATTTGAAAAGCAACTACCTAAAGGCGTATATATTCCCTTTGGTGATGGGCCGCGGATTTGTATTGGTAAAGGCTTTGCAATGATGGAAGCTGCTTTATTATTGGCTACTATTGCCCAACGTTTCCAAATAGAAATAGAGCCTGGGTTCCCGATTGTACCCCAGCCTTCAATTACCCTCCGCCCTGAATATGGGATTAAAGTACAGGTGAAGGGGATTGGGGACTAGGGATTGGGGACTGGGAGATGAGGGAGATGAGAGAGATAATAAGCTGTTAAGCATTTAATATGCACATTGAGGCCGCAGGAGGGGCAGGGGGCCCCTTTGGGGATTGGGGGGAAAGGAGCAGGAGGTAGGGAAATGAAAGCGTTATCGGAAACAAATTGATAGAAGACCTTTGTGGCTATTGTTGTCGTTTGGTGCGATATGGCCTGATGAGGAGACTGACTCCAGTTGCCCAGGCGATTGAAGCTGTCCAGCCTGCTAAAATATCGCTGGGATAGTGGACTCCCAAATATAGGCGTGTCCAGCCAATTGCTAACACAAATATACCTCCAGCAATTAGAACTAGCAGACTCCAGCGAGTACCCCAAGTGAGAATCACTAAGACTACCACCAGAGTCATGCTAGACATGGCATGACCGCTAGGAAATCCGTAGTCAAACTCTGGGGCTGGTGATTCCCACAGGTGGGGGCGTACTCGATGTAACAGTACTTTCGCTGTGCGATTAATGATGATGCTTCCCAGCAGGGTAGTCAGGAGGTAAGTAAGCTTACGCCATTGTCTGCGGATAAACAAAGCCAATGCGATCGCACTAGCAACCGGAAACACACCCCAGAATACTCCTAATTTGGTCAGTGTGGTAGCAAAAATATCTAGTTGTGGTTGGGCTGTTGAGCGAATTGCTAACAGAATCGGTACATCCCAAGCAAAGCCGCCTTCTTTCTCCCAAACTTCCTCTGCTAATTCCCCAAAAATTTGTAGAGGTAGAAATATTCCAATTAACAAGATTAAGAGTGCTGCACGCTGCTTAACAATCAGATGCCACAAAAAAGCCAGAAAAGACTTTAAATATCTCCAAAAACCAGATTTAGACATTTATTTTGCAAGATTAACTATAAAATTGGGTAGTACTCTGGAGGGTACGACCAATTGAAAACTTAGCTGTAACTCTGATAATATAGGCTTTCTAAACTCTCACCTGGGTTAAAGTAGCGATCGCTGCTACTGTATTCATTGCCATAGCCTGAATAAATCAGTCAACTAAATGTCATATTCGTGAAAAAACACAGATAACATAGACTTCCGTATAATTGCTAGTTAGTTTAAATAATAAGTTCCTCATGAAAGTAGAAGTGGTACCGCATGATCCAACATGGAGTGTCAAATTTGAGGAGGAAGCCAAGCTAGTAGCGCTAGCACTTGGTGAAAATGTAGTAGCAATTCACCATATTGGTAGCACCTCAATTCCTAATATCTATGCCAAACCAATTATTGACCTGTTGGTTCAGGTTAAAGACCTTACTAAGTTAGATCAGCAATGTTCAGCGATGATTGCATTAGGTTATCAAGCTATGGGTGAATTTGGCTTACCTGGTCGTCGCTTCTTTCGCAAGGATAATGAAGCTGGTACAAGGACACATCACGTTCATATTTTTGAGTTTGACGTTTGCGAAGTCCAAAGACATTTGGCATTTCGCGATTATATGATTGCACATCCTGATGATGCGCTCAAATACAGTGACTTGAAACGTCAATTAGCCAAGCAATTCCCACAAGATATTCAAGGATATGTCGATGGGAAAGATGGATTCGTGAAGGAGATGGAAAGAAAAGCCCTAGAATGGAAGCGATCGCAACAAATTTAGTTCACTATTGGCAACAATATAGGGTGAAGAGGTTTTTTTATTTGCTGCTTGCGCCTAAAAGCGCTAGTGAGGCTGTTATATTTGGTGCTACTTTGAAGCTTTTGGTTCAAATATTAAGTATGTGCCTCCTAACCCTTCTACCAGTGTACGGGTATTAGCAACCATCATACTTTGATAGGTTTCTCCCTCAGTTCCCGGGCTTCCCAACCCATCAGCGTAAAGTGGTCTTTCGGAAAGTTTGACTGTAGCTGCTTTAGATACAGACTCAATCACATTAGAATTAATATCTGCCTCTGCAAAAATTGTTGGCACTTTAGCTCGTTCAATATTTTTAGCCAAATTTTTCACTTGTGTGTTTGTTGGCCTGTCATTGGTACTCATACCTTCTAAAGTGCCTATTAATGAAAGACCGTAAGCTTGGGTGTAATAACCAAGTGCATTATGGCTGGTAACTACTGTGCGTTTATTATTAGGAATACTGGCAATTCTCGCTTTAATCCAGCGGTCTAATTGAGAGAGTTCTCTAGTAATTTTTCTTTGATTACTATTATAGGTTTTAGCATTGCTCGGTTCTAATTTGCCTAAGTTACTGCTAATTACCTCAACCATTCTGATGGCATACTTAGCATTGTGCCAAACATGAGGGTCGGTAACTATATTGCCATTTTTCCTAAATTTTTGTGGCTTGGGAACAGCTAGTGGGGCAACAGCAATTTTAGGCGCGGCACTCTTAATTGTTTTAAGTTGTCTGATCAGCCTTGGTTCCAAATTATAGCCGTTATAGAGAATTAAATTAGCTTGTTGTAAAGCTTCTCGGTCTTCTGGTTTGGGCTGGTAAACATGCGGGTCTGTACCTGGGGGAATTAAGCAGGTCAGGTTAATTGTAGTTTTGGCAATTTGCCTAGCAAAATCACATATGATACTTGTGGTGGCAACTACTCGTGGCAGATTAGTATTTACTCGTGTGGTGGTTTGAGTCAAGGAAGTACTTGTGGCTTGGTTGCCACAGCCAACAAATCCTATTGTCAAAGCGATGAGTGCGGCACGGATATAATTATCTTTTAGTACTAATTTTGACATATTATTAAGGTTAGATATTTAAAGATAATTATGAGAATTATTCCATTAAAAAGATGTTTGAAAAAGTCTCATAAGTATCGGAAGGGATGTTAAATATAAAATTTATCGATGTGGCATCAATTGGCATGATTTAGAACATGCAGAGGCGCAAAGGCGCAGAGAGAAAAGAGTTTGTATGTTCAACGAATGAAGTTTTATTCCATAATTCAGCAACACCAATTTATCTTTTGCGGACATAACATAACATATTTGTTTGCTATTTTGCAGCATTCTACCAACTGTCTGAAGTTGTAAATTCTCTAGTTTCCATAAGAGATTGCGGCAGTAAACGCAATGCTAACTCTCAAGCTATTAACCCCGATAGTGCTTCAGCAAAGTATTGAGCTTTACTCATCACGAATAATTGTCAAACCTAAAGATTTGTAAGCAGCTAGCATTTGATTAGATACTGTCGGTGCAGTTACAAGGTAAGTCAGTGCATGAATCGACTCCACAACATAAGGGGCGGCTGTGTCTAATTTTTCTGCGGTGACTAATCCCACTACTTCAGCCGAACCAGCGATCATGGCTCGTTTAACATGGGCTTCATCTAAATTCGTTACACTGATCCCCACTTCCGGATGCAAACTGCACACTCCCAACATGCACAAATCTGCACGAATCATCCTTAATGACTCAATGGTGACAGTACCGACGTTCACTAAGGCTTTTTTGTAGAGCTTACCACCCAACATTACAACTTCTATGTGGGGATGTTCTGCTAAGGCGATCGCAATTGGTGGGCTATTAGTCACGACTGTGGCTTGTAAATCTTTTGGTAAATGGCTGGTTACCTGCAGCGTTGTTGTCCCCCCATCTAAAATTACCACCTGTCCTGGACAAACTAATTTAGCCGCAGCACGGGCGATCGCTTCTTTTTCTTTGGGCGCTTGTTTTTGGCGATCGGCGTAACTGGCGGTGGCTGGGGAAGTCAGCAATGCGCCGCCATGTACACGCTGTAATAGTCCAGCTTCGGCTAATTCCCGCAAGTCCCGCCGAATCGTATCTTCCGAAACCTTGAGAACTGCACTCAGTTCCGTTGACAGCACCTTTTTATCACGGCGCAGAATTTCAAGGATGAATTGTCGGCGTTCAGCAGTAAGCATAATTATTTTTCCGGAAGTTGCGTTTTTAATCTTGAAACTGCACGTTTGTGAGTTTATACTTATTACATCCAGTTGCATTTCAACAGACAACAAAAACTAGATTGTGCTTCCAAGCTCATTCCTTATGAGGTAAGGGTTTGGATAAATCTAGCTATGTAGCCTATTCAATTAACAATAGCCATAATGTGCGGGAAACTGCACATTTAACCTTATCTTCACTTGCATTCAAGCATATTCATGCATAGTTGAATGTATTGATTTTGTCAATTGAGCATCTGCCAACTCCCGCCCCAAGGTTCAATAATGGTTCTTAGTGGGCTACTTTTGCTTGGGAAACAGTTGGATATCTTTTGTTATTTGCTCATCAGTAGGTCTGTTCAAATTAGTCCTTACTCTGGAAAATAGCCATGACTATTGCTAAGACCAAATTTCCCATCGATCTCGGTGCTTACAAATATTTATCACTTAATCCTGCGAATCCTACCCTGACGGCGGAACAAAGAGGCGCACTCAAAGCCAACATTCAACTTTGTCGAGATGCGATCGTGTTTTTTACCGCTACAGGTGCAGCTAGAGGCGTGGGTGGTCACACTGGCGGGCCATACGATACAGTTCCAGAAGTGATGATTCTCGATGCTTTCTTTCGGGGAGTATCTGAGCAATTTGTGCCGATTTTCTTTGATGAAGCTGGACATCGTGTCGCTACTCAGTATCTGATGTCAACACTGCACGGGGATTTACCCGCAGAGCACCTGCTACAATATCGCACAGCCCATTCCCATTTACCCGGACACCCGGAATTAGGGTTTACTCCTGGGGTAAAATTTAGCTCTGGAAGACTGGGGCACGTCTGGCCTTACGTCAACGGTGTCGCAATGGCGAATCCTGGCAAAGTAGTTTTCTGTCTTGGTTCCGATGGTTCCCAGCAGGAAGGTAACGACGCAGAAGCCGCGCGGTTGGCTGTTGCTCAACATCTCAATGTCAAGCTGATTATTGACGATAATGATGTCACCATCGCCGGACATCCTTCTAAATATTTACCTGGGTTTACCGTCGCCAAAACCTTAGAAGGGCATGGATTAAAGGTACTTCAAGGAGATGGGGAAGATTTAGACGATTTGTACAGCCGCCTTTGCGAAGCCGTAAATACACCCGGTGCGATCGCAGTCATCAACAAACGTCCCATGTGTCCCGGTATTGAAGGCTTAGAAGGCTCAACCCACGGTCATGATGTGATTTCCGTCGATTTGGCGATTAAATATCTCGAATCTCGCGGACATACAGCGGCTGTAGACTACCTCAAGAATATTGAGAAACCCAAGCAAACCTATACATTTATTGGTTCTAGCGATAAATGGGGTGCAAATCGCAACGTCTTTGGGGAAGCTGTCGTTAGTGTTCTCAGTCGCATGAGTGAAACCGAACGCAAAGAAAAAGTCTTAGTCATTGATAGCGACTTAGAAGGCTCCTGTGGATTGAAGAAAATCCATGATACCTATCCCGAAGTATTTATCCCCTCTGGCATCATGGAACGGGGTAATTTCTCCGCTGCGTCAGGGTTTGGGATGGTAAAAGGCAAACAAGGCATTTTCGCCACCTTCAGCGCCTTTTTAGAAATGTGCATTTCTGAAATCACAATGGCGCGGTTGAACCAATCTAACGTTCTCTGTCATTTTTCCCATGCAGGTATCGATGACATGGCGGATAATACCTGTCACTTCGGCTTAAATAATATGTTTGCCGATAATGGCTTAGATGACCGCCATGACACAAGACTCTACTTCCCCGCCGATGTGAATCAAATGACAGCTTGTGTAGAAGCTGTATTTTCTGACCCCGGACTGCGGTTTATCTTCTCCACCCGTTCCAAAGTACCTGCTATTTTGGATACTAACGGCAATGAATTCTTTGGCAGTGGTTACAAATTCGTCCCTGATAAAGATGAAGTCATCCGCGAAGGCACACAAGGCTACATTGTCAGCTACGGTGATGCTTTATACCGTTCACTGGATGCTGTAGAACGGCTGAAGCAAGAAGGCTTAGACGTAGGTTTAATTAACAAGCCGACTTTAAACGTAGTTGATGAAGAAGCGATCGCTAAAATTGGCAAAGCCCCCTTTGTCTTAGTAGTGGAAGCTTTCAACCGTCGCACTGGCTTAGGTAGCCGTTTCGGTTCCTGGCTATTAGAACGGGGCTTGACTCCTAAATATGCTCACTTGGGGACTTATAGAGAAGGTTCCGGTGGCTTGTGGGAACAGTACCCCCATCAAGGTATCGATCCAGTGGGCATTATCAAGAAGGTGAAAGAATTGTCCTAATTCGTAATTGGTAATTGATACCAATTTGAAAAAAGAATGTGACAGTACACAGACTCAAAGTCTTGTCCTGTTTAGATTCTTAATTTTGAATTTTGAATTTTGAATTGGTATGAGTAGGGTGTGTTGTCGCGTAGCGCAACGCACCAATTTTTTTAACAAAGATACAAAGTAATTAGGAATTAGTATGGTTATGGTTAGCTTGGCGCACTTCCAGCTTGAAAAACCTGTTCGGCGGTTAAATTCAATTCAGGGAAAGTAGGCGAGATGATGCGACTACTGCTTTGGAACTGCCGGATTTGGTATTCTCCATCAACTAACGAGTAAACTGAAATCGTGGGTTGTTTAGGATTGCCAATAAACCGCCTACCACCTAAAGCAGCATAATCGACAATCCAATATTCGAGAATGCCTACTGTTTCGTAAGCAGCTACTTTTGTTAGATAATCATCACGCCAATTGCTGCTTACTACTTCAATCACCAAAGGTATAGATTCGGCTAAGCTGACAGTAGAGTCTTTTTTCCAGAGTGGTTCATTAACTAAATTGGGGCGATTTAATAACAGCACATCTGGCGAGTAAGCTGAATCACTATCTAATGGTTTAACTAAAGCTGTTTTGGGAATGAAGTAAGGAAGCTTTAACCGCCCAATTTCCATAGATATATTGAGAGCCAAAAAACCTACAACTTCTTCGTGTTCACCTGTAGGCTGGGACATCTCTACAACTACTCCATCATGCAGTTCATAACGTTTTCCTGAGTTGTCTGGGTATTTGGCAACGAATTCATCGAATGTAACTAGTTTACGTAAGGCTTTAGTCATAAATTTATTGTCTTTTATCTCATACCAATTCAAATAATGTTGGCGACACATCAATTCTAGAGGTCAAGGCAATGCCTTGCCCCTACAATTTGTTGTATTCTGTTTCCAAATTCCTATAAATACTAAATATGTATATAAAAACACGCCTATTGTAGGGGTTTAGCAGTGCTAAACCCTTGAGGATATGTGGTTTAATTGCCTGGATGCTGCTGTTAACTCATTGGTGACCAAGGGGTTAAGGTTGGTTACGAACCCTACCTCATCCATAGAGAACCTTAACTATTTGATGAGCAAAGGGTTAAGGTTGTTTATCAACGCTACCTCATCCATAGAGAACCTTAACTGTTTGATAACCAAGGGGTTAAGGTTGTTTATCAACGCTACCTCATCCATAGATAACCTTAACTGTTTGCTAACCAAGGAGTTAAGGTTGTTTATGGGTGATGAAAAATTGCACATCGCTGGCTATCGGTTGAGGAACAGCGAGGGCAGATGGCGATAAGTTAAGGATAATTACAGACTTGTATCCCAACATTTGGTTAAAAAAAGCTCAATATTTGTGATATTCCCTGAACCAAAATACAGCTTTTTTGAGACAAGATGACTGTACAACATTCATTCAGAGTACATCTATGCCTCGCCCAAAACGTTTATCTCGTATTCTAGAAAAGGCTCAACAACGAGCTTCTGGACTGCAAGCTATTGATCCAAATCTGGATTTTGGCAATTCTAACAGCTTGCAAAATCTGCGGCAACAAATTGCGGAATTACGTACTCAACTTAATACTTATCACACTGCTTTGGCTGTGGTTCAGGCTTCCAGAATTGATATTGAGCAGCTAGAAAAACGCTTAAATGTTGTGTGTGAAAATATGTTGTTGTCGGTTGCGGGTAGATACGGAAAAGAGAGTGCCGAATATGTCATGGCTGGTGGTGTGCTGAAGAGCGATCGCATTCACAAAAGCACTATCAACAGGTTAAAAAGTTTTGCAGAAAAGCTCAATGTTGACGGTTGACTGTTGACTGTTGACTGTTGAATTGTTGCTATCCAAGGCTTTGGACAAATTCATCTAAGGAATTAGCAGCGATCGCGATCGCACTGCTGGTAAACTTGTTTGGTAAAGAGCAGCTTTTCCCGCTGCTATTAACACCAAATCTGCACAACACGGCCTTGCAATTGTTGCCCTAACCAAGGTGTGTTACTAGAAAGTGTGTGTAGATTTTTACTCTCAACTTTCCAGTTTTGCTGAGGGTCAAATAAGGTTAATTCGGCTTTTTGATGAGGTGCGATCGCAGTCAGTTTGTCTCGCAAGCATTCAGCTGACCTGGTACTCAAAGCACGCCATAATTCTAAGGCGGTAAATTCGCCAGTGTCTACGAGATGTTGCCATAACAAAGGTAACGCTAACTCGTAACCAATTGCCCCTGGAGGTGCTTCGGCAAAGGCTTGGACTTTTTCTTCGTAGGTAAAGGGTGCGTGTTCAATGGCGATCGCATCGATGATTCCAGTGCGTACTCCTTCCCTTAACGCCTTGACATCGCTGGGATTTCCCAAGGGTGGGTCTAAATGCAAGCTGGTGTGATAGCTTTTGACTGACTTGGTATCTAGTAACAAATGCATCCAAGTAGTGCTGGCGGTGATGGGTAAACCAGATGCCTTGGCTGATGCAATTAAATCTACACTACGTGCCGTAGAAACACGCATAATATGCACGTGGGAATTGCCTGTGGCGGCGACTAATTCTAATAAAGCTGCGATCGCACTTGTTTCTGCACTGGCGGGTATGGGTGGTAAACCCAGACGAATTGCGTCTGGCCCTTCTCGCATCACGCCATTGGCTGTTAATTGTTGGTCACAAGGCCAAAAAGCTATCGGTTTACCTATAGGCAGCAGATATTCTAACACCCGCCGCACTAGTCCTAAATTTTCCCTGGGGACAGCATCGGTAAAGCCAACAACCCCCGCCGCAGCTAAATCTGCTAATTCTGTTAATTGCTTCCCTGCTAAGTCTAAAGTAATTGCACCCCATACTTGCAGCTGGGGGAAAGGGGGGGATGAGGGAGATGAGGGGGATGAGGGAGAGGAAATTTCTCTTTGTTGGCTCATCTTTTGCAACTGTGCCACAACAGCCGGGTTATCAATCACAGGGGAGGTGTTGGGTAAGATGCTGACTCTGGTAAAACCACCAGATGCAGCTGCTTGCAGCACGGATGAGATGGTTTCCCTTTCTTCAAATCCCGGTTCTCCAGAGTGGCTGTACAAATCCACTAACCCCGGCCCTAGAACTAATCCCCGACAATCTTTGATTTGAGTATCGGAACTGACATCGGTAATGTGTGCGGCAATGGCTTGAATGTCACCATCAGCAATTAGCACATCAGCTAGTTGATCTGTTCCAGAAACCGGGTCAATTACCCGTACTTGTTGTAGCAATTCAGTTGTCATGTGTGCTTTTAGCGATTACTTATCAGTGTTTTAACTGTGTGTCTATTGTGATCTATCTGTTGACCGAACAAAGGATGAAGGATAAAGATAAGTCGAATGAGAATGGAGATCAGTTCAAACTCCATCCCTCGATAAGTTGGATAATTTCATACTTCATACTTCATACTTTATACTTCAGCCTTCAGTTGACCGAAAGAGGCAGGGGGAAAAGGAGCTTTTAGCAGGGAGCAAGCCGTTTCCCCTAACGCGAGTGCGGAGCGGAACATGGGTAGCCCCGTCCTTCCAGGACGCTTGGTTGGGGCGGAGTATAAGCTCTGTCTCAATTTCTCCCCCTTGCTCCCTGCTCCCTTGCCTCTTGTGACCGACAGCTTAACACTGACCTCTACAATGCTCCAGCTGCTGTTTTATCAAATACACCGCCACCTAAGTGAGTGGTGATATTCATGGCTTGCAGCACTGGTAAACCATCTGGCCCAGCTGGGTAATCGATGACGCTAACTGCGCCGTTACCCTGGCGGAAATTCCAGAAGTTATCTGATGGTAAACCCAGAATATGACATAGTAAAGTTTTATTAGTAGCATCGTGAGCCACGACGATGCCAGTTTTCAGATCACTTTGTGATGCTGCTTGCACAATTAAGCGCCAAGCTGCAACACTACGTTCCCAAACCTGCTGTAAATTTTCTCCTTCTGGCATTTGTACTTGTGCTGGTTCTGTGCGCCAGCGTTCTAACTCTCCGGGAAACTCTTTGTCTATTTCTACTTCTAATTTACCTTCCCAGAGTCCGTGGCTGATTTCCCTTAAACCATCTTGGAATTCCAACTTCACACTAGGATGGTGCTGCAATATCAGTTCTGCTGTTTCTTTGGGACGCGCCATTGGACTGCTGACAGCAAAATCTAGTTCCACATCTTTGAGAAATTCACCGGCTTTCTGCGCCTGGCTTCTACCGTTGTCGTTGAGGGGAACGTCTATTTGTCCTTGGAATCTAGTTTGACGATTCCACTCAGTTTCTCCATGACGTATTAGTAGTAATCTGACACCTTGATGTCCGGGACGCAATGAAGGCAGAGTTTCGCCTGTATGTTGTGTCTGATTTAAAGATTCTAACTGTACGGAGTCGCCCAAACCGCCAGCAAAATTTAATACTGTAATGCCACAGTTAGATTGCTGTATGGAATGGTAGCGTCTAGCGGGAATCCCTAGGGCAGTGCTAATTAAAGCGCGATTAATGCCGTTATGTCCCACAATCAAGATAGTTTCACCTTGATGATGGGGTAAAGTTTCTTGCCAAAACTGCCGTGCTTGTTCGTATAAAGACAGAACCGGAAAATGCTCTTTAGTTCCTTCTGGGCTTTCCACTAACATCCGCAATTCATCGGGACGTTCGTGCCAAGTTTGGTAGTCTTCAGCAAACTGTTGCTTCACCTCAGATGTGAGCATTCTCTCCCATAAAGGCAGGTCAATTTCCAGCAGTTTATCAGAAGTTTGGCAGACAGCAGACTTGCCAGTCTGCTCTGTCAACTCACGTTGAATAATCTCTGCTGTTTGCTTTGCTCTCTGTAACGGGCTGCTATAAATTGCGTTGAATAAAATATTACTGAGGGCCTTGCCTAATTTGCCGGCATCGGTTTGACCTTTTTCTGTCAATTGGGACGCATCAGTGCGCCCTTGGATACGCCGCTCAGTGTTATACATACTTTGGCCGTGGCGTACAATGATGACACGGGTCACTATCTTGCCCTCCTCTCTCTAAAGGAACAATTTTACTGCAAACTGGGTTAATCACTGTAACTTAATTTTTACCAAGAAAGATAGGGGGATGAGGCAAGGGGGCAGGGAGCAGGGGGTAGGGGAGAAAAACTTCTTCAATGCCCAATACCCTATGCCCCATGCCCCACGCCCATTTTCCAGTCAGTTAAGGCACTATGTTCAAAGCTATTTCGTTAGCGATCGCTCTTTCTTTTATATCTTTAATTAACTACAACCATAGTCAAGTAATTGCTACCACCACTACTGAGTATCAAATTGCTCAAAATAGTAATCAATCAACTGGATTAACTGAGGAACGGTTGGGAATCGGTGGTATTAAACTTTCTATGCGTGAAATACAAGTTAGGAAGATATTAGGTAAACCTGTAAAAGTAGAAAATAGTGATAGTCCTGCGATCGGCAGAATTCGCACTCTCAAATACCCTGGTATTACAGTTGATTTAGATGAGGGTTCTACGCCAGGTAAATTTAGCGTTTATCAAATTAAAGTTACCAGTAATAAATATGCCACTATTGATGGCGTAAAAGTTGGCGATAGGCAATCAAAAGTTACGAGAACCTACGGTAAAGCTGAGATTTATCAAGAAGATAATCTTTCTAGAGTAAATTACGGCATCGAAAACCCTAGCCCTGCTGGTTTAAATTTTACTTTTAAGAATGGCAAAGTTGTCGAAATTCTCTGCTTTTACGTAATGAATTAACTTGAATTTTTTTACTGCAATTGCATCGCGCTTAGAGATTATTCATAAAGTAGGGTGTGTTAGGCGCTAGCTTCCAATATGATTTGTCACGAAAGAACTTTCCTAGCGCCTAACGCACCATCAATGCGGCGGTGCGTTACGGCTAATTTTAATTGTCGCTAAGTCTCAAATCCTTTCATAGCCGTAACACACCCTACTTTATCTGCATTTTTCTTTCCCATTACCCATTACCGACCTTCACAGATATGATAAGTCCTGAAACGGACATCATATAACATCTGTTGTGAAAGCCATACAAAGATGCAATAGTATAAAAGCGTATAGGTGAGTAAGCATCTTTTACCAATTTACTTGCCTAAAGCGCTTAAATTTACTTAATATTTTAGATTGTATGGTGGCTATTGTTACTCAAACACAATTGCATAACTTGCGCCCAGGCGATCGCGTTAAATATCATGGTGTCGATTGGAAGGTAGAAGACTACAGCGTATATCAAGATCCCCAGGGGTATTTAACGGATGAGTGGTTGCTAACTTCTAATAAGGGTTCAGAATATTACTTATTAAGAGAATTCGATCCAGCCAATAAGTCACATTCTATAACTTGGTATCTGGCTAACCCATTACAAAATCCGCGCCTGTTACTACCAGATTCCGAAGAAAATATTGTACCCAGGTTGTGGGAGGATATGCAATCTCAAGCGGAACCATATCCAGAATTGCAACTCTTTTATAAGCGCTATTATTTTGAGTCACGCACAGAGGGAGACTATCAGACAGACGGGGAGATAAAATCTCGCATTACCTGGGATTATTGGGACGAAGAACATCAAATGAATTTGGCTATTGAAGCTTTTCCCTATCATCAATTAGATATTTATTCAACTAAAGTAGTCCGTCCTGAGGAATTTTCTTCAATCCAAAAATTAGCAGATGCAAATCAGATTGATGTGGGAGAGATGATTATCAAAGGTGTGCAAGTTTTATTTGCTTCTGTGCTATTGCTAATAGGAATTTGTATGATGATATTTGGATAAGAGGGAAATGCCTAATTCTTTATTTATTGAACAGCATGATGATGGTATTGCCTTTTATATCAATGGAGATTTGCAGTTTGATACTGCTGATGAGGCAATATATCATGAGTATTTAGTAATTCCTGCAATCGCTTTAGCCATTAAAAGATTTCCGCAAACACACTTGCGTGTATTGGTTTGTGGTGGTGGCGATGGTTTAGCGGTGAGAGATATCTTACGCTTTCCCCAAGTTAGCGAGATTGATTTAGTTGATTACAATCCAGAAGTTTTAGAACTAGCACGCACTGTCTTTAAACCTTATAACTTGGGAAGCTTAGACTCAGAAAAAGTCACCGTTTATACCCAAGATGCATTTGCATTTGTTTCAGAAATGCCAAATGATTATTATCATGTCATCATTTGTGACTTTACCTATCCGCATTCTTCAGACGACACAAATATATATAGTCGGGAATGGTTCCAAAAGCTGAATCGCGTACTCATTCCCAATGGCGTAATTTGCACCAACGGGGTTTCTCCCCACAACAGAACCACAGGTTTTTGGTGTTTATATCAAACGTTGTTAGCCGCAGATTTCACAGTCAAACCTTTACAGATAGCTATTCCTTCATTTTCTCATCATGGTTACGGTAATTGGGGCTTCTTTTTAGCATCACCGCAGGTAATTACGCGCTATGAAATTGAAGTCCTCAATTTTCCCGAACAGTTACATTCCTTAACTCATAGTCAGCTACTCCAAGCCTTTATTTTTGAGAGTGCGATCGCAGAGTCTCGGCATGGAGTTATGATTCATACTTTAGAGAGTCCGCAACTGTTTTATTATCTGCTGAATGCTCCAACGCAGCTAGACAATTTAAACTTAGAATCTAACGCTACTATTGATTTTTTAGATATTGAAGAGATAGGAAATGCTCAAATTGGCGAAGGTGATTTACTAGATTTAGAATCAGTAGCTAAATTTTGGATAGAAAATATCTATGCTTTGCCAGAAACACAGGATAAGTTAGCAGATATGAATCGGTATTTACCTGTGCGTCATCGCTACCATAGCCAAAATATGACATCAGCATGGCTAGCACATCTCAAAGAATTACTCGCAGAAATCGATATTAAGCAATTATTGCAGAGTTTGTTAGCCAGAGCGCAAGATTTACCACCACAAATTGCCCAGGATTTGAAAAAATTAGCTGACAAAGTTAGTAATAATCAAGCATTAGCAAATCTACATCCGCAAACTGTGGAGTTAATCGCCATGCTATCGGTAACATTATTAATGGCAAATTTAGTCGCACCCGATTCAGTATTTGCTAAAGGTTTCTCTTCTAGTAGTGGTAGTAGAAGTAGCAGTAGTAGCAGTAGTACTAGCTATGGTGGTGATGGTGATACATTTATGAATAAATTTATAGGTATGTGCCTCACTGGAGTAGGTGGAGTTTGGCTATATAACATCTTCTTCCCGCAACAAAGGGATGAATGAAGATAATTTGCGTAATTCGTAATTACATCATAGGCAAATAATATGATTTATGCAGATAAATCGGTGCAGCAAGATTTAGCTTTAAATATTAGAGAATTAAATACAGCCGAACAACAGGATTGGGATGCACTCATCAAAAATCATCCCAATGGTTCCTTTATGCAAACTTCCAGTTGGGCAGATTTTAAAGAAATCGAAGGATATAAAAGCTTTCGCTACGGTTTATTTTTAAATAATCAATTAATCGGAGGATGTATTTATTATTTATATCCTCAAAGCAATAAAGCTAATTTATTGATTGCGCCTGGCGGGCCAATATTACCAACAGAATATGCAGAAGAAGCGCTACAGCTATTGTTGCATCAAGCCGAGAAATTAGCGCAAGAATTAGGAGCGATCGCACTGCGGATTGAACCATTATGGACAGAGAAACCAGCGTACCTGAAAAAATTTGTGCGCGCACCTGCGGATTTACTAGCATCAGAAACTTTACTTATAGATTTAACTCCAGAACCTAGCGAAATTTTAGCAGCGATGAAGCCGAAAGGACGCTACAATATCCGCCTCAGTCAACGCTATGGTGTGACAACAGAATTTAGTAGTGATTCGCAAAAAATCCCTGTATTGTATGAATTATTTTGGGAAACAGTACAGCGTCAAAAGTTCTTTGGTGAACCCTACGGCTTTTTTATCAATCTTTGCCAAATGTTATTTAAATCAAACATGGCAGAAATTGGTTTAGCCTATTGGCAAGGTGAGATATTAGCAGCAATTTTAGTAGTATATTGCGGTAAAGTTGCTACTTATTTATATGGCGGACGAAGTTTAGCACATCCACAAGTCATGGCTAATTACAGCTTACATTGGGAAGCTATGCAAAGAGCTAAATTGCGGGGTTGCCAATTTTATGATTTTTATGGATTTACCCAAGATGTAAATCATAGCTATGCAAAGTTTTCGCAATTTAAAAGTCAGTTTGGTGGACAGTCTATTAAAACTATAGGCGCACAGGATTACTTTTTTTATGACCAATTAGCTGATACCCTCATTAGCTTATTTCAAAACCTGGCAGGTGGTAGCAGATGAACGAAAGATTGATGGCGATAGTTACGCAATTTGGCGTGATTTTACTAGAATTATTTGTAGGGTTTGGTTTATTTTGGCTAGGACAGTTGGCTTATCAAAAGCTGTTTCGCCGCCGCATGGAATTAAATTTAGAATTATTTGTTAATGATAACCCTGCGGTTGCTGTGGCATTAGTAGGTTACTATTTTGGTATAGTTATTGCTTTAGGCGGCGTTCTTGGTCAAAGTGTCGATAATTGGCAAGATAAAGCGCTGAATCTAATTAGTTATGGTGCCACAGTAATTTTATTAATGTTAGCTGGTGCATGGGTAGGGGATAAATTAATTCTGCGTCATTTTAATTGTGAACGCGAAATTATCCAAGACCGTAACATGGGTGCGGCGAATGTAGAAGCTGCAATCCACATCGCCAACGGTTTAATTTTAAATGCAGCTTTAGCAGGAGAAAGCGGTGGTTGGTTAGTAGGAATAGTTTGTTGGTTAATTGGCTTAGGATTACTCGTTTTCGTAAGTTTAGTTTATCCCAAAGTTACTAAATATAATGTGTTTGCAGAAATTGAAAAGCGCAATAACCCGGCGGCTGGTGTAGCTTTGGCTGGTTTATTGATTGCTACAGGTAACATTGTAAGAGTCGCCTTTGCAGCCGAATTTGAAAACTGGATTGTGAGTTTTACTCAGTATGGATTACTACTAATATTTTGCTTAGTTTCATTGGTAGTGATTCGCTGGTTAGCCGATTTAATTTTAGTCCCTGGCGTAAAAATTTCTGATGAAATAGTCAATCAAGAAGTTCCCAATATTGGCGCAGGTTTAATAGAAGCATTTGCTTATATTGCAGCTTCATTTTTAATTGCTTGGTGTCTTTAAGAATTTGAATTGTAGGGTGCGTTAGCGTCAGCGTAACGCACCGCCGCATACATAAGCTGTTACGCATTTAAATTGTATATTTCGCACTTAGGTTGTCAAAAGTCAAGAGTCCAAAGTCCAAGCTAGCCTTTGACTCTGGACTCTTGACCCTTGACAGTCCTAACGCCAGAATATTTGATTTAGGTGCGTATCAGCTTAGTATGTTATTAATATTTAAATAATTCCTTTAATATGATTGCTTACGAAATAATTATCTTCACACTAACGCACTATATACGCGGCGGTGCGTTACGGCTAAATTGAATTGTCTCTAATTATCAAATGCTCTCACAGCCGTAACACACCCTACATGAATTGCTATATGAGAAAGTTTATTAACCAGTGATATATACATAATTCCAGTTAGTCATACTCTCACACTCAGTAATTTGCTTGGTGAGAATCTGCGCTAATAGCTTAGCCTTTTGCTGATTATCTTTTTGGTAGTCACATATATGAATATCTATGGTAACTTTTGCCTCTTCTGGCCAAAAGTGCAATGCTACATGAGATTCTGCTAGTAAAATAACTGCGGAAACTCCCTGGGGTTGGAATGCATAAGCCAGTTCACCAACAATAGTTAGTTGAGCGATATGGGCCGCATTTTTCATAACTTTGATAAAATCTACCGTTTCCCAACTGAAAACAGTCTGTGAAGCTGGCAAAATTGCGTAAAAATGATGGGACTGAATCACCTATGCAAGTCTTGGGTTTTAATCATCAAAGGGAATTGTATGCTCAAGCGTAACAGTAGCATGATGCTTGTGTATGATACAGAAGTATAGTATGATTACCCAAAACAATATACGCTTAACTATATTGCTGCAAACATAGCACCAGCTAGGGCAGTATGTAGTTTAGTGGATGCTCCTTTAGGTGCATCAACCCCGAACCACAAGAATTAAAATTAAACATTTTTTACACTTTAATCTTACCAAGCTGACTTAGAAAAGTAGCGCGGTAGGCAGCAGGGAGCAGGAGATAGCAGGGACGGGGAAAAGCAGAAATAACGAATGAAAAATTACAAATTACAAACTAAAAACAATTAAAAATCTTTATTCGTTATTCTAAATATGCAGTACATGAGGACTAACTAGAGAAACTCATTGATATGTCCTCGATGGCAAATAGAAACCTCGCCATCGTTGATTACAGATATCTTAATTTCAAGAATGCGGTCAAGGATCTATTCATAGAGAAATTTCTTTCTCTAGAAGATGCGATCGCCTACGCTCTGTGTTGTATTTTTTTGAATACAAGGACAAATCAAACAGCCACAGGAGCATCTATAGATTGCTTAGTTAAATCCAACACCTGATAACTATTGCCTAGGCTAATTGGACTCATAATGACTAAAGTTTATATTCTGGATGCCAACAAACAACCCTTGTATCCCATACACATCAGCCACGCCAGAAAGCTATTGTCTCAAGGAGATGCAAAAGTATTCCGGCGATATCCATTTACTATTATTTTAAAGGAGGTTCTGACACAGTCTAGGTTAGAGCAACTTGGTTTTAAGATTGACCCTGATGTAAATTAAATTAGTACATGACAACGTACATTAATCACCGTACTTAGACAAGCTCAAAGCTTTACAAAATAAGCATTTTTCCTCTTAAATTTGACTTTTAACCTTTTGCCTTTTTGTACTAGTAACGCTGTGCGAAGTTTAGATGTTTCAAATTAAAAAATTTTGTTAACTAGGCTTGTAGCTA
Source organism: Calothrix membranacea FACHB-236 (assembly GCF_014696315.1). Lineage (GTDB taxonomy): Bacteria > Cyanobacteriota > Cyanobacteriia > Cyanobacteriales > Nostocaceae > Aulosira > Aulosira membranacea. Next base: position 101,469 of record NZ_JACJPX010000002.1, read on the forward strand.
TCTTGTCACTATGTAGTAGTGAGCAGTAGCTCTAATACTTAGCAAAACTTTTAATCCCTAGGTGAATCCAAAGGATAGAGTAAGGCTAAAGGCAGGTTATGGTAAGCTAAAGCAACTCTAATTTGTATATGTGATATCAATTTATATTTTGAATTGAGAATCGCCTTGTGGATCTTAGGTTCTATTAGGGCCTACCTACCAATCATTGGTCAAATTAGTATGAATTTGATCAATTGCTTGTGCAACTTTGTCCTATTGCGGCGAAGCGGCCTTTAGCTAGTTGCTTTGGCAATTTATATCCGTTAAATTATGCAAATTTAATTATGTGATAGCTGAGTTTGATTTTTGTTTACTGTATTAAAATCAACATTTTTGCGGATTTAGAGCCTAACTAAGGCTATCCTCACCCAAGGCAAGAGTATATGTTATTCATGCCGATTGCTTGGTGAACCAAAGAATATATATGTCAAAGTACAACAAATTTAAACCATTGCCAAAAAACCAATGGTTAATTAATAGTCAGGAAAAAGAAAATGCCTAAATTAGAAAGACCCAACCCCCCCGTATTTGAGCGCGTAGAAGATGAACGTTTACACCGCAAACAACGCCTAGCAGCAGCCTTTCGTTTATTTGCGCGGTTAGGATTTAATGAAGGTTCAGATGGTCATATTACAGCTCGCGATCCAGAGTTTACCGATCATTTTTGGGTAAATCCCTTGGGAGTAGAGTTTCGTGATATTCGAGTTTCTAATTTAATATTAGTTAACCAAAATGGGGATGTTGTCAAAGGTGATCAGCCTGTCAATTGTGAAGCTGTCGCCATCCATTCTCATATTCATAGTGCTAGACCTGATGCGATCGCAACTGTATATGCTCATTCAATTTATGGTAAAGCTTGGTCTAGCCTGGGTCGTCTGCTTGACCCCCTGAATGAAAATGCTTGTGCTTTCTACGAAGACCACAGTGTATTTCATGACTGCACAGAAGTCTTATTTAATGCTTCCGAATATCAACGCATTGTGGAAACTTTGGGAACTAATAAAGCGATAATTTTACGCAACCACGGTATGTTAACTGTAGGTCACTCAGTAGATGAAGCTGCTTGGTGGTTCATTAATCTCGAAAATTCCAGTCAAGCGCAACTTTTAGCTGAGGCTGCGGGAAGACCCCATATTATTGAACATGATACGGCGCGGTTAACCAAAACCCACGTTGGCACACACTTAAATGGCTGGTTCAGTTTTCAAGCACTTTATAAAAGAATTGTGCGTGAACAACCAGATTTGCTGGATTAACCTCTTATGCCAAGAGTGATATTAAATTAAGATAAAATTACCTATTTAAATTGTTTGTCAGGATTCAGTTTGTCAATAGTTGGAAAGACGCGAAAGACGCGAAAGACGCGATTAATCGCGTCTGTACAAGAGTAAAAGGTCAAAGAATAGCTTCTTTTTTCTATTGATTTAGTTTGGTATTAATCAACTTAAAAACTGTAGATTATGGATTTACAACTAAATGGCAAAGTAGCTTTAGTGACGGCTGCTAGCAAAGGTTTAGGTAAAGCCACAGCTAGACAATTTGCCCGCGAAGGTGCAAAAGTTGTGATTTGTTCCCGTAGTGAATTAGTTGAGAAAACTGCTGCAAACATAGAAAGCGAAACCGGAAAAGAAGTATTAGCTATCCGTGCAGATGTTAGCCAACAAGCAGATATTGAACGGGTAATTAATGCGACTGTAGAGAAATTTGGCGGCTTAGATATTCTAGTTACCAATGCTGGAGGGCCACCTGCGGGTACATTTGATGATATTGATATCCCCAAATGGGAAGCTGCAATTAATTTGAATTTGCTAAGTGCAGTTCATTTAGTAAAATACGCCTTACCTTACCTCCGCCAATCTAGCGCTGCGGCGATTCTCACCATTACTTCCACTTCCACAAAACATCCAGTGCAAAATCTGGTTTTGTCTAATTCCATTCGCCTAGGGGTAATTGGCTTAACCAAAACACTCAGCCAAGAATTAGGAAGCGATCGCATTCGGGTTAACAGTATTTTACCAGGCTGGACATATACAGAACGGGTAGAAGAACTAGTCAACGCCCGCATTGCCAAAAGTGGTAATACCAAAGAAGCAGAAATTACCGCTATCACCAACAATATCCCCTTAGGTCGCCTGGGCACACCAGAAGAATTTGCCAATGTCGCCGTATTTCTCTGTTCACCAGCCGCTTCATTTGTCAATGGTGTGATGCTGCAAGTTGATGGTGGAAGCAACCCAGGAACATTTTAAAAGAAGTCAAAAGTCAAATAAAAATGCTGTAGGATGCGTTAGCGTTAGCGTAACGCATCGTATTTTCTATTCTTCTGCCACATACTTAGGAAAGACTTCTCCCGCTAAGTAAGCATCAAAATGTTCTTGAAAGTAAAGCCAAGAAGTCATATCTTCCACATCCAGCGCTGATTGTGGTGCTTCCTTATATAAAGGAACGCGATTGTTAATTTCATCTTGAAATAACTGCGGTAACTCAGAGAAACCGTTGACTTTACCACCAATAGCACTATATATCAGCTGACCGGGGCGATCGCTCATTTTCATCCAAGGTAGCCATTGACCAATCCTATCCCAACTGAGTTTCACTTCCGAAACTGAATTCAATTCTGAGTTGGATAAATCTTGAGTAGGTACAGTGAGTTTAAATAATTCCGCCGCTTGATAAATTTCTTGGGGACTGTACTCTGCAAATTTTGAGTCACCCGCTAAAGGGTTGGGGTAAGTTGGAAAAATATCAAACACAAAACTTGTGCTGTCACCTTCCACTTGCGCGGGAAATTTGCCCTTAAATGTACCTTGTACAGGATTATTCGCCACGTGCATCACCGGCACAGTTTCCCCCGTCCAAGGATTTTCCCATTTATTTAATTTTTCTTCCGTCTCTGGGTCAAGGTAGTAATTCAGTTCCCGAGAAGTAAAATCCCAAACTCCTGGTTCTAGGGCAATACATCTACTAACACTCATCCCTAATATTTTAAATAAGAGTTTCCGCTTCTCACCGGGGATAAAGGCGTAAATTTTACCTTTCCATACTAAGAAAGTAGATTCGCTAGCATCGAGGGAAGAACGTGTTTTTACCCAGTCTTGGGCATCTAATTCTCTAGTTTGAGCAAGCATTTACAATATCCTATGGGGCATGGGGCATTGGGCATTGGGTGAAAGCACCAGTCCTTACCCAGAATTTTGGGGTTGGCAGATTAGTGGTTAAAACAGCGATAAATTAATCTAACATAAACAATTTTTCTAGGTGTCCCCCCTCTGGTTTACTCAGAGGATGTTTTAAAAGTCTTCTGGTTGCTAGCAAAGCGTTTTAGATCCCCCTAAATCCCCCTTAAAAAGGGGGACTTTGATTCTTTTCCCCCCTTTTTTAAGGGGAGTTAGGGGGGATCAGTAAGTTATTAAAATCGCAGCCTATCACTTTTCAAACACCCAACACCCAACACCAAACCCCAAATCATCCCACACCAAATAACTTAGCAATTAGTGGCAATAATTGATTCCCCGCTTCCACCAGCGAAGCGACAGCAGGTAAACCTGTAAATATTCCCTTCAACATGGTGATTGCAGTCTTTGCAGTCTTTTTGCTGGTATTCTCTTGGGGAGTTTTCGCGGCTTCTGCTAAAGTTTGCACCTGTTCTAACGCCTCAGCTTTATCGTCATCTGATAACTCTGTTGACTGGGAAATTGATTCTTGTAATTGCGTCAACAATTCTTTGATTCCAGGTTTATCTGCTTCCGGGGAATCGGGTAACTGATTGAGGGCAATATTCACATTACCGCTAATGGTTCCCAGGTTGGCGACGGAACCACCGCCAGCAATACCGCTAACATTTGTACTATTTTGAATATTGATGCCGCTAATATCAGACACTTTGTTATCTCCTTGTATATAGTATTTAGACTGCTGAAGTGCAGTTGTGAGCATATTTTCTAAGCTCAGAATGCGACTATCTTTTTCTATAAGTAATAATTGCTGACTTTGGGATAAAGCCTTGAGTTGATTATAGTCATCAAAATATTCCGCACTCAGTTGGGATTTATCACTCCCTGGTGCGGTTTTAGCTCTGAGTAAGAATTTATCATCGCCGCGTTTCTCCATTGCGACGATTTCTAACTGAGCTTCTGGGTGATTTTCTGCCAGGTTTTTGAATGCAATTGCAATGGCGCGGGGGTCAACATTTTGATTGTGGTAAAGGTCGAGGGTGTCAAAAATTGGCTTGATAAAGTCGCCAAAGTCGCCGTCTTGGAATACTTCTTGGTGATTATCTGGTTTGCGGAGGGGGTCGGGGTTTTCTTTGGTGGGTAAGCGCATGAAGATATACTCACACCTCACCCCATGCAACTTAGTTGTATTTGTAATGCCCCAATCTTCAATGAATGCACCTGTGAGAGTTGCACCTGTGAAATCGGTTGCGTCTAGTTGGGTTTGCTTGAGTTTTGCTCTGGATAAATCCGCATCTTGCAAATTAGCTTCACTGAGGTCAGCACTGATGAAGCTAGCATCTGCTAGGTTTGCTGATTGTAAGTTGATACCTCGCAGGATTTGGCGGTCAAAGTTTTTGTCTTGTCCCTGTCCTGTAATTAGTAATTCGCGGATTTGTGGGTTTTGCAGGTAAGTTGAGCCTGGGCAAACGCGGTCAAGCATTTTGGCTTGATGCCAACGGGTATTATTCAGGATAGTATTGCGGAAATCTGTACTTTTGAGTGTGGCTTTGGTGAAATTAGCCTCAGTTAAATTAGCGCCACGAAAACTTGTCCCGCCTGTCGCTGCAAAGGCTATAGCAATATTACGAATCAAGGAATATTTTTCGTCTCCTTTCATTGCTCGCAAAGCGATGTAGACACTAAGTACAGATCCGGCGAAGGCGACGGCGACGGCGACGGCTCCGGTGAAGGCGAAGGCTCCGCCGACGGCGAAGGCTCCGGCGAAGGCGTCGGCGAAGGCTAAGGCTTCGCCGACGGCTCTGCCGAAGGCTCCGGCGAAGGCTCCGACGACGACGACGGCGAAGGCTCCGGCGAAGGCGACGGCTCCTAAAGCAGCTGATATTCCTTGGCGAATTATGATAAAGAAAAAGACAATCAATACAATTAAAGCAACCCAGCCCGCTATCTGGTTGTCTGTAGAGTCGCTAAATATCGATGACACTAAGTAACCGTCAACAGCCCAGAAAAATCCTGACACTCCTGACAATAACCAGGAAATCAGAACTAGAAAAATTGCCCAACGGCGTTGCAGTCCCGCTTTGGCATGGCTGAAGTTTGCACCTGTTAAATTAGCATTGGTGAAATTTGCCCCTCGGATGTCGGCATAGCTAAAGTCTGCACCCGTAAGGTCTTGTCCTTTGAAGTTGCGTCCTCGGAGATTTTGCCCGGAAAAATCTAACCCCATGTTCCACTGTATACAGGTGAGCAAATTTTACTACAAGCTTCAGCCTGTATATTCAGCAATGGTGAAATCTTCTTCATGATTCAGGCTCAAAGGCTCATCGTTGAGGATAAAAGGCTCATCGTTGAGGGTAAAAGGTGCAATGTTGAGGGTAAAAGGCTCATCGTTGAGGATAAAAGGTGCAATGTTGAGGGTAAAAGGCTCATCGTTGAGGGTAAAAGGTGCAACATTGCGATTCTAAGGACTGCCAATCTCAAAAATACCCCATGACAAGCGAAAATGAAGTACGTAGGTAGGGGCATCGGCAATGCCGTGCCCTGACGCTCATCGGGTACGCCAAAATATTTGTATACAGCATATTTCAGGTAAATGAGGTACGCGCTTCGGGGCATGGCAGTGCCAGTACCCCTACCATCTATGCCATTCTTTTCTCAAATCGCTCATCGCAGTGATATATATCAGTAAGTGAGCGACTGTGGCAATGTGGATATATAGCGGTTCTCGTTTCGATGCAAGACATAATCGGGCATGGCAGTGCCATGCCCCTACGAATGGTTTGTATTTTATGCAATAGAGAACCCTATCGGCACAGCATCAACATTCGCTTACAGGAAAGATTAATGGAACGCTCGAAAATCATTGCCATTATTACAGGTGCGATATCGATTATTTTAGCGATCGCTTACCTGATTATTGTCCAAATCCTCGACTACCGCGATATGAAACCCGCCCCCATCAGCCAAATCAACCAACCACCAGCAATTGTGGCTACTAGTTGGCACTAAAAATTTACTTATTTCATCTTTCTAAAGATATAAACATCGATCAAGACGCAATCAAATGCGTCTTTTGTCATTTATGTCAATTGAAATTATTAATGATAACTATTGATTTGTTTCCTAAATTATCCATAGATAAAAATCAATAGCTGTTATTGATTAATTAAATAAAGTCCATCTATAAGAATTAGTTAGAGGACGTATCGATCATTTATTTATTTGAACTATTTCCTTTTTGCCATAGATAAAGGTAAGCTATTTCTAACAAAATTAAGTAAACATAAAATTGAAGTATTGGTGGTAGTTGGGTTGGCAGGGATCAAAGCTATTTGATTCGTAACCCTAGAGTTGTGCTGCAAGTTATAGAGGTAAGTTCATGGCTCAGTTTCTCTTAGAGACTGTGTGGTTAGTTCCGTGCTATGCGTTAATAGGTGGGCTTTTAGCCGTTCCTTGGTCACCGGGGATCATTCGCCGTACTGGCCCAAGACCGGCGGGTTATGTCAATTTGGTAATGACATCTCTGGCGTTTTTGCATAGTGCGATCGCATTTATTGCTACTTGGAATCAACCACCTGTAGAGGTATTTATTCCTTGGCTGTCTACAGCTGGTTTAAATCTTACCATCGCTTTAGAAATTTCTTCAATTAGCGTGGGAGCATTGGTTGTCATCAGCGGCTTAAATTTCTTAGCGCAAATTTTCGCCATTGGTTACATGGAAATGGATTGGGGTTGGGGACGCTTCTATTCTTTATTAGGATTGTTTGAAGCGGGATTATGTGCCCTGGCTTTGTGTAATAACCTGTTCTTTAGTTATGTAATTCTGGAAGTTCTAACTTTAGGAACTTACTTGCTAGTTGGGTTGTGGTTTAGTCAGCCGTTGGTAGTTAGTGGTGCAAGAGATGCTTTCCTAACAAAACGGGTGGGTGACTTGTTCCTGCTAATAGGTGTACTGGGGTTATGGCCTTTAGCTGGAACTTGGAATTATACAGAATTAGCTGAATGGGCAACAACTGCAAATGTTGACCCCAATGTCATTGCCTTGGTAGGTTTAGCCTTAATTGCGGGGCCAATGGGTAAATGTGCCCAATTCCCGCTGCATTTGTGGTTGGATGAGGCGATGGAAGGCCCTGTTCCCAGTACAATTTTGCGGAACTCGGTGGTAGTAGCCAGTGGTGCGTGGGTATTAATTAAACTGCAACCTGTGTTAACTTTATCACCGCTAGTTTCCTCCGCCCTGGTAGCAATTGGTGCAGTTACAGCCGTTGGTGCTTCCTTAATTGCGATCGCCCAAATTGATATTAAACGCTGTCAATCCTATTCTGTCAGCGCTTACATGGGCTTGGTGTTTATTGCGGTGGGTACCAAGCAAGATGAAGCAGCATTGTTGTTAGTACTGGCTAATGCTGTATCAGCCGCACTTTTGGTCATGAGTACTGGCGGAATCATCTGGAACAGCATTACCCAAAATGTTACCCAATTGGGTGGATTATGGTCACGCCGTCCAATATCTGCGATCGCTTTTATTGTGGGAACATTGGGATTAATTGGCTTTCCACCCCTAGGCGGCTTTTGGGCGTTGATGGAATTAACAGATGGACTGTGGGGAACTCAACCTTGGTTGGTTGGGGTGGTGATAACTGTGAACGCTTTAACTGCTGTCAGTTTAACCAGAGAATTCGGTTTGATTTTTGCTGGTAAACCTCAACAGATGAGTGAGCGATCGCCTGAAGTACACTGGCCAATGGTATTGCCAATGGTGATTTTACTAGGCTTCGTCTTACACCTGCCATTAGTGTTGCAAAGCTTATCATTACTACCAAGTTGGGTAATTCTGAATAAGGATGTTGCACTGTTATTAATTTGGTCAAGTATTTTTGGTTGTGGTGTAACGGGCGTAATTTATTTTGGAAATATTCCTAAACCAATTCGTCTACCTTGGAAACCTTTACAAGACTTGCTGGCTTACGATTTTTACACACCAAAAATCTATCGGATGACGATTATTTTCAGCGTCGCCCAACTTTCTAAATTTGCCGATATGCTCGACCGTTTTGTAGTTGATGGTATCGTCAATTTGGTTGGTTTGTTCTCTTTATTAACTGGCGAAGGTTTGAAATATAGTACATCTGGTCAAACCCAATTTTATGCCTTCACTGTACTTTTAGGCGTTGGCGTATTTGGGATGTGGGTAACTTGGCCATTCTGGGGAATTCAGTTTTTGGATTTGATGTTTTAGGGATTGGGGACTGGGGACTGGGGATTGGGGACTGGGAAGGGAGATTTGATACTAATCAATTTTTGAAGACCGTTTAATTTTTGAAACCTTGTGTTGTGTTGGGAGAAGGGACAATGAAAAAACAATATAGCCAAACTAATTTTTCTCGGAGAAATTTACTGAAACTAGGTGCAGGTGCAGTTGGTGCAGGAGTATTAACTGCTGGATTGGGTTCTAATTTAGTTACACCTGAAAAAGCCACGGCGCAAGACAAAAAAGATATTACTCCTGATGCAGCACTCAAAGAATTACTAGATGGTAATGATAGATTTGTCAAAGCTAAAAAACGCTATCCCAATCAATCATTAAAACGCTTGCAGGAAGTTGCTAAAGGTCAAAAACCTTTTGCCTCAATTCTCGGTTGTGCAGATTCCCGAGTACCTTCAGAAATAGTTTTTGACCAGGGATTAGGCGATTTATTTGTCTGCCGTGTAGCTGGTAATATTGCACCTCCAGAAGAAATTGGTAGCCTAGAATTTGGCAGCTTAGTTTTAGGTGCTAAGGTGATTATGGTACTAGGCCATGAAAGATGTGGGGCTGTAGATGCAACTATTAAAGGTGCGTCAGTACCAGGGCAAATTGGTAGTTTATTAGAAGCAATTAAACCTGGTGTAGAAAAAGCCAAAGGTCAACCAGGTGATCCATTAGAAAACGCTTGTAAAGCTAACATTTTAGTGCAAGTTGAGAAGTTGAAAGCATCGCCCGTTCTGGCTGGGTTAATCAAAGAAGAAAAACTGAAAATAGTCGGTGGTTATTACGATTTAGACACTGGGAAAGTCAGTTTAGTTAGTTAGGTTTTGGGCATGGGGCATTGGGCATGGGGCATTGGGCAATAGTTATTTCCTCTGTGCTTTATTGTCTCTCCTATGCTCCCATTCCCCTAATATCTTTTGAATATTGAAATTTCTCCTTTTTACTCAATTACCCAAATTGCCATGTTAAGTGTTTTGATTTGGCTCCCGATTTTGGCAGCGGCTATCATAGCAGTCATACCTAAAAATCTACCTAGCAATACTGTGCGGTTAAGCGCATTATACTTTTCTGCCATAGTTTTGCTTTGGAATATTTTTATTCTGTTCAAATTTGATATCAGCAACCCAGGGATGCAATTTCAAGAGTATCTACCTTGGAATGAAACTCTCGGTTTAAGCTATCAATTGGGTGTTGATGGGCTTTCGATATTGATGCTGGTTTTAAATAGCCTTCTTACCTGGATTGCTATTTACAGCAGCAGTAAAGATACTCAAAGACCTCGGCTTTTCTACTCGATGATTTTATTAGTGAGTGGTGGGGTAGCAGGTGCATTTTTAGCAGAGAATTTACTGCTATTCTTCTTGTTCTATGAACTAGAATTAATTCCCTTCTATTTACTAATTTCTATTTGGGGTGGGGAAAAACGCGGTTATGCGGGGATTAAATTCCTGATTTACACTGCTGTTTCTGGAGCATTAATCTTAGCAACTTTCTTGGGTATGGTGTGGCTAACTGGTTCTACCAGCTTTGCCTTTGATGCAGTTTCTACACACACTCTATCCCCTGTATTACAATTCGTTTTGTTAGCAGGAATTGTCTTAGGTTTTGGCATCAAAATTCCCTTGGTTCCTTTCCACACATGGTTACCTGATGCTTACGTGGAAGCTTCTGCACCCATTGCGATTCTTTTAGGTGGTGTGTTAGCGAAGCTAGGAACCTACGGATTGTTAAGGTTTGGTATGGGAATGTTTCCCGAAGCTTGGAGTACCTTTGCACCAACATTGGCAATTTGGGGTGCAGTGAGTGCAATTTATGGGGCTGTAGTAGCGATCGCGCAAAAAGATATCAAGCGCATGGTAGCATACAGTTCCATCGGTCACATGGGTTATATTCTGCTAGCTGGTGCTGCTAGTACTTCCTTGGCGTTGGTTGGTGCTGTTGCTCAAATGTTTAGCCACGGTTTAATTCTCGCTATTTTGTTCCATTTGGTAGGCGTTGTAGAAACCAAAGTCGGAACTCGGGAGTTAGATAAACTCAATGGTTTAATGAGTCCGATTCGGGGTTTACCTTTAATTAGCGCTTTGCTTGTATTAAGTGGAATGGCGAGTGCTGGTATTCCCGGTTTAACAGGTTTCGTGGCAGAATTTATCGTATTCCAAGGTAGTTTCTCGGCGTTTCCTCTCTCCACAATCTTGTGTGTAGTTGCTAGTGGTTTAACTGCGGTTTATTTTGTGATCCTGCTTAACCGCACCTGTTTTGGTAAACTCGACAATTTAGCTTACTATCCCAAAGTGCAATGGTTTGAGAAAACTCCTGCGTTAATTTTGGCAGCTTTAATTATCTTTTTGGGAGTGCAACCAACTTGGTTAGTGCGTTGGAGTGAACCAACAACTACTGCAATGGTGGCTGCTATTCCTGCAATTGAAAAAACCGTTAACTCTGAGATTGCTTTAAAACAATAATGAATCTTCCTTTGCGCCTCTGCGTGAGATTTAATTATTCAAAAATAACCACAGAGACACAGAGGACACAGAGAAATAAAGAGAGATTTTTCGTAATGATTTAGGATTGCTATAAGGAGTTATGCACCAAGATTAGGAGGAAGGATGAACCTGAAATTAATTCCCAGTGGACTGATACTATTTCGCTTTTTAATTGCGCCTTTTCTTCTCTGGGATGCCCTTGATGGTAAAACTAGTATTTGGTTCATCGTTGGCTTTGTCGCCGCCTTCCTCTCAGATATTTTTGATGGCATTATTGCCCGTAGACTTGGTGTTAGTACTGCTGAATTAAGACAAGCTGATAGCTGGGCTGATGTTTGCCTTTTTAGTTGCATATTTGTGAGTGCTTGGCTAGTACATAAAGATGTTTTAATTGCTTATCAACTGCCTTTACTCACAGTGATTTTTGCTCAGTTGGTATGGTGGATAGTGAATTTAGTGAAATATGGTAAACCTGCTAGCTATCACACCTACTCAGCTAAGTTTTGGGGCATCACTCTTGCCATTGCAATTATTTCTTTATTTGGCTTTAACTATGCAGGAATTTCCTTATGGCTAACTTGTATTGCTGGCTTAGTCTACAGTATCGAAGAAATAGCCATGACAATGATTCTGCCAGTATGGACGCATGATGTATTAAGCATTTTCCACGCCCTAAAGTTACGCGAACAATTATTAATCCAAGATAACCTGATTGATTCACAACAATAACAATTGTACAGACGTGATTCATCGCGTCTCTAACAAATGACATTCTAAAGACGCGATTCATCGCGTCTCTACAAGATAAAAAAATATTGCAACCCTCACGAGATTTATATATGACAGCAACTGTTGATAAAACCACTAAATTACCTCCTTCTAGGCATGAATTTGCTGAAGTAATTCATCGCTTAGAAGCTGGCGGTTCTATGCTGCCGGACACCCCAGAAAACTTAATGCAAATTATCGGCTTGTATAAGGCTTATGCTGTGCCGATGGATTTCTACTGGCGGGATTTACTTTATATTGCAGAACAAGAATTTTTAAATCCTTTTCCCTTCTTTAAATACTTCTTACCTAAAGAGTATTTAGACCGTCATAATCATTATGCTGGTGATGATGCCGATTTAAGAATTTGGCGGGGACAAGCTACAGCCCATCCCGAATTATTGGCATTTATCGAAAAAGGTGAAACTGGCAAAATGCCAAAATTATTTCACCATTTATTCCACGATCGCATTAACATGGAGTTTGCTGAAGCTTGTATGCGGGCTATGCTTTGGCATCGTCAAATGTATGCGCCAGTCAACCAGTTTGATGCTTACCTAGACTCAGAAGAATATAGAGCTAACGCTGATAGGGCAATTAAAGCTTACTTTAAAGGCAACCCGGTAATGTTGGCACTGCACAAGATGTTCCCTGATATGTTCATCGAACAGTGTCGCCAAATGTCATATTACTCTAACCTGGGCTTATTCTGGGAAGTAATGGCACCTGTGTTCTTTGAAATGTCGGATATTTACGACGAAGGTGGGTTTAAAGGTGTCCCCGACGCAATGAACTTTTTGGTGAATGGCATTTTTGCGATCGCAGGTCGTCCGATTTACCATCATGTATATATAGATGGCGAATGCTATGAAATCATTCCCAAATCTAAGGGTTTCACCTGGCTATACGAAGCAGCATTACCCTATGTAGAAGCAGTTTTCTACCGTACCGCACCTTTTAGAGGCACAAAATCTTATAATGCTCAAGCAGGGCAAGTACCTGATGACCAAAAAGATTTTCACTATGGCATTCTCTACGCTGATGTCTTCCCTGTAGGTACAGCCGGTATTCCACCCACATTGTTGATGCAAGATATGTTACACTTCTTGCCTCAATATCTGCTTGATTACTACAAACAATATTGCCGTGGCGAAGAAGATATGTTGATTCAGTTAGGAGTTAGTTTCCAACGGTCAATGTACAATGTAACTTCTGCGGTAATTCAAGCATTACGCACAGCATTGTTATATCCTTTAGATGACCCCAATCCTAAGCATTTACAAGCCAACCGGGAATTTTTTGAAGCCCAGTTAAGTCGCTTTACTCGTGCTGATTATAATATGCGAGATGCTGCACGTTTACGGGATATTCAACGCCAAGACTATAGGTAGGTTGGCGAAATTAAAGATAGCTGGCTGAGGCTGTCATTGGTCATTTGTCATTGGTAAGTAATTATTTTGGTAGGGTGTGTTACGCCGCAGGCTAACGCACCTTATCTTTTTGCTTTCTCAAAATTAACTTCTGCTTTCTCAAAATTAACTTTTGCTTTCTCAAAATTAACTTCTGCTTTCTGGGAATCAACTTCCGCTTTAACGATTCGGTATTCCACGCAAGCTGTAGCAACTTTTGCTTTCTGGGAATCAACTTCTGCTTTAACGATTCGGTATTCCACGCAAGCTGTAGCAACTTTTGCTTTCTGGGAATCAACTTTTGCTTTAACGATTCGGTATTCCGCGCAAGCTGTAGCAACTTTTGCTTTCTGGGAATCAACTTCTGCTTTAATGTTTCCGTATTCCGCGCAAGTTGTAGCAACTTCGATGGGTTGCGCTGCGCGACAACCCATCCTACGATGATTGGCTATCAAGACGGCGAAACAGAAATATCCAAATGGGTAGGGAACTGTTAATTGCAATTAGCCTGACTAAATGACCTGTGGTGACCACTTCCACATTATGATTCAATACTAAAGCGACGAGAATCATTTCTGCTGAACCTCCTGGGGCGGTTACCAACAGGCAAGTTAACCAATCCCAAGCAGTTAATTGCATAGCTAGCATAGCAGCGATCGCACCAGCAATTAAAGTCATAGCCACAGACATGACTGCATAGCCGATAGTTTTGGCATTGAAGCTGGGTTTATCTCCCCAATACTCCCCAATGGTAATTCCTAACAGCATTTGACCAAGTAAATTAATTAGTGGTGGTGCAGTAAAATGAAGACCAGATGCGATAGGCAGTAAATTTAGCACTGGGTTAAAGGCTATCCCCATCAGCAAAGCACCAAAAAAATCGCCTGCGGGAATCTTTAAGAATATCGCCAAATAAACTATTAATGCAGTTACCCCTAGCGCTAATAAAAGTAATCCTAATTGCGATGGTTCAAAATTGAGTAAATTACTTTGCATGGGAATTGCTTGTTGATGCCAAGAACTACTAAATGTGGTTCTCGCAATCAAAGGAATCAGAAAAACTACACTTGTTACCCGCAAGGCTTGAACTAGCGCCACTAAGGTGACATTTTTATCATAATCGGCTGCAATCGCTGCCATAATTCCCACCCCGCCGGGGACTGTCGCCAGCATGGCTGTTAACAAGTTAGTTTGGCTAAGACGGGAATAAATATAGCCAATACAGATTCCACAAAGTAACAGAAAAATTGTTAATAAAATAAATATCGGCATCCCAGACGCAACACTAGCCAAATCACTATGGCTACTAGAAGCACCTACTGTTAGCCCCACAAGTGCCATACCAGCTTTTCTCGCAGTCCGGTTTGGTTTGGGGTAATATTGGAAAAAAATTCGACAAACCTGCAAAACTATAGCGCCAGCCGCAATACCCCCAAATATCCAAACTATTCCCCCAATATTAAACTTTGCGAGGCTGAAACCTAAAGGCAATGCCAGCAGCATTTCTAAAATCAAGACAGCTAACTGCTTGACAAATAAATGCTGTTGAGCATCAATAGGATTTGCAGCAGTTGATTCCTCAACAATAGGAGCAACACTAAAGCTATGATTCATCGATGTGCGCTTTTTTCTTAGTTTAATACGCGCCACCGATGATGCGATCGCACTATGTAGCGTGCGTTACGGCTTACACCTAACGCACGAGTCTTGTACAGACGCGATTAATCGCGTCTCTTTAATCTTCATCAAGCGCCGGGAAAGCTTCTTCTAACTGCCACAACTTATCTTTATGTTCCATGAACCAAATCCGAGTTTCTGGAGTTAGTTGACTCCAAATGATTTCAACAGGAATGTGGGGAGAAGCATATCGATACTGTTCACCGAGTAATTTGAGATTTTCCGCTACATCAAGAGGAATACCAAACTCTCGCCAGTCAACTTTCACATATCTTCCAGAAAGCCCTGCTGCGGGGTCAAAAATTAATTGTGCCGCCCTAACTAAATCAGCAAAATGATTTGCTTTGAGTCCGGTTATTTGCTGAATTGGCAGTGATTCATTATGTTCTTGAGACATTGTCGCTGGAGTGGTAAAGATGATTTGTTGATGGAACTTACTGCCAGAGATTTTTATCCCAATACTCTATTTTAGCGTACAGTCTTTTTTAAGAACGCAGTTGCGCTATCATTGCTGCTGGATTCCAGTAAGCGCGAGTAGTTTGAATTTTACCTGCTGCATTAATCTCAAAAATAGTAATTCCTGCAAAAGTTACTGATTTACCACTTTTGCTAATTCCTTGCATTGTCCACTTCACTGCTGCTTCATTACCACCTGTGAAAATATGCTCGGTTGTGGCTTCTAGTTTGGTAAAAACTGCTTGCAATTGCCCAATAAACTGACGGAATCCCTCATGTACTTTTGCCGGTGGTTCGCCTACTGGATCGTAGCTTAATGCGTCTTCAGCAAAGTTTTCTACCCAGCCTTCAGGGTTCATACTAGCCATATTAGCAAAGTAAGCAGCAACTAATTTTTCCATGCTTGTATTTGACATATTAAAATCCTATTTCAGTTGTGGTAAATATTAGTTTTGACTTTTGAATACAGACGCGATTAATCGTAATTACAGACGCGATTAATCGCGTCTCTACAAGGAATTATTGGCGATAAAATATTTCTGAAGTTAAACGCTGAAAATTACCTGCACTATCATATTGTGCAGTTAGTCGCTTAAATTTATTTGCAGATACAAACTTACCAACTATAATGCTAAAATCTTGCCCAATTTGCAAAATTTTAGGCGTATTAATGACAATACCATCAGGTAAAAATACAGCTTGATAACTATCTTCAAGAGAAACTAAATTCAGATTTTCAATAGATTCAACATTTGAAACACTTAAGTCAGCATTAATATACTGTTTTTCTCCTATCCATTGACCATCAATATCTTTTACTACTGGATCAGGAGGTTTTACAGGAAAGCTACCTAAATATTCACGAATCTGAGTAAATCTTTCTATATCGCTATTTTCTCCGCACATCACTACTACACTAGTTCGCCACTCTTCATTTCTGAAGAATAACTCCATGCCAAATCTTTTTCCTGGTTCAAAATTTCTGACTAAAACAGCATAAATTTCGGGAGTAATAGCTAGCGTCCTCATAGTAGGTAATCCAGGATGAAGGATGCCATCATCTTGATTACAAATTTGCTTATCTATTTGCCAAGTTTTTTCTTCTTTACTACCATCGGCATATTCGTAACTATTCGTGTGATAAATAATTGTTTGATCCGCGTTAGAACAAAAATTTCTCACGCATTTTAAAGAGTTAATAACTTCTTGATCGAGATCATAACTAGTCCATATTCCATACCAGCTAACACCTTCTGGAGTATGATCACCAAATAAAGTTGACCAGTTGCGTTCTGGTGCATTCATCATCTTGAATCCTTAAATTAAGTATTATTCTGTAAATTCTTATAAGAATTTACATTATTTACGTGCCGAATTCTGCAAATCAAATATTTAAGATATCAATCAGTTCTATAGTATTCCTATTGTATGCGTGAAAAAAAAGTACATTTCTATATCCTTCTTCGCTGTTCCCTTCCTTAAAATGACAAATGACTAATGACAAATGACAGCCTCAGCCAATTATCTTTAATTTTGCCAACCTACTTATATAGTTATTCACTATCAATAAACACAGTCACAGCAGCCACGGCTATTAACATCTCATCATTTTTATCGTTGAGAGAAGCAATTGCGCGCCCTTGAACTACCATCCCCCCAGATTCCACAGTGAGAGTTTTACGCCCAAATGGTAATACTGCTAATACTTCCTCTTGTCTTACCTGTTCTGGGTATGGTACTGCTACTTGAACTTCCACAATCATCTCATCGGGGTCATTTAAACCAGCAACTTCCCAAACACCGGGTAAAGCATTATGTGCGATCGCATTTCTTACCGCCCTTGCTGCTGCTACTGTCGGTTCTTGTCCATGTTGGTCAACTCCCATGCCCATTTCGATAATAAAGCGTTTTCTAGCCACAACTGCCTCCAATCCCTAATTTATGCACATCAACCGTCGGCAATTTCTTACCAGCGTTGGGTTAGCAACTTTAGCCACCCAGGTACAACCGTTTACAGCCCAAGGTCAATTATCTCGCAATACCACCCTGAAACCACCTCACCTGCAAATTGGCGATACTGTGGGGTTAATCGCCCCAGCCAGTACCGTTGACAGCCAACATATAGAAACTGCACAACGTAACATTGCAGATTTAGGCTTGAAAGTGAAGCTAGGAAAGCATATTTTGGATCGTTATGGTTACTTAGCCGGAAAGGATCGCGATCGCGCTTTTGATTTAAACTCTATGTTTGCCGATCCATCGGTAAAAGCTATTATTGCTATGCGTGGCGGCTGGGGTTGCAATCGCATTTTACCCTGGCTTAATTACACTAATATTCGCAATCATCCTAAAATTTTGCTGGGATACAGCGATATCACATCTTTATTATTAGCAATTAATGCCCGCAGTCGCTTAATTACTTTTCATGGCCCAGTTGCCACCTCTACCTGGAATCAGTTTACAGTAGATTACTTCCGGCGGATTTTATTTAATAAAGAAGCCGTAACTATGCAAAATCCCACACCTGGGGAAGTAAAAATAGAAATAATTACCCCAGGAAAAGCTAAAGGTAAACTTATCGGTGGCAACCTATCTGTACTATCAGCCATGATAGGTTCAATGTACCTTCCTGCTTGGCAAAACAGCATTTTATTTATTGAAGAAATCGATGAAGATGTTTATCGTGTAGACCGAATGCTTACACAATTAAAAAATGCTGGCATACTTAATCAAATTGCTGGTTTTATTTTTGCCCAATGCACCGATTGCAGCCTCGGCGATGCACCAAATTTTACTTTAATGCAAGTATTACAAGACCACATCCGTCCGTTAAATATCCCCGCTTGGTACGGTTCAATGATTGGTCACATTAAAAATAAATTTACCGTCCCAGTAGGTTTGCCAGTTGAAATTGATGCGAATTTAGGCACAATTCAAATGTTAGAATCAGCCGTAATTTAATACTAATTTGAAAAAATCATGCGACAAATTGTAGGGGCAAGGCACTGCCTTGCCCTCTAATCGGTTGTATTAGAAATGAAAAATTAATTAGTCAAAATCCCATATGTTTGACTCTGGACTTTTGACCATTGACAACCTCTCCCATCAATCACTAACTACGAGTTTTAACAAATCAGTTTGCGCTAATCTATCCGCCGCAGTTTTAATATCATCAAACGGCATTCCCGACCTTTGAGCAATATCTAGCAGCGTATGATCGCCATCAGCTAAATTCAAAACCCACAAAATAGCCATCTCATTTAATCCGCTATCTTTTTGCCCACCAACAGACCGATATAAACCTCTTTTCCCTAACTGTGGCTCACATTTGGGTTTTTGATTAACGTAAACTTGATTACTATCAAGAATATGTAATATCGAAACACATTGAGCAAAAGAATCAGCCAGATATTGTGGTTTTACAAAGTCCAAATTATCTGCTGAGGTGTGATATTCCGGAAAGCTACCATGAGGCGATCGCATAAAGCAGCCTACAGCTAAATTAAATCCTGGTGAGCAATATTGGCGCTCATCATAGCCATAGGGAAAGAAATCAATAATTTTATAATCGTGATCTGAGTTCTTCAGCACATAACTGACAATCTCATCAATTTCCGTATTACCTCTGCGACTTTTTTTGTAAGTAAAGTTACCTGCATCTCCCAAACAAGTTAAAACTAAACCATGTTTGATGCGATGTACATTCGCTTCATTTATAGATAGCCAAGTAATTGAACCAATAGTTCCCGGTATAAAAACAAACCGATAAGAATAATGATTTACAGTTTGGCTGAGTTGTTTAGCGAGAAAAACTGCGATCGCAATTCCCGAAAGATTATCATTGCACAGTGAAGGATGACAGGCGTGACAAGAAATTAACACTTCCTCACTGCTTTCTCCAGGAATAAAATACTCCCCATAAGTCAGATGTCCCGCTTCTAAAGATGAATCAATACATACTTCATATTCTTCATCTTGCAGTTGCAAAAACTGATTGTGACTAAGACAAAAACCCCAACTTTCTTTGTAATAGGAAGTCCGATAAGGAACCCAATCAGGATAATCAGGCAGTGTAAATAAATGTGATTTTAATTCGCTTAGTGATATCTTTTGATGTACCGGAATACTATAGTTAACAACGTGTAAATTAGAATTAGCAAAATCTACAATTTTTTCACCTTGAGAGTTTTTAATATAAGCATCTTTAATATTCCATTCTTTAGGAACTTTCCAATCAAAAACCTCAGTTCCTGTTGGTACTTCATGCACTGACAACGGAATATGCTGTTGCAGAATCTTGAGAGTTTTTCTAAACCCATCACCTGTAATACTGCGGCAGATAGGATAGAGTTCAGTAATTAATTGATATATTTCTTGAGCTATATCACTGCTTTTCGCAGCCGTTTCTAGCTTTGTCTCTACAGGTTCTTGAAGATTTACCATAATAATTTCCCTGGGATAATCTCATTGCAAAAGTCATTAATTTTCCTGGGCTGCAAGATCCCCGACTTCTTGAAGAAGTCGGGGATCTAACACCGTAGACTTGAGCTATCAGCCTGAGAATTAACTGAAGCTAACAATACTTTCTAAATACAGGTTTGACTGGACGGCCAATCAAATACTCATCAATTCCATATTCTAGAGCTTTGCGGTAAACCTTTAAAGATTCGCCAATTGCATCAATTGTGAAATCAATATCTTGATTGCTATGGGAGAAGCTAACCACCAAAGAAGGCAGAATCAACCCGCGTTTAATAGTTTCTTGCATAAAGAGAGTTCTAAATGCCTGGGATGGTTGTTTGTTTTGGTCGCGGGTGCCATAAACTAAATTGCAAGGAAGTCCCACAACTTGGAAGTAATCTTCTAGTCCATGAGCTGCGATCGCCTGGTTAATCCCCGCAGATAATCTTTCTCCTTGTCGATACAGATGCTCTATTACACCTTCTGTACGGAAGATGTTCATAGTCGCGATCGCCGCAGCTAAGGCGTGGTTTTCGGCTCCGTGGGTAGTAGACAGCAGAAATACGCGTTCTTTATCGTGATAAATTCCGCCTAGTTCCATGAGTTCGCGTTTCCCTACCAGTGCGGAAATCGCGAAACCATTACCCATGCTTTTACCAAATGTAGATAAGTCGGGAACGATATTGTAGCAATTTTGGGCATTCCCACCAGCCCAACGGAAGCCAGTAATCATCTCATCTAAGATGAAAATCGCGCCATTTTCCTGGCAGAGTTTTTGTAACTCATAAAGAAAACCGTTGGCTGGATGTTCATATTTAGCGGGTTCTAAAATGACACAAGCAATCTTTCCGGGATGATTCGCAAACAGAGTTTTTACACTTTCAATATCATTAAAAGTGAATTTCACTGTCAAATCTTGAATCACTTGGGGAATCCCCGCAGACATGGGAGTGCTACCAATAAACCAGTCATTATAGGAAAAGAAGGGATGATCGCCACAAATAGCCACCATATCCCTTCCTGTATATGCTCTAGCCAGAGTAATTGCAGCTGTAGTTGCCGTTGAGCCATCCTTGGCAAATTTCACCATTTCTGCGCCAGGAACCCAACTCAGAAGCTGTTCAGCACATTCTACTTCAATGGTTGCCGGACGGGTAAAGTTATTACCCAACAACATTTGCTGATACGCTGCTTCTACCACAGCCGGATAAGCGTGTCCTAAAGTAATGGCACGCAAACCCATACCATATTCAATAAATTCATTACCATCCACATCCCAGACATGACACCCTTGACCTCTGACAATAAAGCCTGGTGCATCTTCGGGAAATTGGTCATCACCTTTAGCGTAAGTATGAGAACCACCAGGAATTAACGCGTGGCTCTTTTGTTGTAAAACTTTGGACTGTGCAAAAGACTGAGTAGTTGAGGGTTTAAAATCAGCTAAGGTCATCGGGTTTTTTCCTTAATGAGGATTTAATTTGAATAGGCGATCGCACCACGAAACTACGAAACCAAGCACTCTTCTCTTGCTGGGGTATCATAGAGAGCCACTAAATCTTCAGAAATCCGCGAAAAGTCAGTACCTCTTAAAAAGTCGCCTAAAGAAGTACCTGTACAGTCAGAATCGATATTTGGCGCACCCCTTCTTGCGATCGCATCATCTAAATGCACAGTTCTAAAATCAATGCTAAAGCGGGTGTAGCCTGATGTATTGGGTACAGTTGAGTGCATCTGCGCTCCAGAGAACAGAATCATACCGCCAACTTTCGGAATCAACCGCAATTGTGGTTCTATTTCCAAAAGTTCTTCAGCGTGGGGTTGCTTGCGTGTATCTTTTTTAATATGCTGGGCAGCAGTTTTGCGGCTCTCTTTATTCCACTGAGCATAGTTATAGTCTCTAGAACTATTTTTCACTGGCTGACTCCAGTAACGAGGATGGAACGCCATCACATTCTCAGATGCCACATCATAAACAGGTAACCACCAGTTAATTTGGCATTGAGGTGCAGAATACCAAGTGTCACGGTGAGGATGGAAAGCGTAAGCAATCCCAGAAGTCAGATAGCCATCGCTAGTTGCTGTCCTTAAACGTGGTACGTCAAAGTAAGTTTTGCTCAAATCGCATCCGCTTTCCTCCAAAATCCCTTGGATGAGTTCTTTGCATTTTGGGTGATGGATAAAAGCAGGTTTGAGTTTTGCCAAAATCTCAACGTACTTCTCCACTGGTAGACTATGCTGTGCTGTGGTGGGATCTAAAGGTGCAAAAGCTGCTTCCGCCATTTCTCGCGCCAACTCACAAAGAGCGATCGCGCTTTTAGAAGGGGAATAGGAGAAGATTTGTCCGTTATAAAGATGTGCTCGTCTGATGTTGTCACTGATATGTGAATCGAAATAGATTGTGTTCATTTCCTGTTCCTTATGTTCACACCAAGTTCTATAGAAAATTACTTATCTATGAAAATTTCATATAAAGATGCAGCTAGCGACCCTCAGATAGGCAGGCTAAAATATGGACGCGTCATACATAGATAGCGTCAGTGCTTGCCAATCTGATACCAATTCACACAACTTCTCAGACCGATAGATTTTTGTAGGGGTTTAGCATGCTAAACCCTCTACCCACCTACTTGTCTCATGATTAAAGTGAAACAGTATGAGGCCATAAATATGCAGCCCTACATAAAATTGCTATATAGATAAGTATTCAGCATCACCAAGTATGCAACTAGTAAAAATGTCTGCATACTCCCAAGCTTGCACCCGTTAATTTATGAATTTTTGCAGGGTCAAGTATCCCTGCTTTTAAGTTGTAACTATTAATACACCTAATATTAGTTGCCAATAGTCACACATTTCAGCATTGCATCTGAAAAGCTTTATCTTCCCGCTAGTGTCCCGATATTTTTCTGCTCAAATAAATTCCAAGCCAGATCCTTTTCGGAAATTTCACTTATCGGTAGAGGCCAGACAATTCCAAAAGCTGGGTCATCGTAGCGGTAGCCTGTGGAATATTCTGGCGCATAGAAATCACCCATCTGATACATCACTTCAGTATCATCAGTTAAAGTTTGAAAACCGTGAGCAAATCTATCAGGTATATATAACCCACGGCGATTTTCCGCAGTTAACTCCACACCAATATGCGATAAATAAGTGGGAGATTCTGGACGTAAATCGATAATCACATCATAGATAGCGCCGTGGATACAACGGACTAATTTGGTTTCCTGCGAAGGAGGAGTTTGATAATGCATTCCTCGCAGTGTCCCTTGCTTATAGTTAAAAGATACATTGCATTGAGCAATTGTGGCTTTTAGACCATGAGCCTCAAATTCATTGGTGCAAAAAGTCCGAGCAAAAAAACCACGGCTATCCTGTCTTAACTCTAAGTCAATAATAAATGCCCCTTTGAGCTTTGTTTCTGTGAAAATCATGTATTTGGTTACAAAAGTAGTTATAAAAAGTGAGATTAAAAAAAGATTTTACGGCAGTAAAATGCTTCAGCATAATTACCCGGAGAATTAGATTCAATTCCTCGGATTCTTAAGATTGAACGGAAAGTTTCATCCGTAAACCATTGTTTATTATTCTGTGTAGCAAATGCATCCAGAATGTACTGAATTTTGCGCCGACAGATACCTTCATCTAAATGCACAAAGAAATTGGGAATCCCCAAGTCGCCGTCATACTTGGGTATTTCATATTCCAAAATCAAATGGTTTCTAAATGTATTCCAAGTTAAATCAGAGATTAAGCGATGATCTTGATGGCGATCGTCTCTATAATGAGTAAAAATTATATCTGGTGAAAATTCTTGCTTTAACTGCTCAAAGCATTCTTTCACTTCTATTCCATGAAAGGGCAGAAAGCCATCGCGGAACTCTTTAATAATAACTTTCTTTGTCTGTACTTCTTTTAAAAATATATTAGCACTTGTATTTGCTTCAGTGGCTCGTTTTTCATTAGAGCTAAATACTACCCAATAGATAATCACTTTTTCGTAATTTTCTATTAGCTTTAAAATTGTGCCGCCACAGCCAATCTCAATATCATCGCAATGAGCACCCAGACAGAGAATTCTATACTCAGATTCGGCTGTCTTATCAAAGCTAAGCTTGAGCATATAGAAACCCTATTTAATTTGTGAAAACTTAGAAAATCGTTTTTGGGTAGTCATTGCCCACATATTGTTATTTTTAGATTTATTTTTGGATATATTGGGTGAGTTATGCTCACCCAATATTACTACAGAAAAATTAACTGTTTACCAAGGATTTAGTAATGCTATGCATTGCTAACTTCCAATTTCTTATCTCGCCAAACTTCCCAAGGACGATGGCCTTGAGTGTACATATCATCTAACACTTGCTTTTCTTTAAAGGTATCCATTACCCCAAAGAAGCCAGTATATTTGTAAGCAATTAGCTGTTCTTGAGCAATTAGGCGTTGGAAAGGCTCAAGTACCAGTTCTTCGCCGTAATTAATA
Source organism: Calothrix membranacea FACHB-236 (assembly GCF_014696315.1). Taxonomy (GTDB): domain Bacteria; phylum Cyanobacteriota; class Cyanobacteriia; order Cyanobacteriales; family Nostocaceae; genus Aulosira; species Aulosira membranacea. The sequence goes on from NZ_JACJPX010000002.1 coordinate 125,675, forward strand.
TATTTGAAGATATCTTTCTTAAAGATAAAATATCCGCCATTAATCCAAATTTCCCGCTGTTTGACATCTTTGAGATCATGCACCAAATCGTTTTCACCAATGTCAACCAAATGGAAGCTTTGGCTAGGTCTGACACACAAAAAGCTGCCGATTTTATCACGGCGATAAAAATTCTCAATATATGTAGGAAGATGTAAATCTGTTAACCCATCACTGTAGTTAGCTAAAAAAACTTCTTCTCCCTCTAAATATTCTTCAACAGCCTTAAATCTTTGCCCAATATTCGCAGTTAAACCTGTATCTACAAATGTGATATTCCAATCTTGAATATCATGATTAAATAGTTGGATTTTGCTACCGCCAGATAAGGTAAAGTTATTAGAAAGCCACTCATTATAGTTTAAGAAATAGCTCTTAATTAAGTCAGCTTTATAACCGAGACACAAAATAAAATCTTTATGTCCATAGTGGGCATAATATTTCATTACATGCCATAGTATCGGTCTATATCCGATATTCACCATTGGTTTAGGAATACTTTCCGAATAATCTCTCATTCTTGTTCCTAAACCGCCACAAAATAAAACGACTTTCATTATGCACCTCTACTTAGCGAATGTTTAAGCTCTGCCAAAAAAAAATTAACTTTTCACAGAAGTGTTGAACTACGTAAAAGTCATTAAATTTTCACTATGATTTACGCAAGTCTGCATATATCTTCTGCTATGAAACTAAAAAAAGCTTGAAAGTAATGCTGGTATATTTATTGTGAATCTTATTTGCCCTCTGACTAGCTCAGAGGGTTAGCTCAGAGGGTTGCTCAAATATTTAAGAGTAGATTTGCACCTCTGGAATAGGGACAACAAATTTACCCCCCCAATCCCGAATATAGGCAATTTGTGTCATAATTTCACTCTTGAGATTCCAAGGTAAAATCAGCACATAATCTGGTTTGGTTTCTTTAATCTTGTCAGGATGAAAAATTGGGATGTGAGTACCCGGTAAAAATTGACCTTGTTTATAAGGGCTACGGTCTACTGTGTAATCCAGAAAATCTGTACGGATACCACAATAGTTTAACAGAGTATTACCTTTACCTGGCGCACCATAACCTGCGATTGATTTGCCTTCTCTCTTGGCTTGAATTAAGAAATCTAATAACTTGCGTTTAGTTTCTTTGACTTGCTCGCCAAAAGAAAAATAGTACTCTAACTTATTAAAACCAGCAGCTTCTTCTCTGGCTTTTAGTTCTAATACTTGCTCGCTCACAGGTTTAGAATTGTCTTCAGTATGGCGAGCATAAATTCTTAAAGAACCGCCATGACTCTTCAATTCTTGCACATCAAAAATTGTCAACCCATGAGTTGCAAAAATCTTTTCTACCGTGAGGAAAGAGAAATAAGAAAAATGCTCGTGGTAAATAGTATCAAACTGGTTTTCATCAATTAACCGCATCAGGTGGGGAAATTCCATTGTAATCACACCTTGCGGTTTGAGAATAATTTTCATCCCTTTGACAAAGTCATTGAGATAGGGTGTGTGAGCCAGGACATTATTACCCAGTAATAAATCTGCCTTGACACCTTTCGCAACCTGTTCTGTGGCTGTCTCTTGTCCAAAAAATTTAACAACTGTAGGAATGCCTTTTTTAATTGCTACTTCAGCAACATTAGCTGCTGGTTCTATTCCCAATGCTGGAATATTTTTCTCGACGAAGTATTGCAGCAAGTAGCCATCATTACTAGCAATTTCTATTACTTGACTTTCCTGATTTAATTGGAAACGCTCTACTACCAAATCAACATAGTTCTTGGCATGTTGCAACCAACTATCAGAATAGGAAGAGAAATATGCGTAGTCGCTAAAAATATTTTCTGGACTAACGTATTCTTGTAGTTGAACTAAAAGGCAATTCTCGCAAACATAGGCATGTAATGGATAAAAAGGTTCCATTTCATTGAGTTGTTTGACGCTGCGATAGCTTTCGCAGGGAGGGGACATACCTAAATCTACGAAGGTATGGTGCAAACCTGTTCCACAGAACAGACACTCACCTGTAATTGGTTGATTATTAGTTGTTTTTGGTAGATTCATGATTTATATTGTTTCGGCAATCAGATTTCCAATTTAAACAGTCCGCCAGAAGAAATCTTGATCGATTTGTTGAGTGCGAATCAGATATTCTAGTTGTTTGAGGCGAGTAAAACCTCGAGACTCAAACACTTCTTTTGTCATGTCAATTTGTTTGAAGACATTATAGAGTTGTTGGGCACCACGCTGGGCATCCCACTCACACTTGAATCCCGGCAAATTTTGATTAATTTTATCGAATGAAACTCGATAACTACGGTTATCAGGATCATGTTTGCCAAAGCTTAATTGACAACCTGTAAACACATCTGCAACTATCTCAGCAATTTGTCTAACTTGATAGTTGCCATTTGTATCACCAACATTAAAAATTTGGTTGTGAATTACATCTCGGGGTGCTTCTAATGTACAAATAATGGCTTTACAGATATCCAATATATGCACAAGGGGCCGCCAAGGTGTGCCATCGCTGTTCATCTTAATTTCTTTGATTGTCCATGCCCAACCTGATAGATTGTTCAAGACAATATCAAAGCGCATCCTCGGAGAAGCTCCATAGGCTGTAGCATTCCGCAGAAATGTAGGAGAAAAGCTGTCATCAGCAAGCAGTTTTACGTCTTGTTCTACGAGACCTTTGCATTTGGCATAGGCGGTTTGAGGATTGATAGTAGACTCTTCATCAACATAATCTTCAGTAGCAAAGCCATAGACACTACATGAAGAAGTGTACACAAAGCGTCTCACTCCTGCTTCCTTAGCCAGCTTTGCTAAATGTACGGAACCTTTATGGTTGATATCGTAAGTGATGGTCGGGGCTAACTGACCTAAAGGATCGTTAGATAGTTCTGCCATGTGAACGATCGCATCAACTCCTTCGAGGTCGGAAGCCGTAATATTACGGATATCTTTATTTAAGGTTTTGGCAGTTAGCTCTGTGCCATTGTACAACCAACCTACCTTATAAAAGCCCGTATCTACGGCAATAACTTCATAACCTTGTTGTATTAACAGGGGTGCTAATAACGAGCCGATATAACCTTCAGTTCCAGTTACAAGTACTTTCATTGTTAAAATTTTCAGCTGTAATTGCGGTTTGCCGATGCTTGGACTCAGTAGAAACACTAGCTAGGATACTTTTCCCTGAGGGCAAAAGCAATACTTTAAAGATAATTTCATGTTGTAAGAGCACTTCTTCATGTATGCTTTATCAAGCAAATAACTTTGCTACTGAAGTGAAGAGAAATCTATTTTAAGAGCCTCTAAAATCAGATAAAAATACCCTTGCAAAATTGCCAGTCTTCAGGTTCATTCCGGAATTGCTTATACAATAGTCAAAGTGTAAATAATGGCAATCCTGTATTAGACAGAAATTTAAGTTAGCGATCGCCAGCTTCAATTTTCGTCTAAATCGCCAATTGCACGCAGCGACAATACATTGATTGAATTTTTACTTGTAAGTAGGCATTAATTTAGAATGCTAAGCAAATAATTTATTTATAGGGTTAGCATCGAATCATAAGTTCAACTTTATTCAAAGTATTTATAAACCCAAACTCCCTTCAATAATGTGGGTAAAAGTTTCATTATTTTGCTCAAGGTAATATCAAGGATATTTAGCTAAATACGGCATTTTTTGTGTAAATAAACTGCTATCATCTGATGTTTTGTGGTGGTGCCGAGACAGCTAGAGAACTTATGATACACATCTACGAATTTGGGGTAAGTGCTGTATTTGCAACAATGTACAAGCGATCGCCAAGCTACTCCACATTTTTATACTACATACCCGAAGTACGGACATACTTGCTGAGACTTAGTGGATACTGTTCATGATGAGTCGTTTTTGACTAGTGTCAGTTGATAAAGTGTCACTCACCACATTACTGATTTTGTCCGAGAAAAGATATTCTTAATTAGTGCAAGGAGTGATACCACTTCACAACATGTTTGTCACTAGTTATCCTCGTAATGCCCCTCCTTCAGGGGTTATTGCGGATTTCAAATGTTGCATCAAACAAGTGGGTTGGTATAAAGTTATACGGGGAAGCGCTTGAGCTAGCAAAAATCTCAAGCGCTTTTTCGTGTATAAATAAAAAATTTTCTCTTTACCGTAAAATAAGTAGGTTTTTAAAAGCACATGATCGCTCAAAAGCATAATCCTAGAGCTACCCCTAGATATTGCTTTTGTTCATTTCAATTGCAAACCACTCTCTAGTGATTCTCACGGAGATTCAGCGTTTAGGGGTTTTTGCTGAGATGCTATCCCATTACCAACAAAATATTTTTATGCACATAAGCTAAAACACATCTATAGGACTCATATTTTATTTTTGAAGTTCATGTAGGATGCGTTAGCGATAGCGTAACGCATCCGTACCAAAGCTTTTCCTGCGTTACAGCTTACTAAGATTTTTTCAGAAATCAATCGGATTCCTATAAATTACATAACTACCTGTGAAGGTATCCCTTCGTCATTTGTATTTACATTGGACAAGGGACAAACCACAAATGACAGTCTCAAACCGAGACTGTGCAACTTATACCAATTTTAAAAAAGAATGCGACAGATGTGTAGGTTGGGTAGAACGAAGTGAAACCCAACATATACAAGGTTTTGAGGCGTTGGGTTTCGTCCCTCAACCCAACCTACATCTGTAGCGATCATTCTTCAAATTGGTATTAAATACACACTAGGAACAAGTATCTTGCCGACTACAGGTGTACCACACGCTTTCAAAAATATAAGGTGCGTTAGCCTACGGCATAACACACCCTAAAAAACTAATAGCTAGTATTGTTGCAATTCTTAGCCAATGACAAAATTCACCAACTTCCCAGGTACAACAATCACCTTTTTAATTTCTTTGCCTTCAATGTAACGTTGAGCAACTTCTGATTCTCTGGCATATTTCTCTAAAGCAGCTTTATCAGCTTGCGATGGCACTTGAATTGCACCACGAGTTTTGCCCATAATTTGAATTACTAAAGTAATCTCATCAGCTACCAACGCAGCTGGATCAAAAGATGGCCAAGTTTGGGTGTGGACAGAATCGTTATTACCTAACAAATGCCACAATTCATCAGCAATATGTGGAGCAAAGGGAGCAAGCAACACTACTAAAGTATGAATTCCTTCTGCATAAATTAGTGAATTTTTGCTGCTGGTATCAGTTAGAGCATTACTCAGCTTCATCAATTCTGAAATAGCTGTATTGAATTGATATTCATGCTCTACATCTTCTGTAACGGCTTGGATAGCAGTGTGAATTGCCCGGCGCAGTTCTTTTTCCGGCTTCGTCAAATTAGAGATATCGGCTTTCTTCTTCGATACCCCAGCGGCAATATAATCAGTTACCAAGCGCCAAACCCGATTCAAAAACCGGAATTGCCCTTCTACATCAGCTTCATCCCATTCCAAATCTTTTTCTGGTGGCGCTTTAAACAAGATGAACATCCGCGCTGTGTCTATACCATATTTGCTAATTACATCTTCTGGTGCGACACCATTACCTTTAGATTTAGACATGGTGGCATACAGACGTTGCAAAGGTTCGCCTGTCTGAGGATCTCGTGGGTTAGCAGGATCTACTAAATGAGAAGCAATCCATTTATCTTTGCCACCCTTATTGGGATTCATGTAAGTTAAACCCTGAACCATCCCTTGAGTCAAGAGACGTTGGAAAGGTTCATCAAAGCTCAACAAGCCTCTATCTCGCAGCACCTTAGTAAAGAACCGCGAATACAACAAATGTAAAATTGCGTGTTCAATTCCACCTACATACTGATCCACTGGCATCCAGTCGTTGGTTTGACTGGAATCAAACACCTGTTGTTCGTTTTTCGCGTCAGTAAACCGCAAAAAATACCACGAAGAATCAATAAAGGTATCCATCGTGTCCGTTTCGCGCTTCGCTGGAGTGCCACAAGTCGGACAAGGCACATTTACCCAACTTTCTAACTGAGTCAAAGGAGAACCACCACGTCCAGTAAATTCCACTTCTTCTGGTAACTGAACAGGTAAATCTTTGTCAGGAACTGGCACTATCCCACAGTTGGGACAGTGAATCACGGGGATTGGCGCACCCCAATACCGTTGCCGCGAAATTAACCAATCACGCAGGCGATATTGCACTCGTGCTTTGCCAAAACCTTGCTGTTCAGCATATTCAACGATTGCTTGCTTGGCATCTATAGAAGCCATGCCACTAAATTGACCAGAATTAATTAAAATTCCTGGTTCTGTATATGCCTCGTTGTATTCAACCTGAATAATGTTGGAAACTTCACCGTCTTCATCTGGAGTTGTGGTACTGAAATCTTTATCTGCAACCGCCTCCGGTTCGACAATGACAAACTCAATTGGTAAATTATATTTATTGGCAAACTTGAAATCTCGCGCATCGTGGGCAGGTACACCCATGACTGCACCTGTACCATACTCATACAGTACATAATCAGCGATCCATATTGGTAGTTCTTCCCCAGTAAAGGGGTTAATGGCTTTACCACCTGTAGGAATCCCACGCTTCGGTTTATCTTCCGCAGTCCGTTCCAATTCGCTTTGATTGGCAACTTCTTGCACAAAAGCATCTACGGCTGCTTGCTGCTCTTTTTTGGTAACACGCTTGGTTAAGGGATGCTCTGGTGCTAATACCAAATAGCTCACGCCATAAACTGTATCTGGGCGTGTAGTGTAGACGCTAATTTTCTCATCTAACCCCACAATGGGAAACTCTAAATAGGCACCTGTGGATTTGCCAATCCAGTTAGCCTGCATCAATTTGACGCGTTCTGGCCAACCTGTCAGTTTATCCAGGTCATTGAGTAATTCTTCGGCGTAGTCAGTAATCTTGAAAAACCACTGCCTTAATAATTTACGCTCAACTTTTGCCCCACTGCGCCAAGAACGCCCTTCATTATCAACTTGCTCGTTAGCCAATACAGTTTGATCGATGGGGTCCCAGTTAACAGCAGCTTCTTTTTGATAAGCTAACCCCGCTTGTAAAAATTGCAAGAAAATCCATTGTGTCCACTTGTAATAGTCTGGTGAACAGGTAGCAACTTCGCAATCCCAGTCAATAGACAACCCAAGACGCTGCAATTGCTGTCGCATCTGGGAAATATTTTGATAAGTCCACTTGGCTGGCGGTACACCACGGTCAATAGCGGCGTTTTCTGCTGGTAAGCCAAAGGCATCCCAACCCATTGGATGGAGTACTCGATACCCTTGCATTCGCTTGAGGCGGGCGATCACATCAGTAATGGTATAATTACGAACGTGTCCCATGTGTAGGCTACCCGATGGGTAGGGGAACATGGATAAAGCGTAGAACTTTGGCTTGGCGCTATTTGTAGGGGTTTTATCTAAGCCCAGTTCAGCCCATGTTTGTTGCCATTTTTCCTCAATTGCTGCGGGGTTATATCGGGAATCCACCAAAAAATGCTCCTACTGGAATCTTGTTCTATGTCTGCCTCCATATTGTAATGGTAGGCAAACAATTTCAGTTGGGTAAAATAGGCTATGACTGAATTAAAAATAAAATTTTCTGGAATTTTGCGTGTCTTTGTTTACGGCACTCTCAAACCAGGTGAAGTTAATTATCAAAAATATTGTGCTGGCAAAGTCATAAATGCCAAAAGAGCTATAGCCCCAGGCAAACTATTTGCGCTACCAATGGGCTATCCTGCTATGACTTTAGAAGATAGCCAAGTTCAAGGATATTTACTTTCTTTTAAAGACTCAAAAGTTCTAAGTCAGCTAGATAATCTGGAAGATTACCAGCCGCAACGACAAATATCGGAAAATCTCTATAATCGCCAGGAGATTGAGATTTTCAACCTTCAAGGCTTATCCTTGGGTTGGGCTTGGGCTTATTTTATGTCGCCAGATCGGGTTCAGCAGCTAGGAGGTATTCTGCAACCTGATGGCTGGTGGACTGGCTGCGGTTTAACTGCCAGCGACCTGCCGTCATGATTTGCCAATTAACGGCTAAATTCAGTGATTAGTTAATATCCTGCTCAAGATGTCTTTGTTTAGGTTGTTCTTGATGCACTGGTTTTGTCGGAGAGGCAATTGCTGCTTTAGGAATTTCAATAACTGGGTTATTGATGGCCACCATCAAAGGTGACTCAGGAACCGCAGGTTCTGGTATAGCTTCTTGTCTAGGTTCTATGCGTTGTTGCGCTAGTTGCAAAGTCTTGGTGTCTCCACCTGGAATAATCCCAGCTAGTGAGCCAATGACAACAGCAGCAACAGCAGCACCGCCAAATGCCCAAGCTATCTGAGAACGTCGGCGAATACGTCTCATCACCTGCTCAACAGTTTTTTCTATCGGCTGTTCGCAGGACGGAACTGGTATTGCCCGCAGGCCTTGCCTTAGTGTTAACAATCGCGCATACAAGCACTTAACGGCGGCATCGGTTGCTAGCCATTCTTCTACTTGCCTACGTTCAGCAGCTGTAACCTCTCCATCGAGGTAAGCACTTAATAACTCGAAGCGATCGCGCTTCACCATATCATCCATAGCACCCGTTGATTCATTGGTAGGCTTAGCCATTCCATCAGCTAACTCTTGATATATTTGCCAGCGAGAACGGTCATCAAACTGAGAATCAGTAGTCATCTTAACATTATTACCAATTCATACACGGGTAAAGACAGCGAATATTTTTGGGAAATTCATCAATTTTCTTCCTAATGGTAGAGTGCCTTTAAAATTTCTACACACTTATTAATCTTTATTAATTAATACTTAAGTTCTGCCATTTGGCAGAGGAAAGATACTGTAAATTAAGCATCTAGATAGTTTTGCAACTGAGCTTGCAATCTAGATCTAGCTCTAGCGATTCTTGACTTCACAGTTCCCAAAGAAACTCCAGTGATTTCGGCAATTTCTTCATATGCCAAACCTTCGATTTCTCTGAGCACAATTGTAGTGCGGAATACTTCGGGTAAATCAGCGATCGCTTCTCGTAGTTGCTCGTAAAATTCTCTAGTTGTCAGTTCTTCCTCTGGGCCTGGAGTATCTCCAGCAATTTCCCAATCCATCTCACCATCATCTACCGAGCGGGGAGCATCTAGGGACAAGGGGCTAACAACCCGTTTGCGTTTGCGTAACTCGTCGTAAAACAAGTTTGTTGCAATCCGGCTTAACCAGCCCCGAAATTTAGATGGTTCTTGCAGTCGGTTAATATTCCGATACACGCGAATCCAAACTTCCTGAGCCAAATCAGCTCTGTCAGCCCAATCTGGTGCTAAGTGATATAACACCCTATCGACTTGAGTTTGATAGCGGCGCAGTAGTTCTGCAAACGCAGCACGATCAGGGCGCAGCCCGACTTGACAGCGCAGAATTAAATCGTGATTAGAGAGTTTGTCAACTTGCACTGATGCTTCCGAAAAATTCGCATCAACCGTTGACCAGGATACAGTAATCGATTGACTCATAGATCGTACTGGCTTGTAAATCATCCCTTACTATTAGACCTGGTAATTGCCAGGAAGTTCCGCAATTAGGGACGGATTTATTACTGGAACAATGAAGTGTATAAGTTTGAGCCAATATTAAGCAATGAAGAGAGCTTATATTTAACTCAATTGATTGCAGGATAAAGGTTTCAGACAGAATTTGCTAAATGTTAAAGACACAGCAATGTTACTGACATTTGTGCAATTAGCGGCATCTGACCTCATACGCTTGACATAAATGGTGAAGAGTGTATAAAGCATATAAGGAAAATTGGGATTTGGTGATTTTTACCTTATTGGCTCTGCTTCTTTATCGCCTTGTACCTTTACCTACTGGCTATTTAGAGCCAGCAAATTGCCATTGAAGCAGTGCAAGTCTTGAGGAATCAGGGGCGCGACTATTCTTCCCCAAAAATTCCTTGAAAAACTAAAATAGGCAAAGTTTTGAATATCAGCAACATTTTCCCTAGGGGCAAAATCATAATTTTGGCATTTTCAGCTGTTGTAGCTGCTTGGACTTTTATTTATTTGGTGTTGTGACTAGAATTGTTGCTGATGTTTCTAGATGCGGCTGATAATTGGTACCTGTCTTTTGTTGATCTGGTACACGAACTTGCAAAAAGAAATTAAGGGAAAATGTGATTGTGATTGCTAGCAATAGTTTTTCAAACATGGTCTTCCTCCCACCCACACCATTAATGATTGATTGCTGCACCTCAAAAGTTTCAAGGAGTGAAGTCTTGCATCTAAAAATTTGCTGGTTTAGACTTCCGCATAGCCTTAGTGTGCCCACTGGTATTTGTAAATTCATAAGGAAATTAAGAAGTATTTATAAATTTTTGATGATTGGATGACTCAGTACATCTAATTAGCCAACAGATATGTCAGGGATCAAAAATAGGTGGTGGCAATGATAAAAAATGTAACTGTAACGCGGATAATCATGTGGCTCTGTTTTGGGACAGCAATCTTATCTTTGGCTGTCCATTGGCGCGTTATGTCCACAGGGCAACAGTTTGAGCAGTTAGCCTCCAGCAAGGATAATCAGGAAAAATTACCCAAAAGAGGTCTAGGAGCTACCGCGTTTGGTGCATCTGTACTTCCTGATGAATCTACTCAGAGGGTGTCTACATCTAACCAATCCTCGACAACAAAGTTTCATAATACTAATTCGGGAACAGTCAATAAAAATGTAGCTAGAGCAACTGATGACTCCCAAAATACGCGGCTAGTGTCGCCAGAACAAAAAAAGAACTCTACTCTGTCTTTTCTGCCACAGTCTTTGTTACCGCAGGTTTTAGCTCAACCAAAATCATCTAATACTAATAAGTCGATATCTGGTGACAGAAAAGTAGTAGTTGATTTAAGCGATCGCCGCGCCTATGTTTACCGTTCAGATGTAGTTATAGCCAGCTATCCTATTGCAGTGGGTAAAAAGGGTTGGGATACGCCCACCGGTTCTTTCCAAGTGCATCATATGCAACATGACCCGATATGGCGACATCCAATTACTGATAAAGTGTTTGCAGCAGGGCCTGATAGTCCTCTGGGAGACCGATGGATTGGATTTTGGTCAGATGGACATAACGAAATCGGCTTTCACGGTACACCAGATACTAACGCTTTAGGAACTGCGATTTCTCACGGTTGTTTAAGAATGCGTAATCCTGATGTCCGTTTGCTTTATGAGCAAGTGAAGGTAGGGACACCAGTGATAGTACAAGATTGATTTATGTAAGAGGAGGCATTGCAGTATTCTCCCTTGGCGCAGCGTCTCGTAGAGCAGGGGAGATAACAAGGACAATGGGATTTCTCCAGACCAAGCAGGGATGTTCAAGAGTCAACGGTCAACTGAGCATTAACAGTTGACCTGGGACTGGAGACTCTTGAGCATTAAGATTGGGCTTTTTGCTCGAAAGTGGGCGCGTAAACTTGGAGTAGGTTACTAACTTGGCGTAGAACTTCATTGCCTGTGCTTTTGCCCACGACTGGCGTTCTATTGTCATTGGGTTGATCGAGGTTACGACCGATCGCTTCGCCTATTTGCAGGGCAATTAGTTCTTGAAGTTCTGCCTTAGCGCGTTGACGCTGGTAGTTAGCACCTTCTTCAGTAGTCGCATATAGGGGTGGAAGTCGGTTGAGAGCATAAGCTGCAATATCGCCTACATCTAACGAGCTTTCACTAGTAGCTTCAATTTCCGCTACACGGGCGATCGCTTCTGTTAATACCAGCTCTTCCATAACGTTGATAAATTGTTTGCGAGGTACCGCCACAACTTCTCCAGTTAATAGCGCCCCCATCAATCTATCCAGCGCCATATACTCTTCTATTGAGAGTTCCGAGGCGTTATCACAGATGCGCCCAACTTCTGCTTCCATTGCTGGTGTCAAATAACCATCCTGGAGAGCTTGTTCTACAATTTTTTCAATACTCATAACGCTCATCATCATTTAGCCACCGAAGCAAGGTAGGGACGGTACCAATCTAGTCCATTTTGCCTAATTATAGGCAAAAAAATATACAAATTATGTACAGTCTTGATCAATCTTATCTCTGTTATTCAACAGCCTTAGTTCTCCAAGGCGTAGGATCAACCGATACCCCATTGACATAAAGACCCCAGTGCAAATGTGGCCCAGTGGAAGCACCTGTTGAACCGACTGCGCCAATTAGCTGGTTAGGTTTAACAATTTCGCCTTCTTTAACATTAATGCGACTCAGGTGCATGAAAATACTGGTGACTCCTTGACCGTGATCGATGCCAACGACGTTACCGTGAACCCGAAAACCTTGGGATACTGTGCCGACTAAAGCAACTTTTCCCGCAGCCGGCGCAACTACGGGTGAACCCGCGGCACCAGCGTAGTCAACGCCACGATGATAGTAATCATGTGCAAATTTACCATTATAGTAACGGCGAACACCATAAGTTGTACTCATGCGCCCTTTATTTGGCTTCAAAAAAGGGCCACTCCAATACTTTTCGGGTGTTTGTAATGCCTTAAAAGCCGCCACACGCTTAAGTTCAAGCTCTGTAGCCTGGACTCCGGCTTTTCCTGGTGGTAAATTAATCCTTTGTACAGGAAAGGTGCGTTTTTGCACTTGCACTGATAAGTTTTGCACCTGATCATCCCCTGAAACCCGAATTGTTCTATTGCCAGCCTTTTCTAGGGGACTTGTGGGGATAAAAGCCCGATATTGATTCGGTGCAATTTCAAATGCAGGGTAAGTTTTATCACTACTAGCCACTGTGGGATTACTACCATTGGCTGGATTATCTAGATTAATCACAACCGAGATGGTGTCACCCAACTTGGGATTATTAGGATTTACCTGTACCTGCAAAGCATCCACAGGTAATGCCAAAGCGACGGGAATCGCAGCAAACATCCCCATGAACAAATTTGCTGTCCGTCGATGGGGTTTAAAACCTTTGATATTAAAACCAAACCGCTGAGTTGGAGAATTATTAGTGCGATTCTCAATAGTCATAGAGCCACAAAAAAACCTAACTTCTGTGGACAACAGACTAGCTTACTACTACTAGTGTTTCCTCATAGAAGTAAATATTCTCTAAAAAGATAAATCTTTTTAAATTGTCCAGAGGTTAAACTCTAATTGCCTTGTTGTCAAGAATCAGGAACAGAAAATTATTTTAAATTTTTTGGCTAGCTGAAATAGATAACAGTTTAGCCATCAAAGAAAGGAAAATCTAGGGAATTACGGATAGTTTAACTGTATTTTTAGTTTAAGCGAGCGATCGCAGACAATTATTTTTATACTGTTACAAAATTTTAGCTAAACCAGGTCAGCCATAAAGGAAGTACCAGGAGTAATCCGACAAAAGTCAAGGCAATACTGCTCGCTAGCAAATTCCGGTCTAATTCATAAACTTCTGCCAAAATCAGTACAGATAGCCCTGTAGGTGTTCCAGACATCAGCACTAGTACTAGACGTGGTTCACCAATCACACCCACATAGGTAGCACCTAACCCCACCAACAGAGGTACAATCAAAACTTTCAGCAAACTGGCAACTACAGCCAGTTTCAAACTATTTCCGGCTTTGATGGCTGTCATCCGCAAGCCAACCAACAATAAAGCAAAGGCAATCACCACCCAAACAGCTTGTTCTAGCCCTGACTCAACTACTTCAGGAAATTTAATAAATTGGGTATTTAAGCCGATAAAAAATGCCCACAAACTAGGCACAGTAACCAAATCCCTTACCTGAACCCACCAATGGTTTTTGCTTTCTCTGTTACCAAAATAGCTGGCAATTAAAACAGCAATGCCGTAGGTACCGATAACATTGTTGGTGACGCTGAATAATACTGCCCAATCCATATTGCTAGGGCCAGTTAACACCTGTGCAAGTGTCAATCCCACGAAGCCTGTATTGCCTAAAATCGTAGCTAAAATAAAACTACCTAAACTGGCTCGCACCACAGGATCATTAAATGAATTTTCTGCTTGCGGTTTGCGACTAGCGATCGCTCGCAATCCCCACCAAAATAAAAGTGCGAAAACCATACTCAGCAGCAATACTCCGATGGCGATCGCAGGTATTAGCCCCCCATGAGATAAATCTGTATGACGTGCTAAAACAAAAAGTTGCAGGGGAACTCCTACCCAATAAAGGCCATACCCTAGTAATTTGAGAAAACTATCGGGGATAAACCGAGATAGTACTAGCCCTAGTCCTATCCAGGTCAATAGAGGAGTGTAAGCATGGAACAGGTTTTCAATCATTGTCAAATTGGCACCTTTATTCAGGTGTCAGCAGGATTGCTGTAAACAGCACTTTCCTATTGTCAAACTGTTACGACTTTTTACTTATTGCTTTACAAAATTTAAAATACTTGACGTTTAGCCCTAAGAGTTAGTAGCCAAATCTTAAGAAAAGCTTTATTTTAAAGACTTTTAGGCAACTGGTAATAGTTTTTCTTGGGAATAAATAATTTATAAGATAAAAAACTTTAAATTTAATTATTTAATTGATAACTTTAACTTTTGACTTTAATTCACCGTCTTCGAGATGCACAATGCGATCGCCTATATCGAGAATCCGATTGTCATGAGTCACCATGAGGATGGTACAGCCTTGTTCCTTTGCCAATTTTTGCATGAGGTTGACGACATCTCGCCCCGACTGACCATCAAGCGCTGCAGTCGGTTCATCAGCTAGAACAATTTGCGGATGACTGACTAAAGCACGGGCGATCGCAATTCTTTGTTTTTGTCCTCCCGATAATTGATCAGGGTAGTAATGCAAGCAATTTCCTAAGCCTACTTGCTCTAACATTTGGGCTGAACGACTACACATTTCGGCTAATCCAATATGCTGGTGCAGTTCCAAACCCATTTTGACGTTCTGGAGTGCTGTCAAACTACCGTGTAAATTATGTGCTTGAAAAATATAACCGTTACGTCGTCGTGACTCTACTAGTTGTTGGTGATTAGCACCACAAAGTTCTCGTCCCAAAACCTGCAAACTACCAAATTGGGCAGAACGCAACCCACCCACTAAGGTGAGAAGTGTTGTCTTCCCAGAACCAGAGGGGCCAGTCATAAAGACTATTTCACCACTGTAAATATCCAAGTTGATATTAAATAAAATTTGCTTGCGAAGTTGACCATGACCAAAATAGTGGTCGAGATTGCGGATCGAGATCACTGGCATAGTGGGGGATGAGGGAGATGAGGGAGATGAGGGAGATAAGGGGGAAATAACCAATGACAAATGACCAATGACCAATGACAAATAACCAATGACAAATGCTAAAACATATCAGCGGGGTCAGCAGATTGGAGTTTGCGGGTGGCGATCGCACCTGAAATTGTACACATGATGATGGTGAGCAATAGCACTTGTAAAGCTCTGACTACAGTCATGTAAATTGGTAAATTTGTGGCATTGCGAGTGAGATAATAAAGACCTAACGAGGCTGCTGTACCTGGGATAAAGCCTAACATAGCTAAAATTACTGCTTCCTCAAACACTACGCATAGCAGGTATAAATTGCGATACCCCATAGCTTTAAAGGTGGCATATTCTCTGACATGGGCATTCACATCTGTAGATAGAACTTGATAAACCAGAATCACCCCTACAGAAAAACCCATTGAGACACCGAGATTAAAAATAAATCCTATTGGGGAGTTGCGGCTCCAAAAATCATTTTCAAATTGAATAAATTGTTCATGAGTCAGGACTTTGACTTCGTTTCCTAGATGGGATTTTAATCCTGCTACTACCTGTTGAATGTCAGCGCCGGGTTGTAACTGAATCAAGCCGACACTGATATTGGCTGCTGGTTGGTGTGGAAATAGCCGCAAAAAGTTTTCATCGCTAGTCATTAAAGTGCCATCAGCACCAAAAGAAGCCCCGACTTTAAATAAACCACTAATAGTCACCGTTCGACGTTCGATTTCCGTCTTCACAGGCTTACCCTGTTCCAATTGGGCAATTGTTTCTTGGTATTCACCCCTAGCGCCACGGTCGAACAAAACGGTATATGGTTGTTTAATTGCCTGCAATTGTTGATTAACTTCTGGTAAATCGAAAGTTGGCTTATCTGGATTGAATCCAATCACCAGAATTTCTGTATCACGTCTTGTTTGGGGATTCTTCCAGATCATTGTGCCGATATAAATTCCTTCAGCTGACTTTACCCCTGGTATATCCATAGCTTGATAAAGTCGCCGCCGAGAAAAGGTAGATATTCTTTGCAGGTTGCGGGTTTGGGAACCAATGATAACAATGTCTGAAAGTAAACTGCGATGCAGTCTGGTGTTACTGTCATATAAAGCGCTCTGAAAGCCAAACTGCATAAACATCAGAACATCAGCAAAAGCGATGCCTGATAATGCTACCAGCAGCCGACTTTTTTCATGACTCAGTTGCAGCCATCCTAAAGGCGTTCGTCGTCGCAGTTGTTGCAGAATTCCCATCATTGAAAGTGGTGAGTAAAGTCAAGATTCAAAGAGACGCGATGAATCGCGTCTGTACAAGAGTCAACAGTTTTTTTATTGCTTTCTAATCCCCAAGCCCCAGTCCTTTTGATAGTTGAATAACAGCTTTGACTTGCATATTGGTAAACTTGGCAGCTTTCTGGCTGGAGTTTGGATCTAGACGCACATGAACTTCAATAACTCGGCCGTCAATGTTGCTAGCAGGATCGGTATTAACTACATTTTGACGGCGCACTTGTAAGCCAACCCAATCAACGGTTCCCTGCAATTCATGGGGGAGAAATTCATTAATTACTCGCACTCTTTGTCCTGGATGTACTTTGCTGATATCGCTTTCGTAGACTTCAGCTACTGCATACATTTGGCTGGTTTGTCCAAGATTGGCGATACCATCATCTGAAACTATTTCTCCTGGGCGGCTGTGAATCTCGAAAACTTGCCCATCTTGAGGCGATCGCACGTAAGCTTGTTGTAAGTTTGCTTGTGCTAAATTCATTGCTGCTATGGCACGATCTACCTCTGCTTTAGCTGCTGCAACATCGACGCTGCGAACTTCGCTAATTTGATCTAGGTTGGCGGCGGCTTCTTTAAGTTGTTGCTGGCTAGCTGATTGGATTTGCTGTAACTGCGCTTGCGCTTCTTGGAGATTTTTGCGCGCGCTTTCTAAGGCGAGATGCTTACTATCTTTTTGAGAGGCGGAAATTGCACCTTGTGCATACAACTGCTGATAACGCTTGTCTTCAGATGCGGCGTTATCAACTTGAGCCTGAAAACGTTCCACTGTAGCGATTTGTGCAGCAATATTGCCTTTGCGTTCTGCTGCTAAACGTGCGATCGCAGCTTGTTGGGCGAGGATTTCACCAGGTTTCGCGCCAGCTTGCGTTTTAGCGAGGTTCGCTTGGGCAACTTTGACCTGTTCTTGAGCTTCTTTTAATGCTGCTTGTAGGCGATCGCGACTGTCTAAAATGGCTATTACTTGACCTTTTTTAACTCTATCCCCTTCCTTTATTAACAACTGTTCTACGCGGCTTCCTTGTGTAGAAACAGTAGCAGAAAGTTTAATTATCTCTCCTTTTGGCTCAAGCCTTCCTAAGGCTGTTACCGTTGTGATTTCTGGTAATTTTTTCGCTGCGACTTTTGTATCTGAATTAGCGGAATATTGCAACCGTTTTACTGCATAAAAGCTGATGCCGCCAACCAATAAAGATGCAATTATACTGATAAAAACAGATAGACGCAGAATCGACTTAGGGGACAACTTGTACCCTAACTTTGAGTTTTGCACCATACATTACCTCTTACTGGTGGCGCATAAAATCTATTTTGCCAGCTATGTTTTTTTTGTCACCCTGAGTAACTTATACCAATTCATAATGTCTAATTAAGAATTTCAGATTTAATTGTGTTGCTGAATTTAAATTTGTGATTGCATTTTAGACAATTAGCGTGACAAGTAAGAGCTGATTCGCTTATCTAGCCCTTAAATATTTTGTATTTAGTCAGTCGATGCTGAGGATTTTTATTGTATAACTTCTATCTCCATGAAAAAGTTGCAAGTTTTAACAAACAAACTACGTAACTAACATAGGAATGCGTCAAGATATAAACAAAACAAGAAAATTTTAAGCATAAAAAACTTATGCTTAAGTAAGCTACTTGTGTTTTGTTAAGGTCTGGAAGTATATTAGAAGCTTTCAATTTGATGGGCTGTAACAGCGCCAACAATCACAGGCAAATAACTATATCTCTTGACAAAAAAGGATAAATGATAAAAACCACAAAAAGTAAAGGTTTTGATAGGAATTCTTTAAAATCTAGACACAGGTATCAACTCAAAATCTTAAATCTAATCTAACTGTCTTCATTAAAAAGTAAAAATTATAGCGGTTCCCATATTGCTGTCTCTCACCAATATGGGAAACACCTATAGAAAAAGATAAACGCAGCGAAAAGTTGAGCCAGTGCGGTGGACGTTTTCCCCGGCATAAAGCAACTGGCGTTGCGCGTCCGGGTTTCCCGGCGCAAAACTTTTCAAGACAGATACAAGTCGATAAATTTGTACTCTACTAAACTAGGAAATGCTATACCTATTACTTGCGGATTCCATCATTATCAATTGCGCTGTAACTGTCATTACTCATTAATCCCAACCAAGGATCGGAATTAGGAGTTAAAAACAATTCAGCGTAAACTTTTTCATTTAATTTATTCACATTACTTGTAGCGTTACCCTGCATAAACCACTGATGAATTTGGTTATGCAGCGTATATTGATTCCTAATTGTATCTAATGCCATTACATTTTCAAAATTACCCACAACTCGCTGTAAATTATCAGCTTTATTACCTGAAAAACGTTTGTTACGTATTAATGCCACACTGTTATTATCTAACTTGGCATCTACTGTGTAGAGTTGGGCAATTCGCTGCCATGTTGCTGAGTCAGTAATATCTTGAATTGCTGTTTGATTGCTACTAGCAATATTAATATCTCGCAACAAAGGAGATTCAACTCGCATTTTACTCACAGCTATAGTACCAGCTACCGCTGCACTAGGTGTTTCACTATTATTAGCAGGTATTTCTACAAGACGAGGGAGATTTTTAATACCTAGTTTTGCTAAATCTGCTCCCCATTGACGTTGGCTAGATGCTAATTGTTGACGATGATACTCACGCAAAAATCCAGCACGGGCGACACCTTGGGAATTAGTATATTCTTTAACTGCTTTTTCCCCAGCTATTAACTGACGCAGGAAGGCTTGCGGCCCATACAACCCAGGAATTGCATCAACTGGTTCACCAGAACTATCTAGGATGTAGTGAATACTATTACCTGTAATCGTGCGTTCTAACTTGCGTCCATCACCAAAATCTATGGTAACTTTGGGGACAGGACGTACAGATTGCCAGTGGAGAATATAGCGATCGCGCAGGAATTTAGAAATTTCTGCATTGGGATATAATGCTACGCGGAAAAAGCGACTATTGGCACAGCTTAAATCTTGGTCAAGATTTCCTAACAAACGTAATGAAAGTATAGGTTTATTACTAGCTTTCGCAGCAGCTTTTGCTTGTTCTAAATCGGTGTACCAATAAAGTTTAGAAGCATAGCAATCTCGTTGCTGACAAAGTTTGTCTAAGGCCTCTTTTAGTTGTGGCGAAGGATTTTTTAATTCTTGTGCATAATTATTAAGAAATGTCTCTAAACCTTTTGGCCCTTGGGGACGAAGTGATGCAACTTGCTGTGTAAGTTGTGCGTTATTTCCGCTGGGGGTTTGAGTATGAGCAGTTTGCGAAAATCCCACACTAATCAGCGATAAAGCGATCGCAGTTTTAATAGACCTAATTTTCATATTAGAACTAATTTAATAAAAGAAATTAGACGTTTTATTGAGTAATTAGTTCCCAATGAAAGTTAGGGAAATGAAGTGAACAAATAACAAATGACAAACGACAAATGACCAACAATCAACTTACCATTACTTGCGATCGCCCATCTCGCCACAATTCATATAATCTATTGGCTGGCATTGTTAAATATAAAATATCGCCTGGACTGAGTTGAGTTTCTAATAAATCCCAGCCGTGGAAGGTTTGGCAACTCGCTTCTACGTACAAAGGGACAAAATCAGCCGACATCGCAGCATCTTTGACTAATTCACCGCAAAATGGATGTGCTGGTGTAATCATCGTTGCGAAGGCTACCCACAAACTATCGGCGGTAATCCCATTACCTAAGATGCGTCCCCCTAATGCAGCCGCAGCAAAAGCTGGTGCAGCTAATTCTGCAGGACTGAGTACGGCTTCAAAATCAAATACTTGTTGTGCCATCCCTGCAAAATCTGGGTCAGCATAATGGACAATGACAGGAATAGTAGGTGATAATCCTTTGGCTTTGAGGGCAATTTCTAAATTAATCGCATCGTTGCTGGTAACAGCTAGTACTGCGGCAGCATTATCTATATTACTGGCTTGGAGAATAGCGCGGAAGCTGGCATCGCCTTGAATTACAGGAATACCTAAGCCACGAGTTGTGTTGACAAATCTGTTGTTACTATCAGTTTCAATTACTACTACCTCATGTCCACTCGCATGCAGTTCTTGCACAATTCTCACCCCAATACCACTCAAGCCGCAGACTATGTAGTGATGTCGCTGTGGAATGCGAGCTGCATCCCAAAATTGCTTGAAGCGGTTACCTAAAATAAAATCGGTGAGCATGGCATACCAAATACCAATTACTGCAGCACCAACTAACATCATCACAACCGTAAATACTTTAATACTACTAGGAGCATTTTCGACTATTTTGTCATTACCACCTGCTCCCGTAATCATGCCGACTGCAAAATATAAAGCATCGATAAAAGAGATATTTAAACTAGCAGAAACATAGGTAAGTGTAGCCATCAAAATAATGGCAAACAATACCATTGCCATCGCTACAACTGATTGAGCATGTTTTTGAAATTGCTGCAAACTAGTCATAACTTTGATGACTTTTCTTACCCATGATTTGCGGATAGGACGAATGCGGGGTTGGATACCAACAATTAAGCGATCGCCTACTTTTAATTCTTGCCCAGATAGCACTGCCGCAACTAAATCTAAATCACCTTCTACGGGTAAGTAATAGATTAACATTCGCGACCTATCGTCCCATAAATCTCCTAATTTCCGACCTAACCAGGGATGATATTCGTCAATATATTCTTCTTGAATTGGCCAAGTTTGTTGAAATAATTTAATTTGTCCGATCGCTTGATTACCTAGTGCTGCAAAAGTAAACACTGGTGCTGCCAAACCCACAACACTCATACTTAAATGGTCGGGCAAAGTATGATCGAGACGCTCCGCCAAACTAGTATTATAAAAGCGGTTAATAATGCGAATATGCGGATTTAGTATCCGCGCTTGCATCATAATTGCTAAATTACGCGCATCATCCGAGCTAGCAATTACTAAAGTGTGGGATTCCTCAATTCCAGCGGCTTTGAGAGTAGCCGCCGTATGCAAATCACCAATAATCACGTCTCCTGCGGTTTCGCCAGGGACAGGTTTGTGATGAATACCAACTACAAACGCACCCTGCTGTCGCAGCAGACGAAAGACTTTATATCCAGTCCGTCCTAAGCCACAAACGATAATTCTAGGTTTCATGAAAGAGCCGCAATATTCCGATGAGGCTGCATTCTCAAGTATTTATTAACATTGTTGCTGAATTATTTGTGTAGAACTGTAACTGACAACACGGTAATCTTAAATAAGACGGCACTTTTGCAATATTTTGAGAGTCAATATTAATTAGATAGCTTGAATGTAAAAAAATCTATATGAATACTTGGATAAAATTAACAATTCTTGGTCTAATTATCTCTCCCTTAACAGTAGGAGGAATACTTTTTGCTAAAGCACAAGCACAACCAGAATCAGCAGCAGGGCCAATTACTACACCAAATGTCAAATTAAATATCCAAAGTACCTCGGGTACTTGTCCTGAATCAGTTGGTTTATGGTGGTTGACACTACCTTATGAAGGTGGTGCTGAACATACAGTAATTGCTGATACTAGACCATTTTCTAACACAACAAAATTAGTTTCATCTAATAAGCAAGTTGTAGAATATGTTGCCAACTTAAACGATAAATATGCTTCGTGTGTTGGTCTAGCGCAGAATAAAGAATACACATTTTACAATGTGCAATTTAAGAATAAACAAGCATATTTCCGTGTAGATTTGCGAAAAATTCAAGCCAATGCTAAGGAAATTACCTACAAAACTGTAACGGCTTCTCGTCCTTATGTCAGGTGGGCGATCGCGGATTAATAGGAATTTTAGATTTTAGATTTTGGATTTTAGATTCCAACTCAATCCAAAAGACGCTCGCGGACTCGCTCTAAGCGTAAAGCCTACGGCATAGCTTCGCTTAGGGCGGAGCCTCTCGCAGAGAAGCTATGCCGTTCGCGTAGCGTCTCCGACAGGAGAAGGCTTTACGCTGCGCTATTGCAAATCCAAAATTGAATTACCAATGACCCAATCCTTAACCTTTAACACCTAAGGCTTGCGCCTGCAAAACTTGATTTAACTTACCACTGCGGTAGCCTTCTAAATCAAGTGTTACATAGATAAAACCAAACTCTTGAAAAGCAGACACTACTTGTTGTAAATCTGTCGTCAAGACAAATTCTTTGATTTGTTCTGGTGGTAATTCAATCCTTGCTGTATCGCCTTCGGAACGCACGCGCAAATTTTTCAACCCCAACTTACGCAAGTAAATTTCTGCTCTACCAACGCGTTGTAACTTAGTAACAGTAATCTCTTCACCATAGGGAAAACGGGAACTGAGACAGGGTTGCGCTGGTTTATCCCACCAAGGTAAACCGAGTTCTTGTGAAAGCTGGCGGACTTCCATTTTCGTAACACCAACTTCCGCTAAAGGCGATCGCGCACCTCTTTCTTTAGCTGCTTGAATTCCTGGACGATAATCGTGTAAATCATCGGCGTTGACTCCATCCACCACATAGGGATAACCCAACTCTCTAGCTAAAGGCTTGAGTGTGTCGTGCAATTCGCTTTTGCAGAAATAGCAGCGATTGACAGGATTGGAAGTGTAATTGGGATTGTCCATTTCGTTTGTCTGGACAATTTGATGAGGAATACCAATAGTTGCTGCTTGAATTTCCGCATCTTCCAATTCTTCCGGTAATAGCGAAGGTGAAACAGCCGTCACAGCCAAAGCGCGATCGCCTAAAACATCATACGCAATCTTGGCAACCAAAGTACTATCCACACCCCCAGAGTAAGCAATTAGCGCCTGCTCCATTTCTGCGAATATCGCTTTTAGTTGCTCAAGTTTTTCTGTTAGTTTCATTTTCCAGTCCTACCGCAATCCATAGCACCCAACAAATTCTATTGTAGTAACTGGTAACAAGTAACCAGTGAGTAGTCTATTGATAGAGAATTAGGAATGAGGTATGGGGAAAACGCGGGACAAAGACTTCACGTTAGGTTGACACTTCTGATTGTGCGTTCGTCGCAGACGTTGGCGCAGCTATCGCCTCTACATCCAAACCTGTAACCCTCGCCACCTCTTCCACTGTCATCCCACTTGCTAGTAAATTACGTGCTGTTTGTAACAACTGCATCTCAGATCTATCTGCTCGTTGGCGTTCCTGTTCGGCTCGTTGGCGTTCTTGTTCTTCAGGGGTTGGTAGTAATTCTCCTTCCAAATTTGCCCAGCGTAACCAAGTTGCATCAATCCCTTTGTAATTTCCTTGCCAACGTTGCAAAGCTAACCCTAAAGATTCACTTACCAATTGATTGCGGTGATTTGTAACTAAAGGTTGATAAACTCTTTGTTGAATCGAAAAACCCGCCCAATCATCTGGGTTAAACGGGTCATACCAGAAATATTCTGGTACACGCATTTGATTTTGATAAATTCGTTTTTTTTCGTTTTTGTCTACGGCGGCTGTACTTTCAGAAAGCAACTCAATTACAACATCTGGTGCTTTTCCTTCTTCCCAAACTACCCAACTTTTGCGTTCACCTTTCGGGACTCCCAACACCACAAAAAAGTCTGGGCCTTTAAAGTCTTTGTTTCGCACCTGCGCCAAACTGTAGTAAACAAACATATTACCACCCACAAACCCATCTTCTCGGTGTGACAACCAAGGAATTAAAGCATCTATCAGCAAGTCCATTTGGACTTTATGCCTTGCGCTTTCCATTGGGACACCATCGTCAAAGGGAAGTTCGGCTTGGGTGGGAGGAATTTCAACTAGGGGTAAAGGTAAAGTAGTTTCTGACATGGCTGTTCACCAGTGGGGTAGCCCGCAGCAAATATATCTATAGTACTAGAAATAATCGGCTTGAGACCTTCGCCTGGTGTTATCCCAATTCTCTAAAATTTAATTACGAATTACGAATTACTAATTACTGAGGCTTACTATATTTAGCTACCAAACTAGCTAACAGTGGTAAATCAATAGGTTTAGAAATATAATCATTCACTCCAGCTGCCAGACAAATGTCGCGATCGCCTTTCATTGCCATTGCTGTTTGGGCAATGATTGGAGTCATCTGATATTGCGTATTTTCTCGCAATTGCTGCACTAAGTTTAGACCATTATCATCTGGCAGATTGACATCCATTAAAATTACTGCTGGGTTAATATCTTTCAATGCTTCCCACATTTCAGCAGCATTCTTGGCAACAGTTATTTGATAGCCTAGTTTTTCTAAATAAATTTGCATCAACTTAGCGTTGTTTAAGTCGTTTTCTACTAGCAAAATTTCTAAAAAACAGCTAGGAGCAATGTCTAAAGGTAAGGAAGCGGATGCAGAAGCAATATTACCCTCAATTCCTGTTAATTCTCCCACAGGATTTAAGGGAAGTATGATAGTAAAACGCGAGCCGCAATCAACTTTAGATTCGACTTCTATACAGCCTCCGTGAACTTCAGCGAGTTTACGAGTTACAGCTAAACCTAACCCAGTACCTTCATTACGGTTAACTGTAGAATTAGCAATTTGGAAGTAGGGTTGAAAAAGTTTTGCTTGGTCTGTTGGAGAAATACCTGTACCAGTATCCCAAACTGTAAAATGCAAAAAGCTCCCTTTAGCGATTACCTGTAAACCCACAGTTCCTGTAGTGGTAAACTTGAGGGCGTTGAAAAGTAAATTTAATAACATTTGTTTGAGCCGTAAAGGATCGGCAACTATCTTTGTTACCTCTGGCTCGATATCTAATAGTAGTTTTAAACCTTTATTAGCAGCTTTTTCTTTTACAAGTGCCAAAACATTACGACACAAGGTAGGTACATTTACTATTTCCCACTGGACATCTAGTTGATTAGCTTCAATTTTAGAAAGATCCAAAATATCATTTATTAGTGCTAGCAAATGCTTGCTACTGGATTGAATAATATTTAAATATTCTTGATGACGTTCTCTAGTCGGATCGTAGCCTTGCGCCAATAGCAGATGAGTAAAGCCGATAATCGAACTCAGCGGTGTGCGGATTTCGTGACTGGTATTTGCCAAAAACTGATTTTTCAGTTGATTAGTACGCTCTAGTTCTCGATTAGAACTACCTAAATATTGCGACTTTTGTTGCCAGGATTGGATTTGTCTGAGTTTTGCAAAGGCTACAGAACAGTATTTCACAGCCCGTGCGATAAATTGCGATCGCAGTTCCACTTCTGCTGTGTTACATAACTCCGAATCACCTCTTACAGGCGCTGTCGCCACAATTAACCAAGCGGTTATCCCACCACAATCATTGGCTAATTGCCAAGCGCTAGGCGTTTCTTGATTTTCTAGGTGATGTAAATCCTCAAGCTCTATCACCTCATCCAATTTCAGGCGTAACTTTTTACCTTTTTTGGATAACGCTTCTAGGTGTAGAAGTTGTGAGCGTCGGGCGGTGGATGGTGGAACATAAAAAATTTTACCAGTTGTTTCTTGTGGTTGTAACAGCGCGATCGCCACCTTACTACTGTTTAAAGCATGGCTAATCTCGTTGACCAAAATTTGGAAAATTTCTGCTTCTGTAGCTCTTGGTTGTGGCAAGGTGGTACAAGCAGAAAGCAAGCAATCATTGAGATGGCTTTGCAACTGGTTCAAGCCGCCTTCCAGCCACAACTCGGCTCGAAGTTGCTGTATTGTGGTCAAAAGTGTTTGGGTTGTATCTATCTGTGAGTTCTGTTCTGGTAAGCTTGAATACTGCTGCATGGTCAACTAGACCGCTGAACAAGTGGAGCTTCGCACAAAAGTGCGAACAGGATTCTATGTATATTAGCGCACAATTCCTGCTTCTTTATAAAGCATAACCTATAGTGTCGAATGTGACGATGATCCCACCAATTTAATGTATGAAATCACTAACTAGTAATTTCTTAAGAGCTGCTTAACACTATGGATATACAACTTGCTCAATTAATTATTAATGGAATTGCCGTAGGGAGTATTATTGCTCTGGGTGCAGTCGGACTTACCCTTACCTATGGGATTTTACGGTTGTCTAATTTTGCCCACGGTGATTTTCTGACTTTGGGAGCTTATCTAACGCTGCTGGTAAATAGTGCTGGTGTAAATATTTGGCTGTCAATGGTACTGGCCGCAGCAGGAACAGTGGTAATGATGCTGATATCAGAAAAATTACTGTGGTCAAGAATGCGTAGTCTCCGTGCTACTTCCACAACGCTAATTATTATTTCCATTGGATTGGCCTTATTCCTCCGCAATGGCATTATCTTCATCTGGGGGGGTAAGAACCAAAACTATAATTTACCTGTCACCCCAGCTTTAGATGTATTCGGCTTAAAGGTACCACAAAATCAGTTGTTAGTGTTGGGGTTAGCAGTACTGGCGATTTTGGCACTGCACTACCTGCTGCAAAATACAAAAATTGGCAAGGCAATGCGAGCCGTTGCCGATGATTTAGATTTAGCTCGAGTTTCTGGCATTAATGTAGAGCAAGTAATTCTCTGGACATGGCTAATAGCTGGCACACTCACGTCTTTGGGTGGCAGTATGTACGGGTTAATTACAGCAGTGCGTCCAAATATGGGGTGGTTTTTGATTCTGCCCTTATTTGCCTCTGTCATTTTGGGGGGAATTGGTAATCCTTATGGTGCGATCGCTGCTGCTTTTATCATTGGCATAGTGCAAGAAGTCAGCACCCCTTTGCTAGGTTCTCAGTATAAACAAGGAGTAGCGCTCTTAATGATGATTTTGGTGCTGCTCATTCGTCCCAAGGGTTTATTTAAAGGCACGATTTGAGCAGCACCAATCAGCTAATTACTCGATGATATGGAAGTAGTAAGCTGCAACTAAGAAGTTGATCGCTAATAATAATAATGCCCAACCAGTACGGAAAGGATAGGGGGGTTTAGCTCCACTATCTGCTACTGGTGAACTTTTGCTTTTAGCAGTCATTGGCTGTTCTCCTAAATTTCAGGACTGTTTAAGAAATACCAAACAGAGGTACCGATTAGCCAGTTTCTTTAAAAATATTTGTGTGAAGGAGGAGATTGGGGATTGGGGACTGGGTAATTGGTAATGGGTAATGGGATATTTATTCCCCTCTTCCCCCTGCCCCCTACCCCCTCAATCCTCCCCTGCATGATAGGAACTCCGAACCAGAGGCCCAGAACGGACGTGGCTAAATCCCATTTGCCATGCTATGGTGCCAAGTTGATTAAATTCCTCTGGAGTCCAGTATTTTTGAACTGGCAGATGTTCTAGGGAAGGTCGCATATACTGACCAATAGTTAAGCGATCGCATCCGACTGCTCTTAAATCTTTCATCGCTTCTATGACTTCCCCAAAGGTTTCCCCATGTCCCAGCATTAAACCGGATTTGGTGGGGATAGAAGAGTCGATTTCTTTGACGAGTGCAAGTACATCCAGCGAGCGATCGTATTTTGCTCCCCGGCGCACTGGCCCAGTTAAGCGTCGCACCGTCTCAATATTGTGGTTAAAACAAGCAGGCTTTGCCTTGACAATCATCGCTATCCTTTGGCGTTGTCCTTCTTCCCCAGCACCGATACCGCCCCAAAAATCTGGTGTCAGCACTTCTATTTGAGTTTCTGGGTTCAACTGGCGGATAGTTTCCATCGTTTGGACAAAATGTCCTGCTCCCTGGTCTGTCAAGTCATCACGGGCTACAGAAGTCAGTACCACATAACGTAAGCCCAAAAGCTTGACAGCTTCTGCCACCTTTTGCGGTTCCTCTAAATCTAAGGGCATTGGTGCATGACCTTTATCTACTTGACAAAATGCACAAGAACGAGTGCATGTAGGGCCCATTAGCAGAAAAGTAGCAGTTTTTTGGGCATAGCACTCTCCCCGGTTGGGGCAACGTCCTTCTTCGCAAATTGTATGAATTTGGCGCTGCTTAATAATCCGTTGTACTGTAGAAATTTCGCTGGCTTTGCCGATAGAACGACGTAACCAGCTGGGCATTGCCATTATTTCTGACTTGAGTTGGGCTTGTTGTGACGAAGTCATAGACAACCACGCGAGATCCAAAGGTACTGTGGAGCAAATTCTCTATGCTCTAGAGCAAGGTTAAAGCCTTAAATATTACCATGACATAAATTGACTGGAACACGGGCAGAGGTTCTAGAAAACACATCCTCGAAAATCACTTATACCGAAAATATACTCTCCCCCAATCAAGATAAATGTTGGATATAGTAAGAGCATTCTCAATGTCAATGGGCATAATAGCCATCTACACCTATAGTTTCTGTTAGAGTAATAAGTCGTGGCAAGTAACAAAATTCTAGTTATTGATGACACCACAGTTGTCAGGGTAAAAGTACGAGAGATGTTGCCGCCTGGCAATTTCGAGGTAGTAGAAGCAAAAGACGGCTTAGAAGGACTAAATTACATCCTTAAAGAAAAATTTAGTTTGATCATGTTAGATTTTCTCTTACCTAAAATGAGCGGTTGGGAAGTTTTCCAGCAAATTCAAGCCCAGCCTGAGTTAAGGAAGATCCCTCTAGTAATGATGTCTGGTCGTAAGGAAGAGGTAACTGAAAAAATTTCAGAACCCTTTGAATATTTTGAATTTCTTGGCAAGCCTTTTGACCAGAAGCAACTCATTGGTGCCATTAAGTCAGCAATGACAAAATCTAAACAGGTACGCCCAGAACCAGCTCTAGTTGGAGCAGGTGTTGCTGTTAGTAATGGCGCAACTGCAACTTCTAGTCATAGTTTTGCCACAGCCCCAGCGGCTGTAAATAGCAATGCTACAGTTCCACCTCCAAGTGTTGCAACCGCATCCTCTGGAGAAATTGAGCTTTTAAATGAAAAAATTGCCAAGATGCAAGCAGAAATAGAGAGCTTGAAGAAACAGCTAACTCAAGTTGTGACCTTCATTAAGCAGAAAGTCAAATAGTTGTCATCAAATGCTTATAACAATAACGCATGAAAGAAAGACTAAGAACTAGTAAAATACGGCATAAATAAAGTAACCATTTCAACTAGCCAAAAGCCTTGATATAGAAACTTTTTTACTTTTGTCTTCCGCGTATCATTGTAGACGGGAATAAATACGCTCTTAATTTGATCAAAGTAAGGCAGTTCCAAGAAATAAATTATTTTGTAGAGTGAGCCAAACATTCCATCTATGGTATTGGCTCATTTTTACTTTTGCTTAGTTGTACTAGTATAACTAGGCTGAAGTTTATAGAAGTACAACGGTGTATGAAAGTAAGAGATATTATGATGTAGATATTTTATTGATTTATAATGCTAGCTTTATTTCCGCCGTGTTTTACTAGTGTTATAAGCCACTAAAATAGCTATTTTAATAATATAAAAAATACTTGCCAGCATTCAGAGCATCATCAGGAATAAAGGCAAGTTTTTTTATATTTACTATCGGCTAATCGCTAGCCTTTTTATATCAGAGATTGGAAGCCTTATATGGTTTTGCTCAGAAGCGCAAACTTAATATATTTATTTTTTGTCAAAATCTATATATTTCACATAATTTTTCCATTATTTGATGCTAATTCCAGGTTTGTCATGGGAATAATATTCATAGAATTAAAATTATGAGCATCAGCTTCCATGCTACTTGTATCAGATACACTATCTCCTATAATTGGCTATCGCATTACTGAGCAACTCTATTCAAGTAAAAAAACCTTAGTTTATAGAGGTATTAGAGAAAAAGACCAGCAAGCGGTCATCCTAAAACTGATGCGAAATGAATATCCTACCTTTGCGGAAATTAGTAAATTTCGTAATCAATATGATATTACACAAAATCTAGAAATTCCGGGCATAATCAAACATTTCAGTTTAGAGAATTACCGCAATGGTTATGTCCTAGTTATGGAAGATTATGAAGCTATATCCCTCAAAGATTGGCAAATAAGACAACGAGAGCAAGGCAATAATTTTGTCTCCTTAAAAGAATTTTTTCAGATAGCGCTGGCAATTTGCTTTACTTTGGAACAGCTACATAAGCATTGCATAATTCATAAAGATATTAAACCTGCAAATATTCTAATCCATCCTGCAACTAGTGAAATTAAGCTAATCGATTTTAGTCTTGCTACTTTATTACCAAAAGAAATTCAATTTATTACAAATCCTTACGTTTTAGAAGGAACTCTAGCTTATATGTCTCCTGAACAAACAGGACGCATGAACCGATATATTGATTACCGTACAGATTTTTATTCTTTGGGTATTACCTTTTTTGAACTCCTTACTGGACAGTTACCTTTCAATAATACTGAACCATTGGAGTTAGTCTATGCTCACATTGCTAAAGAAGCACCAAAAGCAAGTCGCATTAATTCCAAAATTCCCTCAATTTTAGCTGATATTATCAGTAAGCTGATGGCGAAAAATGCCGAAGATAGATATCAAAGTATGCATGAACTAAGATACGACTTAGAAAATTGCCAGAAGCAATGGGAAGAAAAAGGAAATATTACAGCATTTCAATTCGGCTCTCGGGATATATCAAATCATTTTGCCATTTCTGAAAAACTTTATGGCCGCCAGCAAGAAATTGAAACTTTACTCACTACTTTTAAAAGAGTAACAAGCGGTAAAACAGAAATGATTTTAGTTTCTGGTTCCTCTGGTGTTGGCAAAACTGCGTTAGTTAACGAACTACATAAACCCATTACGCGACAACGTAGTTACTTCATCAACGGCAAATTTGACCATTTTCAACGTGATATTCCATTGTCAGGCTGGGTACAAGCTCTACGGAATTTAATTGGGCAAATACTTTTGGAAACAGATGCCCAAATTCAAGAATGGAAAGCCAAAATTACATCAGCATTAGGTACACAATGTCAGGTAATTACTGATGTAATTCCTGAACTTGAAAAAATTATTGGTCAACAACCTGTTGTAGCAGAACTTACTGGTATTGCTGCTCAAAATCGGTTTCATTTATTATTCAAAAAAATTCTTCAAGTATTTACTAGCAAAGAACATCCTTTAGTAATCTTTCTCGATGATTTGCAATGGGCAGATACGGCTTCTTTGAAATTTATCCAGTTATTAATGAGCGAAACTGCTTCTATCGTTGCAGGCGAGGCAGAATACTTATCTGAAAATAAAGGTAGTCTGCTACTAATTGGTGCCTATAGAGATAATGAAGTCTCTAATCTCCATGCATTGAATTTAACATTACAGGAAATTTCTAAAAATGAAGCAATAGTTAATACAATTAAGCTTTCAAATCTTAGCCAGGTTGATTTAAACAATTTAATTACTGATACGCTTCATTGCCGTGAAGTAATTGCTGTTCCTCTAACCCAAATGGTATTTGCCAAAACTAAAGGCAACCCCTTATTTGCATCACAATTTCTCAAGTCATTACATGATGACGGACTTATTAAATTAAATTTTGATGTTGGTTATTGGCAATATGATATTGCTAAAATCAAAATTTTATCTCTTACAGATGATGTTGTAGAGTTTATGGGTATGCAAATAGAAAAGCTGCCCATCAATACACAAAATCTTCTAAAACTAGCTGCTTGTATTGGAAATGAATTTGATTTAAAAACTTTGGCGATCATCAATGAAAAGTCTGTAATCGATACAGCATCAGACTTATGGCAAGCATTATTTCAAGGGCTAATTTTGCCTCTGAATAATGGTTACAATTTTATCCCAATAGATGGCAGAGAAGAATCAAATAATTTACCAATTAGTAGTTACCAATTACCTAAATATAAATTTGTACATGATCAAATACAGCAAGCTGCTTATTCTCTAATCCCTGAAGAACCAAAAAAGCCAATCCACTTAAAAATTGCTTTACTACTGTTAAGTAATATCCCATTAGCAGAAAGGGAAGACAAGATTTTTGAGCTTGTCAGTCAGTTCAATGTTGCACTTGAATTCATCACTGATCAAGCTAAACGTGATGATCTGGCTGTGATGAATTTGACTGCTGGACGTAAAGCTTTGATATCAACAGCTTACTCATCGGCGTTCTATTACTTAACTACAGGAATCGAGTTGCTGTCAGATAATTCTTGGGATACTAAATATGAGTTAACCCTGGCTTTGTATGAAACAGCAGCAGAAGCAGCATACTTAGCCAGTAAATTTGAGCAGATGGAGAAATTAGTAGAGGTCGTGTTGCTAAAAGCTAATACACTGCTGGAAAAAGCCAAAGTTTATGAAGTAAGAATTCAGGCTTATGGGGGACAAGGTAAAGAGATAGATGCTATCAATATTTTCTTAGATTTTTTGAAAATGTTTGGTATTGATTTTCCAGAAAGACCCAGCCAATCTTATGTTCAGCAGGAAATAAAGAGAACAGCTTTAAATTTAACAAATAAGCGTATTGAAGATTTAATTGATTTACCTGAAATGAGAGAAGCTAAAGCAATGGCGATGATGCGTATCTTAGCTATTGGAATGACTTTTACTTCTCAATCTGTTCCAGAACTAATACCGTTAATTTGCTTAAAACAAATCAATTTATCGCTCGAATATGGTAACTCTCGCTCGTCTGCTCTTGCATATGTTGGTTACGGATTAATACTCTGTAATGTAATGGGAGATATTGAATCTGGCTATAAATTTTGCTACTTGGCTTTAAATTTAGTAGATAAGTTTAATGCCCAAGAATTTAAAGCTAAGATACTTGATACATTTAATCGATTTATTAGGCATTTACGGGAGCATATAAGGAAAAGTATTAAGCCTTTATTAGAAGCTTACACTGCCGGATTAGAAACCAGAGATTTAGA
The DNA here is from genome assembly GCF_014696315.1 of Calothrix membranacea FACHB-236. Taxonomy (GTDB): domain Bacteria; phylum Cyanobacteriota; class Cyanobacteriia; order Cyanobacteriales; family Nostocaceae; genus Aulosira; species Aulosira membranacea. The sequence goes on from NZ_JACJPX010000002.1 coordinate 158,968, forward strand.
GTATGCTGCTTATTCTATTAATGCTTATTCGTACTATTTATACTTTAGTGGTAAAGATTTGAGCTACCTCAAACAGGAAATAGCAACATACAGCCAAGCTATATATAAAATTAATCAAAAAAGAATATTTAACTACAACGAAATCTACCGACAGGTAGTCTTAAATTTGATAGATTCTGTTGAAAAGCCTTGTTGTTTAATCGGCGATGCTTATGATGAAGATACAATGTTGCCATTTCTCCTTCAAGACAACGATACTGTCGGGCTTCTATATTTATATATTAGTAAACTACATCTCTGCTATCTATTCAATGATTTCTCTCAAGCATTTGAAAATTCAATTCTGGCGGAAAAGTATTTAAATGCGGGTATAGGGCAAATAGTTGTTCCTGTTTTTTATTTATACGATTCGCTATCTAAGCTAGGAGTTTATCATCATGTTGATGAATCTGAGCAAAAAGCAATTCTCCAAAAAGTAATAGACAATCAGGAGAAAATGAAAAAATGGGCAGATTCTGCGCCCATGAATTATCTACATAGATTTTATTTAGTAGAGGCTGAGCAGTCTCGAGTTATAGGTCAATATGTTGAAGCAATAGATTATTATGAGTGTGCTATAAATCTCGCCAAAGAACATGGCTATATCAATGAAGAAGCTCTTGCTTACGAATTAGCAGCTAAATTTTATCTCGCATGGGGAAAACCAAAAATTGCCCAAACCTACCTTATTGATGCTTATTATGGCTATGTTAACTGGGGTGCAAAAGCCAAAGTGGATGACTTAAAAAAACGCTATCCTCAACTACTTGCACCTATTGTTCAGCAGGAAAAATTTAATCGCTCTTCTAGACATAATAACTCCCCAGAACTGAGCATAAACTTATCTACATCTAGTACTCAATCTACTCTAGCTACGAATGAAACTATTCTTGGCTCTAACACCAGCATTTCAGATATGCTGGATTTGGCATCTGTAATCAAAGCTTCTCAAGCAGTCGCCGGAGAAATTGAGCTACAAGAACTGCTGTCTACTTTAATACAAGTGCTAATGGAGAATGCAGGAGCATCTAAATGTGTACTGATTTTGAGTGAATTTAATAACTTAGATTTAACTATTACTGCAGTCAGTTCCAATGGAAATTTTGCAGACAGTTATACAGAGTTTTTATCTATTCCTTTAGAGTCTAGCGATCATGTTCCCACCACTTTGATTAATTACGTCAAACGCACGCAAGAAATATTAGTTATTGATGATATCAAAGCTCAAGCTTCCTTTGCATTAGATATCTACATTAAGCGTGAGCAGCCAAAAAGTATATTATGTATTCCCATCCTTAATCAAAGCAAATTTTTAGGTATTATTTACCTAGAAAATAATTTAACTACGGAAGCTTTTACAAGCAGTCGCTTAGAAGTTTTAAAGCTAATCATTACCCAAGCAGCAATTTCATTAGAGAATGCTCTTCTCTATCAAAATTTAGAAAAAGCAAATCAAGAATTGGCAGAATACAATCATAATCTAGAGACAAAAGTAGCAGCAAGGACACAAGAAGTTAACCAAAAAAACACTCGGCTACAACAAACTCTAGCACAATTAAAAAGTACTCAAAGCCAGTTAATTCAAAGTGAAAAAATGTCTTCTTTAGGGCAAATGGTAGCAGGAGTTGCTCATGAAATTAATAATCCTATCAATTTTATTCATGGTAATATTACTCATGCTCATGAATATGTTCAGGACTTGCTAGATTTAGTAAGTATTTATCAGCAAGAATACCCTAACACTTCGTCTTTAATAAAGAACAAGGTGGCGGAAATTGATTTAGATTTCCTAGCAGAAGATTTACCTAAAGTTCTTGATTCTATGAAGCTTGGTAGTTCGCGTATCCGCAATATTATTTTGGGTTTACGCAACTTCTCGCGTCTAGATGAATCAGAAATGAAGCCTGTAAATATACATGAAGGAATTGATAGCACCTTGATGATTTTGCAGCACCGACTTCAAGAAAATAGTAATCGTCCCGAAATTCAGGTCATCAAAGAATATAAACAATTACCAGATGTGAGTTGCTATGCTGGTCAACTCAATCAGGTATTTATGAATATTTTAAGTAATGCTATAGATGCCTTGGATGAGTGCAAGAATGAGGGTAATTCTTTAAGTCACAATCCCCAGATTCGCATTCGCACTGAACTAAAAGATGCGAAAACCCTGATGATTAGGATTGCTGATAATGGTCATGGTATGACTGCACAGGTACAGCAGAAAATTTTTGACCCATTTTTTACCACTAAAGTTGTAGGAAGTGGTACAGGCCTGGGGTTGTCAATTAGCTATCAAGTTATAGTGGACAAACATAAAGGTCAGTTAAGGTGTGATTCTCTACTAGGAAAAGGGACTGAGTTTGTGATTGAGATACCAATGCAACAGGCCTAAGCTTACCTTTGTAAGGGATGATTTATAAATTAACGCACCATCTTTCTCGGTGCGTTATGGCTAATTATCACTCTCTTAAGTTCCAAAATCCTTGCACAGCCATAATACACAATACTTACATATTTACTCTGAACAATCACTGCAGGAAAAATATGACACTTACGTAAGTGCTAATACCAATTTGAAGAGTAATCGCTACAGATGTAGCGACTGTCTTGAATGTCAAGCGATCGTTAACAAAAAAGTGGTGGTGGAAACATTGACGCAACTGAGGATCGCTGCGCTAGATTCGGCGGTGTCTGGTACGGGCTAAAAGGCTTGTGGCTATGTAGTCTAGATAGTCACAGCCCGCACCAGACACTCCGCTGCGCCGCCGAATCTTCCTCAGTTGCTGATTGGTGCAACACCCACTAAACGAGAGATTTGTTTAGCGGTTAATTGACCGAGTTCTGGTAAGTCAGAAACTAGGGTTGTAGAAATAACTTGACCAATACCAGGAGTAGTTTTGAGTAAATTGACTTTATTAATCCATTGTTGATTTCTTTGAGTTAATTGCTCAATTTCTTGGTTAAGTTGTTTTAGACGACCTTCAAGATATTCAATATGTGCTTCAATATCTGCCAATGCTTTACCACGAGAGCGTGAGCGACGATTTTTCTCTGCAGTTTGAATTTCAACTAATTGTCTTCTGCGACTAATCAACTCTCCTAATTGACGCGCCTCTTCGGATTCAATTGGTAAAACCTGGGGTTTCATTGCTTCCCCAAATTGTGCCAAAATTTGTGCATCAATAGCATCAGTTTTAGCCAGCTTTCCTGTAGCTTTGGCAAAATCTCTTCCCAGGCGAGGATTAATTAATGCTACTGGTAAAAGTGCTGCCTGCAATTGAATGATAAGTTCTGTTTCTAAACCTCCTGTTGCTTCTAACACAATCAGATTTAAATCATAGGATTTGAGTTGTTCTACTAAATGAGATATTTCTACTTCTGTATTAGCAACTTTCAATGCTTTACCCAAAGGACGGATATAAACATCAAGAGTGGCTTTACTCACATCAATGCCTACCCATTGAGAAATATTTTCCATTGTCAACTCTCAACTAATTTCTGTACTTTCTTTTGAATTCATCACCTTGATTTCACTCATCCTTGCCCGATACGGACTATATACTTTAATATCAGTACTTAAAGATTTGACCCCGGCGACTGTTCGAGTTCTGTCAAAGAGATTGTTGTAGTGACCCATGCTACGAAGCGGTCTATGATGACCAAGGTTGGGACGGTCTACTACTATTTCTAAGATACAAGGTTGGGTTGAGGAACGAAAACCAACACCTCAACGCCTTGTATATGTTGGGTTTCACTACGTTCTACCCAACCTACCCATCTGTCGCATTCTTTTTTTAAATTGGTATAAATTATTTATCCAGCGATCGCCTTGAGATCACAAACGATGTAATCTGATGATATCAACGCCAGGAGAATGGGCAAACTAATGCAGGTAAGACTTTACTCTGCATTTAGCAAACTGCTCAAAACTGTAAACTATGATATATACTGGTGTTTATTATTACAATAAATTACGTTTGCGGCTAATACTTTTTGTACCCTTCGTAAGCCAAATCTTCACCGCAGTAGGATTTATAGGGTATCTCTGCTTTAAAAATGGACAGAAGGTAGTAAACAACCTTGCTGAACAGTTGACAAGTAAAGTTCATCAGATAGGATTTCTAAATTTACTAGATTTTCGAGGCTCAGGGCGCTATTTTTACCAAGCAATACAGATATTTAAGGATATTGGCTACAGAGACTATGTTTGTATAGAAGAGTGAAGCCGCAGGTGTGAGAGATGGCAATGAGGATATTGTTAAATTCATTAATTTTTATATGATCAAGCAAAAATATTTTTTCTGAAAGATTAGTAATAGTTTCTAGACTGACTATCTTAATAGCCACATAAAAACTATATTTTAATTTTGGCTCTGCTGCTAAATAATAGCAAAGCTAAACAATTCTTGAATACCAAATTTTTCGCTCAAGAAAATAACTTAAAGTTAGAAGTCATTAACACATCATTTAGATTCTTACGGTGCAAATATAAAGTTACATTTTGTATCCATTATGGTGATAAATTTGCGATCGCTATCCCTATGCAGCAAATTCAAACCGGATTTTAGGTTGATGCGCTAATAATAAATATTTAATTATTTATATTTTTTAATTTTATCCCATAAATATTATATAGCTTAGGCTTATGAATAATTTTATCTTAAAAAATTCTCACAAGATTCCCCTCAGGCTGATTCTGATTATCCCCTTTGTAATTCAGATATTTACTGCTGTGAGTCTGGTGGGATATCTTTCTTTTAGAAATGGTGAGAGAGCAGTAAATGATCTGGCGAATCAGTTAATTCAAAAAGTTGGTAGTCTGGTCGATCAGCACCTTGATACATATTTATCTACGCCTCCACAGATGAATCAGATTAATACTGATGCTATTCATCTAGGATTAATTGATTTAAACAACTTGGAGATGATATCAAATTACTTTTTTAAACAAATGCAAGTGTTGAATATTGGATACATTAACTTTGCTAATTATAAAGGTGAATTTATCGGTATTGAACGCTTAGATAATGGCAATCTTTTAATCAATGAAGTTTCCCAAAAGCGGCAGATTGGTCAACTTTATATTTATTCTACAGACAATCAAGGAAATCGTAAAAAATTAATAAATATCAAAAGAGATTATGACCCCCGCTCCGAAGCTTGGTATGCAGATGCCATCAAAATGGGAAAACCTTTATGGACTCAAATTTATCAATGGGAAGATAAACCAGAAATTTTTTCTATTTCTTCAAGTTTTCCTCTTTATAATCAAAATAATCAACCAATAGGGGTAATTGGTATTGATTTAATATTATCGCAGATTAGTAATTTTTTAGCTAATTTAAAAGTTGGTAAAAAAGGTACAGTATTAATTTTAGAACGTTCTGGATTAATCGTAGCTTCTTCTAATAATGAACGTCCATATAATATTATTAATGGTAAAGCAGAAAGGCTCTCAGTATTTAATAGTAATGATATTTTAATTAAAAAAACAGCAGATTATTTAAAGGAAAAATTTGGTGGTTTTGAGCCAATTAAAGATAGTCAAGAGCTAATTTTTAGCTTAAAAGGAGAGAAACAATTTGTCCATATTAACCCTTGGCGTGACAAATTTGGTTTGGATTGGTTAGTAGTTGTGGTTGTGCCAGAATCAGAATTTATGGCACAAATCAACGAAAATACCCGCACCAGCATAATTTTATGTTTAGTAGCCTTGGTATGGGCCACTGCAATCGGCATTTTCACATCACGTTGGATTACACAACCAATTTTAAGTTTACAGGCCGCAAGTTTAGCGATCGCTTCCGGAAAACTCGACCAGAAAGTCGAAATTAAAGGTATAGATGAGCTAGAAAGTTTGGCACAATCTTTTAATCAAATGGCTACACAGTTAGCAACTGCTTTTATCGAACTAGAAGCTAGGGTTGAGGAACGTACCGCCGAGTTAAAAGCAGCTAAAGAAATTGCTGACAGTGCAAACAACGCCAAAAGCGAATTTCTGGCAAATATGAGCCATGAACTTCGCACACCACTCAACGGTATTTTGGGATATGCTCAGATTCTTGATATGGAAGACGATGTTACTCCTAAGCAAAAGGAGGGACTTGATATTATTTACCAATGTGGTTCTCATTTACTGACACTAATCAACGATATTCTGGATATATCAAAAATTGAAGCACGTAAGCTGGAGTTATTTCCCCACGATTTTCACTTCGCTAATTTCCTCAAAAGCATTTTTGAAATCTGCCGCATCAAAGCTGAACAAAAAGAAATTGGCTTCACTTACCAAGAACTTAATCAACTTCCTGCAGCTATATTTGCTGATGAAAAACGTTTACGTCAAGTTTTGCTGAATTTATTAGGTAATGCCATCAAATTTACAGATGCTGGCCAAGTAATATTCAAAGTCGATGTGCTGAGTAATTCGGCTAACTTTGACAATTTGTCAAACCATATAGCGATAGAAGGTGCAGGCAATAGCCACCATAAACAATTACCTATAATTAAAATTAGATTTCAAATTGAAGATACAGGCGTAGGCATGAGTCCAGAACAATTACACAAAATCTTCCTTCCTTTTGAACAAGTGGGCAATAAACAGCGCATGGCAGAGGGAACTGGACTCGGGCTAGCTATCAGCCAGCAAATTGTGCAAATGATGGGTAGTGAAATTCATGTAGAGAGTACTGTAAGCCAAGGTAGTAAGTTTTGGTTTGATGTGGACTTACAAGTATCACAGCAATGGATTGATTTAGCTGCTAAGAAAATTACTAATAACATTGTTGGCTATGAAGGTAATAACCCCGTCAAGGTTCTAGTTATAGATGACCGATGGGAAAATCGCTCTGTGATTGTTAATTTTTTAGAACCTCTCGGTTTTACACTCATGGAAGCATCCAATGGGCAAGAGGGATTAGAGAAAGCTTTGGCTTGGAGCCCTAACTTAATCATCACAGACATTGTCATGCCTTTAGTTAATGGTTGGGAAATGACACAAAATTTACGCTCTCAACAAAAATTTTCCGACCTTATCATCATTGCGTCTTCAGCCAATGTATCTCATGTTGACCGACAAAAAAGTTATGATTCGGGCTGCAATGATTTTCTCTCCAAACCTGTGCAAGCGGAAGAATTATTAGCCAAAATTCAGGAGCACTTAGGGCTAATTTGGATTTATCAAAAAAATAGTCATGATATTCCGAAATCAGCAATTTTTAGTCAAGATTCCCCTAATGAATGGGTATTTCCTACCAACGAGGAATTACAAAATTTGGTTACTGCCGCCACAATTGGCGATATTACAGGAGTTGAGCAGGAAGCTCAAAGACTACAAAATTTAGATAATAAATATTTACCTTTTACCGCCAAGCTTCTAGAACTGACTCAAAATCTTGATGAAGAAGCAATTATTAAACTAGTAAAACAGTACATTGGTCAAATGTAAATATGCTTAGTGATAAACAAAATTTGATTATGATTGTTGAGGATAATCCAGTCAATGCCAAGGTACTGTTTGAGTTTTTACAAGCATCTGGTTTTCGAGTTTTAGTTGCTAAAAATGGCGAGAGTGCACTGGAAAAATTACAACTAGTGTCTCCAGACCTGATATTATTAGATATTATGATGCCGGGAATCGATGGCTTTGAAACTTGCCGCCGATTAAAGGAAGAAAAATCTACCCGTGATATTCCAGTCATTTTTATGACTGCTTTATCAGATGTAGTAGATAAAGTAAAAGGTTTAACTCTTGGTGCTGTAGATTATATTACCAAGCCATTTCAACCGGAAGATGTACTAGCTCGTGTGAATGTGCATCTTAAGCTTTGTCACCTCAACCAAAAGCTAGAACAACGAGCAGCAGAGCTAACTGCTACTGTAGCGCAGCTAAAACATTCCCAGCAACGCTTAGTAGAGAGTGAAAAAATGTCTTCTTTAGGACAGTTAGTTGCAGGAATTGCTCACGAAATTAATAATCCGGCTGGTTTTATTGAGGGCAATCTCACCTATGCTCAGAAATATATGCAAGACCTGATAGACCACATCCACCTTTATAAAAATCAGGCTTCGACACCAGAAATTGCCCAACATGCCAAAAAAATTGACTTAGATTTTCTCCTAGAGGACTTCCCGCACATACTTACTTCTATGCAGCAGGGAGTAGAAAGAATATCTGATATTAGTGTTTCTCTTCGCACTTTTGCTCGTGCAGATAGCACTGTCAAAATTCCTTTTAATATTCATGATGGCATCGACAGCACAATCTTAATTCTTAAGCATAGATTGAAAGCTTGTGAGACTCGTCCTGCTATTGAAGTTATTCGTGATTACGGTAATTTACCCGAAGTTAAATGTTTTGCTGGACAACTCAATCAAGTATTTATGAATATTTTAGCTAATGCCATTGATGCTTTAGAAGAGTCTAATGAGGGGCGTAGTTATCAAGAAATAGAAAAAAATCCTAATTATATTAAAGTTAAAACTAATATAACCGAAGATAAAAATTTTATTTCCATTAAGATTAAAGATAATGGTTTAGGTATTCCTGATGAAATTAAATCAAAAATATTTGAGCATTTATTTACAACTAAAGCTGTAGGTAAAGGTACAGGCTTAGGTTTATCAATTACTCATCAAATAATTGTAGAAAATCATGGGGGTAGTATAGAGGTAAATTCTTTACAAGGTCATGGTTCGGAATTTGTGATTACTTTGCCTATATAAGGTGTTTGATATTTGGTGTTTGGTAAAAATATTAGGGATTTTACTATATTTCTTAGAGGATTTTTTAAAAGTCCTCTGATTGGTAGCAAAAGGTTTTATATTCCCCTAAATCCCCCTTAAAAAGGGGGATTTTAAGAACTTTTCCCCCTTTTTAAGGTAGGGGGGATCAAGATGAGGAAATTTATAACTCTTCTGGTTGCTTGATAGTAACTGCACTTGCTTGAGAGCTGACAATTGTAGCTGTTTGCAATATGGCAGTATGAGCAACTGAATTGTTTGCTAAGGTAAATAGGGGATTTGACAAAATCCCGGAAATGGTAGTAGCGATTAAAGTCACTACCAATCCTACCTGCAAAGGTCTAAAGCCTGGTAAATTCCAATTGATGGCTGGGTAATTTTTTACCACTTCAGACATTTCTTGGGGTTCTTTGACTACCATCATCTTGACTACGCGAATGTAGTAGTAGATGGAGACAACACTAGTAACTAAGCCCAACAAGACTAACCAGTAAAGGCCTGCTTGCCAACCAGCCCAGAATAGGTAAATTTTTCCGAAAAACCCAGCTAGTGGTGGAATACCACCTAAGGACAGTAGGGAAATACTTAAGCCCAATGTGAGAAGTGGGTCTTTTTGATACAAACCAGAGTATTCGGCAATCTGGTCGGTTCCCGTCCGGAGGGAGAACAGAATAATGCAGGTAAAGCCGCACAGGTTCATGAACAGATAGACCAGTAAGTAAAATATCATACTGGCGTATCCGGCTTCAGTACCAGCAATCAAGCCAAGCATCACAAACCCAGCTTGGGCAATGGATGAATAAGCCAGCATCCGTTTCATGCTGGTTTGGGCTAGGGCGACTACGTTACCCAGGATCATGCTGAGAACAGCAAGGGCGGTGAAGACAAATCTCCACTCGTCAGCAACCACAGGGAAAACTGTGGTGAGTAAGCGGATAGCTAGGGCAAAACCTGCTGCTTTGGAACCGACAGATAAAAAGGCAATCACTGGTGTGGGAGCGCCTTCGTAAACGTCTGGAGTCCATTGGTGGAAGGGTGCAGCAGAAATTTTAAAGCCAATACCAGCAATGACAAACACCAGGGCAATCACTATACCTAATGATTGACCAATATGCGCTGCGGCAATGCCACTGGCGATCGCACTTAGTTCTGTTTGCCCACCCGATAAGCCATACAGCAGCGATACGCCATATAAAAATACTGCTGTACTGGAAGCACCAATCAACAGATATTTCAGCGCCGCTTCATTAGAGCGCGGGTCACGCTTGGTATAACCGGTTAACAAATAAGAGGAGATACTCAGGGTTTCTAGGGAGATGAAAATCATCACCAACTCGCTAGCCCCGGATAAGAACATTCCTCCTAGGGTAGCGGTAAGCAAAATCGCAACGAATTCTGCTAAAGCCGTGCCACTCTGTTCCACGTAGCGAATGGACATTAAGATGGTGACTACGGCAGATAAGGCAATAATACCGCGGAAGACCAGACTGAGGTCGTCACTATTAAAGCCACCGCTAAAGGAAATGGGATTGGTAGCATCCCATTGAAAATACAGGGCGACAATCGAAGCAAGTAAACCTGCGATCGCTAGATACCCAATCCAGCGCGAAGATGTACGCCCTAAAATCAAATCAACAATCAAAACCCCCAAAAGGGTGAGTATGACAATACCCTCTGGTAAAATCGTTCCAGCATTTAACTGGGATGCAAGATTAGCAAAATCCATGAGTTGTATAGGTTTTGGCGATTAGACATCAAGGCTAACTTTGTTCATTCTATCTATTGTTCTGAACTAAAGTTCCATAAACCTTTCTGTCGGTTTCCATAGAGTAATTAAATAGGGCATGGGGTATGGGGCATTGGGCATTGGGTGTTTGTCATTTGTCATTTGTCATTTGGTATTGTCTCCCTCATCTCCCTCATCTCCCTCATAACCTCATTAGCAGTAGGATCAATAATCATGCACAGCCTTTCGCTACAGCCGGGTTGATGCGAGATTCAGGGGGAGGTTAATTGTGTTTGACGTTAGGAGACGACAGAGAAATTCCAGGTGGAATATGACGGACAACCTGGCTGGGTATCTGTTTATGATGCCCACAATTTTGGTTTTGGGGATTTTTGTGATTCTGCCGATTCTTTATGCTGTCTTCCTTTCGCTCCACAAAGTTCAACTTCTCGGCGGTATTGACTACCAATTTATCGGCTTTCGTAATTTCACACGCTTGGTTGAAGATGAGCGTGTTTGGATTGCTTTGAGGAATACAGCAGAATATGTTGCGATCGTCGTTCCTAGCCAAACTATCCTGGCTTTAATTTTAGCGGTTACGCTGAATTCTGGCATTAGGGGAAAAAATTGGTGGCGTATCCTTTATTTTTTACCAACGGTCACATCTTCAGCGGTACTAACGCTGATTTTTATGTGGATTTACAATACCGATGGGCTACTCAATGATTTTCTCGCGGCTTTGGGATTACCCACATATAACTGGCTAGGAGATCCATCTGTAGCCCTCAAAGGCATCATGATCATGAATATTTGGTCTACCGCACCGTTTTACATGGTGATTTACCTAGCGGCGTTGCAGGATATTCCCCAATCACTTTACGAAGCCGCAGAACTGGATGGGGCGAATGGTTGGCAAAAATTGATCCATGTAACTATCCCCATACTCAAGCCCGTTACCTTCTTTGTCGTCGCTATGGGGATAATTGGCACGTTTCAATTATTCGATCAGTCTTATATCTTCTCTGGCGGGACTGGCGGGCCAAATAATGCCACCCTGACTGTAGTTCTGTTAATCTACCAAGCTGTATTTCGGAATTTACAGATGGGTTATGCAGCTGCGATCGCTTTTTTGCTAGCAGCAATTATTATTGCGATTACTTTAATTCAGCAGCGATTGTTTGGAGGTGACAGAATTTGAGTAAAATCTTGCGCTTTCCCTGGCTGAGAATACTTCTCTATATCTTACTCACACTCTATGCTGTTATCACCTTAATTCCTTTTTTATGGGCACTTTCAGCCTCATTTAAGCCGCTATCAGAAATTGTTAGTGGTGAACCAAATTTAATACCACAAAATTTCACTCTTGACAATTACAAGCAAATATTCTTACAAGAGCCACTGTTTTGGCGTTGGTTATTCAACAGTGTGCTAATTGCCTTTAGCGTCACAATTTTAAATTTACTGCTGAACTCAATGGCAGGTTATGCCTTAGCTAGACTGCGCTTTGCGGGTAAACGCTTCTGGTTTTTGCTGATTTTAGCAGTACTAGCCGTTCCTGCTCAGATTACCCTGATTCCTACCTTTTTGATTTTAAAAGCGATCGGCTGGCTAAATACTTACCAAGGCATGATTGTGCCCAGTATGGTTAATGCCACTTTCATTTTTATGATGCGGCAGTTTTTTATTAATTTTCCTAAAGAACTAGAAGAAGCCGCACAACTTGATGGCTTAAATACCTTACAAATTTTCCGGCATATTGTCTTACCATTAGCCAAACCAGCCCTTGCAGCCCAAGCAGTTTTTGTGTTTATGGGTAGCTGGAATAATTTTTTGCTACCTGTAGTGATTTTATTCGACCCAGAAATGTTTACCCTCCCCTTAGGGCTGAACACCTTCAAAGGTCAATACATCAGCTATTGGAACTACATCATGGCAGCTTCGATGGTATTCACCCTACCAGCTTTAGGAATTTACGCCTTTTTCAACCGTTACTTTATTCAAAGTGTCACATTTACTGGGGGGAAGGGGTAATAACATGGGCATGAGGCATGGAGCAATTAGTAATTGGTAATTACTTTTTCCCCTTGTCCCCTTGTCCCCTTGTCCCCCCAGTCCCCATTACCCCTTATCCCCAGAGGGGGCCCCGAGTTCCCCACTCCCGATCCCCACTAGAAGCCGAACAGTATTTTGGGCGACAAATTGCACTCTTAACGTGATATTGGTATTACAGCGACTCAATCTCTATATATCAGTTAAGAAAACATTATGGGTTTTGCAGACCTATGGATCGCAGAGATAGCAGCAGACTACAGTATTCCTGTGGATAAAGGGTTTTCTCTGTACAACCACCTCTTAATTGCCGATAAACACCAAAAGACCCATTTGGCGTTGGCGGCTGCAAAGGCAATTATTTCCCACATATTGTCTAAGAAATTTCCAAGAAGTACTAGCGGCTTGTTGGTTAACACTAAAGCCACCTGAAGGGCTTTCTTGCTGGGGCTTTGGCTAATGGCAATGAACAAATAGCAACATGGAGATTGAGTCAAGCTAAATAGCTGTGTTGAGTGTCAAAATCTTTAAGGGGAAACATGTTTAGAAGATTAATTGGCGTTGTTGTAGCTACTGTTTTATTAACGTTTCAGTTGCTTGTCGGTAGCGCGACGGCCGTAGAACTGGATAAAGCCACCCGGACAGTACCATTAAACGATCAGGGTGATACAGTTGTACTGAGCTTGAAGCAAGTCAAAGAAGGTAAACGCTTATTTAACTACGCTTGCGCTCAATGTCATGCTGGGGGCGTAACTAAAACTAACCAAAACGTGGGACTTGAACCAGAATCACTAGCATTAGCTACACCAAACCGTAACAATGTTGAAGGTTTGGTGGACTACCTCAAGAATCCTACTACTTATGACGGTGAAGAGGAAATTTCGGAAATACACCCCAGCATCAAGAGTGCAGATATTTTCACAGAAATGAGAAATCTGACTGATGACGACTTAACAGCGATCGCTGGTCATATTCTCCTACAACCTAAAGTTGTTGGCGACAAGTGGGGCGGCGGTAAGATTTATTACTAAATCTAGTCATTAGTGCTGAGGTCTGGGTGCTGAGTTCTGAAACTTAGGGACTGGGGATTTATGATTACCCGCTAATTCCCTTCCTAAAAGACTCAGGACTGAGAATCTAGATCTCAGTACCTTTGCACCACACTCACAATACACTGCTTGCGGATGTTGTACAAATTTTTCGCTCGTTGTTTTTTCCTGGCTTTGGTGATTTTCTTCACTTTCTACGACAGCAGTAGCTTCATAGCTCACGCTGTCAATATTGACCCTTACATAGGTAGATATTTACACGTCACCGAGCAAATTGCGCTGGAAATGGATGAACAGGGTAATACGCGTCTGTTTTCACCTGTAGAATTATCTGTGGGCAAAAAACTGTTTGAAGCTAACTGTATTAATTGTCATGTTGGTGGTGCAACTTTGCCCGATCCTCAAGTATCGCTGGCGCTAACAACACTCAAGGGTGCGAATCCACCACGCGATCGCATTAATGCCCTGGTGGACTTTATGCGACAACCTATGACCTATGATGGTAGTCAAGAAACTTATTGGTGTCGGCAGTTAACCCCTAATTTTCTACCACAACAGCAAGTAGAAAGTTTAGCTGCTTTTGTTCTGGCCGCAGCCAAAAAAGCTCCAGGTTGGGGTCAAGAAGATTTTTAAATAGTGATCTAGTTATCCTAAAAAAATATAAAATTTTTCTCTTGCTTTTATCTTTTATTGATATTGAAAATTTTTCATATGCAGATATCTTGCTATATGTCAATCTAGTATTTATTCTTGATTACACAACTTTTTCTGATTGTGTATTCAAAGGACTGATGCAAGAAATCTCTAAAATTCTTAGTTCTGAGTCTTCTATGGGTCATATAGGGTAGGAAACTGGTAATTTCTCTTTGCTAGCCTGTGGTAAGCCTTTCCAGGTTTACATTTTTTCAAATTTTGCGTCAGTACTAGTTGGCGATTTTTTACAAAAAAAATTATCTATGACAGTTTGTCGTATTTGGCGTTATTTGTATTTAAAATAGGAAAGAGAAAACAAAAACTGTTTGTTAGGAGAAGCCATGAAATTGATTGCAGCAAGCTGGCGGCGTTTTAGCCTAGCTATATTGACAATTCTTTTAGTAGTGAGCAGCTTTGCTGTTTTTACTCCCAGCGCATCTGCTGAAACATACCAAGTCAAGCTAGGGACTGATAAAGGACTGCTAGCATTTGAACCCAAAAAACTTTCCATTAAAGCTGGCGACACCATTGAATGGGTAAATAACAAAGTTCCTCCCCACAACGTTGTGTTTGATGCTGGTCTCAACCCTGCAAAGAGCGCTGATTTAGCTAAATCCTTGTCTCACAAGCAATTGTTGATGACCCCTGGTCAAAAGCAAACCACCACCTTCCCCGCAGACGCACCTGCTGGTGAATACACCTTCTACTGTGAACCTCACCGTGGCGCTGGTATGGTTGGCAAAATCGTTGTTGAATAATTAGCAGCAATTGTGAAACCAGATAATTTTCTTTGCTGTTGAACAAAATTATCCAAGAAGCAACAGACTATAGTTGAGATTGTAACAATGGGGATATCTGGTAGCCCCAAAACTGGAGAGTCAAGCAATTAAAGGAATTGACCCTCCAGTGCCATATTTTCCATCCCCGCTAGGGGAATAAGTTATCCGATATTAATTTGTTGCGCGACGCTTACTTTAGAGAAATTTAGATACCCGACTTTTTGAAAAAGTCGGGTATATTTACAAAACAGACTTATTTAAATTTTGGATTTTGATTCAATCCAAAATCCAAAATTTAAAATCTAAAATTCAGTCATTAACTTACCACTTGTGTTTGATCCAGTCGTAAATTTCTATATATTCTCCTCCTGGAATATTCCACGAGTAGTCATACTCCATACCCTGAATAGCTAATTGGCGAAACTCTTCAGGAGAGTAATTCCACAAATCAATAGCCCGATTCATTGCTGACTCTAGCGCCTGATTATCACTTTGATAAAACACAAAGCCATTACGTTTTTCTGGTGGTAGATTCTCGTCGTAGTTGCGGTCAAATACTGTATTTACTAATCCACCGACACCGCGCACAATAGGTACAGTGCCGTACTTCAAGCCAATCATTTGAGTTAACCCACAAGGTTCGTAATTACTGGGGACAACAATCATATCTGCCCCAGCATAAATTAAGTGGGATAATTCTTCATTAAAGCCCAGTTCTAAATGTACATCTGGGTTATTATTTAAAAATTGTTTTTCATGCTGAAATTTAGTATTGATTGCTGGTTCAGTGGCTGAACCAAGTAATACAAATTGCGCTCCTTTATCGAGAGCATAATAAATAGCGTGATGTACAAGATGCACGCCTTTTTGATTATCTAAGCGACCAATGTAAGCAACTATTGGTTTATCTTCTTGACGGAGCAAAAGACGCTCACGCAAAGCTTTTTTGTTATCAAATTTTTTGTCAAAATCATCTTGGCTATAGTGAGACGGTATATAGCGGTCGATTTCTGGATTCCAAAAATCGTAATCAATACCGTTCAGCACTCCACGGAATTTATCTCTATGCAAATACAAAGTATGTCCCAAGCCACAACCTACATCACTTGTACTAGCTTCCCAAGCGTGGTTTGGTGAAACAGTGGTGACAGCATTGGAATAAACAATACCCGCCTTCATAAAATTAATGGCAAAGGGATTGAAGTTGTCACGCAGTTTATCGTATTGGAAGTAATATTCTGGCCGATTTAAACCTGTGGCTTGGAGAGTTTCTATCCCACCCATTCCCTGATGCTTAAAGTTATGAATGGTGTAACAAGCGCGTTGATACTCCAGTCCATAGTACTTGTACATTTCATGGAGCATAACTGGTACTAAACCTGTTTGCCAGTCATGACAATGGATAACATCGGGACGCTTATTACTTTGGAGTAAAAACTCCAAAGCGGCTTTGCTGAAAAATGCAAAGCGCATATTATCATCATCACAACCGTAATAGCAGCCCCGATTAAAGAAATTATCTTGGGAATGAGGTTCAATAAAGAAACATACCCGTCCGTGTACCCAACCGCAGTATACCGAGCAGTTAATTGCCCCACCATACCAGGGTACTGATAAATTACGATAGGCATCGTGCAGCCCCCAAATATGGTCATAGCGCATACAGTCATATTTGGGCAAAATTAGCTCGACGCAATGTCCGCGAATCTCTAATTCCCGACTCAGTCCGTAGACAACATCCCCTAATCCTCCTGCTTTAATTACAGGAGCACATTCCGAGGCAATCTGTACAATGTACATCCCTAGTCCTCGCTTCACAAAAGTTCATTTTTACTATATTCTGATCAGTACATGAAAAATGTACTCATTGACACCTGATTATTTGAATGATAAGTAAAAAAAGTTAAACACCCATCTAATAATAATTAAATCTATTAGCATTGATGCAAAATTATGCAATTTGCAAGATGCAATATATTTCTATGGATATGCTAGCTATTTGTCAGGAATTGCTTACATTTATTGGGGTCAAGGTTAAAAATATAGAAGAGAACGCTTAATAGGGAATAAAGACATCATTACCTGTAGTTCAACATTCCCATGAACTCATACCAAATCAAATCATGTTGGCGACACATTAATATCTTCTAGAGGTCATGGCAGTGCCATGCCCCTACAATCTGTCGCATTTTTTTTCAAATTGGTATCAGATAATTTTCAATATTTAGTTTGTATGATCAGGGCGAAAAAGATGCCTAAGTCACAACATTTATTATTTGCAGATGCGTTACGCTATCGCTAACGCATCCTACGTGAACTTAAAAAATCAAATATTAGTCCTATAGTTGCTAATACTATTATAAAATTATCAAAAAATTCTTAACTACGAATTACGAATTACCTTGCATTTTTGTTTGATAAACTTTCACGAGACGATTAATACCTTTGAAGGTGTAACTGCCCATTTCATGAAAGTCTAAAGGTTGGGATAGCATATTGTAAGTTTCTTCACTAATTACGCATTCACCAGTAGGGCAAATTGGTTCCATACGGGCAGCTAGGTTAATAGTAGCGCCTAAAGCTGTATACTCTACCCGTTGAGAACTGCCAACATCTCCGACAACTGCTTTACCGCTATTAATAGCAATGCGTAATTGTAGAGGTTCTTGCCAAAAACCATTAAGGTTAAGACGTTCTAAGCGAGTTAGCATACCCTTTGCAGCTGCAGTTGCGCGCTCGGCGTGATCTAGTTGTGGCTCTGGAGCGCCAAAGAACGCCATAATACAATCACCAATATATTTATCTAAAGTACCACCATAGGTAAATACCTCTTGTAGCATTTCTTCAAATAAGCTATTGAGTAATTGCGCGATCGCAGTTGGTGTGACTTTTTCCGAAATAGCGGTAAAACCTACCAAATCTGCGAATAAAATGCTAATTTCGCTTTCTTCAGGGGGTAAACGTCCATCTGGTAACTTACCTACAGAAATTAACTGCTGAACCACAGCCGGAGAATGATAACGTTCTAATCTGTGCCGAATTACTTCTTCTTGCTTGAGCCTATCTAGCAATAACCAGCGCTGGACGCTAGAAGCTACAAGGTTGGCTAAAGCCGAAAAAAAGCTGAGTTCTTCTTCACCTTCATTCGCCCAATGGTAAGAAGAAAGATGAGCATCAGCGTAGAGAACGCCCACTACTTTATTTTCATCCCATAAAGGCACCGCCATCACACTGCGGATACCTTTTACTAAAATGCTGTGTTCTCCAGAAAAGCGTTCATCTTTATGGGTATCAGCAGATTGAATAACAACTTTTTCTTCAAATACTTTTTGACAGATACTACGGCTGATCCAACTACCGTCAGGTGGCAGATTTTCCTGTTGGGTGAGGTTGCGCGTAGCCGCATTAATTAACTCTAGATTACCGCAGCCTGCGACATCTATTAATAATGCCAAGCGATCAATGCTATCGAGGTAACGAAAAACGACTTGTTGTACTTGGAAGAAAATCTCTTCTATGGAAGTGGCTGCACAAAGATTTTTGGCGATATCTACCAAATCTTTTAACCTGGCAATGGTTTTATCCTTATTATTATTGATATCGCCATCTTTGCTATCAGCTTCTATCCATTGCTGTTGCAGTTGCTTGACGTTACGCAATATAGTTTTTTGATCGGCTTCATTCGTCGTTGGACTCTGCTCAATTACTGACTGTGTATGAGGAGTGATTAGCAATACGACTAAACTCACATTACCCAACCAAACAACGTCTCCGTGATGCAGCTGTTGCGGACGAGTCAGCAGACGTTCATTCACCTGTGTGCCATTTTTGCTACCCAAATCCTCAATAGTCCACACATCATCAGCTGTCTTCACAATCTGAGCATGATTTCGCGAAACTCCTCCAGAAGGTAAGTATAAATTACATTCTGGTAACCTGCCGATAGTGAATACATCTTGATCCACTGAAACAACGGTTTCAGTATCTCCATCTTGTAGACGCAGTTTGAGTTCAGTCATGTGTGTGAGATATCTATCCTGGTATTTGGGGTTCTAGCATTTTTGGGCCAGGGTATACCCAAGGGTTAGCTCTGGGCTTTATATTTATGACACTGTTATTAGCATTCCGACAACTATATGTACAACTTTATGTCCTGAATATAGTGAATATTCCGAAACAATTATATTCAGATATACATCAGTGTTAAGGGGAAAATCGTAATTAACTTCTTCATTTATGAAAAAGTGTATTCTAGTTAACAGTTAACCGCAGCCCAGCTATACCATGATCGGCAGATTACTAGACCAGCGTTACCAAGTGGTCGAATTATTAGGCAAAGGCGGATTTGGTCATACTTATGTAGCCTTAGATACTCGCCGTCCTGGAAACCCCACTTGTATTGTCAAACATCTCAAACCTATTAGTAGCGATCGCGAATTCTTGCTGACAGCGAGACATTTGTTTAATAGGGAAGCTGAAAGTTTAGAAAATCTGGGTCATCATGACCAAATTCCACGGCTTTTAGCTTACTTTGAGGAAGAAGAAGAATTCTATTTAGTACAGGAATTGATTGCCGGCAATCCATTGTCTTCCGAAATGGCCGCTGGGAGGTGGAGTGAAGCGCAGGTAATTCAACTGCTACAAGATGTTTTACCTATTTTAGAATTTATACATAATCAAGGTGTAATTCACCGAGATATCAAACCCGATAACTTAATCCGCCGTACTGCTGACAATAAAATAGTTTTGGTTGATTTTGGCGCAGTCAAGCAAGTAAAAAGCTACTCGCTAATGACTCCAGAACAGTTACAAAATGATACAGTTGCAGTTGGTACTCCTGGGTATATGCCGAGTGAACAGGGACAAGGTAGACCTCGTCCTTGTAGTGACATTTATGCATTAGGTATGACTTGTATTCAAGCGCTGACAGGCTTAAATCCCAAGCAGTTTGGTGAAGATGCAACCACTGGAGAGATATTATGGCAGCATCACGCCCAAGTTAGCGACCAATTGGCATCTATTTTAAATAAGATGGTACGGCATTACTTTAAATTCCGTTACCAAACAGCAACTGAAGCACTGCAAGCACTAGCTACGATCACAAATGCTAATACACCCGCAGTTGTAGCATCTGTTGTGGGTCAAGTAATGGGTCATTATTTGAAAGATGGCTATGTGACTGCTACCAAAGTCATGAACTATCTGCAAGAATTGGCTAAACCTTGCTACACTCCACCCGATAACGGCACAAATGGAGCTACACCACAAGCATTTACCAATGCTTCTACCTTACGTGCTCCAGACGCAGAGCATCAACTTTCAACTACTACTTTAAATAATCCCACGCGATCGCCTAGCAGTTTACAACCAGGCTGGCGTTCTGTAGCTCGATCATCAACAAAATCGCGCTGGCTCATTGGATCTGGAGCTGCGATCGCATTAGTTACTATGGGGATTGTAACTGCTAATAACTCCCAAAAAACCGCCTCTAAGCCTGCTCAGAATGAAGTTCAGCCAGTCGCAAATGCAAAAACTCCCACAAATAAACCTGCTGAACAGAAACAAGGCTGTCTATTGGTTGTGAGTTCCTCAAACTTACGTTCTTTATCTGGTTCGGGACAGCGCAAAACAGGGAAAGTAGTAAAAGCCGGTACTCAGGTAACAACCACTGGGAGAACAGAAGGCGGCTGGATAGAAATTAATTCTCCCGAACCCGGCTGGATTTGGAAAAGCCGCACGAGGGATAGTTGTCGGAAGTAGGGACTGGGGATGAGGGAGATTAGGGGAAAGGGGACAAGGGGACAAGGGGAAATCACAAACACCCATTACCCATTACCAAATGACAAATGACAAATGACAAATGACAAATTACCGACAACGCCCTTCGGTATTACAGGCAATTTTTTGTTGACGTTGGGCGATGATTGACTTTAAGTTGGGTCTTCCTGTTAAAGCAAGTCGCCAGTTTGCCCAAATTCCATAGAGAAAATCTGCGATCGCGCCAATAAGCGGTAACTTAGTAAGGCTATAGACCCAGCCCATACCTAAAATTTCGTAAATACGGCGAAATACTTCTACATTTTTCACCAGTGTGCCATCTGGTAATACTGCATGGATGCGACCCATTGCGGTTTCATAATCAACTCCACCATGCGCTTTGGGGTTGTAGTTATCGTCTGCAATATCTACAAAGTTCACTAATCCTCGCCCAGCATCACGTTTTTGCAGAAAATTCACTTCGCGCACACACAAAGGACATTCACCGTCATACAGCAGTTCGATTTGCCATGAAGGTGAAGCCACTGCATCATAACTGTGAGTTTGGATATTAGGTGAGGTCATAGAGTATTCTTTATCAAGATTTGTATACTTAACATATTTTAAAAAACTTTTCTATATTTCATGTATTGATTATTCTTTGATTATTTTGACAACCATCAATAGAATGTAGATTTATCTATGCCTAAAGAAGTAAATATTTATTCATATTTGTTAACAAAGCCTAGTAGAATAGCTTTATTCACAGATAAGTATTTTTTCTCATTGACATGATAGCGGATCAATTTCCTTGGCTTACCGCGATTGTCCTACTACCACTGGTTGCTTCCCTGCTCATCCCTGTGCTGCCTGATAAAGATGGCAAGCGCGTGCGGT
Source organism: Calothrix membranacea FACHB-236 (assembly GCF_014696315.1). Classification (GTDB taxonomy): domain Bacteria; phylum Cyanobacteriota; class Cyanobacteriia; order Cyanobacteriales; family Nostocaceae; genus Aulosira; species Aulosira membranacea. Next base: position 180,702 of record NZ_JACJPX010000002.1, read on the forward strand.
GGTATGCCCTAGGTGTAGGTATCGCAGATTTTGTTTTGATGTGCTACGCCTTTTGGAAGCATTACGATACCAGTAGTGCTAGTTTTCAACTCGTGGAAAGTTATGCCTGGATGCCGCAGTTAGGTCTTAGCTGGGCAGTATCGGTCGATGGGTTATCATTCCCGTTGGTATTGCTAGCAGGCTTTGTCACAACACTGTCAATGTTTTCCGCTTGGCGAGTTGATCGTAGACCCAAGTTATTTTACTTTCTAATGCTGGTGTTGTACGCAGCACAGATAGGGGTATTTGTTGCTAAAGACTTGCTACTGTTTTTCATCATGTGGGAAGTCGAGTTAATTCCTGTCTATCTACTCGTCTGCATTTGGGGTGGACAGAAGCGTCGTTACGCAGCCACAAAATTCTTACTATATACAGCAGCAGCTTCTATATTTATTCTCGTGGCAGCGCTGGCAATGGCGCTCTATGGTGGCGGTACAATGACCTTTGATATCACCGCCTTGGGGATGAAAGATTACCCCATAGCACTAGAATTGCTTTTATATGCAGGATTGCTGATTGCTTTTGGTGTCAAGCTGGCTATTTTCCCGATGCACACTTGGTTGCCTGATGCTCACGGTGAAGCATCTGCACCTGTATCGATGATTTTGGCAGGTGTGCTGTTGAAAATGGGCGGTTATGGATTAATTCGCTTAAATCTTGAGCTTCTCCCCAATGCCCACGTCTACTTTGCACCAGTGATTGCCATTCTTGGTGTAGTCAACATTATCTATGGTGCATTAAATTCCTTTGCACAAACAAATATGAAGCGTCGCTTGGCGTACTCCTCAATTTCTCACATGGGTTTTGTACTGCTGGGAATTGCATCCTTCACCGATTTGGGAATCAACGGTGCGATGTTGCAGATGATTTCCCACGGTTTGATTGCATCGCTGTTATTCTTCCTAGCAGGGGTAACTTATGACCGTACCCACACAATGGCGATGGACGAGATGGGTGGTATGGGTCAAGCAATGCCCAAAGTATTTGCTTTAATTACCATCGGTGCGATGGCTTCCTTGGCACTTCCGGGGATGAGTGGTTTTGCTGGTGAACTGTCGGTATTCTTGGGTGTGACAACTAGCGATGTTTACAGTTCTACCTTCTGCACAGTTACAGTTTTCTTAGCCGCGGTGGGAGTAATTCTCACACCAATTTATCTGCTTTCCATGTTGCGCCAAGTGTTCTACGGCACTGGTAAAGCCCTTACCTGCGACCTAACAAATGCAGGCTTTAAGAATCAGGAAGCAGATGAAGCGGTTTGTTTTGGTACAGATTGCGTTCTACCTACTGAAGCAGTATACAGAGATGCTAATCTGCGCGAAGTGTTTATTGCTGCTTGCTTTATAGTGCTGATTGTTGGGATTGGCTTCTATCCCAAGGTAGCTATGCAGATGTACGATGTGAAGACTGTAGCGGTGAATACTCAGGTTCGCCAATCTTATACCATCATCTCGCAAGCGAACCCCCGAATTTATGCTAGTGGATTGTTAGCACCTAGTATTGCAGAACCTGAGGTAGCAACTGTTTTGGCAACGATGAAGTAAGCTTTCCCACCTAGATTATCTGTCGAAGCGTAGCGATCGCTCTTTTGTAGGGCGATCGCTTTTATTTGGGGTTTGGTGTTTGGTGTTTGTACCAATTACCAATTACCAATTACCCATTCCCCTAAGAATTCAACGCTTTCTCAACCAATTCATTAGTCAGCTTTGGATCTGCTCGTTTTTCGGTCTTTTTCAGAACTTGTCCTACAAAGAAGCCTTTGAGGTTCACATTACCGTTGCGGTATTTTTCCAGTTCTTTGGGATTGGCGGCGATCACTTCATCAACGATGGGTTGTAACACAGCTGGATCGCCGATCAGTTCTTGTCCAGCAAAAGCTTTTTCAGGAGGAACACCTGTGAGCAAATCTGGTAACTTCTGTTTAGCTTGGGCGTTGCTGATTTTACCTTTTTCAATGCGAACAATCACATCAGCGAGATTTTTGGGAGTCAAAGCAATTTCGCTAATGCTCAGTTTTTGCTTATTGAGGTAAGCTGCGATATCTTGAGTAATCCAGTTTGCTGCGGCTTTAGCATTTGCACCAGCTGCGATCGCGGCTTCAAAATAGTCAGCTACAGGCTGATCCTCTGTTAAAACTCTGGTATCGTAAGCCGAAAGCCCTAAATCACTTTCATAACGATGGCGTTTTTGTGCGGGTAGTTCGGGAAGTTCGCTACGCCAACCATCTAATTGTTCGTTAGAAACCTCAATGGGTGCTAAATCTGGCTCGGGGAAATAGCGGTAATCGCTAGAACCTTCCTTAGTCCGCATACTAATTGTACGTTGCGAACCTTCTTCCCAAAGCCGAGTTTCTTGAATAATCCGCTCTCCTGCTTCTACAGCAGCAATTTGGCGTTCAATTTCGTATTCAATCGCCCTTTGGATGGCGTTGAATGAGTTCATGTTTTTAATCTCTACTTTTGTGCCAAACTCTTTTTGTCCTACGGGACGGATAGAGATATTGACATCGCAACGTAGAGAACCTTCTTGCATATTGCCATCGCTTACGCCCAGATAGCGTAAAACCCGACGCAGTTCTTGAGCATATTCCGCCGCTTCTTGTCCAGAACGTAAATCAGGTTCCGAAACAATTTCTACCAAGGGGACACCCGCGCGATTGTAATCTACCAAGGAATAGGTAGAACCGGAAAGGCGCTCACTCCCAGCGTGTACCAATTTACCTGCATCTTCTTCCATGTGCAGGCGGGTAATCCCAATCCGCTTGCGAGTGGGGTTACCATCAGCATCTACCAATTCAATTTCTAACCAACCATGTTCAGCGATTGGCAAGTCATATTGAGATATTTGGTAATTTTTGGGTAAATCTGGATAAAAATACTGCTTACGGTCAAATTTGCTATATTTGGCAATTTGGCAGTTCAAAGCCAAACCTGCTTTGACAGCATATTCTAATACTTTTTGGTTGAGTACAGGTAAAACCCCAGGTAAACCCATACAAATCGGGTCAATGTTGGTATTGGGGTCACCACCGAATGCTGTAGAGCTGCTAGAGAAAATCTTGGTGTTGGTACTCAGCTGACAATGGGTTTCTAAACCAATAATCGCTTCGTATTGAGTTTTTATGGTTGTAGCAGAAGTCATAAAATCAAAAATCGGTCATAATCCTACTTTAGGGTACTATTGTACCTGCGTTATCAATTGCCCTGAAGCTGGAAACAGTACTGATTGCTGAGTCAGATGGATAGGGATTGCCGATCTCAGTTGAAACAATTTTTGATTTTGCGTAAAGTTAAGCCAGTGTTTGGACGTGTTCCCCGGCTTAAAGCAAGTGGCGTGCATGGGGTTAATCTAAAATCCAAAATCCAAAATTCAAAATTGGTTGACTACATAGCGAAACACTGCGGTGTACATACAAGTGTGTCATCAGCATTAGCAATGTATTAATTGACGTTGTTAATGTAATGACTTGCATTGCTAATGTATCGGTTGGCGTTGTTAATGTAATGACTCGCATTGCTAATGTATCGGTTGGCGTTGTTAATGTAATGACTCGCATTGCTAATGCCACAACTAGCATTGCTAATGTATCAATTGACATTGTTAATGTAACGACCCCTTTTTAAGAGTGATTTAGGGGGAGTGGATGATTTGTATGTACACGGTAGCCAGCATCGTGGTTGGGTTTCCCGACTTGAGACGATTGGCGTGGGTTAGGGGGATGGGCGTTTCAAGCTTCAGTGCGTCAGTTCTAGAATTGTTAAAAATCAATATGTAATTAGCAGGTATAAATATTACATATGGCAAAATAATCTGTTACGGGAAAACACTTCCAAAACCTGAATCAAAGGGTTTCGGGTGAGTGTTTTTGCTCAGTACCATGACAATTATTTTAACAATTTATATATAACAATTTACTTATGCAACTGCGTTTAATTGCTGCAAGCTTTTTACTGACCTTCACTCCGCCATCTTTGCTCTTTTATACTGCAACATCAGTTCTCGCTCAAGCACCAACACCAACTGCGGAAGAAAAGATTACAGAGGCGATTACGCTGAATAATAACGGTGAAGGTATCGTATATAAAGATTTAGTCGGTTTAGGTGACTTGCAAGCGGGGTTAGAACTGTTCCAGCAAGCGTTGGCTATTTTCAAAAAATATAATGCGAAAGCTGGGGAAGCTAACAGTCTGACCAATATTGGCTATGTTTATTTACGTAAAGGCGAATATTCTAAAGCGTTAGATTTTTTGCAACAGTCTTTGGCTATTCGTAAACAAACACGCGATCGCCAAAATGAATGGATACCTCTGTCCTATATAGGTGAAGCATATATTAATCTGGGTCAATATCCCAAGGCGCTGGATGCTTATCAATCAACTTTAACTATTCTCAAAGAACTCCGCGCCGCTAACCCCAAGGATTCTAGCTACTCTACCAGTCAGAAAGGAATGCTGGCTAATACAGGGGCATTATATTTCAGGATGGGTCAATATCAAAAGGCGCTGGATCTGTATCAACAAACCTTAGCAATCCAAAAAGCAGATAATGACCGAATTGGTAGCGCAGATACTCTGAATAATATGGGAGTTGTTTACATTAATTTAGGCAACTACACTCAAGCGCTAGATTCCTACCAACAAGCTTTAACCACTGTTCAAGACTTCTGCTATAAAGAAAAATTAACCTGCTATTACGGTAGCGAAGCCGCAATCCTGAATAATTTCTCAAGCGCTTACTTTAGTTTAGGGCAATATCAAAAATCCCTAGAGTTAGCGGAGAAATCTGCGAATATTTACAAAAAATTCCGCACTGGGGAATATAAAGGAACAAATAAACAAGATATCCAGTTACTTTACGATGCTCTAGGGCAAAATCCCCAAGCTTTGCAACAAATTACCAGTCGCGCTGTTGTGGGTGATGCATTTGGTAAGGATTCTTTTCAATTCCAAGGCGAAGCACTCAACCTGAATAACATCGGACAAATTTACTTTAGCCAAGGTAAATATGACCAAGCGCTAAAACTATATCAACAAGCTTTAAATATATATCAGGAAAACAACTATCCAGCAGGTATTGCCGTTACTCAGAATCATATTGGCAATATTTACGCAAATACAGGTAAATATGCCCCCGCAATCGAGTCTAATCAACAGGCTTTGACTAATTATAGAGCAGTAGGCGATCGCACTGGCGAAGGTGTGACATTCAGTAATCTGGGACAGATTTACCAAAAACAAAACCAATACGACAAGGCTTTAGGACTTTATCAACAAGCTTTGGCTATACACCGGGAAGTTAGCGATAAAGCAAGTGAAACCGCCACCTTGAAATATCTTGGTGATGTACTCGCAAAACAAAATCAACCACAATTAGCGATCGCATTCTACAAACAATCAGTCAATCTTACCGAAACCATTCGTCAAAGTCTGCGTGTCGTTCCCACAGATATCCAAAAATCCTACACCGAAACTGTGGCTGACAGATATCGCCGTTTAGCCGATTTATTACTCAAGCAAAATCGCCCATCGGAAGCACAACAAGTTTTAGATTTATTAAAAATACAGGAAGTACAAGATTTCATAGGCAATAGCCGAGTAAATAGCCCAAAAAGCGCCAATAATCCGCCAAAAGTAGCCAATCCTCAACGCGGAGTAGGTAATAACAATTCTCAGCCAACGCAAAACTTACCTCTCAAACCCCAAGAACAAGAAATCTCGCAAAAATATACCGCTATTCAAGATAAAGTGATTCTTTTAGGTAAAGAACTCACAAGTCTGCGGAAAATTAATCCTAAAGAACGCACATCTGCTCAAGAAAAACGTATCGCTGAACTGGTGAAACTTGAGCAGGATAGTACTGCTGAGTTCAATAAATTTATCAAAAATCCGGCTGTGGTAGCGCTGGTGCAACAATTATCTGTAACTTCCAACCAAGAAAATCTGAATTTACGACAACTCAATGCTATTCGAGATAACTTGCGTCAGTTACATCATAAAGCTGTCTTACTTTATCCGTTGGTTTTGGAAGATAGATTAGAGTTAGTCATTGTTACCGCAGATGCACCACCGATACATCGCACAGTTAAAGTTACACAAGCAGAGTTAAATAAAACAATTGAAGAGTATCGCAAAACAATAGTAGTTACGCATAAAAATGTTAAAGAACCTGCACTGAAACTATATAACTGGTTAATTAAGCCCATAGAAAACGACTTAAAACAAGCCGATGCTAAATCAATTATTTATGCTCCCGATGGACAACTGAGATATATTCCTTTAGCAGCAGTATATGATGGTAAAGATTGGTTAGCACAACGTTTTGTGATTAATAACATCACATCAGCTAGCCTCACCAAATTTGACAACAAACCAGCGAACAATATTAACGTTCTAGCTGCTGCTTTTACTAAAGGCGAATATACAGTCAAAGTTGCCAGCCGCGACGAGAATTTTAGTGGTTTGGAGTTTGCTAAAGTAGAAGTAGAAAACTTAGCTAAGACAATTCCTGGTACTAAGATATTATTAGATAATCTTTTTAGCCCTGCCGCCACAATTCCCCAAATGAATGATTACAAAATTGTGCATTTGGCGACACATGGGCTACTAGTTAAAGATAATCCAGAAGATTCATTTATTCTCTTTGGTAATGGACAACAGGTAACTCTACGCGAGATAGAAAATTGGTCTTTACCGAATGTTGATTTAGTCGTTTTGAGCGCTTGTCAAACAGGCTTGGGCGATAAATTAGGTAATGGACAAGAAATCCTGGGATTAGGATATCAGTTTCAACTCACGGGCGCAAAAGCTTCTATGGCTTCATTATGGTCTGTGTCTGATGGTGGTACACAAGCTTTAATGAATGTTTTCTATCAAGTTTTGCGTTCAGGTAATCTCACCAAAGCTGAAGCTTTACAAAAAGCCCAAATTGCCTTAATTACAGGTAATTATGCTGGACTGAATAAAACCACAGAAATAGCTAGCGTACGAAATAAAAGTAGTCGTATTTTAAGTGCTGGCTCGAAGAGTGAATTCAGCCATCCCTTTTATTGGGCACCCTTTATCCTAATTGGTAATGGACTATAAATAGCAACCATAGGATGATTTAATAAAGTGTAACGTAGCAATAATAAGATAATGGCAACTAATTACGCTATAATCACTTTTTAGAAACTGTACATCAGTAGCGGAATTTATCTTAATTCCATCACAAAAATCAGACATAGATGAAGATATATTATGAGATTTACATCTCATAATTTTAACTTTTTAGTGGCGTAACACATCTTACTGTAAATCAGGGATATTTGTGGTAAATAAACCTCAAAAGTGCTATTTATTACAGAACTTATCCTGGGGATTTGTTAACAAATGTATCAACAAAGAGGTGAATAGCTATCTCACTAAAAATGTAGAACCAAATTTTTTCTGGTGTTTTTTTAGAGTTGCTTTTCTTTGATGCTAGGATCTACGACAATAAATATTGGGAGAAAAGTGCTATAGCTGTGAAACAAAAAGCAAAACCAAGGATCGCTTTGCTTCGTGAAAAGGCAGGGCTAACCCAGCTTGAGTTGTCGCGTCTTGTTGGCGTGACTGAAAGCACTATCCAGAACTGGGAAAGCGGCAGGACTGGAACGGATCATATTGAAAGAATTGTTAGGTTTTGTAAGGCTCTTAATTGCCAAGTAGAAGACCTAATTGAGTATATGAGCGAGTCACCAGAAACATCCGGCGCTCCACCAAGTTCGTTAAGTCAAATACACAATCTCTTGGGAACTGAGAACCCTGCCCCTACTCTCAGTTCTAATGCTGAAGTTGCATCAACGCAACACGCTACAAGTAGCTGAAATCTATCTTCAGCTAACTAGACGCTATAGCAAGATCATTCTAGCTGCATTGGTAAAATTCTCATACCATGTGTAGCTATTTTCCTAACTCTTTCACTTTGTTCTTAAGAGGTTATACCAATTCAAATAATGTTTGCGACACATCAATATATTCTAGAGAGCAAGGCATTGCCTTGCCCCTACAATCTGTCGCATTCTTTTTTCAAATTGGTATTAGTTAAATGTAGGGTGGGCAACATTAATCATCAGGGTTTGCACAAAATATTTCGCAATACCCACCCTATAACTTACTTATCAATAAGGTAATTAGTTTTGAATTTTGAATTTTGAATTCCCCTTAGGAATTGGCTTGCTGCCACATAGTATCCACAGTCACAAATTCATAACCTTGTTGTAATAATTGGGGAATCAAAATTTGGATTGTAGCAGCAACATCTTGACCGCCATCATAACCATCATGCAAGACAATCAGCGAGCCGTTTTGTACTTGCTCTAGAACGCGTTGCACTACGGTATTAACGCCAGGTCTCACCCAATCTTCTGGGACAACACTCCACATAACTGGGCGATAATTCCACTGAAAAAATAATTTTAAAGTTTGCGGTGTAAAAAAACCATTGGGAGGCCGAACATCCCTGACTTGTTCGGGTGGGAGATTGCACGCACTATAAATAGCAGCTTGGGTTTTAGCCAAACTTTCTCTCAGGGCCGTTGGGGATAGCATGGGGAAAGAACGATGATCGTACCCATGCAATCCAATCCAGTGTCCGCGATCGCATACTGCTTTAGCTATCTGTGGTGAACGATTGACACAAGCACCTAACCAAAAAAAACTCGCTGGAATCTGATAACGGTCTAAAACTGCCAATACTTCGGGTGTGTATTGGGGATGAGGCCCGTCATCAAACGTGAGTGCGATCGCTTTGCGTTTGCGATCGCCATTCCACAAACATTTAGGAAATGTCGGTTGCAGAAGGCGATAGATAATCGGAAACAAGGGAGCAAATTGCATTTTGATTTATCGAGTGCTGAGTCCTGAGTTGCAGAGACGCGATTAATCGCGTCTGTACAAGATTGCTGAGTAAAAAATACTCATCTCTAGACCTAGCCTAGCCCCTATGACTCTCTTGTGAAGAAACCATAGCACAAGTTAAACAGCCTTGTTTGCCCACTACAAATTGACAGACAAGGGTGAACTTGATACCAAGTCTTTCCTTTTATCTTGGCTCATGGCAAAAACGCCGCTACACAGATTGAAAATACTCTATGAGAAGTCAGCTTATAGATTTCTACAAAATTTATAATTCAAAAACTGGTGAATATAAGCTTTTTAGCCATTTTCATTCAGGTTTCGGTATATGAGTGTGAATGGGCCTGGTAAATGACTTGAACAGAATTAGAAACCCTTGATCTCAACCGATAACCTCTATCAAATTCTGGCGATAACAGGAGTTAGAAGCAGTAAGCGTAGCTTTTGAGGAGTTGGTGATGCGATTAATACAGGAGCCTGGTTGGTGTACATTCTAAACCTCAGGGTTTAATCAGATTATATATACACACCATACGGAGCAAATACTGGGCAAATGCTGAGTTGATATGTGTATGCACTGTGCTAACTTTACTAAGGAATTTGTGTAAAGTATGTGAAGCATGACACCTTATTTGTCTGTAATTTAACTCCCCGAAGACAAAAAAAAATTGCTGGATTTTTTAAACGGCAGGATGAACATTTTTGTAGGATTCTATCAGTTCTCTACGCCCACTACCGCGATGCGGTACAGGCTTTTCTGGCTGGTTAGGCTTGGGCTTGGGTCTGGCTGAGAGCAACTGTTCTGAGCCAGATGAGGATGGTAACAAATGCGAAAATTGATTGATCGTAGCTTGACAGTTGATAGCTAGGGAAACAGCTACCAAACTGGAGGCTAAAAGTGAAACTACAGCACGCATAGCAGATGTTTATTTTAGAACTCTCTTATTCCCTCCTACTTAGTTTTTATTACTGCATCCGGACAAATCCCTAAAACGTGTTTTTTTTTACTGAATAAAAATCAACTTGATTAAATAACAAGATGTTCTACGAGTAACCAATTACCAGCCGAGTTCAACCGACCCCAAACTGTCACCAATTGCTCATGGGAGCAAGCTTTTAGTTGTTCATCAACGTACGATCGCACGGTTACAAGCTGCCAAATCTGCTTTTGATGCGTTGTTGGTGTCATGATGCTGAATCTGTAATCTTGCTGATGTAAGCGATGAAATACACCTGTATAGCAATTACTCAACCGTGATAATACTGGATTTGCAAACTCGTAATTACACGTAGATGATATTAAGCCAGGACAGTTACCATCAAGCGGATAGCTGGCAGGATTGTTGAGATAATTTATTTGCGACCGTATCCACTGAGGATCAGCAAGTGTTGAATTGAACAATGGAATAATTGCCGCAGGCGATCGCTTGTCTTCTAATAAAGCCATTTGTAGCGCCCTCACTGGTAAATCCCGCGGTTGACAGTTCAACTCAATGCACATAGCCGCAGCCATTCCCGCAGCTTGACCAATACCCATCACCACAGGTTGCAATCGAGTTGCGCCATTAGCAATATGGGAAACAGAAATATTCTTTTCGCAGACTAAAAAGCCGTCTATAGTTGCAGGAATCAGGCTGCTATAGGGAATTGTGAAGGGTGTCCCCGTCCAGCGTCCTCCCCAACGAATCGATTTAGGTTGCAGGGGAAAGTTAAAGCCTGGGTAATGGTGGTCGTTGGCATAGTTAGCGATCGCGATTGCATCTATATTTAATGATGCAACCTGACCCCCAGGCACAGGTAAGATATTCTGTTCGGTAATCGTTGTCATTCCCACCAAGCGCCGACTTTCGCGGTAATAGGGATGCAAAGCAAAAGCTGTGGGTGAATGGGGAAATACCTGTGCAGCTAAACCATAGCGCCTACCAACCTGATTTTGGATGTAATGGGCAAAATTTTGACTATGCCAGCGAGATTCTTGAATATATTCATCTCTGCTTGCTTTTGACTCTATTAGCCGCCCTAAACCTTCGCCATAGTCATTACCGCATATAGGCCAATTGAGCATCAATAGACCCCCTGGTAAGCGCCCATAATGCAAAAATTGTTCTGCACCATAACCATCCCAAGCACCTGCAAATTTAGATGGATCGTAATTTGGCCCTGGGGGAATTTCTGGGGCGATATCTGTACCAAAATCTTGCATTAGCACCACCCCAGTTGGCGCTTGTACAGGGTATTTTTCCGTGAGAGAATTAGGAGATTCTGGGGCGCTAGGTTCTTCCCATTGCGATCGCCATTCCCAACCCCAACGAAAAGGTATTTCAGCCAAAGCTAATAAATCGCCTAATTCTGTACCATCGAGAGTAATTTTGGCTTTAACAATAAAATTGCTAAAGCGAACCCCAGTTATACAACTTCCTTCGCGAAACACCTCTAAGGGAACTTCTCCCCCAATCCAATGCAGATTTGCCAACTCCGCCACCCAATCCGCAAAAATCTGCGCCCCAACTCGCGGATCGAAACTAAAAAAGCTTACCCAGCTGTGATCCAAACCTTCTGGTTGACGTTGCTGTAATTCTCGTAAAAACTCACCCCACAACCCTGTCTGAAAAGCTTCTAATTCATTGCCATCAGGGACAGATACCCCAGCAGAGGTTAACATTCCCCCCAACCAGGCAAACTCACTCACCAGGATAGTTTTTGCCCCACGTCGCGCCGCCTGAATCGCTGCAGCTGTACCGCCTACTCCACCACCCACAACTAAAACATCAGCTTGATATATCTGATTCAGCATTGCGTAACCCCATTCATTAAAGAAGTATAAGCAACAATGAAATGAAAAGCGTAGTAAATTATTAGATGAATGAATTGCAACAAGTCAAGAGTTAGGCTTCTGCGAGTAGGAATATTAAAATTGTTAAAATTGAATTGATGAAGATAGCGAATGAAAGTTTTTTTAGCTAATACAGATCATCTCGAAAGCCTATCGATATTGTTTGATCAATATCGTGTTTTTTATGGGCAGGTATCAGACATTAAAGCTGCAAAAGAATTTCTGAAAGAGCGTTTCCAGCATCATGATTCAGTAGTATTTGTAGCTCAGGATAATGGGGAAATCATAGGTTTTACTCAACTTTATCCCAGCTTTTCTTCAGTTTCGATGAAGCCAGTCTGGATATTAAACGATTTGTATGTCAAAGAATCACATCGCCGGCAGAAAGCAGCAACATTATTGATCAATGCTGTACAAGATTATGCAAAAAAGAGTGGTGCAGTTCGGATAGTTTTAGCCACTCATATTTCTAATACAACTGCTCAAAAGCTCTATGAATCACAAGGATATATCAAAGATGTAGAATTTGACCATTACGCTTTACGATTGCAGTAGTAGCATTACATCTCTAACTATGTTCCACCAGGTTTTGCAACTTCGGAGATTGACAGAGGTACTGTATTAAAAGCAGAAATCTCAAACCTGATAGCTTAACTTTAACCACTAAATGTTACATCTAATAACGTTGAGAGGTGAAAAACCAACGTGAAAGCACAGGTATTTAGAGGCGTAAATCAACTTTCCTACGAAGAAATCCCAGTACCGACTCTGGAACCGGATGAAGTGCTGGTTCAGGTTCGGGTGGTAGGGTTGTGTCAATCAGATATTAAAAAAATTCGTTATCCCTTGTACGAACCGCCGCGGATTTTTGGACATGAAACGGCGGGAACGATCGCATCTGTGGGTTCTGAGGTAAAAGGTTGGCAAGTGGGACAAAGGGTAGCGGTAATGCACCATATCCCCTGTATGCGTTGCGCCTACTGCCTCAATGAAAATTATTCCATGTGTGATGTTTATAAAAATATCTCCACCACAGCCGGATTTAACGCTAGTGGCGGCGGTTTTGCGGAATATGTCAAAGTACCAGGACATATCGTGCAAAATGGCGGCTTAATTCCCATCCCCGACGATATCAGTTTTGAAGAAGCGAGTTTTGTTGAACCGACTAACTGCTGCTTAAAAGCAGTCAAAAAAGCGCAAATTGCACCCGGACAAACCGTATTGATTACTGGTGCGGGGCCAATTGGCTTAATGTTTGTCATGTTAGTCAAGTATTTCGGTGGGAGAGCGATCGCTACCGATTTATTACCTTCTAGAATTGAAAAAGCTTTAAATCTCGGTGCGGAAGCTGCTTTTGATCCTCGCGATCCCGATTTACCAGCGAAAATCCATGCAATCACTGGTGGGATGGGTGTTGATGTCACCTTACTAGCTGTTCCTAGCGATAAAGCATTCTTTCAAGCCTTGGATTGCACTCGTAAAGGCGGCAAAATTCTCTTTTTCGCAGAGTTCCCCGACGAAGTACAAATTCCCATCAACCCGAATATCTTGTATCGCCGAGAAATTGACTTAATGGGTAGTTACAGTTCATCCTACCGCCTGCAAAATCTCTCAGCCGATATAGTATTTAATCGGCGGATTAATGTACAAGCATTAATTAGCGATCGCTATCCCCTACAAAATTTATCAGCCGCCGTCGATCAAGCGATCGCCCCCACACCAGAAACCTACAAAATCTTGATTTATCCGTAAATCAAGGTGTCATTCGGTCATAGGTAATGGGTAATTGGTAATTGGTAATAGGGGTTTGTCATTCGTCATTTGTCATTTGCTGTTTGTTATTCCCCTTTATCCTTTTCCCTTTTCCCCAGTCCCCAGTCCCCAATCCCCAATCCCCAAAAAATGCCCATCACCCTCGCAATCGTCGCCTTACTCGCTTTCTACGTCGCCTTTAATCTTGGTGCTAATGATGTTGCTAATGCAATGGGAACGTCTGTCGGTTCCAAAGCTGTCACCTTAAAACAGGCGTTAATTATTGCTGGGACGTTAGAGTTTGCAGGTGCGGTATTGTTTGGGCATGAGGTAACGGAAACGCTAGCAACAAAAGTTGCTAACCCCGCCTTATTTGCGGCTACACCCCAAATTTTGTTGATGGGAATGGTAACAGTGTTGTTAGCATCTGGGGTATGGCTGCAAATTGCCACATCGCAGGGTTTACCTGTATCCTCATCTCATGCGGTAGTCGGTGCGATCGCAGGTTTTAGTTGGGTAGCTTTGGGAGTCGGTGCAATAGATTGGTCATCCATTGGCTCAATTACCATTGGCTGGATTTTAACGCCGATCATTAGTGGTGCGATCGCCGCTTTATTTTACAGTCAAATCAAGCGCTGGATTTTAGACCAACCAAATCAACTGGTGCAATTAAATGAGTGGCTTCCTTGGTTGAGTGCGCTACTCATAGGAACATTTGGCGTGATTGTCCTCCCATCGCTGACTCAACCTTTAAGCAATTTTTTAATTAACCAAGTTGGCTTAAATCTCCCCGCTTACGATATTCCCATCTTCACTGGTGCAGTAGCCGCAGTTGGGCTTACCTTCTACAGCTGGAACCAATTAGAAAACAAAGCCAAATTCTTTTCCCAATCCCCATTACCCCTTATCCCCAGAGGGGGCCCCGAGTTCCCCAATCCCCAATCCTCAATCCCCAATGCCACCGAACATTTATTTGCTCGCTTCCAAGTACTCAGCGCTTGCTTTGTCGCCTTTGCTCATGGTTCTAATGATGTAGGAAATGCGATCGCTCCTTTAGCTGCGATCGTTTACATTAATCGTACTGGTAACGTACCGATAAATGACATTACCATCCCCTTATGGATTTTAATCCTTGGTGGTATCGGCATTGTGGGGGGTTTAGCCATCTGGGGTAAAAAAGTAATTGCCACCATTGGCGAAAATATTATTTCTTTGCAACCTAGTAGCGGCTTCTGTGCGGAACTAGCAACCGCCACAACTATATTACTCGCCTCTCGCCTAGGATTACCTGTATCTACCTCTCACGCTCTTGTTGGTGGTGTGGTTGGCATTGGACTAGTGCAAAATATCAAGTCGATTCAATTTCAAACCCTCAAAGGTATTGCGGCTGCATGGCTCATCACAGTTCCCGCTAGTGCGATTCTCAGCGCAGCTATATTTAGTCTTGTCCGGATGATTTTTCTGTGAATATTACTTTAAATTTTAATACCTATCAGTTACAGCTATTTTCAGGTAAATAGACCACCCTGTAAGGTTACTAAAATCTCTCTCACTTTACTCTTTAATGTTTTTCTCAAACTAGCTTTTTAGTTCAAAACCCTATTTATATCCCTATTAACCGAAATTTTTCCCCAATTTTTTATAAATATGGGCAAAGCTAATTTATGAAAAAATATCAAAAATTTGGATAATTATCTGTAACTTTCCTGATATCAAAAAATTAGAAATAAGTCGCAATATTACAACCTCTCAGGTGATATCAACTAGTTTTGAATACAGATTGCTAAACGCTGATGTCAAAGCGTTTTTGCATAATGGCAGGTAATTCACTAAAATATATTCCAGCAGTCAGCAATAATTTTGATTTCAGCAGACAAATAATTTAATCCCAGTCAGCAGTATAAACTGTCTCTTAAGTTACATTCCACTAAAATTGTTATACCCCTAACAGTTTAGCTCGCCTGGTGGTAGCCTAGTACTCCTTCACGATTTTTTGACAATTACTATTCACACAAAAAGAATATGTATTGATTTGGAGTAAAAATTTTTCTCCCAAAAAAATCCTGTTCAAAAACATAGATGATTGAACTAATACTTCTGTGCGGAAGTCAAAAAAAGCCTGTGTGTTTAGTCGCTTAACTGATAGTGACTTGTAACACTGATAGTTTTGCCTGATGGGATGGCAACTTTATTTACCTCCCGCCGTACAAAAACTGAGAAAATTTATACAAGTCATGCTACAAGAAACACAGTTAATTGAGTCATGAGTTAAATTATTCTCTTTGCCAACTCTGTGTTCAGCATGACAAAATTACGTTGATATGCGTAAGTCCTGTTAAAATTTTTGGTTTATCTAAGAAGGTACAAAAAATTAGTATGAGTGCCAAGCAGTTATACGGGAAGCAGCTTTATCGTCAAGGTGTTAGAGGTTAAAAGCTAATGGGGCGATTTGAAAAGCAACCAGACAACCCGCGAGCCAGAGGAGATTTATCCAGAGCAGCAGAAAATGCCCTGTGGGCTGTTGTTGAGGACTTAGAAAATCTTCAACAACATGTGCTGCGCTCATTACAGGAAGAGGTAAAGCGACTTCAGGCGGAAAAAAACCGTTTAGGAGACGACATTCAACGGCTGCTGGAAGAAAAAGAACAGTTACAACAGGTGCGTCAAATCACCGAGCAGCAGGTGTTAATCCGGCAGTTAGCAGAAGCTTTGGCGAAACACATCTCTTCCCAACTGCAATCCTCACTGACGACCTTAGCTAACGAAGCAATAGAAAGTAATTCTTCCCAAAGAGCTGCATTAGGGCCAGGCCAGACGCAGAACAACGATAACAACGAAAAAGTAGAGCAAATGCTTGGCTCTTTGGATGATACTATTACCATTACCTTTAACTCACTGCAACAAGAGCTAAAGAATTATCAAAGCAATATTTCCCAGCAGTTGTCTCGGATGCAAAATCAACAACAGCAAGGGGAGTTTATTATAGCGGAGTTAATCAACCGATTGCAAGGTCTAGAAAAAACAATTGCACAAACTCCCCTAACAACAGTACAAGTATCACCCCCTACTGTGTTGCAAACTGCCGAAGAACCAGCAGCCACAGTATCATTACCCACAATCTTGCAACCTAATGAAGAACCAGTAGCGAAACTATCACCCCCTACTGTGTTGCAACCTGCTGAAGAACAACAAAAAAGCTCTTGGGCAATTTCTCCACAGTCAGCAGGAATAAATAGCCAAGCTGTCGAGCCACTTAATGCCATCCCTGTAGAATTTTCCCAAAACAAAACTAAATCACAGCCGGAATTCGAGGCTCCACAAGAAGCTACATTTTTGCCAGAAAGTGAAAGTTCGACGGAACCAATGTCTTTCCGTTCTAGTTACTTTTCAGAAAGCGAAACGACAGCAGAGCCGACTGTTCCATCACCAGAAGCCACCCCCCCACCAACAACGAGTAGAGCTGATGAGGAGGAAATTTCTGTTTTCTTTAATAGCTTATCGGAGAGTGAAACTAAACCGGAGCCGACTCTACCATCACTAGAGGAAACACCCGCGCCATTGACGAGCAACTCGGATGAGCCAATCTCTGTACTCTCTAATAACTTATCATCAAGCGAAAATCAGCCAGAACCTGGTTTGCGATCGCGCAAGCAGGGAATCAAACCGCCATCACTGAATTTACCTAACTCCTCGAAGTTATCGACTATCCAGATAGGTTTCTTGCTGATTGTGTTGTCAGCAGTGGTGTCATCACTTTATAACGTTGCCATCAAGGTGATTTTCCAAGATGCAGCGATTTTGGGAGTAGTGCAAGTAGAGCGTTTAATGTTACCGACTTTGGGTAATACGCTCTTAATTTTAATGCTGCGGTTGCTGGTAGTTGTACCGCTGATGCTACTCCTAGCGCCGATTATGCATCCACCAGTCTGGCAAGACTTGCAAAATTTATTTACCTCAGTCAAGGGAAATGCCAATCCCGACAATCTCAAGACAAGGAAGGTTTTGCAGTTATCAATTGCTAGCGGATGCTTTTTGTTTTTATCTCAAGTGCTGATCTATGTTGCTATCGGTCAAGTTACCACAGGTATGGCGATCGCACTTTTCTTTATCTATCCTCTAATTAGCGGTCTTTTGTCTTGGTTATTATTCCGCGATCGCCCTAGCGTATTTCGTTATGGTGCTATGGGTGCGCTGTTCTGCGGAGAATTACTAGTTTTAGGCGGTGCGACTAGTTCTAGTCTAGGTAACGTTCCCCTGGGAAGTACCACTGCAATTATGTCGGGAGTAGCTTTTGCTTTCTACGTTGTCTTGACACGGATATGTGCTAATAAAGTACATCCAGTATCTTTTACCTTAATTAACTTCGCTACCATGTTGCTGTTAAGCTTCATCGGTTTCATGGTGCCATTGCCCGAAGATTTGAGTTCAGCATTTAACCCTGCAAAGTTATTAGAAATCATTTTAAGTGCATTTATTTTGGGTGTCCTGACTCTATTTGGTTATGTGGTTAATAATGTTGGTATTCGCCAACTTGGTGCAATCCGTTCCGCAATTATAGGAGCTAGTGTCCCATTTCTCACTGTGATTTTTGCTGGTTTGTTAATTCAAGAAAACTTAGAGGTAGTACAAATTTTAGGAGTACTATTAGTTACATTTGGAGCAGCCGCCTTTAGTATTGAAAAAATGCGTAATCAGCCAAAATCTTCAAATTCTGCAAATTAAATTGTAATGCAAGTACTATCTAATTTTTGAAAGTTCTCTCTATACCTATTCCCGAATTATTTAAATAATTCGGGAATATAATCTAAAAATAAATTCTTAATATATATTATCTATATAAAACTTTAGATGCTAACTCATGGATTTCTGCATATTTTTTTGCTAATTAAGATAACGTATAATTAATCGTCTATGATTAATATATAGCTATGCTATTCTCCTAACCTATCTTTAGTCTAAAAGACAAGATAACTAGAATATACCTACCATTATTTATTCCATAGTTATCTAGCGTTGTTCTTGATTTCCTTTTCAATGTTTCTCCCGCAGCAATTCATTGCAACCATCACATGAAATTGCCAGACAGCATCAATTACACAAATATCAACTAAACTTAATTTTACTTTTTGTATAAAAAAATCAAATAATAATTATGAAAAAAATTAAAATCTCTTAATTGATATAAGTAAAAGTCAATAAAAATGCTAAAATGAATGAATAATATTTACAGGCAAAATAAATAAAGGACTTGAAAATCTAATTTATCAAGCTTTATCTGTTATGGCAATCCTAACTGAGTTGTGAAAACTACTCATTGAGGTAGGGAACAGGGAAGAAAGATGTATAAATGTACTTTTTTTACAAATGAAATAGGAATGCTATATCTGTCATTTCAGTAATTTTTCAATTACTAAAATGGTAAACAGTAAAAAGTTTTGCAGTGATGGATTCAACGTACCTCATCTGTAAAATTTGGCAGCTTGATTTTTAAATTTTTTAGCCAAAATTGAATCATCGGTTGCTGATACCGATTGTGCAATTGCAAATTTCTCTGTAGCTTTCCCTAGTAGCTAATTATATTGAATTACGTAACTTACAAACGTTTTTTTATAGATTGATTAAGTATAGTCCAGTATTAAAGTAATTAAAAAACTGGCTCGAAATATCATTGAGGAGAACCTAAGCGTTTTTATACAGCCTAATCAGCTAATTTTTCCTAAAAACCCAATTTGAGAAATGCAGTAAAGAAATGGAGGGCTAAAAAATGGTAGTAATATTACGGAGATAAGTTATATAAAATACAGCAGCTACATCTTTCTCAAGTATGTGTCTGAAATTACACTTAATTTCACCATTTTGACTAGCAAGAACTTCATACTTGACGCATAATAAATAATCTGAAGTGAAAATATTGCCTTCAGTCGGGTGTATACTACTTACTTTCCTACGGCTAATAAATTTGTAAACGTGCTATTTAACTGTCTGTTATATGAGTAACGACATAGATCTGATCAAACGTCTCGGCCCCAGTGCGATGGATCAGATCATGCTTTATCTGGCTTTTAGTGCTATGCGGACTAGTGGGCACAGGCATGGGGCATTTTTAGATGCAGCGGCTACAGCAGCCAAATGTGCAATTTACATGACCTATCTAGAGCAAGGGCAAAACCTGCGAATGACTGGTCATTTACACCACTTAGAACCGAAACGGGTCAAAATCATTGTTGAGGAAGTCAGACAAGCCCTGACTGAAGGTAAATTGCTGAAAATGCTGGGTTCTCAAGAGCCTCGCTATTTAATTCAGTTGCCTTATGTCTGGATGGAAAAATTTCCTTGGCGACCGGGGAAATCACGCATTCCCGGTACAAGTCTGACAACAGAGGAAAAGAAACAAATCGAGCATAAATTACCGAGTAATCTGCCCGATGCTCAGTTAATTACCTCTTTTGAGTTTCTTGAGCTAATTGAATTTTTACACAAGCGATCGCAGGAGGAAATGCCCCCCGAACACCAAATGCCTTTGAGTGAAGCTTTAGCGGAGCATATCAAGCGCCGCCTGCTGTACTCTGGTACGGTGACACGCATTGATTCTCCCTGGGGAATGCCGTTCTATGCCCTCACCCGTCCTTTCTATGCGCCGGCTGACGACCAAGAGCGCACCTATATCATGGTCGAAGATACCGCCCGGTATTTCCGCTTGATGAAGGATTGGGCAGAAAAGCGACAAAATACTATGCGCGCTTTGGAAGAGCTTGATATTCCGCCAGAACGCTTAGAACAGGCTCTAGAAGAGCTGGACGAAGTGATCCGTGCTTGGGCAGATAGGTATCACCAAGAAGGCGGCGTTCCCATGATTTTACAAATGGTGTTTGGGAAAAAGGAAGACTGATAAATTTAGGTCAAAGCCATTGCGGTGGGCGGGTTCCCCGACTTGTATCAACTGGCGTTCAAAAGTCAAAACTTGGAGAGACGCGATTAATCGCGTCTGTCAAAAGTCGAGTATATTTGTGAATTTTGTATTTTGTATTTTGAATTGTTGATCAACTCTTGAATGATGGCATTCAGCTGTTTTAATTTCACAGGTTTGGACAGGTATTCATCGGCCCCTGCATCCAGACATTTTGCTCTATCTTGGGGCATAGCTAACGCCGTTAGCGCAATAATTGGTATCGAGGCTAAGGAGTTATGGCTACGGATCTGGCGAATAGCTTCTAAGCCATCCATTCCTGGCATTTGGATGTCCATGAGAATCAAGTCAGGACTATGAGCAATGGCGAGGTCGATCGCAGCTTGGCCATTGTTTGCGAGTATCAACCGATAGTCTAGGCTATTAAGATAAGCGGCTAGAGTTTCAATATTTGCCTCATTGTCCTCTGCTAACAAGATAAGAGGATTTTGAGGGGGTGTATCCTTTATTACAGATGAAATCGAGGAATTTTCGCCAGTTAGTTGGTGATAGTTCACTCCGGAAGTAGTAGGAATTGCCGTAGCTGGCAAAATTTTTGTGTAAGGTAAGCGAACCGTAAAACAGCTACCTTGACCTAATTCACTACTAACCTTGACATCACCGCCATGTAGTTCGGCAATTTGCTTCACTAAAGTCAGCCCTAAGCCTGTACCAGAATACTGACGACTAAGGCTGCTGTCAACTTGCACAAATGGCTGAAAGAGTTTCTCCAGATCCTCAACTGCGATTCCGATTCCGGTGTCAATCACAGAAAAAGCGATCGCTGTGGGAGCTAACAATGTTTTCTCCTCAGTATCGGAGTGCGATCGCTCTAACCTTACTTTTAAAGTTACTGATCCCCCTACAGGGGTGAATTTCACAGCATTGTGGAGTAAATTGATGAGCACTTGCCGCATTCGTCGCTCATCCACTTCTATTTCTTCCAAAGTGGTGGAAATCTCTGTCTGTAATTGAATATTTTTTTGAATTGCCTGTTGCCTAACTAAAGACAAACTAGAATGACAGATTTGATTGACCAAAACAGAAGAAATTTTCAGTTCTAGCTTGCCTGCTTGGATTTTTGCTACTTCTAGGATGTCGTTAATCAATTCCAGCAAATGTTGACCGCTACTCACAATAGTTGCGACTGCTCGATGCTGGCGTTCATTCAATGTCCCGAAAACATCTTCTTGCAATACTTCTGACATCCCCAAAATGGCAGTTAAGGGAGTACGCAGTTCATGGCTCATATTAGCGAGAAATTCATCTTTCAGGCGGGTAGCGCGAATCAGTTCCGCATTAGTACGGGTGAGTTGTTCGTTAGCTTGTTGAAGTTTGACTTCTACCTGTTTGCGATCAGTAATATCTCGCCCAACTGACTGATACTCAATTAAGCGTCCCTGCTGATCAAATAAAGCCCGATTGTTCCACTGCGTCCACCGAATACCTCTGGGGGTGACCACCCGATTCTCAATCGTGACAATGGGGTTATGGAGATTCATGGAATAAATTAGCTGATTTACCTGTTCGTGGTCTTCTGGAAAAATAATTGGCTGATAGCTACTGCCAATAACTTGTACTTGCTCCAGCCCAAAAAAGCGGCAATAAGCTTCGTTGACATAGAGAATGGTGGTATCTGGTAGAAATCGGCAAATCAACTCTGTTTGGTCTTCCACAATGGCCCGATAACGCGCTTGAATTACCTCCGCTTCCTGCTGTGCTGTTTCAGCAGACAGACGCAGCTTGTGTTCCCGCATAGCAGCTTCCTGACGAATCTGCGCCAGTTTCAAATTCGCTTCCACCCGTACCAGCAATTCACGGCTCGAGAAGGGCTTGATTAAGTAATCATCGGCTCCTGCTTCTAACCCTTCAATGCGTGATTCTTCCCCCGCCCGGGCAGAGAGGAGAATGATTGGCAGTTCTCGTGTCTGGAGATCGGCACGTAGTTCCCGTAGTAGCCCAAAGCCATCAAGCCGGGGCATCATGACATCTGTTAACACCAAATCAGGAAGCTGTTGCCGTACAGATGCGATCGCCTCTATACCATCGGCAACAGCATGAACTCGATAGCGTTGCTCCAGAAGCCGCTTGGCATAGTTCCGCATGTCTGCATTATCATCAACCAGGAGGATGAGAGCAGAAGAGGTTGTAGGAGAAAAAGAGTTAGTGTTTAATAAATCTTCTCTACCAGAGGTTACAGTAACGCTCTCCCTGCTCCCCTTCGGGTTCGCCAGTCCCCCAGACGCTCGAAGACTCGCTAACGCTGCGCTATCGTGACGGAGACCGCCAAGACGGGGGCTGGTCTCACCTGCCCCCTGCTCCCCTGCCCCTGCCTCTTCCGGTAGCCACCGCCAAGCTTCTTCAATATAAGCAGTAGCACCCATTGCTGTAGATGCTAGGGTGCGAGAAACGTGGTTATGTCTGAGGCTATCGTGCTTGGCTACGCTAGCACTGGGTAAATGAGCGAATCCGGTGGGGATCGCCACCCTAAAGCAACTGCCTTTTCCTAATTCACTGGTGACCTGGACAGTACCACCATGCAGCTTCACTAACTCTTGTACCAAAGACAAGCCAATGCCTGAACCTTCAAAACTTCGCCCCTGCGCTTCTTTAACTCGATGAAACCTTTCAAATAAATGGGGAA
This sequence comes from Calothrix membranacea FACHB-236, assembly GCF_014696315.1. Classification (GTDB taxonomy): domain Bacteria; phylum Cyanobacteriota; class Cyanobacteriia; order Cyanobacteriales; family Nostocaceae; genus Aulosira; species Aulosira membranacea. Next base: position 203,789 of record NZ_JACJPX010000002.1, read on the forward strand.
TTTCGTTTGTAGAAATGCCAATACCTGTATCCGCCACAGTTAACTCAACAAAATCGGCAAAATCCTGTAAACGGACTGTAATCTCGCCATTAAAGGTAAATTTAAAGGCATTGGACAACAAATTGAAGACTATTTTCTCCCACATTTCCCGATCTACATAGACCAGAGCAGATAACGGGGAACATTCCACAACCAAAGACAGCCCAGCACGTTCAATTAGCGAGCGAAACGTACTAGCAAGTTCTGCTGTCCATGTAGATAAATCAATTGGCTCATAAACCGCTTGAATGCGTCCGGCTTCAATCCGCGAGAAATCTAAAAGGGTATTGACTAGTTTCAACAAGCGTAAGCCGTTGCGCTGTAAAATTTCTATGCGATCGCGTTGGCTGGGCGGTAAGGGAGCCTCGGTATCAGCTAGGGCATCCTCTAGCGGAGCCAGCATCAGGGTTAATGGTGTGCGAAACTCATGGGAGACATTGCTAAAAAAGACGGTTTTGGCGCGATCAATCTCTGCCAAAGCCTCTGCCCGTTTGCGTTCGGCTTCATAAGCACGGGCTTTAGATAAAGTATTGGTGACTGCATCAGCCAGCATTTCGTAGAATTGGCGATAAGGCTGATCGAGCGCTCGCCGCGAACTCACCCCTGTTATAATCACTACCAGTGGGTACTCTGCCCCAGGTAAGCGGATTGGTAATATCAAGGCGGTTTGTGGTGGTTCTGGATAGGGGCCGCAAGATAACCCAGCTAATAAATCCTGTAAGCCATCAACCTGTAGCGAGTGCTGTGATCGCATGACATCAGCCAACGGCCACACCGATGGCGATGTAGAATCTAAATCTACTACCGTTGGGGTAACAATGGTTTCTTTTGGCAAGCCTACATTTTCCACTAGTCGAGCCTGTTTGCCTTCAGCATCAACCAAATAAATCAGTACAAAGGGCAAATCGAGATCGTACCGAGCCAAGGCTTGAGCTACTGCTGTGATCGCTGCTGCCACAGTTTTAGTATCCGTCGTTTGGTCAGATAAATCCCGTAATACCTGAAGTCGCCGTTCTGCCAGGGTTTGCTGAGTCAACTCTATCACTGGATGGAACAGTCCGCCGACACCGCCTGTTTCGTCGCGGATGGGACTAAAGGAAAATGTAAAAAATGTCTCCTCCATATAACCGTTGCGATCAAGAAAAATCGGCCGATTTTCCAGGTAAGAAGTCTCGCCTTCCCAAGCCCGGTTAAATGCTTCGCCAATAGCTGGCCATGCTGAAGCCCAGCATTCTCGGAAATCTTGACCCATTGAATAGGGATGCTTCCCACCACAGATAGGCCAGTAGCCGTCATTATAAATCTGGATATAGTTCGGGCCCCAGGCTATAGAGATGGGGAAATTGGAAGCAAGACAAAGGCTGACAGTGGTTCTTAAGCTTTGGGGCCAGGAAGCGATCGCCCCTAGTGGTGTTTTCGACCAGTCTATTGAGCGAATCAGCTTGCCCATTTCTCCACCACCGATGAGCCAGTCCATAGAGGCTGCTTCCTGATTACTCATTAGAATTTTCCTAGGATGAAAATATTGTTGACTGTTGAGTGTTGATTGTTAACTGGAAAGATAAATTTTCAGACGTGCTGGCATACGCAGTTTATGACGACTATTGTCACAAAATGCTTTCAATGTAACTAATAACTCTTTATACTCTGCGGTAAGCGCAAAGCCAACGTAATTTATAATTCCTAATTAATAACTATAGCCAGTAGCAAATTACGTAATTACGTTAAATTTTATGTCGATTATTACTAATAACTGGCTTGAGATTTAATTTTGATTATTTAAATTAAAGCAGTTTTGTTAAGACAAACAAAATTGAGATGCGTTAGCAATAGGTAACGCATCCTCGTGAACTTCAAAAATCAAATTATGAGTCCTACATAAATAGTAAGTGTGGCTATTTCCGATTGGAAATAGCGCTTTTCATTTTTGAAATTTAGCCTGAGAGAGCAGCAACTTCCAAATAATAGTTTTTACTTATTAACTGGTTGTACAGGAATTGGAGTACTTTCAAAAACTGGGTTAAATTGTGTGGTTGGTTGCAGTGGTGATGTAGAAGAAGGTGCAAAACTGCTGACTCTATCGCTACCACTAATACAAGTATCTAGTGTGGGCACAAGAGCTGACTTAGTTTCAGTCCGTAAACCGACAACGCACTGAGAAAAGGTCACAGGCAACAAACTGCGACCACAGTAATTTAAAATTGCTGGGTTAGCTGCCTCTTTACTAGGGTTAAGGCTAATATTTACTACACAGGTAGCCAACTCTTCGGGACGACGTGCGAGTGTGCAGGAATTAAGAGCATCTACAGCACTGATTTGTGTTTCTCTGCTAATTTTGACTACACAACCAGACAAGTCCCGTGGACGTAATGCTCCAGCACAAGCTTGTGATGCTGAGTTCACATTAATGTTGAAGCGTAAAAGCTGTCCAGCACAGGCACGGTAATCATTATTACTGTAGGTGGCGGCTGCCATAGAGGGAACCATCGTTGCCAACCATCCAGCGATCGCTAAAACGGGCCCTGTCCATTTAATTGCTTTAGCTGACAACATCCTATATTGAGAACCGCCTTTTTTGCTCATAAATTTTTACTCCTGAATATTCCGTTCACCAAACAACCAATGGCTATGCTAACTCAATAACAGTGCTCAATCCTCGTTAATATAGTAATTTTACTGGCAATGAACAGCCCAAGGGAGTAGGAGAGCAGAGTAAGCAGAGGAAGCTAATTATTCATTACAGGAATTTCCTGTTCCCTATAAAAAACATTAATTACCAATTACCCTTTGCCAGTTGGGGATCAATACCCTGCTAGAAGATTTATCCTGTGTTGATGTGCTACGATATTTTGATCGAAGATAAGTAGGTAACGTAAACAGTATTTCTGTGTAGAAATGCTACGTGAATCAATCTAGCGATTGAGTCGCCTACGAAACCGCAAAACAAAAAACTCATGTATTCGAGTACCTAGGGGCACTGGGGAATTAACGCTTGGGAACCAATGCCTAGAGCAGGTAGTATGTGGCTTTGAGAAACAAAGCTGAATCAACTACCGTCGGTTTTACCGGCTTAAAGCTCTGGCGGTGGAAAAGATAACTCGGTTCTAATTTAGATTCATTCTACTAGAGCAAGGGTTTTCAGTGAACTAAGAATCCCTCGACTTGAGAAACAAATAAGCGATCGCTTTATTTGTTAAGTTGGGGGAATGCCACAATGGTATGTCTGGGTAAAGTTGAAACAGGAATAGATTAAGGAAACACATGTCCCGATATAGAGGGCCTCGCCTCAGAATTGTACGCCGCTTAGGCGATTTACCAGGATTAACTCGTAAAAGCGCTAGACGTGCTTATCCACCTGGGCAGCATGGTCAAAACCGCAAAAAGCGTTCTGAGTATGCTGTCCGGTTAGAAGAAAAGCAAAAACTGCGCTTAAACTACGGTCTGACCGAAAAGCAACTGCTACGTTATGTCCGTAAAGCCAGACGAGTTACTGGTTCTACCGGACAAGCGCTGTTGCAACTTCTAGAAATGCGCTTGGATAATACGGTTTTCCGCTTGGGTTTAGCTCCCACTATTCCCGCAGCACGGCAACTAGTAAATCACGGCCATATAACTGTAAATGGACGTGTAGTTAATATTGCTAGCTACCAGTGCCGTCCTGGTGAAGTAATTGCTGTCAGGGATAGAGAAGCATCCCGTAAGTTGGCAGAAACCAACCTCCAATATCCTGGACTAGCTAACCTACCCAGTCACTTGGAGTTTGATAAAACCAAGCTTGTTGGTAAAGTCAACGGTGTTATTGAAAGAGAATGGGTGGCGCTACAAGTTAACGAACTGCTGGTTGTGGAATACTACTCCCGCCAAGCGTAATAGTCATTCGTCCCTTGTCCTTCTTACAAAGTTCTGATCGGAGGAAACCTCCGCTCAGACTTTGCGCTTTGTCCTTTGTAAATAACCAAGGACAAATGACTAAGGACAAATGACTACCCCCCAATCTGGGACATGGTACGTGAATAGATGCCCGTTGTACCAGATTCGCGTCCTTTAAAGTTGATTTCCGGCTTAATAGCTAATAAATGTCTTACTTGCTCTTGCAATTGTGCGGTACTAATACCAGACCGGAGAGCAGTTTTTAAATCTAATTGACCAGTTTCATTTAATAAACAGGGACGCAACCAGCCATCAGCGCTCAAACGCATCCGGTTACAGCGATCGCAAAAACACTCTGACATCTGACTGATAAATCCTAGTGTTCCCTTAGCTCCCGGAATTTGAAAGATATCGGCTGGCCCGTTACCACGAACTTGAGAATCTGTCAATCCCCAGCGATCACGGATTTGTTGCCGCAGTTGTGCAGAAGAAACCCATCCGCGATCGCCAAATAATTGCCAATTGCCAATGGGCATAAACTCAATAAAGCGGACGTGCCAGTTGCGGTCAAGGGTGAGGGCAGCTAAATCTAGCACTTCATGGTCATTTACCCCAGGAATCACCACTACATTCAGCTTCAAGGGGTCGAAACCGACACGATGGGCTGCTTGAATACCCTGCCAAACTTGCTCCCAGCGTCCACGGCCGCGATTGCCAATAATTTGGTCAAAGGTATCTGGTTCTAGAGAATCGAGGCTAATATTAATGCGTCGCAAACCTGCATCATAGAGATTTTGGGCGATGGGAGCGAGTAAGAAACCGTTAGTTGTCATGGATAAATCTTGCGTTTGGGGAAAAGATGCGATCGCCCTCACCAATTCCACCACATGGGGACGCAATAAAGGTTCCCCACCAGTCAAACGAAAACGAGTAAAGCCTACAGGGATAAATACTTCTGCAATGAGGGTAAGCAGTTCCTCATCAGTTAAAAGTTGTTGTTTGAGAATATAGTCGATTTCTGCGCCTTCTGGCATACAGTATTGACACCGGAAATTGCAGCGATCGATTAAGCTAATCCGGAGGTAATCTACCTGGTTCATTTTAAGTGTTTATTTCTATTCTATTTTCCCTAATGGGGTAGCACACCTGATAGTAGGCTTCCGAGAGGTTACGGTTAACCACTTTTCATTATTTCTTTTGGTTTGGCAAAGGGATCAATAGTGAATGCCAATCTTTCACCTTTTTTCCTCTCTTCTTGGCGCTAACGCCGCAAAATTTTTCGACTACAAACAGTTAACACTCAGCAGTCAACAAACCTATTGATATGCGATCGCCCTCACTGAAAGTGAATATGCCAAAGATGGACACAAACAACTAGAATTAGATATTCTTTAAGCGTCTTTAGCAATTACTACATTGCTTTGTTATCTCATTACGTTGAATGCCTAAAGTCAAATTTTTCCCTCAATCTCGTGCATCCAGCAAGTTTTTAGTCTAGCGAATTTTCAACAATCATGGTTGTGAGGGGATAGTAAATGGTAGTAAAAATACAACATAGAAGAAATTTCAAACAGTTTTCAATTGGGCGCTATTTTTCCGTATTTCTGCTTTTTGGTCAAGTATTGCTACATTTCCTCCAAGGGAAAACCTATCATCGCAAGATTCTGGAACATATGGTGACTGCTGGGCCAGCTTCTCTGTGTCCAGTTCTGCTAGTCAGCGGTTTTGCAGGTATGATTTTCACCATCCAAACAGCCAGAGAATTAGTGCAGTTTGGTGCTGTGAGTGCCGTAGGAGGAGCCTTTGCATTAGCTTTTTGCAGAGAATTGGCTCCCATTTTGTCTGCTAGCATCATTGCTGGACAAGTAGGTTCAGCCTTTGCAGCAGAAATAGGCGCAATGCGAGTGACAGACCAAATTGATGCGCTGCATATGCTGAGAACCGATCCAATTGATTACCTAGTACTTCCTAGAGTCATTGCTTGCTGCTTGATGACACCATTATTGACAATTTTTGGTTTGGTTACTGGCATCATCGGTGGAATTTTTGCTGCATCGCAGTTTTATCAGATTATGCCAGAGACATTTTTAGAGTCAGTCAGAGGTTTTTTAACACCATCAGATTTATGGATTGTTTTGCTCAAAGGGTTTCTTTTTGGAGCTATAGTTGCTGTCAATGGTTGTAGTTGGGGTCTCACTACTAGAGGTGGAGCAAAAGAAGTAGGAGAATCAGCAACCACAGCAGTTGTCACTACTTGGGTGTCAATTTTTATGATGGATTTCTTATTGTCTGTGTTGTTTTTTGAGAAGCCAACATTTTAAATAATTCGTAATTCCTAATTCGTAAATTGAATGAGTTGGGGCATAAATCCGCAACTCATCCAATACCAAAATCTGATGATTTGGTGTTTGTTATTTGAGGTTTAGTGTTTGTAAGAGGGAACAGGTAATAAAAAGTATTGGTAATTAACTACTTAGTATTATTGCCCCCTCTGCACCTCTGCTCCCTCTGCTCCCTCTGCTTCCTCTTTCCTCATCCCCCTCATCCCGCCGCTACCAAAGGCTTCGGTATTTCAATTCTCCCTCGCACAGATTGTCCTGTCAGCAATTCCGCTACATCCATACCGTTACCAATTACGCCAGGTACGCTGGGATAGCCTGCACTCGCACCTACTAAGAACAGATTCGGCAATTCTGTTGTATATCCCAGGCGCTCTAAGCCTACTTGTTTAGGTACTAACTTTGCACCGTAAATATTACCCTGGGGTTGTCCAAGATAAAATTCACTGGTAGTAGGTGTACCGTAAATTTTCATCCGAGCATACTTGTCTACATCGGGAATTAAATCGCGGACACTGGTCATTACTTGCTGATAAACTTCCCGTTTTTTCGCTTTATAGCCATTGGGGTCGTGTTTGTGTAGATATTCAAAAGGTTCATAAGGGCAGACTGTGGCAATTTCTAGAATATGATGCCCTGGTGGCCCCATTCCTGCTTCCTGAGACTTCATTGTTGGACAAGAGAGGAAAATCCACGGATGACTGAGTTCTCCTGCAAGTTGTTGTTGATATTCTTGATTGAGATTGCCTGTGGGATAGTACCAAATATTCCAGTTACCAATACCGTAGCGTTCTGGCTCGAAGCTACTATCTAAACCTAAGTAAATATTAAAAGCACTAGCAGAGTAGTCGTAGCTAGTTAAGCGTTGACGTTCTTTGTGGCTCAAGGCTTCCACATCATGCATTAACTCTACTGTTAATTTAGGGTCTAGGTCGCTGATATAAGCTTTACGCGCGCTGTAGGTGATACCATCGGCAATGACGCTGTGGATGGTGTTGTGACTAACTTGAATATGTTCTACAGGTGTTAAGTACTGAATTAAGCCTCCACCAGCTGTAATTGCTTCAGTAATGCTATCTACAAAATGTTTGAAATGATGTTTTGGATAGTAGGCTCCTTCAGAATAGTCCCAAACTAGGGAAGTATGGGTAATTAGAGCAATTTCTTTGGGTGGTAATGCATAGTCACCACTTTGTCCTGCTAATACAGCTTGCAGTTTCGGCGACAAGCCAACATAGTTATACAAATCTTGTAGCGTCCAATTCCGCTTCCAAAATAAATTCCAGTATTTTGGTAACTTCAACCAATCAGACCATTTACGGTCAAACCAACGCACTTCTTGAACTAAGCTGCGAATTTCTTGATGGAGTTGCTTAATCTCATCACAGTAGCGGTTAATGGCTCGTTGTTCTTCAGGAAAGCTAGTAAGTAAGGCTTGACGCAGATTTTCCCATCCCAATGGAATCGCAAAATTCGCTTCTGGTGTAATTACTCGGTCAATACAGTCTGGATCTAGGCTGTTGAAGGGTACATCCCGTTCGATGTAATTGAGAAATTGGTTGATAGTCTTACCCGAACCACATTGGGAAATATAATGCACATCCGCGCAAAAGCTGTATTCTCCATAATCAAAGGTATGACAACAACCACCTGGTAAGTAATGCTTTTCTAAAACTACTACCCGGTATCCTTGCTTCGTTAAACAGGCTGCTGCTGACAGTCCACCTAACCCAGCTCCTAAAATCACATAATCAAAGATTTCCATTTCGGACTCCTCTGGTAATCTTGATATTTCTTGATTTCGGCGATATGGTTTTTGATTGCTGTTTTTTCACAGCAAAAATATGCAAATTCTCAGTGTTGATTCATCTGGCTGTTAGATTTTCACCTCATCTGCATTGAAGACTGGGTAAAAAATAAAATTAGCGCCGATGAACTATTGAGCGTACAAACAAAATTTTTTAATTGCCTCAGCTAGCTATAAACAATCACCACCTGAGCATTAAGAAATCGACGGCTTTTTATGAAATCAGCCGGGTGTATTAAACTGCAATTATTAAGCGATCGCTGCAACTATTTTGAGGGTAAGTAGTCTTTTCCAATTCAGGTAGAAGCCTATCCCTGGAAAAACAGATAACTCACCCTATGCCTTGCCTGGTAAGGGTTACAAGAAAGCTGAAAACTCTCGATTTTGATATATATGTTTAATGTCTTTAGCTTAACAAAAATAGTAAGATTTATTAGTTAAGCTTGAATATTTTTCGTTTTTCTTAACAAAAGTCAGTGAACCTATCATCTGCTCAACCTTGCAACCGTAAATACAGCTAAATGTTTAAAACTGAAAAAAGAGGAAATTTCTAATAGCTGAAAATCTAAAAATTTCCCTTTCATCTATAGAAAATTGTGTTAATATAATAGTGGAATTGCAAAGAACCTCTCAAATAGGTGGAAGTGGCGACACGATAACCACAAGGTTTTATTAAGAGTCATGCCAAACCAATAGCTTAGGAAGAAGCGACTACGGGGGGTTTAAAGATAAATGCAAGACCTGTAAATACAAACTCGTTATGGAGGCAATGTTGGATCAAATTGGCTCACAGATATGAGGGGTCTGGTTACTAATAACTAGACCCCTCTACTTATTTATGGGTATCAGCCTTTGGTTCCTTTTGACTTCATGGTTGTACTAGTACCGCAGTGCGGAAGTCAAAATTCAAAAGCTGCTACAAGTTACTTTATAAACCTGTAGCAAGCAAAATGCAGAAACCACAAATCTTTTGAACTTTCAAACTCTACAAAAAGTTTGTTTCTGCCAAAAACTCGACAATCGCTGCATTAACTTCTTTTGCAGAACCAATTGCAGCATCATGACAGCAGTTACGCAAAATTTTTAATTTTGCATTGGGGAGACATCTATACAGTTTCTCTGCATGATTAGCAGGAAACCAATTATCTTGCTCACCCCATAAAACTAGGCTAGGACATTCAATTTTACTTAAGTTACTTTGAATTTTACTGAGCATATTTGGCTTCTGAGTTTGCCAATGCTCAATTTCTCTAGCTGCTATTTGTAATTCTTCCGCAACTTTTACTAGTGTCCCAGGAATTTCAATAAATGGGTAAGCTATCCAATAGATATCTTCTTGGGTTAATACTGATGGGTCAAATAGCACTTGTCGTCTCTCTATTGCCATAATTTCTCTAAATAGAGGTGCGAAGAAATATGCTAGACGTAAGCTGTCAATTGTTTGGATAACTTCTAACGGCGTTTGTGATAGTATCCACATTGCCCAATGAGGTAACCTTTCAGCAAAAATTGGCACGTTGACAACGACTAACCGCCCTACAAATTCAGGATATTCTTGAGCAAGAGAAAGAGCAACTAACCCACCCAAAGATTCTGCCACAATTACTGGTGGTTCATCACATAATTCCTGAATTATGCGTGCTAATTCCAGAACTTGATGACCATTATCTTCTCTTCTAAATACAGGTTTTTCTGAAAAACCGAAGCCTTTAGCATCAAAACAAATTACACGGAAATATTTAGACAAGGGGTCAATACTGTAACGCCAATTATAGCTCCAGTTGCCCATTCCATGTAGTAAAATTAGCGGTTTACCTGTACCTTTTTCACCATAAGCAATTTGTACAGGATAACCTTTAGTATCAGTAATAATTAAACTTTGTTGCCCTTGAGGAAAAGTAGTCTGCCACCAATCTTTCATTACTGTAATTAATACCTAAATTAGCCACCAGTGATGGCTTGCCACAGTAATCTAATTAGTATCACAGGTAAGACAACTAAGACAATGGCAATTACCAATAATCCGGCGACTAGAGCAAAGATAAATAATCTGTCAGCTTTTTGACTTTGGCTAGAAAACTTTAAGTTATCTTCTAAAAGCTGAATATTCAGAGTATTTGCTTTCCAAGCAAAATCAAACAAGTCTCCCAACATGGGGAAAGAACCTACCAAACCATCTACAATGATATTAAAAACCATTCTGCCAATGGTAGCTCTTGGTATGCCTAAGCGGGCTGCTTCCACAACAATGTAACAAGAAAGCATTACACCTAAAAAATCACCGCCAACAGGTAATAATCCTAAAATTGGATCTATCCCAACACCAACCTGAGTACCGGGAATAGTAATAGCATTATCTAAAATTCTACTTAGCTGACGCAGCCGCCTTACTCTAGGAGCCTTAGCATCAGGTTCAATAATCGGATAGCGAGAAGGTGAATCAGGCATGAGTGCGATCGCTTTGTTAAATTTGAATAGTTAAGTATTTTACTGCTGTCTATTAAATAATTAATTTTGTTTAATCAATTTTGACGATTTGCGGAACTGCATATCTTCACCAACTGTAACGTTTAATTGGTCGCCCACTAGCAGCACAACCGCACTCATCCATAACCAAAGCATTAAGACAACCACAGCTCCAACAGCACCATATACTTTATTGTAGTTACCAAAATTAGCTACATAAAGTCGAAATAAAGCCGATAAAATTGCCCAAAAAACAGCAGCTAAACTAGCCCCAGGCATCATTGGTGTACCGGGATTCCATATACTTGGCCCATAGCGATAGACAAAGCTAAAGGTAAAAGCAACAATACTTAAAGCTAAAGGCCAGCGTAAAAGTTGCCAAATATCAAATAAGAAGATTAAATAATTATTTTCGCTAATTACCATCGCCAAAATTAGGTCGCTGATAAAAACTAAAAATGAAGCCAATACCAAAAGCAACATAGTACCGACTGTTAGCCCTAAAGAAACCAGCTTGGCTTTCCAAAAAGGACGCATTTTTTCTGGGGGAATTTGATGAATTTGATCTAAGGCTGTCATCGCCGTACTTACCGCACCCGAAGCAGTCCAAATTGCGATCGCAAAACTGATAGAAAACAAACTCCCATTTTTGGAATGGGCGATTTCTCGAGAAGCAAAATCCCGAATCAGCACCAGCGCTTCTTCCGGTGCAATTTGACTTACCAGCGCCGCCAGTTGTTTAAAGGTATCCTGTAAGGATTCTGCAAATAAGCCAATGGCTGTAAAAAAAGCCAGTATTGCTGGAAACAGCGATAACATGGCGTTGAAAGCAATTTCTGAAGAAAGTCCTAAAAGTCGTCTTTCTAATGTCCTAGCAAAAGTTTTTTTGAGGTTACGCCAGGTAAGGTGGCGAAAGAAACGAATAAACCGAGGCTGGTACATGATTGTTGGGGACTGGGGATTGGGGATGAGGAGGCAGGGGGGCAGGGAGCAGGGGGAGAATAGATTACCAATGCCCTATGCCCCATGCCCCATGCCCCATGCCCTATTCCCTTTTATTTTTAACCTTTGACTCTTGACTTTTACGTTTCGCTGATAACTAATAACTAATGACTATTAACCAATCAACAATCGCTATGAGTCAAGACTTAACAACGCAATGGTTGAGCGAGATCCAGTCTCTCAAACAGCAAATGGTAGAACTTCAGCGCGATCGCGATGCAGCTTGGGAAAGCGCCCAAAAGTGGCGTAAACTCTACAACACCGAAGCAGAACAACGTCGTACAGATACTCAGTTATCCCAACAGGCGATCGCATCTCTAAAAGCTGAATTGCAAAAACTCCAGGGTTTAGACACAGACGCACTCCCTGATGCGATCGCAGCAACCGCCATCCAACAGGAAGTAGCACAGCTGCAATCGGTAGAAGATTTGAAAACAAAATTAGTTACAGTCATTAAAGAACGCGATCGCCTGTTGCAAGCTTTGAAAACCGAGCAAGACAACCACGCTCAAACCCGCAATAATTTAACTACCGCTTTGGGTGATGCGATCGATAGCTGGGCTAGGGAAAAAGTTGGATCTGAACAGGATACACAGGAAAATTCTTCTGTGGAATAAATAGTTAACAGTTAATCAGCCAAAACACATTGAGTTTGCATATTAAATTTATGAGTCTCCTGTGGGGCGGGCATTTTAGGGACTTCCAACTAAAAAAATATACCATCCCTGCCCCCCTGCCTACGCGAACGTTGCGTAGGCAGGGGGGCAGGGAGCAGGGGGAGAAAGAAAAATATTATCTCTTGTAAATTGGATAATTTATTTTCTGGAAATCCCTTATACCAATTCTCCAAAATATGGCTACACATAGGAAGCAGGGGGAGAATTATCTGTAGCCTGGATTTAGAGAAGTGGTATTACCTGCCTTGATAATGCAACTTAAATGCCAATTAGCTTAGTTCAGAATTTTTGAATAGTGGCTCCAAACCCATCCAATATTAGGATGGGCAATACCCACCCTACAAAAGCCTGAAGCACTGGCTTCTTTTGACTTCGCCCTAGTAAGGCACAAATAACCGATGATAATAAAATTAATGTTTTAAGAATTTATACAATTTCAGCTCATGTTACGCCAAATTTCTTTGGGAACCATCGGTTTAACTGTCGGTGCTATCCTAACCATTGTTGGCTTTGTAGCCTACGCGGCTGATAATGCCACACTCAATCTTGTGGGATTTTTTTACGGCTTTCCTCTATTGTTAGGAGGACTAGCGCTTAAAGCTAATGAACTCAAGCCCATACCTTTTAGCCAAACTACTACGCCTGAAGTTTTGGCACTGCGCGAACAACAAGCCACTGTCACTCAAAATAAAATCCGTAAAGATATTACCCGCTATTGCTATGGGCAAAATGCTCATCTTGACAGGGCACTCTCTTTTCTGGGTTTAGGTAAAACAGACGAAGACACACCAATTGTCACAGGCTTAAAAGAAAAAGAAATTAATGGAGCTTACGCTTTAATTTTAGAATTTGATTCGCCACTACTCCCAATTGATGCTTGGCAGCAAAAACAGGAAAAAATGCTCAAATATTTTGGCCCTAATGTTGAGGTACAAATCACACAGCCAGAAGTAGATAAAATTGAATTAGCACTGATTACTACAACTAGTAATTCGTAATTTAAATATAAATTCCCACTAAATCAACAATTTAGTGGTCTTTAATCAGTGGGGTTTCCAGCTACCACTGATTTTTAACTTAATAAGATTATGGTGATGACAATTTACTTTTCTAAGCGTACTGCATACCACTGTAAATATTTACCAGGCCCTAAATCCAACTCACAGCTTGTATCGATTAAATACTGGACTTGAGCTTCTACCCCATCAATTCTTTGCACATCAGGTGGTAAATCCTCAAAATCGATTTTTTGTAGAACTAACTTAAGTTTTTCTAATAACTCTGAGGCAGTTAAAAATTGTTCTGGTTGGTTTGTTTCCAAAACAACGTAATTATCTTGTAGATACATTAATGGATCGGGCATTGAATTTACCGATGTTTTTTCAACAATTAATTTTTTGTAGAACCGTAATAGAAGCTAATGAAGCTTTAATCTTATTTTAGTTGAGCCGCGTAGTAGCGATCGTTAAAGTGAATCCTTTTTTCAAGATATAATCCTACTTCCTGCCAACATCACAAAACAAGAAAGTCCCTTTTAAACAATCTATAGCCTTAAACTCAGCCCTTCATGCTCATAAATTATTACCTAGTGAATATCACACAAGCTATTGATCTGTGATCGCTTATCTATAAATGAACTTTTTTTGATTTTTTTCAGTATTTACACGTAAATTAATCTAAAAACTAGTAAATATATTGAGATTTTCTTATCTATATTTTTTCAGCAATATCATGATCAAAAACTCTAAAAATATAATCTAAGTCATCAAAAACTTTAATAATAGTGATTTTCAGGATTTATCTTGAGAGTTTTTTTCTCAGTGCATTTTATTGTTTGCCAATAAATGCTGAGTGCTAAAAAATACTGTATAACTGAAAACGAGGGTGAATATTAGAAGTTTTCCCGGAAATGGCAATTCGACTTCAGGACTAGGGAAATATAAATAGTACGCCTAATGTGAATTAGAAACACCTCTTATGCCATAAGGGTTTCTAGATTAGTCCAAAATCATTGTTTTGTGACTACCTACGAAATTATAAGGGTTTCAAGGCTTAATTCTCATTAAACGTTAAAAATACATTTCTGACTATGTCCTTAACTGGACAAGCAGATTGCAATTGCCTTTGTGTTTTCAATAAATTGTCTATGCAACCTAGTAATCTACTATTTGCTTGGCTGAGAATCATTGAGTGTCCTACGCACCAACAGCAGGATACCTTCCGGCTACAAGTCTTGGCATCGATATGGAAGCAAGCATCCCTAGCTTCCGTTAAGACAGCCTTTTTTCGTGTTTATCTGCAAACTCACTACTTATACCGATTATCTCATCCAACATTTGCATTACTGGGCATTCGGCAAACTGGTACATCAAGAAGCAGAACCTAACCTGTTTCTCGCAATCCAGTAAGAACCAGAACACTATCGCTCACAGGCGATTTAGTTCAGGGGGTAAGTTTTTCCAAGTTCGCCTTTAGCGATACTTTTATTTTCTGTGGAACGCAACTCATGTCAGGCATAAGCCCATTTCCTCTTTCTAAGCAACCGCCACTAATTTTAGTGGCTGATGATGACAAGACCATGCGAGTGCTGTTGCGTAAAGCTATGGAACAAGAAGGCTATCGGGTGGTTGAAGTCAATGATGGCCAACAGTGTCTAGATGCTTACGATACTATCAAACCGGATATAGTCTTGCTAGATGCAGTAATGCCTGTCATGGATGGCTTTACCTGTTGTAAGCAATTGCTCAAGATTGCTAGAAATAACTTGATGTCAGCACTAGCCAGTTTTGATACAGATTCTGCTCTTGGCAATACAGTGATTTCTAAACTATGGGAGCGGACTCCCATATTGATGATTACTTGCTTAGATGATGAAGATTCTGTCAATCGTGCTTTTGAAGCTGGAGCGATGGATTACATAACTAAACCTATTCACTGGGCAGTTTTACGCCAGCGTTTACGACGGCTATTGCAACAGGCACAAGTATATAAACAATTAGAAGCGGCAAACCAAGCTTTACAGCATATTGCCAATGTTGATGGTTTAACAGGATTGGCTAATCGTCGCCGTTTTGATGATTATTTAAATACTCAATGGATTAATTTAGCGCAAGAGGAAGCACCTCTATCATTAATTTTATGTGATATCGACTTTTTTAAACTTTACAATGATAAATATGGTCACCCAGCTGGAGATGTATGTCTACAAAAAGTGGGTGCTGTCTTAAGTCATACAGCCCAGAAAAATCACGATTTAGTGGCGCGTTACGGCGGTGAAGAATTTGCCGTGGTTATGCCTCATACCCATGCGTTTGGTGCAGTTCACGTTGCTGCTGCAATGCAAGCTGGAGTGAGAAATTTACAAATAACTCATGCAGGTTCAGAGGTTAGCCAATATGTCACATTAAGCATGGGTGTAGCGACTGTTATACCTACTTGGGAATCTTCTCCTGCAGATTTAATTGTGACAGCTGATAAAGCACTTTACCAAGCAAAGGCAGAAGGACGCAATCGCATTATCCTCAAATAATTAATCAATAACGAGTCTATCAATCCTAGGCTTTGACTCTAGGATTTTGCTTTAAAATTTTAATCATCAGTTTTAAGTATAACGGCGTAAATATTTGTATTTACGATAAAGCAGGAGGCAGCATGGGAGAGGATTTGAGCTTTTTTAATTTTTATTAAAATATTCTTTTTTTCCGAACAACTTAGCTAATCCTGTAGATACATAACTGATAAATATTTAAAATCTATATTACAATTTTATCCTTAAAGCCTAAAATGATTTTTCTATTTAATCTAGAATATAAAATCTTGAATAATTAACAAAAATCACTATGATATTACAGCGTAAATAAGCAAAAAATAGTGGTTTTTGCTAGTATAAAAAAGGTACCAATAGTAATAGCAAATAGAAAAATAATGCTACAAATGTATAGGTTGATTTGAGGGACAAAACATAACCTAAATATGTAGCGACCATTCTTCAACTTGGTAAAATTTCGGATTTTATTTCAATTACTAAGATGATGAGGTGGGGATGCAAAGTTTTGCGTCCTTACAGATGATTGATATGGCACAAAAATTTATTGACTTGGTATTAGATGAAGAACCTTGAGAGCAAACTTTAAAATTGGAAATCTCAAGTCTTTTACACAAGCTCAAGCTTAAAAGTAAAGGCTCAATAAAAATACAAAATGGTATGACTAAGAGGGATAAACTGGCAAAGTGAAGTGAAACCATGCTCCACCATTAGGGACAGAGTCTACCCAAATCTGACCATAGTGCGCCCGAATAATTCGTTGGCATACGCAAAGACCAATACCATAACCTTCTGTACCTTCATCTCGTTGTAAACGGAAGTGGTTTTCAAAAATGCGATCGCGGTTTTCGTAAGGAATTCCTGGGCCAGTATCACCAATACTAATTTGCACTTTTTGAGTAGTACGATGTAGTCCTGTAATACTAATTTTGCCACCCGCCGGCGTATATTTAATAGCATTATCCAACAGGTTGATCAACACTTGGTGAATGCGCTCTGGATCGGCATAAACATAGGGTAAGTCTTGGGGGACATCTGTTTCTATCTGTTGAGATTTGGCAGTGTAGCGATCGCGCAATTCTTCCAATACATGGAAACAGAGTTTGCCGATTTCCATTTTTTGGGGTACTATTGGTAACTCTGTATCATTGCCCCTACCTACTTGCAAAAGATCCGTAATCATACGGTCAATTGTTTTAGTTTGAGTCCGGGCTTGCTTGAGTAAGTGCGCCGTCATTGCTGGTTTGAGGCGCTGGAATTGGCCGGTTTCGATATTGTAGTTAGATTGAAGCGTTTCTATGGCGATCGCAGCAGCAGTTAAAGGATTACGGAGGTCATGGGCCAGCACAGAGATTACCCTGTCTTTAAATTGCAACTGCTCGTGAAGTTTTTCTTGTTCCTGTTTCAAACGAAAAATTTCGTCAGAAAGGCGTATAAGTTCGGCGGAAACAGCAACGGAACTAATTGTAGATTTGGGCGCGACTACTCGACTATTGTCCTCTAGACGTTCTTGTAAATCTTCTTGTAATTTTAAATAGGCATCGACAGAAGCTTGCCAGCGAGGCCACCAATTTTTTAGTTGACCGATTATATTACTACCAGCAATAATTTGCCTGGGTTCCGGGTGGATTTTGACTAAGGCTGGCGTTGCCACTAATTTAAAGTGTTCCGCCAAATAAGGTTGTTGTCCTACATCAATGATTTGAAGTTCAAACTGATACCCAGCCTGTAATTCTTTTAAGTAAGCACGTATTCGCTGTACCTGTTGTCGGGACTTGGGCCGTCCATCAACAAACAGCAACAGCTGGAGTGGAGCCTCAGAATAGATCGGCTGATCTTGGGAAACTGGCATGTAATCGTGTTTCAGCACTGGTAACAACCCGGCGGCGCTTGACAGAAAGTTTAAGATGGACTGACGCTGGTCGATGGTCGTTCTTTCTTTTAAATTTAATATCTATTTTAGATTTTTCCTACACCTATCAGTCCTGCATTTTTCAGATGAGACACATCTTTTTCAGCTTTTTGCTACCTTTTTCCTTGGTTTCTGTTCCTGATAACCTTTCGAGCCTTAATGATCGCTCTGTATTATCAGCGAATCTAAATCTGGCGGCAGTACCGGCAAATGAAAGCTTTTATACTGCAGCCAGCCGAATGGTACAGCAACAGATTGATTTGATTGCCCGCATTGAACAAGCTATTACTACGCCTGATGCAAATCGGATGCGTTCGGTTCAAGGGCAATTAAATGTCTACACCAAGTTTGTAGACGCTTTTCTCAACCGTCAATACAAAAGCCCCAAAACTTTATGTATGTCTAGAGTTGACGTTACGGAGAACTTGTCTTTTTTAGCCGAGCCATTAACTGAGCCACAAATAAAAATTTACTGCTCTTTGTATGCTTCTAACCAAGAATTATTAAAACTTACCCCAGTAATAGATCGGTTATTATCCCGACGTGGGGAATTAAGCTTAGTCAGACCACTACCTTTAGTATCGGGAGAACGACAATCAGATTCTGTGTTAGCGATCGCGCCGATGCAACTTCCTCATCTGGATAAGCTGGCGACACCTTTTGCCACACAAGAACCAAATTTATTTTCACCTCCACTACCTATTATCGGTAGAACTGGGAAAACTGCAATAGCAGATTATGTACCCCTTGTACAACCCGCGATCGCACCTCCTCCGGAAGCGCTGACAATTTTGGCAGATGCCAAGAAATATTTGACCGCAGCCCAGGTGGAATTCCCCTTAAAAAATCAATTTACTAAGCCTCAGGAAACTTCTGCGGTACTTGACCACTTTAGCTACGACATCGATCCCCAAGAACCTCAAATTTACGCTGCGTTTTTGAAATTGCCTCGTACTGGCATTTTCCGCGTTTTACCTAATTCGGCTTACCAGCGTCCGCTTAATACTATCGAAAACCGCTTGGCACCTACTGTTAGTGAACGCTATCCTTTTCCTTTGTTGGGTGATTATCAAGGCGGATTTAATCCCAGTCTAGCACTTCAACTAGTTGGCGATCGCTTTGGTTTGAGACATCAAGGTGTAGATTACAGCTTTATGGTGGATTTGGGTGATATTCCCCTGACCAAGTTAGATTCTCAGTTGCAAACCTTGGCCAAACCCACAAGAGAATTTTTCCTCAAATACCAACCGCCTAAGCAATTAGATGCTTTACAAATGGAACGGCGACGCTTGTTGACCGGTAAAGACCAGAACTGGAATTTAAATCAAGTGATTTTGACTAGCGCTAAAGCGCAATTAAATCATACCTACTTAGTGCGATCGCTACAATTTCAGTTACCAGACATAATTTTGAACAATAGAAAACTTACACCCCAAGAACGGCAATATTTAGGGCAAGCAGCACAACTACACAGTAGTGATATCCTTCTAGCCTTTCGCCCTGTTCGTCGTCGTTCTGATGGCAGTTACACTGTGCTGTGGCGAGTTTTAAATCAGTTTCCCTCACCCCAAATTAATGACTTGGACAAATACAGCAGCAATTGATGATAGCTGTAACATTTTGTAATTCTAAATCTTGGCTCAGTATTTTTGCTGGTGACATTGATATTAATAATGACTAAAAATTTAATCAAAGATATAATTTGTTCCTAAATTTTTTGTCATTAAAATTATGATTAATTTTAGCGTGGCTATATGTACATTTAATGGCGAAAAACGTTTACCTGATGTTTTAGATAAGCTCAAAGATTGTTGTGCATATACCGCGCAGTTAGGTATAGAGACTGAACCAATAAATTGGGAAATACTTGTTATTGATAACAATAGCAAAGATAATACAGCCAAAGTAGTTCAAGAATATCAAGCAAATTGGCCTGCTGCTTATGCACTTAAATATTACTTAGAAACGCAGCAAGGATTAAGCTATGCGCGAGAGCGTGCTATCCAAGAAGCAGAAGGTTCATTGATCGGGTTTCTCGATGATGATAATTTACCAACT
This sequence comes from Calothrix membranacea FACHB-236, assembly GCF_014696315.1. Lineage (GTDB taxonomy): Bacteria > Cyanobacteriota > Cyanobacteriia > Cyanobacteriales > Nostocaceae > Aulosira > Aulosira membranacea. The sequence continues at coordinate 223,503 of NZ_JACJPX010000002.1, forward strand.
CCTAATTGGGTAGCATCTGCCTATAATTTTGGCAAAAATCATCCTCAAGCCGGGGCTTATGGTGGCAGAATTTACGGAGATTATGAAGTTACACCACCTCATAACTTCGATAGGATTAGTCTATTTTTAGCTATAGGTGGTAGTAGTAGAACTATTTGCTATTCTGCACCAGAAAACAGCTTGTACTTTAAAAAAGTTCTGCCTGCAGGTGCAGGATTAGTAGTACGTAAACAAGCCTGGATCGAAAATGTTCCTAAAACTCTCTTTTTCCACGGTCGAGTAAATGGTTCATTGGTCACTGCTGAAGATATAGAAGCATTAACTCATATAAAAAAAGCAGGTTGGGAAATTTGGCATAACGCCGAGATGGAAATTTATCACCGGATTCCTAAGCAGCGTTTAGAAAAAGAATATTTGTTTAAATTAATGCGTGGTATAGGATTAAGCCGACATTACACGCGGATGCTAGATTTACAAATTTGGCAGCAACCTTTTGTTTCTCTAGCTTATATGGCTAACGATATCCGCAAAATATTTCTCCATTGGTTCAAATACCGCTTAGTTCTAAAAACTGATATTGTAGCTGCTTGCGAGTTGGAACTTTTAATTGGAGCTTTTCTTAGCCCCTTTTATATTTATAAAAGATATTTGTTAAATTTCACTAATAATTAAGCCCCAAATTTCTAGAATTTCGCTGGGACAAGATGATTATAAAAATTATTTTAATAAGTTAATTTAACTATGCAACTTCAGCCGGAAACAGCTTCAACAATTAAGAATATTGCCCAGGATAGCAGTGATGAGAATTCTCTAGTTAAGCGTATTAGTAGAGTCTTCATTATTGCCTATAAAGAATCTACTCAGGAGTTAGAAGAATTATTAACAAATCAAGGGTTTAGCAGCGAAGTTCTCAGACAGGAACGCAAAACAGAATATCAAAGCTACTCTCGGAGTTATCTTTGTCTTTTAAACCATCGCACAGCTTGGGAAAGGGCGATTAAAGAAACTCAAGCAACGATGATTATTGAGGCAGACTTTGTACCAGTAGTTAATTTTGGCAAGCTGCCTTTACCCTTTAATCCTCACCAAAGTAATGTAGGAATTAGTTGGCTATACACTTGTGCGCCACAAATATATTACGTTTCACCTGATGGTTATGCTGAAGGCTTTTCTGCCTCAACTGTAGCTTATATTGTCACTCCTGAAAGTGCCAGATTTTTAATAGAACTTGCTGAAGAAATTCGCACCCAAGTAGGAGAAACTAACTATTCTAGTTGGGACTCAACTATTGATAGTTTTCTCCGACGTAAAGGTCTGAAAAACTATATTCCTTGGCGGAACTATGGCGAACATGGAGGATTACCAAATCCAGAGCATCATAAGAATAATCTCAGCAAAACTCATCGTGCTGATGTCCTCTACGGTAAACTTGCCTTCATGCCCTTGTATGTTGTCAAAAATAGTAAACTCAATTTGTTTGGGGTAAGATTTTTGGCAAGACTTAAGGGTATTGCCCGTCTGGGAACTGGACGCTTTCTGCGAGTGAAAGTACTCCAAGGTTCTAACTTTCCTCTGCGGCTACTCTGGTTTGCAATTTTGAGACAGTTAACAAGGAATTTTTAACAAAAATAACAGGGTATAGGGAAATCCCCACCCAATACTGCTCGGTTAAGGATTTTCAACTCGGAATTTGTTTTGGGGAAATGGTGAAAGGGTAAGGGTTAAAGGTTTTTTCTTGCCCCTTTACCCCTTCCCCTTTTGTCCGTAATCGACAAGTATTGAATCCCCACTCATACATCAATAATCAAATCTTAAAAATCTTCTCCGTGAAATTTCATACTCAAATTTGAACTGGAGTTCACAGTCTGCGCTAGGGTAGGAATTGACACTAGATTTGTGATTTCCTGTGCTGCCTTGTAAACGTCCGGCTATATTTCTGAGTTTGGCTGTTTTACTCACTTCGTTAACAGCCTGCGCTAACAGTCCCACTGCTCAAAACCTTGAGCAGTCTTTGGCGGCTGATCCTCAGTTGCAAAATAACCCAGTTGTGTTTGGAGAAGCTAAGGATAGCCAACAGCAAGCACAGCAGAACGAATCAACAGTTAAATTACCAACTGATTTTCCGCAAGATATTCCTTTATATCCCAACGCTAAATTAGAAGCAGTTACACCACCTAGCGGTACAGAAAACAGCACATCCACTCGCTGGCTAAGTTCTGACCCCAGCAATTTTATTGCCAACTTCTACCGCGAACAATTGCAGGCGAACAATTGGCAGATTTTACAACAACCGACAGATGATTTATCAGGCGTTTTTGAGGCGCGTCGCAATGATTTGCAGGTGAAAGTTTCTATTCAAGCTCAATCAGTAACTAACCCTACACCAAATCAACCACAAACAGCCACCCAATTACTGATTGAGTATCTTCCTGCAGCTACAGCCACGGCACAACCTACACCAACTACTAATCCTAGCGAAACTACTACCACCACAACGTCTAACAATATTCCCCAACCTGGTAATCCAGAATTTATTGGCCCTATACTACCTGCAAACGTGGCGACACAGCCAGCAAATACATCTAATAGCCAACAGGTGGCGACAGTTACCGGGGAAGCTCAAGAATTTAGCGATTTGAATAAAGTACCTCAAGAACTGCGGCAACACATTCAAGATTTAGCAAAATTAGGAGTTTTATCTCCAGACTCTTCAGTTAATAAGAGCAACTCCAATACTACAAGTAACCTATTTGCGCCTAGTAAAACCATAAATCGTAGAGAGTATGCTCGTTGGCTAGTGGCTGCTAATAATGCCATGTATGCTAATAACCCAGCTAAACAGATTCGCTTAGCATCAGAAAGCGCTCAACCAGCTTTTAGTGATGTGTCCTCAAAAGACTCTGATTTTCCTGTGATTCAAGGATTAGCCGAAGCTGGATTAATTCCAAGTCCCTTGTCTGGGGATACTACAGCAGTTTTATTCCGTCCTGATGCACCCCTAACAAGGGAGCAGTTGTTACTGTGGAAATTACCTTTAGATACTCGCCAAGCTTTACCATCAGCGAATTTAGAGGTGGTGAGGCAAACTTGGGGTTTCCAAGATGCAGGGAAAATTGACCCGAAAGCTTTAAGAGCAGTGTTAGCTGATTACCAAAATGGCGAACAATCAAATATTCGCCGTGTATTTGGATATACAACCCTATTCCAACCGAAAAAACCTGTAACTCGTGCAGAGGCGGCGGCGGCTTTGTGGTACTTCGGCATTCAGGGTGAAGGAATATCGGCTGTTGATGCTTTGAAGTTAAAGCGTCCACAAACTTGATACTTTAGTGCAAATTCATGTCTTACTTAAGTAAGCTGACTCAGTTTTTCGTACGGACTACAAACTGTACTGATATTTGGCATGAAAGTCTAAAAATTTTTTGTAAAACAAATGTAGATCGTATATAAAAATTCAGTGAATTTAGGCAATTACAGCATTTTTAGCTTATATTTTGGAAGTAATAAAAATTGTAGATTGTCTCATTAAAAACACGTAAATGAGTTTGAAGACTTGAGGTCAAAGATTAATTTTGCCAAACTTCAAACCCATGCCAGTGTATCTATTGAGAAACTTGGCATTTTTTAATTAAGACGTACCAAATTATAACCAGAGTTGCACGATCATGAAAAAACGCTTTGTCGCAGCAGGCTTTATTCTTTTCTCTTTTATGTTGCCATCGAAAGCAACTGCTGCACAATTTAGTGGGATTTACGTATTTGGGGACAGTCTTTCAGATGCAGGTAATGTATACAACTCTACTATAGACCCCAAGACAGGAGTAGGATTTCCACCGCCGCCTTACTTTGACGGAAACTTTTCCAATGGGCCTATCTGGATAGATGAGCTTGCTAAGAAACTGCAATTAGATAGTTCTCCTACTCTTTATACTGATGTTGCCAAGGGTGCTGCGCCGAAAAACGGCATTAACTATGCTTTTGGTGGAGCTACTAGCATAGATAAAAATACTATTTCGCCGCTTTTACCTGGCTTTCAACAGCAGATAGCAGCATTTACAACGCCACTTTTTCCAACTAAAAATGCTGACTCAAACGCACTTTATGTATTGTGGACTGGTGCGAATGATTATTTACCTACGAATGCTGATCCCAATTATTTTAAACCTTTGACAGATCCGACCAAGACAATTACAAGTTTAAAACAAGCGATCGCATCTCTAGCTGATGTGGGGGCTAAAAATATTCTGGTAGTTAACTTACCCGATTTAGGCCAGCTACCTCGCGCTAACAATCTCGATCCTACTTTTCCTTTACCTCCAGAAACCCCAGCAGCAGAAGTTTCCCAAGCTCTCACAGATTTGACTAAAGAGCATAACTCTGATTTATCAGATGCGATCGCTGATTTAAACAAAGTCCTCAATCCTGATGTCAAACTCATCAGTCTGGATGCTAATTCTGTATTTACAGATATTATGAACGATACAAAAAATATGCAGGGGGTCAAATATGGTTTCAAAGAAGTGGCAAAACCTTGCCTAGTTGATCCATCCTGTGCAGCTGACCCAAGCATCCAAAATCAATATTTCTTTTGGGATGGGCTTCATCCCACAACTGCTGCTCATAAAGTCTTAGGAGATTACGCCTTTCAGCAAATCGAAAAATCTATGCAGCCAGTCCCCGAACCCTCTACAGCATTGGGGACTGTGGCTATCGGTGCTTTTGGTGCAGCAGCTTTACTTAAACGCAAACGCAAACAATCTCTGCTTAAGACAGTAAGTCTGGTTCCTGCTGGACAATCAACTCATACAAAGGTTGAAAACTAAACCAGCCTAAATCATGGCCGCCTACTTGTTGATGTGCCAAGCTAGCTGATTCTGGCCTAATTAGTTGAGGTTTACCAGCCGCCTCAGCAAGTAACTGGGCTTGACAAGAACGCTCCATTGTGATGAACCACCAAGCAGTTTCATCAACTGAATGACCAACTGTTAATAAGCCATGATTCTTCAGAATTATGGCTTTATTTTGTCCTAAAGTTTCGGCAATTCGCTGACCTTCAGCAACTTCCAGAACTACTCCTGTATAGTCATCAAATAGACTATGGTCTTGGTAGAAAGCACAAGCATCTTGGGTTAAGGGGTCAAGCAGACGACCAAGACTAGACCAACTTTTACCATAAACCGAATGGGCATGAGCTGCGGCTATGACATCAGGACGCGCTGCATGGATTTGGGAATGAATCGCAAAAGCTGCGCCATTGATGGGGCGATCGCCTTCGACGATTTCGCCTGTTTGGTTTACTAAAATTAGATCACTAACGCGAATTAAAGCAAAGTGTTTTCCTAAGGGATTAACCCAGAATTGATCGGGATTTTCTGGATCGCGTACAGTGATATGACCTGCAATACCTTCATCAAATCCAAAGCGGGCGAATAGTCGGAATGCGGCTGCTAGGCGTTGCTTGCGGTGTAGCCGTTCTTCTTTTAACGAAGCAAAGGTGGGTTGCTGAAAAAAGTTTGGCTTGGCCCTGGATATTGCTTGCATTTTGACCCTTGAATATGTGATTTTCCGTAAAAATCTTTATACTTAATTGTTAGCTTAAAATCATAGCTCTATGTGGGATTACGAGCATTTATTCAAAATTATTGCAGAATTGGTGATGCATCATTCTCCCAGTGGTGTAGAAACCGAAATTAACCAATTTTTACTGCAAGAATTTGCCAAACTGGGTGTAGAAGTATGGAGCGATCGCGCTGATAATGTCATTGCCAAAATTCCTGGTAAAAATCCTGACCGAGCAATTGCGATTACTGCTCACAAAGACGAAATTGGTGCAATTGTCAAAACTATTGGCGATGACGGACGCGTAGAAGTCCGCAAACTCGGTGGCTCTTACCCGTGGATTTATGGTGAAGGTGTTGTAGATTTATTGGGCGATGCCGAAACTATTAGTGGTATTCTCAGTTTTGGTTCTCGTCATGTTTCCCATGAATCGCCCCAAAAAGTCCAGCAGGAAGATACTAGCATCAAGTGGGAAAATGCTTGGATTGAAACCAAATGTAACACTGCTGAGTTAGAAGCAGCCGGCATTCGTCCTGGAACGAGAATGGTAGTTGGTAAGCATCGCAAGCGTCCCATTAGATTAAAGGATCACATCGCCAGTTACACTCTGGATAATAAAGCTTCGGTGGCAATTCTGCTAGCACTAGCGCAACAACTCAAACAACCAGCAGTAGATGTTTATTTAGTCGCCTCAGCCAAAGAAGAAGTAGGAGCCATCGGGGCGCTATTTTTCACCCAAAATCAAGTATTGGATGCTTTGATTGCTTTGGAAATTTGTCCTTTATCTAGCGAATATCCGATTGAGGATGGTAAAAGCCCGGTAATTCTCTCTCAAGATGCCTACGGTATATATGATGAGACGCTGAATGGGCAACTATGCAATTGTGCTAAACAGATAGATATACCAGTGCAGCTGACTATTTTGAGTCAGTTTGGTAGCGATGCTTCAATTGCCATGAAATTTGGCCATGTAGGGCGTGCTGCTTGCTTGGCATTTCCGACCCAAAACACTCATGGCTATGAAATTGCTCATTTAGGCGCGATCGCTAACTGCATATCTTTGTTACAAAACTTTTGTGAAAACTATCCTGCTTGACTAGATGACTGTCAGTGACTGCGATCGCATATCTTCCACCATTTATGCAATACTCCAAAAGCAACAATTTTTCCGTTTAAAGCAAATACCTGATTTTTTATGATTTTTTACCCTAGGAAGAAAAGATATTTAGACGGTATAAATTTATAGTGAGTACGTCAGTTTCCAGTAGGGTTAACGCATTTTCTTGCCAAACTTGTTTCCATCAAGGATTAAGTTTACCCAATGTTAGTATTGGGTAAAATTATAATCCTTATGTATACAACCTCTAGAGTTGAGATTCGTTAGCCCTGCTGTTTTTGTTTTATTAAAATAAAATTTTTTTTTCATTACTTGGCTAGATTTTTATTGTCAATTCAATTAAAAATTAATCAATAGGAGAAAACATATTGGTTAACAAAAATGATTTTCTCTATGCCCGTAGCCGCTACTATGGACAGATTAAGCCTGAAAATCTAGCTTTTAATGCTAATTTGCAAGAATTTAGCCAGCGCATTACTTATATTTCTAACTTAGTAACAAGTGGAAAAATACCTTCCCATGAAGCTTATCAACATATAAAGGCTCTTTGGAAGGGACTCAAGCTTAGTAAAAAACAATTGAAAATAGGTAAAGAAACTCCAGAGACTTTTTCTGAAGACTTATAGCTGGAATTTGAGATTTTTTAAAACATAAATTCAGATTTTATTGATGTTTATCCTAATTGGCTACAAAGTTCATTTATAGGGTTACCTAGTCTAGTGAAGTAAAAATTAATCAGTGTGTATCTGTCTTGAAAAGTTTGCGCGTTCGGGCTTCCCGGTGCAAAACTTTTCGCTGCGTTTATCCTCTTCCATTCCTGCGGAACGGTACGCGAACAGCGGTTAATTATTTTATGGCTGTACCTCACTGTACACCAACATAGGAACCGCTATATGTCACACTTTACTTAATGAAAGCCGATGACGGGATTTGAACCCGTGGCCTGCTGATTACGAATCAGCTGCTCTACCACTGAGCCACATCGGCGTACACAATCCAAGATTGTAGCATAATTTTGACTCATGGTAGAACCAAATCCAAAAAGTCGCCTTAACCCTGAACAATATGCCCGCCTCAAAGCTGAAATGGCAGCGCCTTACCGAGGCTTGCGAAAATTTATCTATGTCGCTTGTGGCGCGTCTGGGATGATTGGCGTTTTCGTATTTTTTTTTAGACTGCTGGCTGGGCGAGATATCGATAACAGTCTGTCTAACCTACTGCTGCAAATAGGAATTGTGGCGCTGATGGTATTTCTCTGGCGTTGGGAACAGCAAAAGCAAAAACGCTCTTAAATTTATTAGATGTTCTTAAGTTCCTAGAACATCTGTAATTTTTGAGATTAGCTTAAAGAAAAATAACAATTTTAGTTGCAAAACCTGATACCAAGGTACTGCTATTTCTTTATATATCTTTATCATATTTAAGTTAATTAACGATAGTTGAATTTTTGAAATATAAAGTCAGAAAAAATAAAAACAATCTTAGGAAATCAAAAAATAGAAATTTTTCTGAGAAACTAAAAATTGTTGAAACGAGGTCAGCCAATATAAAGACCTTGAATATAAATAAGCCAATTTAAATAAGGGTCAGCAACATTTTGAGACCCTAAATTTAAGGAAAATCACAAAAATAAAAGCGCTAAGACTGACAATTTGTTAACTTGGCGCTTTTATTTTTGCGAATTCATAATTATGAGGAAATAAGTTCGTAGTCAGGAGTAATATCCTAAATTCTGAGGCACATTTTGTGCTATCTACAAACTTATCAACATTACATTCATGAACAGGCTACTAGTGGTTAAGCACATCAATTCGGTATTAGAATAATTCGTAGTTATGACCAGAAAGCTGTATTTTTTAGCACTCAAATTACTGACTACGAATCGGTCAAAACTTTTGCGAGCGACCACTAACATTCATCTATGGAACCTGCACTACATAAGAAGACGGAATTGCTGGGGCACGTCCTGCATTAACTAGTGCTTGGTAAACAAACGCAGCAACTTCTGCCCTAGTAGCATCACGATTAGGATTAAGTTGCTTGACTGTGGGATAGTTGATCACTAGTTGCCGTGCTGTAGCAGCAGCAACTTGATTCAGCGCATATTTGGGAATCTGCGCCGCATCACTATAAAAAGTGAGGATATTTTGATTATCCGCAGTTAACCCAAGACCACTAGCTAAAGCAACTAAAGCTTGCACTCGAGGAATTTGCTGCTGTGGTTTAAATGTACCATCAGGATATCCAGACACAAATTGGCTTTGGTAAGCAGATTGGATAGCAGCATAAGCCCAAAAATTACTTGGGACATCCTTAAAATTAATTGCTGGGCGTTTAGATGCTGGTGTCAAAGCCTTGGTGATAATAGTAGCGAATTGAGCACGTGTTACCGGATCGTTTGGTTTAAAGGTGCCATCAGGAAAGCCAGCAATAATTTTTTGAGAGGCTAAAGCTTCGATATAGGCTTTAGCCCAGTAACCTGTAGGTACATCGTTAAAGGCAGTAGCACCGCCAACGTTTGCCGCCACAAAATCGACTGAACCATTAATGCGCTTTTGATCGATATCATTGCCAACAGCGACAATCTGATTTTTAGTAGCATTATTTACGTCATAACGAGTGTTGTTACGGATGAGATTACCACCAGGACTTTCATTTGTACCCAAGTCTGGTGCAGCATTAACAGTTGCTACAACACCATCCCGCTTATTGTTCTGAATAACATTTTTACGTAGTATAGGTTTACCCGTTTCTGAGATAAAAAGACCGTCTTGGTTTTCGATAATTTGGTTTTCTGTAATTAAAGGTGTGGAAGTTCCACCAATTGCCAAACCAAAACCAGTATTCTGAAACAAGTTATTCCGAATTTCGCCTTGGGCAGTTTTAGCTACAGAAACCCCATTACCTGAGTTCTGCACGAAGACATTGTTTTCGATTTTGGGATTTCCTGTCCCCGTGACAAAAACTCCCTCTCTAAGACTTTGAGTAAACGTATTATTTGTGATCAGGGGATTAGTGGATTCCACCCACACACCTGTACCCCGTTGATTGGGGTTGGTTACAGTTAGACCTGCGATCGTGGTGCTATTATCCGCCAAAATTGTAATATCCTGTCTGGCAAATGTTTTACTGGTGTAGAAACCTCCACCTGTAATTAATATTCCCTGACCTTTGGTGGCTTCATCACCTCGTAGAGTTACTCCTGGTTTGAGGATGAGTGGAAAAGTTTCTCCACTTTGTTGATTATAAGTACCAGGCGCTAATTGAATGACTGTCCCGGCTTGGGCTTTAGTCAGGGCAAAAGTAATAGTTTTCAAAGCAGCGGCTTGTGTTGTACCTGCAGCAGTATCTGAACCAGTTGCTGAGTTTACATAAATTACAGTTGCAGCTGCTGGAGTTTGGGCTGTCAGAGTAGGAGTAATACCTGCTTGCCGAGTGGAATCGGCATTTACTACGCCAGGTAATAGTGTTAAACCACTGGAAACCACTAAAACAGTACTAAGTCCGGCTCTTAATGGTAGATTAGATGTGAGGATACTGCCAAAAATAGGGCAAAAACCTTTCGCTGGAATAATTTGAAAACCCCGATATTTCATTTTTGATGTCTGTGAAGTGCTGAATGAAGTTACCTTAACAATAAGGTGGTAGGTGACAGCTATTAAGCTGCCAAACCCATGCAAAACTATACCGGATCGTCAGCAATTGATCAGCTAAATTTCACAGATAAATTACAGAATTTATATTATTTATCACTAAAAATTTTTGTAAAGTCACTTCGGGAACTGATATCACTCGATCCTTGACAGCTTTTCTTCAGCGGGTATCAATACATATCTAGTCCAAGATTGGCTACTAGATTGTGTAGAAATATCATTTTCACCACAGCCAGCCTTTGGGAAATCAACAGAGATGCGGTATCAGTTTGTGAGCTTAGTGCAGATTTTGCTGTTAACAGTTACTACTCCCGTCTGGGCAGCAGAACAAGTAGTGCTAAACTACAAAGTTTTTCGGGAATCACTTTCAGTAGCGGAACTTTCGAGATTTGCCCAAACAGGCGAACTTTCTAGTTCCCTCAAAATAAATTTTGCTTTGGCGCGACAAAACCCCAAAGCAGTACGTCAGTATTTAACGCAACCAGTGAAAGTCAACCCAGTATTTTTAGATAGAGTGTTAAATACGCCCATTGGTAACGTAATTTTGGATCAAATTAGTCAAGTAATTCACACACCGTCTCAAAAAGCAGACAGGCAAGCTTTACGTGCTGCTTTGGTGCTTTCTGCTAGGCAAGATAGCCAGATAACGCTGATCGAAATTTTGAAAAATTATCCCACATCAGAAGTGGAAGTTGACGGGGATCGCTTGGAAACTGCCTACCGCCAACTCCAGCGCTTGCAGACGAACATAGAAAATTTGATAGGCGTTTAGTAAGCCAGTGTCTCTAAAGTTTCTCGCAAATAGCGTTGTACTTGTTGTTCTAAACGCACTCCGTCTAATTGCACATCGCGCTCTAGTTGCCAGCGTTGGAAACCGGAACTAGCAGCGATCGCGGATTTGAGGCTGTGCCAAATTTCACTATCATTAGTAAATTGGCGATCGCTAGAAGTTGGAATTTGAGCCATAGTTTCTCATTCCTGTGTTTTAACTTCAAAATTTACTGCAGGTTGCACTTCAGGCAATTCGACTTGCAGAAGAGAAAATAAATGATGTTTTCCTAATCTTCATCGGTATTTTGCTCTAGGGTCTGCTGGGTGTTTTTGTTAATACCTAACACGGATTTAAATAACCGAGGCAATATTTGATTAACCCGCACCCCTACAATTGTGTAATCCTGCTGAATCTTATCTAAAGGTAATGGTTCTATGGCTGCAAATTCTGTGTCATTAGTCACCAAAATTCTGGCTACACTCACGGGAATTTGCAAAAACAGATTGCTGGCAAAAAAAGCTAAAGCAGCTAGCAGCAATCCGACGCTGCGCCATTGGGGTAGAAAACTGGCAATGTCGGCTACCAGTGGCGCGGCTTGGTAAATTTGCCACAGCACCCCTACTAATAATATTGCTGCCAAAACGGACAGCACACGATTGAAATTAGTATTAATTAAACAAAGAATTTTCCGTTGTTGCTCAGTCAGATTTTCTGGCTTGAGTGCGACTCCCAAAATCGCAAATATGTAAAATGGCCGACGAAATTGCATCCACAGTAGTGGTAGCACTCCAATCGCGGCCACTAAACATAGTTCCATCCACACAGGTAAGACTGGCTCGCCTACGGATAGAAACACTAGGCACAAAAACAAAAAAATCGGCAGCGTCGCCAAACCAGCGACATGAAGCCACAAGATAGGTTCAGAGCGAAATGAGGCCATAGTTACATTTCTCAATTCTGAGTTGTAGGTGCTGAGTTGTAAGTTTGAAGTTACGAGTATTGAGGTTGAAAACTCAAGACTCAGAGCTTTTTACTTAGAACTCAGCACTAGTAGACTCAGCACTACTTTGTCATTGTCAGGGTGCGACGTTTAGTCACCATTTGGTAGGCTTCGATGATGTCACCTTCAGCCCAATCGTGGAATTTATCTATGCCAATACCGCATTCATAACCGGCATTGACTTCACGCGCATCTTCTTTCATCCGTTTGAGGGAATCCAGAACGCCTTCATAAATCACCTTACCGTTACGACGTACCCGCACTTTGCAGTTGCGGACTAGTTTGCCAGATTGCACATAACAACCAGCAACTGCGCCTCGACCAACTGGGAATACGGCACGGACTTCGGTTTGTCCCAAGGATTCTTCCACCAATTCGGGTTCCAACAGACCTTCCAAGGCTCCTTGAATATCTTCGAGGAGTTTGTAGATGATGTTGTATTCCCGCACATCTACACCTGCTTCATCGGCAGCTTGTCTGGCTCCACTGGCATAGGTGGTGTTGAAGCCAATAATTACAGCGTTACTAGCAGCAGCTAAGTCGATATCCGTTTCGGTGATTTCTCCAGCAGTAGCTAACAACATCCGGATTTGGACTTCGTTTTGCGGAATTTGTCTGAGCGATCCCACAATAGCTTCCACTGAACCTTGCACATCTGCTTTTAGGATTAAGTTGAGTTCTTTCAACTCGCCCTCTTGTGCTTGAGCTGAGAGGGTTGTGAGCGTAACACGTCCCTGTAATAGTCGGGATTGACGCTGTTTGTCTGCGCGATCGCTGGCCAGAGCACGTGCTTCTTTTTCGTTCTCGAAGGCCTCAAATTCATCACCTGCGGCTGGTACATCGCTCAAACCTAAGACTTCGACAGCAAAGGAAGGACTAGCAATTTCTACTCTTCTTCCTCTGTCATCGACCATTGCCCGCACTTTACCAAATGCCGAGCCAGCTACCAACATATCTCCGACATGCAAGGTGCCATTTTGAATCAGCAAGGTAGCAACTGCGCCCTTAGCTTTATCCAAATGCGCTTCTATGACAGTTCCTTTGGCAGCCCGGTCTGGGTTGGCTGAGAGTTCGCCTACTTCTGCTACTAACAGAATCATTTCCAGGAGTGTATCTAGGTTCTCGCCCTTGATCGCACTCACGGGAACCATAATTGTTTCACCACCCCAGTCTTCTGCTGTCAGACCGTAGTTGGTAAGTTCTTGTTTAACTCGCTCTGGTTGTGCGCCTTCTTTGTCAATCTTGTTAATTGCTACAACAATTGGCACTCCAGCAGCCTGAGCATGGCTAATGGCTTCAATTGTTTGGGGACGCACGCCATCATCAGCAGCTACTACTAAAACAGCAATATCTGTGACTCTTGCTCCTCGTGCTCGCATTGCTGTAAATGCTTCGTGACCAGGAGTATCCAGGAAGACGATTTGATGTGGCTTACCTTCATGTTCGATATCAACATGGTAGGCTCCAATGTGCTGAGTAATACCACCTGCTTCGCCAGCCGCAACTTTTGTTTTGCGAATGGAGTCCAGCAATGTGGTTTTCCCGTGGTCTACGTGACCCATAATGGTCACTACTGGTGGACGACGTTGGAGATTCTCCATGTCTGCCAAATCCAGCATTTCTGTAACTTTGCGGGCTTCTGCTTCTGGTTCAGCAGTTTCAACTGCTACTTCTAAATCGTTGCAGATTAAAGTAATGGTTGGCACATCCAAATTTTGGGTGATGCTCACTGCCATACCTTTGAGGAACAGGATTTTTACAATCTCTGTATCTGCGATCGCTAAACCATCAGCCAGTTCCTGCACTGTCATTGGCCCAGTTACCACCAATTTTTCTGGACGTTCCCGCTTAGTCTCTACTTCTTGACGACGATTTTGGTCGCGATTGGTAGCAGCCGACTTTTTCCCTCTAGTGGTAGGGCTAGCAACAGCTATTGTAGGTTGTTGTGTTGGTCGCGTAGCTTTTGGTTTGGGAGGACGAGCTATTGAAAGGCTGACCTGGACTGTGGCTGGAATTTCCAAACCTTCTTCATCCAGTAAATCGTCTTCCTCAAAATCATCATCTAATAGCGGCTTGACTCGCTTGCCTTTGACACCAGCCTTGCCAGATTTCTCTTTGATTTCATCAATGATTTCTTCTTCTTGCCACTTTTTACCACCTTTGGCTGGACGTGGTGGTGTGGGGCGTTTCAAATCGAGAATGTCAGCCGGAATGGCTTCATCAAGTGTTGTTGTTGCTCCTGCTTTCCCCGCACCGCCTTGCATTGGTCTAGGTGGTGTAGCAATTGGCATTGCTGCTACAGCTTCACTGGGACGAACTGGTCTGCTGGGCCGTTGGGGATCGGAGAATGGAGCGCCACCAGGAGCGCGATTTCCTCTTTGTTCGGGTTTGACTGGGCCTGGAGTTGGACGAGCCTGTTTTTGTGGTGTAGGCTGTGAAGCTTGGTCTGTGGATGGTTTAGCTGCCCTTGGCTTAACTTGCTCGCGTTCTTCTTCGCCACGTTTTGGGCGTTCGCGTTTGAGAATTGGTTTTTCTGCCTGGCTCAGCGGCTCGATCGCTGGTGGGTCTTCAGACATTGGCCTGGCAGGAGGCGCAACTAGTTGAGGTTTTGGCGGCTTTTCTGGTCTCAGTTTGGATGAAACTGGTTTTTCCGGCTTTTCCGCAACTATTTTTTCTTGTGGCTGTGTATTAGGCGTTGTATCCGCATCTTTAACAGCTGGTTGCTGTTGGGTCTCAGAAAGATTTCGGGGTACGGGTCGAGTTGGTGCCGTCGGCTGCATGGGTGAGACTGGTGTAGCGAAGGGCTTTGGAGGTGAAGGAGGGTTAGCTTCAGACAAAGCAGATGGGGTAGTTGTATTAACTGATGCCTCTGGGGCGTTGGAGTTAGGATTTCTCAATATTTTGGGTTTACGAATTTCCAAAATTTGTTGTTTGTGAGGTGATGGTGCAGGTCGATTTCGAGAGCCAGCTTGTGGCCCTTGTGCTTGATGCGTGTTTATACCTGTTTCTTTTTTCGGTGTTCCATTCGTTGCTGCGAGTTTTTCCGCTGCGGAACGGATGCGTTCTGCCTCCGAATCTGAAATTGTACTGCTATGGCTTTTGACCGAGATGTTGAGCTGGTCGCATATTGCTAATAGCTCTTTGTTATCCAAATTCAATTCCTTTGATAATTCATAGATTCTAACTTTGCCGTTGTTCATCCACTCTTCCCCTTTAATTTACAGTTTTAGCGGATGGTTGCCTGGTTTGTGACATCTCCATCCTTTGACTACTGTTTTTTGGTTGCCGTTTAGATTTTGTCGGTGCCTCCAATCAGGAAAGAGAGATGTCTCGGTTTATTGCTGGCATCCCCACCAGTAATCATGATGTCTGGGCACCCATAAAAGTTTTTTAAATAAAAAATTTTTATGGGTGCCCTGAATGCCGAACTGCGCCTGAGCGCTACCAGGTTGCCATTTTTTAGTTTTTTGTTTTGCTGATTCTGAGTCTTCCACAACACAATCGAGTAAAACTTGTTGGGAGTATTACTTCGTCTCTCTTAATTGTAAAAGAGGCGTTTGTCAACTACACCCATTTACTATTTTGACACTAACCCCAGCAATCAACAGAGACTGTGTTACTACCGCTAGTTCGGCTTCTGGCACAATTACTCTAGGGATTACCGCTACAAATTTCTTAAATTAAAATTTGATTTTGGGTATTGCTTTTGGCTAGACGCTGCCACAATGTTTGATACAGTGTTTCTGGCACTGTTGCATGTAGCGATCGCCCTAGTCGATTTTTTTTCTGAGCGGCTTGCAAGCAGCTCGTTTGTGGGCAGATATAGGCAGAACGCCCCATGCCCTCATCTAATTGTACCTTTCCCGATGGAAAGACGCGGACAATCCGCCAAAACTCTTCTTTTAAGCCTACTTGGCGGCAACTAATACAGCGCCGATAATTCGGTTTCATGAATTTTTTGCTACATCACATCAGCAGTCTTGTTAAGCAAGGATGATTGAAATCTCTATCTTTGCTTCCCTCAAACCTCAAATGCAAGGCAATTAATAATACATTTTATTAAAGTACTATTACTTAAATAACTGGATGTGAATAAACTACTCGTCATCGTTATTGTCAAAAGAGTCATCTTCTAATTCTAATTCTTCTTGATTGTTATCATCTTCTAGTTCTGGCAGATCGGATTCATCCTCATCTTCATATTCATATTCTTCCTCTTGCTCTGCTTGATATTTGGCACGAGCGGCAGCAAATTTAGCATCTTCTGCAGCTTGGTCATATTTAGCTTTATCTTTAATATCAATCTTCCACCCAGTCAAACGGGCTGCCAAACGGACATTTTGTCCTTCTTTACCAATAGCCAAACTCAGTTGATCTTCCGCCACTAGTACATGAGTTTGCCGCGTTTCTGGGTCCATGAGGCGGACTTCATCTACTCGTGCGGGGCTAAGAGCATTTGCAATGTAAGTTGCTGGATCTGGAGACCAGCGAATCACATCAATTTTTTCACCACGTAATTCGTTAACTACCACTTGAATCCGTGATCCCCGTGCGCCAATACAAGCTCCAACTGGGTCTACATCACGGTCGAGAGTATCTACGGCAATTTTAGTCCGAGGGCCAACATAACGAGAAGGAGGATTGGCTTCTCGTGCTACCGCAACAATCCGCACAACTTCATCTTCTATTTCCGGTACTTCATTGGCGAATAAATACACTACTAAGCCTGCATCAGCACGAGAAACTAATAATTGTGGGCCGCGTTGCTGACCTTGGGAAACTTTTTTGAGATACACCTTAAAGGTGGCATTTGCTCGATAGTTATCATTAGGTAGCTGTTCCCGTTTTGGTAATTCTGCTTCTACTTCTGGTTGACCAAAACCACTGCTAACAGCCAAAATGACCGATTGTCGCTCAAACCGCAAAACTCTTGCTTGCAGGACAGTACTTTCTAAGTCTTGGAATTCTTCTTGCACCATCTGGCGCTGTTGATCCCGCAGTTTTTGGGCGAGTACCTGCTTAGTTTGCATCGCCGCCATCCGACCAAATTCGCCTTGGTCTGGAGTAACATCTAGGACTACAGAGTCTCCCAACTGAGCTTCAGGGGCTACTTGTTGTACTTCATCTAGAGATATTTGGTGGTCAGAATTGCTAACTTCTTCAACGATGGTTTTAGTCGAGAGAACTCGGAAACCTTCTTCTTCGATATCGAGTTCTACCTCAAAATTCTCAAAGTAATCTTCATCAAATTGTTTGCGCTCCAAATTTTGGGCACGACGATAGCGTTCATAACCCTTAAGCAGAGCTTCTCTAATTGCTGATTGTACTGCCAGCCGAGGTAAATTACGTTCACGACTTATACTTTCAATTAAGTCTTTTAAGCCAGGTAAAGTGACCATTGACATAAGTAATCTCCTTTAAAAATTAAGGATGGGAAACTAGGGGCTAGGGACTAGGTGCTAGAGATTAAGGGCTAGAGACTATCAACTAAAAGCTAGGTAGTGAAAACTACACATTAGAGACTAAGGATTAGAGAAAAGTTTTACTCTAGTCCCTAGCCTCTAGCTCCTAGCCTCTAGCCTCCAGCCCCTAGCCTCTAGTCCCTAGCCTCTAGGTTATCGGCGCTCATCCAGCTGCACCCTAGTAATTAGAGCGCGGGGAATTTCGACTACACGACCTTTTTGGTTTAAATAAACCGTTTGTTCATCCCGGCGAATCAACTGACCTGTCCACTCTTGCTGTCCGTCGTAGGGTGGGGAAGTGGAAACGATCACAGGAAATCCTTTAAAAGAAATAAACTCCCTGTCTGTCACCAGTTGCCGCGATATACCGGGACTAGATATTTCCAAGACATAGGCATCTGGAATAATCTCCGCCGCATCTAAAGAAGCTTCTAAAGCACGACTCATCCTTTCGCAATCATTTAATCCAGTGTCTTCTTGAGGATTGCGAATGTCTACCCGCAACACTGGCGGACGTTGGTTAGTGTGAAAAACTACTCCAACGACTTCCAATCCCAGTTCTTCTGCCACTGGTGTTGCTAAATCAATAATTTGTGGGACTAAAGGATGAGTCATGCGAAAATCCAATAAAAAAAGTGGGCTTCGACCCACTTCCTGCGATAGGGATATCTTCCAAGAAGTCTTGTTACGAACCAAATATGGTTCGACCTAATCTGAGTTTAGCGCATTTCTTTTGGAGGGAGTAGGAAGAAATTATTATATGGGGCATTGGGCATGGGGCATTGGGCATGGGACAGTAATGGGTGTTTGGGGTTGGCCATTAATTACTTCTCCCTGCTCCCTGCCCCTTGCCTCATTGCTTCATCTCCCTGACTTTTCCCTGGCTGTTATTGCACTACTTTCTGTGATTGGCTGCAATGGTACTTGTGTCCGTAACTGCCTGGTTTGCTGGAGAATTTGGTCTATATCTTCTTGAGATAAGCGCTGAACGTAATTCAGTTTGACTTCTTCTAAAAAGTCAAAAAGTAAACTCTGAATTTCGGAAAGTACATGTTTATTTTGAACTTCTGTACCCAGAGCTTGGCTAAAGCTTTGTACTAACTGACTGGTAAGTTTTGCCCCAACGGGATCTTCTACTGCACTAACCAACACGTTATAAAGATTAGTTGTGATTTGGGTTGCTAGCTGCTCACTGATTTGGGTTTGTGCTTGTCCCACTCCAGGAAGGGTTTGCAAGTTCCGATACATCGGAACTTGCTGGAAAGCTGTGTTGATATTGTGGCGCAAAATGGCATTAATTTCAGGTTGAATTTTGGGCAATACTTGGTAAACAACTGTTTGCACTAAAAGACCTGCGATCGCTTCTACTTCATTAACATTATTAATATCTATGTAAGGGCGCAGGTTCTCTTGTTGCATCAGCCAGCGGGTAAATTCCCCACGCTGAATTGATCCCTGAATTTGGTTAATGACTCTTACCACCACAATTTCTGTGATTTCTTCGGCAAAATTGGCGACAATTCCTTGGTTAACTTGCCGCCATACTGGACGTAAATTTATTAGCCGTGCCTGATCGAGGCGAATTAAAACTGGGGCGATTCGCAACCATCGCCAAAATGGTAACAGTAATAATAAATCGTACCAACGCCACAACACAGCATCTAACCAGCTAAAACCCGGATGACTGCGTCTGATATAAAAGCTGCGGACTAATAACTCCAGCGCAAATAAACCGACAAAGGGTAAGTCAATCAGCCAAAAATTATCTAGTAATTCGCCATCTTCACCAATGCGGCGGTAGTAGTTCGTGGCAATTAAAGGGCGAATATTCTGCTTAAAGAAATTAATTTCTGGATTCCAGCCCTTTTGAGATAAATATTGCTGGCTCCAAAAAGTTCTAAAAGCTTGCTTGGCAGATTCTTGACCGACGCGATCGCGCATTCGGTTTTTGATTTTTTCTAAGGTACCACTCTTCCCAACCGCTGCAAAAGGGTTGCTGTCAACTATCTCGATACTGAGACGGCTAATTTCTTCTAGCTTTGTTTGAACTTGAGGCGACTGTAACCCCGTCTGGCTGACCTGTTCTTCTAATGCTGTTACTGCTTGCAGGTAGCTTTGCGTTTCTCTATGAGGTTCAATACCTTTAATTGGATCATAAATTTGGGTAATTTGCGGTAATTTTCTGTAGTAAAAATCTCGCCAAGGTACGTAACTTAAATTAAACAAAACTAAGCATAAATTTGCCGTAGCTGTAATTGCCATAACTTTTTCAAAGTAATGTTGTGGCCGCTGGGAAGATTTGATTTTAGCCATTTTTTTAGTGTTGAATTATACAGTAATTGGCTATAAGTTTTTAAATTATATAATTTTTGAGCTTTCTTAGATGACAGCACTGCTAGTGAAAAATAATTCCCTAAAATGATGAAAATTTCTCATCAAAGATTAATTAAGTTAACCAATTAAAGTATTTTTAATCAAAAATAATTAATAATTAAGAAAACAGATGTTCAAGAAACTTAAAATGCACCTGTTAACCTTTATATTCTGCTGATTTCACCCAAAGGAGTTTTAATTTATGTGGTGTGGCTTTGGAAAATCAAGCGTTACCATTGCTACCGCTTGCCTAATTACAGCAAGTGTAGTAGCTTCAAGCACTTCTTTTGCTGCGCGTCAGCGTGACTATACACCGCAGCAGTTACGTGCTGTGCTTCATGGTTTAGGCTATAAAATCACCGTAAACAATTCACCCTTAACGGATAATGAAGCCAAACAAGCAATCCGTGAATTTCAAAAGGGTTACAAGTTAGGTGTAGATGGGATAGCAGGCCCAAAAACTCAAGATTGGGCAGCGCAAATCATTCAAATTTTGCAAGCCAATTTAAATGCGGTAGTTAAACCCAAAACCCCCCTACCCCGCGATCAATTTTATGGGCCTCAGACAGAAGCTGCTGTTAAAGAAGCTCAGAAAAAATTTCAGTTACAAGAAACTGGAATTGCTGATTTAGCATTCCGCCAAAGGCTAAATACCGAAGCTAAAAATGCTATTGGCAAACCAGCACCGTCACCGACAGCATCACCAACAGCGTCACCGTCACCAACGGCTACGCCTACACCAACATCAACAGCAACACCAACGGCTACGCCAACAGCAACACCAACGGCTACGCCCACCCCAACATCAACAGCAACACCAACGGCTACACCCACACCGTCACCAACGGCTACGCCCACACCAACATCAACAGCAACACCCACAGCTACGCCTACACCGTCACCTAAATAAACACCCTAGGCGTGACGGAAAGTATGAGGTGTAAAGTCTGAAGTCTGAAACTAACTGGCCCATACAAATATGGGAAAGACTGAAGATAGTTGCACTGTTTGGGTGCAACCAAATCATTCGCTTTATTCTTTATCTTGTCTGAGTTGGTTCTTCTAAAGGTCTGCCTTTGGGTGTCGGTAAAATTGGCCGACGGTCATCGTAAGGCATAGGAATATACTGAACTGTGGGTCTGCCTCCTTGTGGTTGGGGATACAAATCCATGAGTTCATAAATCGAACGGGGCAGCCCAACAGTAACGGGCAGCCCCATTTCTGTTGCTTCCTCTACGGTAATGGGATAGTCGTGAGTGACACGTCCAGTTGTTAAAGCTTCGATAATTGGTTCGATATTTTCTGGGCTGACTTTTTGTGAGGGAATACTGTCTTTGAGTAAAGTCCGGACAAAGCGCTGTACTTGTTGAATGGCTTTACCTGCCAGGTCTGCCATGATTAAAGTTTGGTCATCAACTTCGCCAATAGGTTTATCTTTAACGACCTTCATAATACTTGCTGCGGGGAAGTTACCTAATTGGGGATCAACTGGCCCTAAGACAGCATTTGCATCCATGACAATTTCATCAGCAGCCAGCGCTAGCATTGTCCCGCCACTCATTGCATAGTGAGGTACAAACACGGTGACTTTTGCTGGGTGGCGAATTAATGCTCTAGCAATTTGTTCGGTAGCTAAAACTAAACCGCCAGGGGTATGCAAGATTAAGTCAATGGGAACTTCTGGGGGAGTAAGGCGAATTGCCCGTAGTATTTGTTCGGAGTCTTCAATGGTGATGTAGCGTGATAAAGGTATACCGAGTAAGCTGATAGACTCTTGACGGTGAATTAGGAAAATTACCCGGCTGTTACGTTCCCGCTCAAATTCTTGTAAAGCGCGCACACGGCGATATTCGATTTGACGCTTTTGCCAGATGGGTTGTAGAGAAGAGAACAAGAGGAAAATCCAGAATAAATCGCCAATACCAAATGCCATGATGATTGTCCCAAAATAACGGATGTCGTCATTAATTGTGACAATTTTCAGGCGATCGCAATTCTATCTACAGGTCTATTAAGTTACTTAAAATTACAATAATTCTGCTAAATCATCAGGATTTACGCCTAATTGCCGCAAACGTTCAGCTAGTTGTGCTGCTTTTCTTTTTGCTTGTTCAGCTTCTTGTTCTGCAATCATAGCTCGTTCATTAGCAGCAACCGCTTCTTCTGTAGGTTCAGGAATCAATTCTCCTGATAAAGTGAACCACCTTAACCACAATCTTTCAATATCTCGAAATGAGCCTTGCCATAAACCTAAACTTAATTCGATTTCTGGCATGAGTAAGCGTCCATCAGTTAAATTCATCGGTTCATAATGACCACCGACTAACTGAAATGCTCTGAGTTCATTTGTGTAACGGCTAAACACAATATAGTAAGGAACTCGCAAAATTCGTTCGTAAACTTCCCATTTAGTAGGAGGTTTATCTGTGGCATTTTGTTTATTACCTAAATCTTCATCTTCTGTTCCAGGAGATAATAATTCCACAATTACAAAAGGATTTGCTGGTTCTTGCCAAGTCACATAACTTAAACGTAAATCCTCACCTTTATATTGTTTTTGCACGCCGACAACACCAAACCAATCTGGGCGTTTGTACCATAAAGGATGCTGAAGGTCGTAGTAAAGATTGAGGTCAGCCGCGCTGAAAACTAGTTCGGGATTCCAATTAATTGGTTGAAAAGTTAAGTATAAAAGTAAGGGCTGTAAAAAGTGAAAATAGTCTGGCAAACCTGGCTCCTCTGGGTTCTCGCTGGGTAGATCATACATTGTTGGTAGGGTTTCCCAAGGAGGACGTGGCGGATCAGATTGGGGGATGTATTTGGGGAAAGTGGTCATAAATTTTCAAGAAATAAGCTACAGATTAAGGAAAAATCCTGTAAATATCTTTACGATGTGCGACTCTTTGACAAATTAATGTTTGTGTTTCTTTGTAAACAGTAATACCTATTCTGTAATTGCCTACGCGAATCTTATATTTATCATCGTAATCCCTGCATTTTTTGTAAATAGCCTAATTCAAAGGTATTTTCTGACTCTAGTTTTTGAAACATTATTGGTTCTATCTACAACTAGCTACGAAGTGCTAAGACACCGCACCTTGAACGCCAAATTTTGAGATTATCGCTGCTACTATTATCTCTAAATGTTCAGTTTTCTCTCATCAAACGCCGCTCACACCCAGATGGGAAACTTTTCCCAGGTTGGTAATGCTACGGTACACACAAGCTGGAAAATCTTACCCACTTTACCTTTCATCTGCTAGGGTGCGTTATGGACTTTAGTTCTAATACACCGCAAATCTCAGACGGTGCGTTGCACTACGTGACAACACACCCTACGAAAAAGCTACAAAAAAGACTGAATTATTTGTACTTACAGCGTGTGGATGTTAATCAGAGAAATTTTACGTAATTTAATGGTATAAAAAATTTTGTCTTAATTGGTAATAAACAACTATATTTGCCTAAATATCTTGGGGAATACTGAAAATTAGTCCAAATCAAGGTGTATGAAAGATGGCAGATACTCAAGTTAGTGCAAAACTTTCCGCAGCAGATAGAGAAGCGGTGATGGAAGCTATTAGTACAATTCGCCAAAAGTTACCGTTCTTGATTGATTTGTCTACTGAGGAACGTAAAGCTTTACCCAAGCTGGGGGATAAGAGTCGGGCGTTTGTCAGTAAGGCGTTGGAAATAGCTGCACAAAATCCTGATTTTTTACCGCGTTCTTTTGATGTGGATGAAATGCGGCGAGATATTGAATTATTTGAAGCTTTGTATCCGATTTTGCTGTCGTTGACGCAACTGCAAGAACTGGTGGATGATACTTCTGTGGCTGTTGGTAGCGAAGCTTATGCGGCGGGTTTGCTGGTATATAACTATGCCAAAGCTAGTGGTAAAGGCGCTGGTTTAGATTCAATGGTTGATGATTTGGGGCGAAGATTTGCCCGCAAAGCGAAAAAATTGCAACCGCAAACGTCGTAATTTGAGAAATTAACTCGACATTTCTAGATAAAAACATCAACTTTGAGCTTCTGAACTTGGGTGTTTCAGTTTTAAGTGAAAAACTCCGAGTCAGAAGCTTAAATTTTGCGGTTTTCAGTAAGAATGTTTTGGTTTCAAACGAGAACATTTTCGTTTCAAGTGGGAATGTTCTAGTTTCAAACGAGAACATTTTTGTTTTCAGTAAGAATGTTCTCGTTTGAAATCAGAATAGTTTCGTTTTAAGTTAAAAGCTTTTCGTTGAATTGACTACCGTAAAGGTTTGACAAGAGAACACTGGGAATAATATCGGTTATTACGGAGCTAATGAGCGAATAGAAACCCGAATTTTTAGAAAGGTTGGGGTTCTGAATCCTCATATTTTTGCAAAAACAGAGAATTAAATCTTTCTAAATCCGAAATGTATAATGCTGACTGAGTAGTTATCTTATATGTATTAGAGCTTACACCTGAATCTTTTCATGAATCCTCAGAATAAGCCCAAGAGTTTACAGGATATTCTCAAACAACGTCAGCAATCAAGCTTTGTAGGTCGAGAGGAACAAGTTAATCTATTTCGCCACAATCTCGAATTACCTTTAGACGACTCTCGCCGACACTTTTTATTTAATGTTTGGGGTCAAGGGGGAGTAGGGAAAAGTACGCTATTGCGGCAATTTCGCCAAATTGCGTCCGAAGCGAAAATGATCGCGGCTCTTACTGATGAAGGTGAAAAAACTGTACCAGAAGTCATGGGTCGTTTGGCGGAACAGTTAGAACTGGAAGGTCATAAGCTACCACAGTTTACTGAACGCTACAAAGTTTATCGCCAGAAACTTATCGTTTAATGGAGCTTTATCAAAAAGCGCTCCAAGATTTTGATCGCACTGTTGAACTTAACCCCAAATACCATTGGGCAATCGCTCGTCGCGGTGAAACTTACCACTTAATGCAGCGTTATGAGGAAGCACTGCTTGATTTGAACCGTGCTATTGAACTCAATGCCAAATATGATTGGGCGATCTCATGTCGTGGTGAAACTTACCGCTTAATGAGGCGATATCAGGAAGCACTGCAGGATTTTAATGTTGCAATTGAACTTAATCCTAAATCCGAGTGGGTGATCGCTAGGCGCGGTAAAACTTACTGCTTAATGAAGCGATATCAGGAAGCACTGCGGGATTTTAATGTTGCAATTGAAATTGATCCCAAATATGGTTGGGCAATTACTAGTCGAGGTGAAGTTTATCTTTTAATGCAGCGTTATCAAGAAGCACTCCAAGATTTTAACCTCGCTCTAAATTTAGATATAAATAATGATTGGCGTTTGTATAATCGTGCTTTAGCATATAAAGCTCTTCAGCAAGATGACAACGCAAGAGCTGACCTAGCACTTGCTATTAAGCTTGCTAAACAAAGTTATGAAATAAATCCTCAAAATTGGCGCAATACCTTTAATTTAGCTATCTACTATTTAGCTGTTGATTATCCCCAACCAGCAGAAGATTTATATCATTCTGCTCTATCTCAAGGTGCTTCCTTAGACAGTAAACGTGAAGCAATTCAAGACATCGATGACTTTTTAACAATTTTCCCTAGTCATGTACAGGCCCAATCTATGCGCCAGTTATTACAATCTTCCTTGACATCAATATAGTAAATACACAAAAGCTAAATTATTTGCCAAAATTCTAATCTTGCGGTTCAATTCCCGCCGCCCGCAATTGTGCTGCTAGTCGTTCAGCGCGTTGACTTTCTTGTTCAGCACGTTGTCTTTCTTGTTCAGCACGTTGTCTTTCTTGTTCAGCCAATTCTGAACCCCAAAGTAGTAGATTTCCTTGTTCATCCCACCAACGCAACCAATTTCCTGTACGATTTTCACGAGTACCTTGCCATACACCCAAATAAATATTCATTTCTGCTATCCAGTAACGCTGGTTTTCGTTGGGGGTTTGGACAACGTATCTACCAGTATTATTATCTAAGCCATAAACTTCTAAATCTCCGCTATCAGGTTCAAAGAGTGCATAATTTGGTACTTTTAAGACGCATTCGTAAAAAAACCATTTACCTGGGGGGTAGGTGGGTTTGATGGAGTATTCTCCACCTTCTGTATCAGAAAGAAATTCTATGACAATTACGGGAATGTCTCCCTGTAGCTGTGGTGTATAACTACGGGTTACATCTTCTCGATTAACACTAATTTTGGGAATATAAGCCCAGTTTGGAGCTTTGACGACAATTTTGCCATTTAATGTGGCGCAGATACCGTAATTTGTTGGTGTGAGGGCGTTAGGTGGAAGTTTACCAGCAAGTTCTAAACTTTGTGTTAGTGCAGCAGCTAAGGCTGGTTGGTTGATGTTGTCCACTGGATCGTCTGGAAGTTTGTAATCGTCGGGTAGTTTTTCCCAAGTGATTTGATAGTTTTGGGTGAGGGCTGTCATGGTAGGTTTTCCTTTGGCGTGCTGTCAAAGTTGGAAAGAACCTCACCCCCCTACCCCCCTCTCCGCAAGCAGAGGGGGGAGTAATTTTCCAACCTTTGCTGTGGTAACCCGACATTCCGCAGGTTAGTTAATAAAGAAGATAATATTTTCGACAAGGAGCACCAAAAAACTGGAGAATCCATTGCCTTTCCGGGGTTAAGTTGGTAATTTGCTTGATTTGGGCAATCGTAACCAAATGAATCGACATAAAACATTGGAACACCCAACGTAAGGTGGGAGTAGAAGTTGGCTTAC
>NZ_JACJPX010000020.1 GCF_014696315.1 Calothrix membranacea FACHB-236
CAAGCCCTTATTTTTTCGTATAGACTAGCTGATTGGCAATGCTTGCATTTGCAGCCTAAAAGCTAGTCACAGCAAGGCTTTGATAGTTATCGGAGATGTCTAATAAGGCTGAAGGAGTAGTAATTAAACCTCTTCATTCAATTTATGTGGAGACTAGTAAACAGAAAATCCGTCCGATTATTAAGCAGAAAATTCCGGAGTTTGCTGAAGATAGCCGATTTCACCAAGCCAAAAAATGGACTGTGCAACAACAGCCTATACTACAACAACAAATAAGTATTGAAGAAGAATTAAGCCAAGAAATGCTGGCGTTAGTC
Source organism: Calothrix membranacea FACHB-236 (assembly GCF_014696315.1). Taxonomy (GTDB): domain Bacteria; phylum Cyanobacteriota; class Cyanobacteriia; order Cyanobacteriales; family Nostocaceae; genus Aulosira; species Aulosira membranacea. Next base: position 318 of record NZ_JACJPX010000020.1, read on the forward strand.
ACACCTACAAGATTGAACAATGTTATTTCTAAATTTGGCAGAGTTGCTGCTAAAAATACAAAACAACGTCAACAATTGATGGAGTTATTAGTTAGAGATGTTTTAGAAAGTTTCCAAGAAGAATATGCAAGTATTTTCAGTGCCTTAGAACCTGCCGAGCAGCAAAGTATGATTGAGCAATTAAATCAAGCATCACAACAGCTAGTTGATGCACAATTATAAAGTCTTTGGCCTACATGAAAAAGAGAAAATTAGCGTTGGTATGGATGCGTTACGCTATCGCTAACGCATCCTACGTGAACTATTACCTATTACCCAATCCCCAACATTCACTCTTGCTTCCAAGTACCATGAAAACCTGGGGGAATAACACTAGGTAATGCAAGTTTGCACACGGGCGTTTCATTTAGGCGATCGCTATCAAATACCCACACTTCGCTACTATGGCTATTACCGTCATAAACAACGGTTAAAAGCCAGCTTTGCGCTTGATTTTGAGCATCTTGGACGTGAATCGGTTCTGAACAATAGCGATTTTCGCCTAAATCCGCTTCGGTAAAGGTTTCTGTTTGATGATCGAAACGAGCGATCGCATTTAATATTTCTCGGCTAATATCCGATTCTCGGCGGAATGAAGACATATAGGTGTAGCGCGAACCTTGTCCGACATTTTGCTGAGGTACACTCGGAAATTCACAAAATCTGTCTATCAGTTCTTGAATTGCTGTCACTTTACCAGTGTCGGGACGCAGATGAACTCGCGTTAAGGTACTTTTAGCAGCAGTGTGAGTTTCTCCTGTAGCTACTTCCTTGAGATATTGGTTAGTTTGAAAATCTTGATAGCGGGCAATGTCAACAATTACTGTACCGCTAGCATCCACATAACCATTAGCAAAATGCCATTGAAACCAAGGTTCGGTTTCTCCCCGGCTTACCAAAGATAAGTTTTCTCGGTCAATCACCAAAACCTGAGTTCCCACTTCTGGCTGCCATTTGAGAGAATCGCTATATGTGCTAGTCCCAAGCAGGATAGACCACATATTTAAACGCACAGATGGGGCAAAAAATACAAGATACTGCCCTGCTAAGACAAAATCATGAATTAAAGGTGTACCTTCTAACGTAATCTTGGCTTTTTGGATAATTTTGCCAGTAGAGTCGCTTTTAAAAATATTAAGTGTGGCATTTGGCCCAGGACTAACACCAAAGTTAAAAATCTCTTTTGTTTGGTAATCAACTTTGGGATGAGCAGAATAAGCCAATCCTTTATCCAAATCGCCTAAATTATCTAAGCCTTGAGTTTCTAAAGTTTCGAGGTCGAGGCTATATGGATTATCACCTTCCCAAAGTGCCAGAAGTTTATCAGGTAATGCCAACACAGAGGTATTAGCGACATTTTTGATCGGTCTGCGCCATTGATTCCAAATTGGCCCTGGCGCAGTCATACCATAGTTACCATACAGCAGCTTACCTGCGGCAGTTTCATGTTGATAACCTGCGGTTTGCACGTAGCGATAAACTCCTGTGGCTCCAGCATCGGTAAAATTTACAGCCAAAATTGCCCCATCGCCATCAAACCAATGTCCCATATGCATACCGCCACGTTCTAGCCTTGCAGGGCCATTGCGGTAAAGTGTGCCACGTAAGCCTTCAGGGATATTGCCAGCCAGAATTGCTAATTCGGTACGCGGAAATTCTACCCCAGGTTGGGCGATCGCATTTGCCCAAGCTTTTTTTGTTGACTCTTTTTCTATTGTCTGCATAATAAAACTCGCTTTCACAACTCAAAGGCGATCGCTCAGATCGCCTTTACATTACACTAAATCTCTTTATTTATCGGTGTATAAAATGCTTGCTGTTTAACTAACAGAGGGATGGTGTGTTTTTTTATTTTATCGAAAGTTTGAAGCGCGCAGAAATTTCCCTACCCTAACGGAGAATATCTTCTCAGTACACTGACTTACAAATAGTTACTTTTTAACTCTGTGACATCCTCAGCAATTGTGAGGTAAATATTGAGAACACAGGTTACAAATGAACATACAAGAAGTTAAGCATGATGTGAAAAACCTTTACCAAAAAAACTTGTCTGATGTTAACTCAAGCGAAATGCGCTCTATACAGAATTAACTTATTAATTGAGAATTTGAGGTATCAAATTGTACCTAAATCAATATATTGATTCTTCCATTCAGGAAAGCCTAACTCAGCAACCATTGCCGTTGATTGTGGATGCCTTGAATAAGGTCACTTTCGATGACAAGGCGGTGGAATATTGTTGGGATTGCCTCAGCGTGCATCAGGTGTGGGGACAATTGTCATCAGAAACACTGCAAGCGATCGCCGAATCCTTTCATTGCTTTTGTGTAGAACCACAAACGCTGATTTACCAAGAAGGACAAACCCCCATCGGTCTGTACCTGTTGAAGTCCGGCAAAGTGGAGATTTTCCGCCAATCGCTACTTGGTCAATCGCTGATTCGCTATCGCAATGCAGGGGATTTGTTTGGTTATACGCTGGTTGCCAATGCAGTTGAGGGAGCTTATCAAACCAATGCGATCGCTCTCGCCAAAAGCGAAATTTGGTTTCTCCCCAAAGCAGAGTTTTACAACCTGATTGCTAAATACCCTGCGATTCAAAAGCTGGTTCATTCCCAACTTTCTCAAGATTTGCTGGAGTACGCAACTCGCATTGCTAAGGAACAGGAACGGATTCAAGGCTTACAAGCATACATCCAGCCATTACCCAGCAACAAAAGCATTCTGGGTAATAGTAAAGCCACACAAAAACTCACAGAACAGATCAATGAAGCCGCAGCTAATCTCAAGCCTGTGGTGTTGCAAGCGCAAGCAGGTACGGGTAAAACATTTGTGGCTGGGTTAATTCATGGTCGTTCCGAATTGGCATCCCAACCCTTTGCCGAACTAGACTGTGCTGAGTTAGTCAGATCTGAAGATGGGCGGCTAAATACAGATGTGTTGTTTGGTAGGGTAGGTCAGCAATCAAGTATCCTCGAACTTTTAGAGCGTGGCACCTTACTACTAGATAATGTCCATGTATTGAGTCAGGGCGATCGCTCGCGCTTGATTCACTACATAACAAAGGGATTAATCCTGCCAAATCAAGGCATTGTGGGCAAAATTAATCCTGTTACTAAACCTGCTCCACCGATTGAATCCCAGGTACGTCTGATTTTGGCATCGCCTAACAAACTAGATTTATCTGGTGTTGATGCAATTACCATCAAACTTTTTACCCTACCCCAACGGAAAGCAGACATTCCCGATTTTGCCAGCTATTTCTTGAAGCAGTTTTGTCAGGAACAGAATCGCCCTTTGTTAAGGATAGATCAATCCGATCTGCGTCGTCTGGTTAGCTATGATTACCCAGGAAATATTACAGAACTAGCAGAGATATTACACCGAGCCGTAATGATGACACCTCTGGGACATTCGATCATCCCAGAACAAGCATTGTGGTCGGTGGAATCAACCAAAAATGCCTTTCGTTTAGATTTGTTAACTCACGTACCCTGGTTACGGCAAATTTTGCTGAGTTATTGGTATCCCAAAGCTATTTGGGTAGTCATGATGGCAATTTTTGTACCTGTGACAGTGCTGGGTTTAATTGGCCCTCAAGGACGGGATAGCAGTATCACGCTGAATTTATTTTGGGCGTGGTGGTGGCCTGGCTATCTCTTCCTATTTGTCTTTGTGGGGCGGCTGTGGTGCGCTGTTTGTCCATTTATGATTACTGGAGAGTGGATCAGGCGAATTTCTCTGTGGTTATTTCCCCGCCAACAACTTACCTGGAATACCAAATGGTTGAACCATTGGGGAGCCTGGATTGTATTTAGTGGCTTTGTCGCCATTTACCTGTGGGAAAAACTTTGGGATTTACCACACCATGCTTATCTATCCGCTTGCTTACTGTTGACAATCACAGCCGGAGCCGTAATTTTCAGCTTGATTTACGAACGGCGTTTATGGTGTCGCTATCTTTGTCCTATTGGTGGGATGAACGGCTTGTTTGCCAAACTAGCGATAGTGGAATTGCGATCGGCTCAACAACTTTGTGGTAGTCAATGCAAAACTTTTGGCTGCTATAAAGGTACAGGGCCAACCACAATTACCTTCGCTGAAGCTTTACCAACCGAAGGACAAGCAACCGGGGGATGTCCGCTATATTTACATCCAGCACAATTGCAGGATAACCGGGACTGTACGTTTTGTATGACCTGTCTCAAAGGTTGTCCCAATCGCTCAGCACAATTCAATTTGCGATTCCCGGCTGCCGATTTGCTAGAAAATCATACAGGACTATGGGCAGAGGTTGCACTAATGCTACTGCTGTTGGGCGGTGTCTTTATGCATAATGCTCATCAGATTTTGGCATGGTTGGGATTTGGCACTGTTGCTATCGATGCCGAGCATTTGTTGAGTAGCATTCCCATTGCTCTCGTTCTCTTGAGCATTCCCGCCGTCTTAACTTATTGGACTCATGCGATCGCTCGCTTTTTTGATGCCAAGCAACCAGATTATCTCACCGTCATCTATGCTTACCTCCCCTTAACCCTAGCAGCCAATCTGACGCATTACATTCCTGCTGCGGTAACGGAAGCAGGGCGGATTCTGCCAGTTATCGCCCAAACGCTGGGTTATACTGGCGCAAACTTACCCACGCTCACCTGGAGTTTAGATGTAGCTCAATTCCTGCAAGGTGTCACCCTGATTTCAGCAATGTTATTCAGTCCTTATCCATTGCTAAGAATCACCAAGCGATCGCTATTGAATAACATACCCCATCTATTACTGATGTTGGGTTTTACCGCCGTGTTTTTTCAATTAATGATTTAAACAATCGCGTTTCAATGCCATACCTACCTTATGAGAAGTTGTGAGGGGTCAGATCCCCGACTTCTTCAATCTGGTGCTAATAAAATTGTTTTAATTCTACCCCAAGAAAATACGTGGCAAGTACGAGCCATTACTTCTATTAGCGGGACTTAAACAAAAATTAAGCCAAAAGGCAAAATCCAAAGTTTTTTAGTTGCGGAATCAATCGATAGTTTTAAAGAGATACGTCAGATTATGGTAGAAAAACACAATGGTCTTCTGTCTGTAAAATCTACACCAGTCGAAGGCACTGAATTTATTATTGCTATCCTAATTCTAGCTCAGAATTGTGTTTGAATTATGGCGCATTTATTGCTGGTTACACTAATATAAACTATAACAAATTTAGGGCACATCATTACCGTGCCCTTAGAAATATATTGATGTGTCTAATAGCTAGATTTTAATCTTAAACAGCTACTAAGATTGAGAAGAACTGAACCAACTAAAATTATAAATCCAACTAATTGAATTGGCATAATTGATTCTTGGAGAATTGACACATTTAGCATCAAGGAAAATAGCGGAGTTAGTAATGCAATCATTGAACATATTTGTGTTGAGTTGAGATGTAATGCTTGATTCCAAAGTAGGGAAGCAATTGTGTTAGGAAACACAGCCAAATAGATAATACCAAGCCATTGAGTAGATGTTAATGTCAATTTCAACCCAAATGCTGGTACTAAACCGAGCATAAACAACAAACCAAATAAGTTAAACAAAAACATCCCTGCATCTTGATCAAACTTTTTATGCTTAATCAGCACACAAAACAAAGCCCAAGTTGCTGCTGCTGTTAATGTTGCAGCAGTACCAAGGTTAAGTTGAATCGCCAATATTTGATTTTTGGCAATCAACAAATACACTCCTATACAACCAGTCATCAGCAACAAAATTGATTTGCGAGATAACCTTTCGTGATACCACAATGCGCCAAAGAATGTCATTAGCAATGGATAGATATAAAACATCACAACCACTTGCGAAGCCGGCAAAAGTTGATAGCCTTTCAATCCGCAGATTTGCTGAATTCCCATACCCAAAATGCCAGCAATTACAAAGAAAAACTGCTGATTTTTCCATTCTTTTTGCAGAATGAGCAATTTCTTTTGCATCACAATGTTGATACCGAGAACGCAAGTAGATAAGAAATTAACGTAGAAAGTTATAGTAAAACTATCAAGATGTGGCACAGTCAATTTGAAAGTCACACCAATTGTTGCCCAAATTAAAATAGCTAACAATGCATATAGTAGACCTTTAAAACAGAAAGCAGAATTTGTTAAGTAATTTATTGCCATAATCATTGACTTATTTGTGTAGCCTACTTTCATAAGTCAAGATTCAACAATGGTCAATAGTAATAACACTTTAATGCCAGGTTTAGTACATAGCAAACTCTTGCTTTAATTACCTATTATTGGAGAATTAGACGATTAATTGCTGCATCAACAATTGAATGGCTATATCAGTTAAATAATCAAAGATTAATCTCACTAATCGCTACAATGATGATTATTACTGCTTTTTACTCAGGATTTTATTTTTTACACTTCTCTAAAAATTACGTAAAACTTAGCCTTGTCATTAGGTAACAGGAGACTCTGGTTATCACTGATGATCGGGGAAGAGTTAATCTTGTTTCCTTTTTTGTGCAAAATCCAGGTGCTAAAAATAGCTTTTGGGTATAAACTAAAACCAAATTTCCGAGAAATTAGTTATTAGGTGTAATTAATGTCTACTGCTACGGTTAAAGCCTGTAGTTTGGGGCGCAACATTTATCTTAACGTCCACAGCTTTGGCAGAGCGATCGCTTTATTGATGATGCTGTGGGGGTGTACAGCACCAGGCTTTAATGCCTCTAATTTAACTTGGAAAACTTATATCAATACACGTTATAACTTTGAGTTTCCCTATCCTAGTAACTGGAATGCTTTACCACCACCAGAAAATAATGATGGAATAGTTTTTGTTTCCCCGCAAGATGAATCAGTAAAAATTCGGTCTTGGGCGGGTAATAAGCTACCAGAGTCTTTCAATCCAGACCAGAACGCCAAAATCACAGTCAATCCCAATTTTCAAAATGCTCAAGGAATATCTGGGGTATTGGTTGTAGAAGTAGGTCAAAAAGAAAGTTCCATGACCCTAACAATCACTCAAGGTCAAATTAAATACTACTGGCGAGGACAAAGCCAAAGCCAAGATTTTACTGATTACTACAACATGTTTTACTACATAGCCCAGCAATACAAAGTGCCAAAGCAATAATGGGAATGGGGCATTGGGCATGGGGCATGGGGCATTGGGCATGGGTAATTGGTAATCGGTAATTGGTAATGGGTAATGAGTAATGAGTAATGAGTAATGAGTAATTGGAATATCTCCCAGTCCCCAATCCCCAATCCCCAGTCCCCAGCCCCCAATCCCCAATTTTCACCCTTTAGGTAGTTGAGAGGGGACACAAACCTGGTAGATTTAGCTTACAGCGAGTGAAAACAGGTAAAAATGAAAGTCCTGGTTATTGGTGGCGATGGGTATTGTGGTTGGGCAACTGCTCTTTACCTTTCAAATCAAGGTTACGAAGTTGGGATTTTAGATAGTTTAGTGCGGCGGCACTGGGATAACGAGCTTGGTGTCGAAACTCTTACTCCGATCGCGCCAATTCAGCAACGTCTCCAGCGCTGGTACGATTTAACTGGTAAATCCATAGACTTGTTTGTTGGCGATATCACTAACTATGAATTCCTCCATAAAGCGCTGCACAAATTCCAACCCAGCGCAATAGTCCATTTTGGGGAACAGCGTTCGGCTCCATTTTCCATGATTGACCGCGAACACGCCGTTGTGACTCAGGTCAATAATGTAGTCGGCACTTTGAATTTGCTCTATGCGATGCGGGAAGATTTTCCTGATTGTCATCTTGTGAAGTTAGGGACAATGGGTGAATATGGCACTCCCAACATCGACATTGAAGAAGGCTATATCACCATTGAACACAATGGCCGCAAAGATACATTGCCTTATCCCAAACAGCCAGGTTCAATGTATCACCTCAGCAAAGTGCATGACAGTCACAATATCCATTTTGCTTGTCGGATTTGGGGACTGCGCGCTACAGACTTGAATCAAGGCGTGGTTTATGGCGTTTTAACCGAAGAAACGGGAATGGATGAAATGTTGATCAACCGCCTGGATTACGATGGTGTGTTTGGTACAGCACTCAACCGCTTCTGCATTCAAGCAGCTATCGGTCATCCCCTCACTGTTTACGGTAAAGGCGGACAAACACGGGGCTTTTTGGATATTCGGGATACAGTAAGGTGTGTAGAATTAGCGATCGCTAATCCTGCTCAAGCTGGTGAATTCCGTGTCTTCAACCAATTCACTGAACAATTTAGCGTTGGTGATTTGGCAATCATGGTGAAGAAAGCCGGCAATGCGATGGGAATCAATGTGGAGATTAATAATCTAGATAATCCCAGAGTTGAGAAAGAAGAGCATTATTTCAACGCTAAAAACACCAAGCTGTTGGATTTAGGCTTACAACCTCACTATCTCTCGGATTCTCTTCTCGATTCTCTATTAAACTTTGCCATCAAATATCAAACCCGAGTTGATCAAAAGCAAATTTTGCCTAAAGTCTCTTGGCACAGAAAATAAGCCGATTTAATTCGTCATTTCTCATTCGTAATTCGTAGTTACTCTTATTGGGCATAGGGTATGAACATCCGTCTTTCCTATGCCCCATGCTCCATGCCCATTTTCAATTTAGACACTGTTCAATTACGAATTACGAATTACGAATTATTTATGCAGCTGATCACAGAACCCTATTTAAAACAAGTAAGTCGCTGGCCTCAAACTGGTCGTCATATTCTAGCCCAATATGACAACCAATCAATTGTTGTTTATCAAGCATATCGTCCAGCTATTGGTCACTTCGCCGCCACTCACGGTTATTTTGGCGGCGAATTTAGTTTTGACCGTATGAGCTGGATCAAGCCTAATTTTTTATGGATGATGTATCGTTCCGGATGGGGTATAAAAACTGAGCAAGAAGTAGTATTAGCTATTTGGATTCAACGTTGGGCTTTTGAAGAAATGTTATCAGTTGCAGTGCATTCGACTTTTATCCCGGAACTACATACTAGTGAAACTACTTGGAAATCAGCGCTAAAAGAATCACAAGTAAGATTGCAATGGGACCCAGACCATCACCCATCTGGAGCTAAATTAGAACGGCGTGCTATTCAGCTAGGGCTACGCGGAAAATTCTTAGCTAATTATGCCAAAGATTGGATCTTGCATATTGAAGATATCTCTGATTTTGTCCAACAACAGCGGCAAAACATTAATTCTGACTGTGCCCAATTGATTACGCCACGGGAGACAGTTTACTCTGTGAGTGATCAACAAACGCAAAAGCAGCTGGGATTATCTGCCTGGACTGAATAGTATTTTATGAGAATTGCTCTATTCACCGAAACCTTTTTGCCCAAGGTGGACGGTATTGTAACGCGCTTGCGTCATACCGTTGACCATCTACAGCGTCATGGAAATCAAGTTTTAGTGGTTGCCCCCGAAGGCGGAATCACCGAACATAAAGGAGCTAAAGTTTACGGCGTTACTGGCTTTCCCTTGCCATTGTATCCAGAATTAAAAATGGCATTACCTCGCCCAGCGATAGGATACGCTGTAGAAGAGTTTAAGCCCGATATTATTCATGTCGTAAATCCAGCAGTTCTGGGTTTATCTGGGATATTTTACAGCAAAATCCTCAAAATTCCTTTAGTAGCCTCTTATCATACTCATTTACCCCAATATCTGCAACATTACGGCTTAGGGATGTTAGAAGGTGTGCTTTGGGAATTGCTAAAAGCTGGACATAATCAAGCCGAGCTGAATCTGTGTACTTCCACTGCAATGATGGCAGAATTAACAGCACATGGTATCGAAAGAGTAGATTTGTGGCAAAGAGGGGTAGATACAGAATTATTTCATCCTAATTTAGCCAGTACCGAAATGCGATCGCGTCTATCGCAGAATCACCCAGAAAGTCCTTTGTTACTTTATGTTGGTCGCCTGTCTGCAGAAAAAGAAATTGAGCGCATCAAACCGATTTTAGAAGCAATTCCCCAAGCGCGCTTGGCATTGGTTGGAGATGGCCCCCACCGCCAAGCGCTAGAAAAACACTTTGCTGGCACTAACACCAACTTTGTTGGCTATCTCATGGGTAGGGAATTAGGTTCGGCTTTTGCGAGTGCTGATGCCTTTATTTTTCCTTCCCGTACAGAGACACTAGGATTAGTGTTATTAGAAGCAATGGCAGCTGGTTGTCCAGTGGTAGCAGCCCGTTCTGGAGGAATACCTGATATTGTTACAGATGGGGTCAACGGCTATCTTTTTGAGCCAACAGCAGATATTCAAGGTGCAATTACCGCTACTGTTCGCCTGTTACAGGAGAAACAAGAATGTGACCTGATCCGTCAAAATGCTCGTAAAGAAGCTGAAAAGTGGGGATGGGCAAACGCCACTCGCCAGTTACAGGATTACTATGAAAAGGTAATTTACGCGCAACAATTGACAGCAGTCGTCTGATAAAAATTTAACAGTCCCAACATTAGCAACAACTCTTCAAATTCTTCAAGAGTCAAGGGTCAAGAGTCAAGGGTCAAAAGTCAAAATTAGTTTATTATCCTTGTCCCCTTGTCCCCTTGTCTCCCAATTCCCAATCCCCAATCCCCAGTCCCCAGTCCCCAATCCCCAGTCCCCAATCCCCAATCCCCAGTCCCCAATAATCCCCAGTCCTCATGACACTCCCTAATCCTGGTAGCGTCTTGGCTACATTAACCGAACTCACTCAAGTCAATCGTACCCACGCTTTATTGCGTCGTGTGAAAGACCTTTCTGTTAACGAATTTGTTTGTTTATTAGATTTTATTACCGCAGAATTTCAGCAATTTCTTAGAGCGATTGAATTAATCAATAATGAAGCTCTAGAAACTATGTTGGAAAAAGTTTTAGAAGCAATCACATTAAAAATAGGTCAAATTCTGCAAGCAGAACACACAGCTATTTTTTTAGTGGATTATGATAAAAATCAATTGTGGTCAAAGGTTCCCCAGGATAATACGCAAAAATTTTTAGAAATTCGTACTCCTATTACAGTTGGTATTCCTGGTCATGTTGCTAGTACTGGGCAATATTTAAATATAGCTGAAACTTCTACTCATCCCTTATTTAGCCCAGAATTAGAAAAGCAAATGGGCTATAAAATTCATAATATTTTATGTATGCCAGTTGTGAGCAGCAAAAATCAAACTGTAGCTGTAGTACAACTGGCCAATAAAGCTGGTGATTTGCCATTTAATCAAGATGATGAAGAACGGTTTCGGGATTTTGCTGCTTCGATTGGGATCATCTTAGAAAGTTGTCAAACTTTTTATGTTGCAGCACGCAACCAACGGGGAGCAACAGCACTTTTAAGAGCAACTCAAACTCTGGGGCAAAGCTTAGATTTAGAAGCAACTTTGCAAATAGTCATGGAGCAAGCCCGAATTTTAATGCAAGCAGATCGCAGTACTCTGTTTTTGCATCGGAAAGAAATGGGCGAACTCTGGACAAAGGTAGCCGCCGCCGCAGATGGTGCAAATACTATAGAAATCCGGATGCCCAGCAATCGTGGTATTGTTGGCTTTGTGGCTTCCACTGGGCAAGCTGTAAATATTCCCGATGCTTATAAAGACCCCCGATTTGACCCAACGACAGATAGGAAAACTGGTTATGTAACGCGCAATATTTTGTGTTTGCCTGTGTTTAATTCAGCAAATGAATTAATTGGTGTAACGCAGTTAATTAATAAGCAGCAAGGGAGCTTTACTGCCTCCGATGAAGAATTTATGCGGGCTTTTAATATCCAAGCTGGAATTGCTTTGGAAAATGCTCGTTTATTTGAAAATGTACTGTTAGAAAAACAGTATCAAAAAGACATTTTACAAAGTTTGTCTGATGCGGTTATTTCTACAGATATGGAAGGGAGAATTGTCACTATTAATGATGCCGCATTAGCATTACTGGGTTGTCCTGTTAGAGATACAAATACAAAATCTAATAAGCGTTTGTGGGAACAAAATTTACTCGGTCGCCTGGTTTGGGAAGTGGTGCCAATTGAAAATCTGCAAATGCGCTTGGAAGATAGTTTAAAAACAGGGGCTAAACATTACGTTCCTGAGCAAAGTTTGACTGTGGGATTATATCCCATCCAAAGTTCTGATACTAAGTTGCCAAGTGAAACTTTAGATGCAGGAGTTTGGACGCAGCATTTTATTTTGGCAGTCCGCGATCGCACTAATCCAGATGTGTTTATTCCCTGGAATCAACCCCTGACTCCCCAATCGAAGTTTTTGAGTGCTAGCGAGGTACAAAAGTTAGAACGCAGCCTTAATTTAACAGTGAATCCCCTAACTAATCCAGAAGGCGGCGTGAGAGGTGGCTTAGTTGTCTTAGAAGACATCAGCCGCGAAAAACGCATGAAAACTACCATGTACCGCTATCTCACCCCCCATGTAGCTGAACAGGTCATGGCTTTGGGGGAAGATGCTTTAATGGTGGGGGAACGCAAGGAAGTCACCATCTTATTTTCCGATATCCGCGGTTACACCACACTCACAGAAAATCTGGGGGCGGCGGAGGTAGTATCGCTGCTGAATCAATATTTTGAAACGATGGTAGAGGCAGTATTTAACCATGAAGGCACCCTCGATAAATTTATTGGTGATGCTTTAATGGCAGTATTTGGCGCACCTTTACCGCTGACGGAAAATCACGCCTGGCGTTCTGTACAAGCAGCCTTAGATATGCGCCAACGCCTAGCAGAATTTAATCGTCGGCGGATTATTCAATCACAACCACAAATTAATATTGGAATTGGTATTAGTTCGGGAGAAGTGGTTTCTGGTAACATCGGTTCCCACAAACGCATGGATTACACAGTCATCGGCGATGGCGTAAATTTAAGTTCCCGCTTGGAAGCTGTCACCAAAGAATATGGTTGTGACATTATTTTGAGCGAATTTACCTACCAGCTTTGCAGCGATCGCATTTGGACGCGTCAACTAGATAAAATCCGCGTCAAAGGTAAGTATCAAGCGGTAAATATCTATGAATTAATTGGCGATCGCACTCAACCCCTTGATGACGCTACCCAAGAATTTCTGTTTTATTACCAGTCGGGACGCATGGCTTACTTGGCACGGAACTTTACCCGCGCGATCGCCTGCTTTGAAGCCGCGAAAAACCTTCGCCCCCAAGACCAAGCAGTTAATATCCATCTAGAACGCTCTTATAACTACCAAAAAACACCACCCCATGATTCTTGGGATGGTGTCTGGACAATGACCAATAAATAAGGGATGGGGCATTGGGCATGGGGCATTGGGCATTTATTATTTGTTATTTCTCCCTCTGCTTCCCCTCTCGTTCTTTCCAAGTCAGCTATCAAACATATGTACACCAGTTTATAAAAATTCTTCTTACTAATTTCTAACCCCTAACCCCTAGCCCCTAGTCCCTAGCCTTCAGGAGGTTTATCCTGATTATCTTGGTCATCCTGAAAAGGATTTTCACCAATTCTCAATTGTTTTTTTGTACGTTTTAATTGTTTCCAAAGATCCTTAATTTGTTCGTATGCTTCTTCTGGTGGTAATTTCCCCCCAGTTTCTAAGTTACAAATGTAACTTACACGTTGGGCAAATTCCTGTAGATTAGAATTGAAAACTAAGTTTTCTGGCTTCACATGACCGTAGTAACGGCCACGAGGGTAGAGAAAATCATCTTTACTCACTATATTTTTCTCCATTTATTCAACTCCCCCTGTGTTTATATTCTGAAGCTGAATCTCTAGCCAATCTACATCTATTTTTTGTCCAGTCGGGAGTAATTGCAAAATTAAACCTCTCTGGTGTAAACCTTTTGGGTAAATTTGTCAATTTTGATGGTGCTAGGGATTATAAAGCTGACAATCATTAAATAGTAGACTTAAAAACAAAGTGTTTTATTAACGTACAAAAAGTAATCTAGTTTACGCTCCTTGTGCTGTCCAATTCATTACATTTTAGTGCATCATTCCAGGAAAAAACTCATATCATTAAGTATACAGAAAGTATTATTAATAATGTATTAATATATACTATAATGCGCTAAATATAGTAAGATGCATTTTTCTTTATTCATCAACAAATTTATATAGATTGTCAAAAAGTACTCGTGATTGACAGCGTAAAATTAGGTCAAATAACGATGGGAGTTAGCTAGCTACCAGTGGTAATTAACCCCTGAGTGATGAATCATAGCGAATGGCTAATAACTAAAGATAAAATGGTTTAGCCTCAAAAACCAAAATCTGCCCATCACCTGTAAATTTACTGCCAACCATGTCTGTTAATTCCAAGTTATACGAAGGCAAAGCAAAAATACTCTATACGACGGAAGATCCTGAAATCTTACTGGCTGATTATAAAGACGATGCCACAGCCTTTAATGCCCAAAAACGTGGCAGTATCATAGGTAAAGGAAATATTAATTGCACTATTTCTAGCAAACTGTTTCAGCAGTTAGAGGCTAAGGGTATTAAAACTCACTTTATTGATAGCCCCGCCCCAAACCAAATGCGGGTAAAGGCTGTGAAGATTTTACCCTTAGAGGTAGTTGTGCGGAATATTGCTGCTGGTAGCCTGTGTCAACAAACAGGGCTACCATTGGGCACAATACTAAAACAGCCTTTGGTAGAGTTTTACTACAAAAACGACGCATTAGGAGATCCGTTATTAACACGCGATCGCCTCTACCTGCTGGAACTAGCGACTTTGGAACAAGTTGAGACAATTACCCATCTAGCATTGCAAATCAACGAGTTTCTACGGGACTTTTGGCAGCGATGTCGTATTACACTAGTAGACTTCAAACTAGAGTTTGGCGTTGATTCACATCAGCAGGTGCTGTTGGCAGATGAAATTAGCCCCGACACTTGTCGGTTGTGGGATACAGCAGAAGCGGATACTAACCGTCGGGTAATGGACAAAGACCGCTTTCGCAAGGACTTAGGAAATGTAGAAGATGCTTACCAGGAGGTTTTACAAAGAGTGTTACAAGCTGTAGGAACTGAAGTATGAAGTATGAAGTATGAAGTATGAAATTAACCCACCCATAAAGTGAAACAGGAAAAACCCATCCACAAGTACTAATTACTCTTAGGGTTTTCACCTATTCCTCATTTCATCCTTCATCCTTTATCCTTCATCCTTTTCATAATTGCTTTTTGATGGTGTGTGGACGAGAAGAGGAATTTAAATAAAATGCGTTTATCTCCCGCAATGGTGGCAGCAGTAGCAATTGCAGCCCCTTTAGGTAACCCCATAAGTGCAAATGCACAAACAGCTAACCCAGATTTAGATTTGTCACAACCAGTAGAGGTGTTGACACCGACGACAAATCAGCAGTCTGAAAATGGTATTGCTCAAGAACAATCCGGTGAACAAGCCCAATCTGTTGCTACCTTCCCCCAAGCAGCAGCGGTGAAAAGTTCTCAGCCTCAGACTGTGGCTACCTTAGCAATTCCAGCAGCAAATAAGACACAAGCAGTCATAGTGCCAACTGCGGCACCAACTACCCCAAGTGCAGGGGTAAAGGCACTACAAGGTCTGCAGTCTCGTAATATTGCCGCTTTGCCCATTCAGCCAGCAAATACGGCAACCAAATCCGTCATTTTTGTGCCTACCGCCACACCTAACACCTCTAGCGCTGGGGTAAAGGCACTCCAGGGTCTGCAATCGCGCAATATCGCTGTCTCTCCCATTCAGATAGCACAAACACCGGAAACAACACCGCAGCCGACTCCAGAGGAAGCAACTCCTCAGCCAACGCTCCAACAAGCTCCACAAACAACTCCCCAGCCAACAACCCCGCAACCAACGCTCCAACAAGCTCCGCAAACCACCCCTCAGCCAACAACCCCGCAACCAACGCTCCAACAAGCTCCGCAAACAACTCCACAGCAAACAACCCCACAACCCACGCCTGGTACGCAACAACCAGCACCGTCTCCGGCTCCTGGTACTACTCCACCTTTGGGTACACCTGTGTTTCCTACAAATCCAGATACCACTACAGAATCGAGTGAACCCCGTGTGTTGGTATCGGAAGTTGCCGTGAGAGCGCAAGCAGGACAACTAACACCAGAACTGGAAAATCAAGTTTATTCTGTCGTTCGTACCCAGCCAGGAAGAACAACCACCCGTACTCAACTCCAAGAAGATATCAATGCTATCTTTGGTACTGGCTTCTTCTCAAATGTCCAAGCAGTGCCAGAAGATACGCCATTGGGAGTCCGGGTCAGCTTTGTTGTGCAACCCAACCCCACCCTCACCAAAGTCCAAATCCAAGCGAATCCTGGTACTAGCGTGGCCTCAGTACTGCCACAAAACACAGCAGACGAAGTTTTCCGCGATCAGTATGGTAAAATCCTCAACTTGCGTGACTTGCAAGAAGGTATCAAGCAATTAACCAAACGCTATCAAGATAAAGGTTATGTACTGGCAAATGTCATCGGCGCACCCCAAGTCTCAGAAAATGGGGTTGTGACTTTGCAAGTCGCAGAAGGGGTCGTAGAGAATATTAGAGTTCGGTTCCGCAATAAAGAAGGTCAGGAAACAGACGAGCAAGGACAACCAATTCGGGGGCGGACACAGGATTACATCATTACCCGAGAATTAGAGTTAAAGCCAGGGCAAGTCTTCAACCGCAATACAGTGCAAAAAGACCTGCAACGGGTGTATGGGTTGGGCATATTTGAAGATGTTAACGTTTCCCTCGACCCTGGTAGCGACCCCAGCCGGGTAGATGTAGTAGTGAACGTAGCTGAACGTAATAGTGGTTCGATTGCCGCAGGTGCAGGGATTAGTTCCGCCAGCGGACTATTTGGTACTATTAGTTACCAACAGCAAAACCTCAATGGTAGAAACCAAAGATTAGGCGCAGAGTTGCAAGTAGGTGAAAGAGAACTACTATTTGACCTGCGCTTTACAGATCCTTGGATTGACGGCGACCCTTACCGCACTTCCTACACCGCCAATATTTTCCGTCGTCGTTCCATTTCCTTGATTTTTGACGGCAAAGACCAAAATATTGAGACATTCGCCCCAGGAGACACAGAAGGCGATCGCCCCCGTGTTGTCCGCTTAGGTGGTGGTGTAACATTTACACGTCCGCTATCTGCTAATCCCTTTGGTAATTCTGAATGGACTGCTTCAGCTGGTTTCCAATATCAACGGGTTTCCACCAAAGATGCTGATGGTAATAGCAGAACCCAAGGGACAATTTACCAGAATGGGCTACCAACAGAACTGATTCCCCTCACGCAATCGGGGTCAGGTGATGACGATTTATTTCTATTACAGGTGGGAGCGCAGCGCGATCGCCGTAATAACCCCTTACAACCCACTAGCGGTTCTTATCTCCGTTTCGGGGTCGATCAGTCAGTTCCCATCGGACAAGGTAACATTTTCCTCACCAGGTTACGGGGAAGCTACAGCCAATATATCCCCATTAGTTTATTAAGCTTCAGCAAAGGGCCGCAAACTTTGGCTTTTAACTTGCAAGGAGGCACAGTTTTAGGTGACTTACCCCCCTATGAAGCCTTTACCTTAGGCGGTAGTAACTCCGTACGGGGTTATGAAGAAGGCACATTAACCAGCGCTCGCAGTTACGTGCAAGCCTCAGTTGAGTATCGCTTCCCCGTATTTTCCGTAGTGAGTGGCGCATTATTTTTCGATTATGGTAGTGATTTAGGCACCAGTACCAGAGCCGCAGAATTGCTGAATAAAAACGGTAGTGGCTTCGGCTACGGCTTAGGCGTGCGTGTGCAATCACCATTAGGGCCAATTCGCATTGACTACGGTGTCAATGACGACGGTGACAGCCGCATCAACTTTGGCATTGGGGAAAGGTTTTAAATGGATATAGGGCATAGGGCATAGGGCATGGGGCATTGGGCATAGGATATTTGGTAATAGGTAATAGTAATTTCCCCTTGTCTCCTTGTCTCCTTGTCCCCTTGTCCCCTTGTCCCCCCTGCTCTTTCCCAGTCCCCAATCCCCAATCCCCAGTCCCTAGTCCCCAAAATTATGCAACAACACACAATAGCCGCAGAAATCACTCAAACCGGAGTAGGACTGCATAGCGGTGTGAATACTCAGGTGCGAATACTACCAGCCGAAGTAGGTAGCGGGCGCTACTTTGTGCGAGTCGATTTACCAGATTCGCCGCTTATTCCGGCGCAAGTTGCCGCAGTTAGTCAAACGGTTCTCTCTACCCAATTGGGTAAAGGCGTGGCTTCTGTCCGCACTGTAGAGCATTTATTGGCTTCTCTGGTAGGTATGGGTGTAGATAACGCCCGAATTGAAATTGATGGGCCAGAAGTGCCGCTAATGGATGGTTCAGCAAGGATATGGACGGAAAGCATCGCTCAAGTGGGATTGCGATCGCAATCCGTGGCTGAAGAAAAATCACCCCTAGCTATTCCAGATCCAATTTGGATTTATGAGGGTGATACGTTTGTGGCGGCTATCCCCGCACCAGAAACTCGTTTTAGCTATGGTATTGACTTTGAACTGACTGCTATTGGTAATCAATGGCACAGTTGGTCACCCCGATCTGAAAAAGAAAACTCTTATGCAGACTTCGCTATAGAAATTGCTCCCGCCCGTACTTTTGGTTTATTGCATCAAATAGAACATTTGCAAAAGTCTGGGTTGATCAAAGGTGGTAGTTTAGAAAATGCCCTTGTTTGCGGCCCTGATGGATGGTTAAATCCACCATTAAGATTTGCAAATGAGCCAGTACGTCATAAAATCTTGGATTTAGTAGGAGATTTGAGTTTAGTGGGAAATATCCCCTGCGCTCACTTCTTAGCGTATAAGGCCAGCCACAATTTACACATTCAACTGGCACAAAGAATTTTAGATTTGAGATTTTAGATTTTGGATTGATGCAAAAATCTGAAGTTATAACTCTAAAATTCCGTCGCTGACTTGATTCCAGATAAAAAACAAACACATAGCCAATGACAACCCTCACCGAAGCCAATACCGTCGATGCGATCGCATCTGCTGCTAATGATGACAATCAAAGCGCACCAGAGCCAAAGAAAACCTTCGCCATTGAAGAGATTCAAAGCCTTTTGCCCCATCGCTACCCATTTTTACTGGTAGATAAAATTATTGACTATGTACCTGGCAAACTAGCGGTAGGCGTGAAAAATGTCACTTTTAATGAACCCCATTTTCAAGGACATTTCCCAGGACGGCCACTGATGCCTGGAGTGCTAATTGTCGAAGCAATGGCACAGGTAGGCGGTATGGTCATGACACAGCTACCGGAGTTAGAAGGTGGACTATTCGTGTTTGCTGGGATTGATAAAGTCCGCTTCCGTCGGCAAGTAGTTCCCGGAGATCAGCTAATTATGACCGTGGAACTGTTGTGGGTTAAACAACGTCGTTTCGGTAAAATGCAAGGTCGTGCTGAAGTTGACGGTCAGTTAGCGGCTGAAGGCGAATTAATGTTTTCTCTTGTAAACTAAAAACCTGCTCTTGTGGTGAGCGCACAGCCGTGATGTGCTTTTTACTGAGACCTGAAAAAGGATAACAGTAAAATTAATCAGCCACAAGAGTAATTTATAATTTTTAAATTTCGCTGCCCTCACACTTAACTTGCTTTGCCCGACACTTTCGTAACTGAATACTCAAAAGTTCAGCACTCATGACAGTTCTGGAGATTTACCCTTGAAGACGCTTATTCATCCAACTGCTGTAATTCATCCTAAATCGGAACTCCACCCAACGGTGGAAGTCGGTGCCTATGCTGTGATTGGAGCGCAGGTTAAAGTTGGCCCTGAAACCGTAATTGGTGCTCACGTAGTGCTAGAAGGGCCATGTGAAATTGGGGCGCGAAATCAGATTTTCCCTGGTGCAGCTATCGGTATGGAACCCCAGGATCTCAAATATGTGGGAGAACCTACCTGGGTTAAAATTGGCGACAATAACCAAATTCGTGAGTACGTCACGATCAACCGTGCCACTGGTGCTGGGGAAGCCACAATCATTGGCAATGGTAACCTACTGATGGCTTATGTTCATGTGGCTCATAACTGCGTGATCGAAGACCATGTGATTATCCCCAATTCAGTAGCCTTAGCGGGTCATGTTCACATAGAATCACGGGCTAGGCTGGGCGGAGTTTTGGGAGTCCATCAATTTGTGCGGATTGGCAAACACTCAATGGTAGGCGGTATGGCTCGTATTGACCGCGATGTACCGCCATATATGCTTGTGGAAGGAAATCCAGCCAGAGTTAGAACCCTTAACTTAGTGGGGTTAAAACGTTCTGGTATGGATGCGAATGAGTTACAACTTCTCAAAAAAGCCTTCCGCATTCTCTATCGCTCTAACTTAACTTTTACAGAAGCCTTAGAACAGTTAGAACTCCTAGGCGATACTGAACAGCTACAACATCTGCGACGCTTCCTATTGCTTTCTAAAATGCCAGGAAGACGTGGTTTAATTCCTGGAAAAAGAAAGCCTAGCGCCAGTGATGAGTCCTAAGTTAGTGAGATGTTTGAGTTGAGGTTCTCAATACCCAACTCAAACTCAAGCAAACTAACCACATTCAGCAAAGCCGTTACTGTAGGCCAGAACCGAAAGGGCAAAAAGCTGCTAAAACAGTTTCTTATGTATATTGGTTGCCTAATTTTTTGAGCCTTTGCGTCTCTGTGCCTACTCTACAAAAACGACTACTCTACGCGATCGCCTCCAGGGGAGGTTGAATGCGTCAGATAAAATATTTATTCGTAATTGCCAATATCCTGTCCTTTATTTTCCCCCAATTACCAAATGCGGATATTTATCAGCACTGGCGAAGTGTCTGGCGATTTGCAAGGTTCTCTGATAATTGCAGCCCTGAAGCGTCAAGCTGCGGCCCTTGGCTGCGAATTAGACATTGTGGCGCTGGGTGGCGAAAAAATGGCTGAGGCTGGGGCGACCATACTGGGCGATACAAGTCATATTGGCTCAATGGGGATTCTAGAAGCACTGCCTTATCTTGTACCCACTCTCTTAGTACAACGAAAAGCGATCGCTTACCTCAAGCAAAATCCCCCAGATTTGATATTACTCATTGATTACATGAGTCCAAATATCGGTATTGGCACTTATATGCAAGAAAATTTCCCAGATGTGCCAGTAGTTTATTACATCGCGCCCCAAGAGTGGGTATGGTCGATGAATGTGCGGAGGACTCAAAGCATTGTCAGTTTTACAGATAAACTCTTAGCCATCTTCCCCCAAGAAGCCAGTTATTATCGCCAGGAAGGTGCCAATGTTACGTGGGTAGGGCATCCTCTAGTTGATCGGATGCAAACCGCCCCCAGCCGCCAGGAAGCCCGCGCTAAATTGAATATTTCGCCAGAGGCGATCGCAATTGCTCTTTTACCTGCTTCCCGTCGTCAAGAATTAAAATATCTTGTACCAGTAATTTTTCAAGCTGCCCAAACTATTCAAGCTAAATTACCAGAGGTACATTTCTGGATACCCCTATCTTTAGAAGAATTTAGGGAACCCCTTACTCAAGCAATTGCGCGTTATGGTTTGCGTGCGACAGTATTATCAGGTCAACAAAAAGAAGTCATCGCTGCGGCTGATTTCGCCATTACCAAATCAGGAACAGTCAACCTAGAACTTGCTCTGTTAAATGTACCGCAGGTAGTTGTCTATCGCCTGAATGCCATTACAGCTTGGATTGGTCGTAAAATTCTCAAAGGTTCTATTCCCTTTGCATCACCAGCAAATTTACTAGTTATGCGGGAAATCGTACCAGAGTTTTTACAAGAACAAGCTACAGCCGCAAATATTACCCAAGCTGCAATGGAATTACTGCTCAACCCTGAGAAGAGACAGCAAACCTTAGCTGATTATCAAGAAATGCGCCAGTCTTTGGGAGAAATTGGTGTATGCGATCGCGCTGCTCAAGAAATTTTGCAAATGCTCAATAAAGGATGAACTATAAAATTAAATCCTTCAGTCTTAGATAGGCAAAAATCTGAAACATCTATCATGGAAATTACTACAAAAAAGAGTCAGGTTTGCCAATGGCAGTTCTGACTCCTAAATATCTATAATGATGAAAATTTTTACAGGCTGGGTATTTTATTAACAGGCTTTATTTTGCGATTTAAAAAAGTTCGTATCAGTGGCCCTATATAGGAATAATATTTAAATTATCTACAAAAATGAAATATCATTCCCATTGGTCAAGCTTAATTTATTTCCTTACCCATGCACAAAAGCCATGATTAATAAATAAATGGATAAAGTAAAAACAAAACTCTTCTCGAGAGATATCACCAAATTTGCTTTTAATCTTACGTTGATTTATATAGTAAGCAATAGATAGAAAAATATCTAATATAAAGTTTGTAACTCTGCTTAATATACTATGTAATAGCGGAACGTAAGTAATAGCAGTCATTGTGAGAATATACCAGAAAACATAACCAAATCCCTGACATCCTGAACTTCCTCCTGGGGAAAATATTTTGAGTTCAGAAAATTTTTCTAACATTCTTGCAACTTCAGCATATGTAAATCGATGATAGTCCATTTGATCGTGAAAGCTCCAAACAAATGGAACATAAATAAAAGCCTCTCCTCCAGGCTCTAAAATATTATACATATTATCAATTGCTACCCAATACTCTTTAACATGCTCTAATATCGCATCACAGTAAATACCGCTAAAAGAGTTTGGTTCTATTTTCGTATTGCAAATATCATCTACAATGTCTGGCTTGTAATCAGGAATAATGTCAGTGCTGACAATTATATTATTAGGATTTTCATTGAGTAAGTTAATTCTTTGACGACTGTTAGAAGAGCTATTCCTTCCACCTATATCAAGCAATCTATCTTTTGATACTACTCGTTTTTCATATTTATCTCGTACATAAGGGTTAAAATCAATTTTTGATTTGATACCTTGAAATAAATCTGTATAATTACTCGCTAAAACCATTTTACACCTCAAAAAAATACTCGATTACTATTTTTTACAAGGATATAATCCAAAGTTTAAAGCTCTTTGTAAGAATTTTGCTATCAGTTAGCAATAATCAAAATCTCGATAGCAAAATATGATATTAATACTATTTCAAAATCTCCATTACTAAGATATAGAACTAATAGTAAATAAGAACTGAAAAATGTATTCTATTTAACAAATAAAATAATATTATTTAATCCAAACAATAAATAATTAATATTCTGATTGGCATATAAAGCTGTTCAAAAGCATATTTCATAATCAGTAGTAAATTAAATTTGCTGAATTACGCTTAATCGAGCTTTAGTAAGTATAGACTTTTATTACTTAATGGCTAACAAGAGTTAATAATTTGTTGCACACTATCTAAAGAATTATTTTTTTATATGTTTAGATAGCTTTAATTTTGGACTAGGGTCAAATTATGGGTAGCCGATGATTTGGGAGTCAAGCAACTTTAAAAGCTTACATAGTAAGCCTTTTTCTGCCTCAAAGGGGTGTTTAAGTGTTAGCTTAGACAATAAAATAAAAGCTAGCGCATCTATCTCAATAAGTATATTTTATAGATTTCATAAAACTTTAACGAAAAGATAAATTCAAGTTAAATTTCGGTAATGTATTTTCGTCTGATAATTCTGTATGTAAATTTCGCACTTCTACATCTTGGCTAAAGTAATAAATTTGTACTTATATAAATTAAAGTAATATCTACTAAAAGCAAATTAATTATCAGGGCACAACAATATTGTACCTTTACCCATTTATCACCAAATACAGTTAAGTTAAGAAAATTAATTGATAACAAAACCAAAAAACTAGTTACTCAACAAAAAAACAGAACAATAATTTTGGAGGGGGTTTGGGGGAGGCAACCGTCACCCAATCGGGGGTTTGGGGGAGAATCCCCCAATTGAGCTGGCTTTTTTAATCAGTGACAAATCAATCGCTAATGAGCTTAACCCAAGCGTATTGATTTATCGCCTTCTTTTTCAAGTTTGTAATTACAAATTACGAATTACAAATTATTTATATTTCAGCTGGTAAAGGTTGCCAAACTTCTCCATACTTATCTTTAAGAGCCTGCCAATTCTCTACTTGTCCAGGTTCATATTCTCCTGGCTTACCCCATTGCAAAAATAGGCTTAAAGCTGGCTCTTGTTTCTCATCTAAAAACCTAATTGCATAAGTTGTAAAATTACCTCTTTTCGCCTCAGCAGTTTCAAATTTCACCTGAGTAATTTTGTCCATATTCAGATGAAACTCAAAATTTTCGGTATGCATATTTGCATATTTACCCTTAGGTAACTCCGCATAAAATAGCTTTTCTAGCTTGCTTCTAACTTCTAAAACACCAGCACTGCTAGTTACAATTAATCGCAAAGTTCCTAAATTCTCGCAAGCTGTTAAAAATTCTTTTAAGGTTGTGGTCATTTGTCATTTGTCCTTTGTCATTGGTCATTGGTCATTTGTCATTTGTTGTTGGTCATTATCTAATGAAATGACCAATTATTTATTGATGGTACAAAGAAAGTGGATTGATTCGTGACATTGATCAAAAATCCAAAATCCAAAATCTCAAATTGCTCGACTCTGGACTATGCTTCGTATTTTTCGTAAGCGGCGACAATGCGCTGAACTAGAGGATGACGTACGACATCTCTTTGGGAGAATTCACAAAAGCTAATGCCTTCCACGTGTTTTAAAACTTGTAAAGCTACCGCTAAACCTGATTGTTGATTTACTGGTAAATCAGTTTGTGTCATGTCACCTGTAATTACCATACGCGAACGGAAGCCCAAACGCGTCAAAACCATTTTGATTTGAGCTGGTGTAGTATTTTGGGCTTCATCTACAATCACAAAAGCATTGTTTAGGGTACGTCCTCGCATATAAGCAAGAGGTGCAACTTCAATGACACCGCGTTCTATTAAGTTGGGGACTTTTTCCGGATCGATAAATTCATTAATCGCATCATAAAGTGGACGCAGATAGGGATTGACTTTCTGCTGTAAATCTCCAGGTAAAAAGCCGAGTTTTTCACCTGCTTCCACCGCAGGACGCGTTAAAATCAGCTTTTCAAACTGATTAGCTAGGAGTGCTTGCACAGCAACAACAACCGCCAAAAAAGTCTTACCAGTCCCCGCTGGCCCCGTGCAGAAAATGAGGTCACGTTTGCGGATAGCATCAATATACTGCCGCTGTTTAAATGTTTTGGCGCGAATTTCCTCACCCCGGCGAGTTTTGGCAAGAACATCTCGCTGTAAATCTTGCAACTCACCTTCTCGATGGGTATCTAAAGCTTGACGGGCTGTATCAATATCCGCACTAGAGATAGAATTACCTTTAATCCAGAGATCTTCGAGCGATCGCACTAATCGAGAAGCCAGATCAATTTGCTTTTGTGTGCCTGAAATATGTAAGTCCTGTCCGCGTAACACCAAGCTAGCGCCTGTTTGCTGAGATAAGAGTTTGAGATTCTCTTCTCCATCTCCAGCAAGAGCGATCGCACTGGGAATATTCGGCAGCTGAATCTTGAAGGCATCTGCCATAGTATTTTTAAATTGATTTTTTTATTTGGTGTTTCGTATGGGCATGGGGCATGGGGCATGGGGCATAGGGCATGGGGCATAGGCTACTGGGTAATTGGTAATGGGTAATGGGGTTTGTTATTTCCCCTCATCTTCCTCATCCCCCTCATCCCCCTCATCCCCAGTCCCCAGTCCCCAATCCCCCTTCAAGGGGAAAAGTAGAGACACGATAATCGTATCTCTACTTTTTGTAGGGTTGCTTTAATATGAGTTAACCACAATCAGCAAAGAAGCTACGTAATTTAATAGCGAATACCTTTGCGTGCAGCTTCCTCTTTACGCTTGCGTCGTAAACTTGGCTTTTCGTATCTTTCCCTGCGTCTAACTTCAGATAAAATTCCGGCTTTTTGAATTTTCTTTTTAAAGCGTCTAAGAGCAGAGTCTATTGACTCGTTCTCACCTAAACGAACTTCGGCCACTCCCTAGTTTCACCCCCTTAAAGAGATTATTCAGAGTTGCATAGAAATGTTAATAACAGCAGTATGGCGATCGCCTCTCTGGATGAGAAATACTCATCTGTTCCATTCTCAAAAGAATTTCGAGCATTTATCTAGTGACGCGATGCCTAACGCCACTGATGCCAGATTAACAAATTTGGACGTTTTTTCACAATTCCCAAATTTTTATTAGCTAAACCCATACTGAGACAATAAAGCTCTCAAAATAATTGTGGAATTCTGGCAATTTGTGATTGCTGATCTGCCATTCTTGCCAGAATGCCTGAGCGGAGTAGAAACCGCCCAGACTAATGTTGAAATTTCAACCTAGCGGATACGTGGTTTAGCAATAGGTCTGGGGCTATTTCCGTTTCCACGTCTTTCTCTTGATTTGGGCGGGGGCAATCGCTCTTCCCTCTCTTCATCAAAAGAAGCACCTTCTCGTGAGGCGCTGCTGCCATAAATATCCAGGTATACTGATTGTCCAGCAATTTCAGCCGCAGCTGCAATTACTGTGCGAATCGCCTGAATATTGCGTCCTCCGCGACCAAACACTTTTCCTTTATCTGTGCTGTCAAAGGCGATGCGAATCCAAGCCTTTTGCAGGCTCTGAGAAATTTCACAATCGACGCTTAGAGACTCTGGCGATTCTAAAAAAGGCTGCACTAAAAACTTGACCAACCCCTCGTAGTTGGGTCTAGCTGCGGGGGATTGTGTTTCGACATTATGATGCGGCTGTTGTTGCACTGACCTGTTCAAAAACATTGGCTTTTACTAGGATGCGACGGACGGTGTCAGTGGGTTGAGCGCCTTGTTGTAGTCGCTTGACGATGCCGGGAACATCCAATCGTACTTCATCCGTTCTGGGGTTGTAGAATCCCAGTTCTTCTAAGGGACGACCATCACGGCGAGCGAGGCTGTTAATAGCTACGATGCGGTAACTCGCTTCCCGTTTTTTACCATATCGCTTCAAGCGCAGTTTGATCATGATTGAAGAATCGTTCTCCTGTTTACTAGGTATGATTAACAGCAAGTGCCGTTATGCAGAAGTCAAAAGTCGAAAAACTTTACTATATATAGCTTTCGACCTTCATGAGGAAGCCAGCTAAATCTGGCTGTTGCCAATAAATTGCAGCCCAACTTCCTTTAGTCACAATTTTCCATACTGGAATGCTAATTTTAGCACTTGCTGGGCATTAACTGCTATTGGTCTTGGTCAAGAGTCCAAAGTCCAAAAGTCAAAAGTCAAAATTGCCTTGACCCTTGACCCTTGACCCTTGACCCTTGACTTTTGACTCTTGTTTAAAGATTCCCAAAGCCTTTCCTTTTCTTTTCTTTCTTTTTCTTTTTCGCTGCGCCAGGGTTGCCGGGGTAACCACGCCAGCCGGGGGCTGCGGGACGATTGCCGCCACCAGCTAAGGCGTTGCCCATCCCACCGCCAAACATTCCAGGCATACCAGGAAATTGACCTTGGCCCATTTGTTGCATGAGCGATCGCATTTTTTGGAAATCAGCTACTAGTTTGCTGACATCGGCTTCTTTATAGCCAGAACCAGATGCAATCCGCCGTCTGCGGCTGGGAGAACTGGCTAATAAATCAGGATCGTGGCGTTCTTGGCGAGTCATGGAGTTAATCATCGCTTCACAGCGTTTTAGCTGGGTTTCTCCATGCTTTAGCTGATCATCGGAAAGCTTGTTCATCCCAGGAATCATCTTGATGATTCCACCCAGGGAACCCATGTTTTTCAGCAGGCGTAGTTGCTTCAAAAAGTCGGTGAAGTCAAACTTTGCTGACAGGATTTTCTCCTGCATTTTCTCGGCATCTGCCAAGTCCATTTCTTCTTGGGCTTTTTCCACCAAAGTCAGGACATCGCCCATGCCCAAAATCCGTGATGCCATCCGGTCTGGGTAAAATGGTTGCAGCGCCTCGACTTTTTCACCAACACCCACAAACTTAATCGGCGCACCAGAAATTTGTCGCACTGATAGCGCCGCACCACCACGGCTATCACCGTCTAATTTGGTCAGAATTGCGCCTGTAATGCCAATTTCTTCATGGAAGGTACGGGTAAGATTTGCTGCTTCTTGACCAGTCATAGAGTCCACAACCAGCAAGGTTTCGTGGGGCTGGACGGTTTCTTTAATACGGGCTAGTTCTGCCATCATGTCTTGGTCAATTTGCAGACGACCAGCCGTATCAATAATTACCGTATTTACGCCTTGTGCCTTGGCCTGTTCTACGCCTTGACGAGCAATTTCTACTGGATCAGCATCGCTTCCCAGTTCAAATACTGGTACTTCTATTTGCTTACCTAATGTGATTAACTGATCGATCGCTGCTGGACGATATACGTCTGTTGCCACCAGTAAACAGCTGCGATCTAATTTCCGCAAATGTAAAGCTAACTTAGCAGTAGCAGTGGTTTTACCAGTACCTTGTAACCCAGCCATTAACACAATGGTAGGTTTTTCCTCCACTTCTACTAGGGGAACATTTTCTTCCCCCATCACCCGCACCAGTTCATCGTAAACAATTTTGATGAATTGTTCGCCAGGTCGCACGCCAGCGATTACCTCAGCCCCCTGTGCTCTGGCTTCGACTCCACTAATAAAATCTTTGACTACCTGGAGATTGACATCTGCTTCCAACAAGGCGCGGCGTACTTCTCGCAAAGCGTCTTGAATATTGGACTGAGAAATTTTATCTTGTCCGCGGAGTTTCTTCCAGGCAGATTCTAAACGATCAGATAATGCATCAAACATAATTTCGATTACAGATAGTAAGCCAGTAGGAAATTTGGGTAGAGTTGTAACGTGCTATTTACCAGCTTAGTAGTTTTCCCAGCGACTTGAGCAACTCGATACGTATCTTGGGAAATGATGACAAGGAGAAAAAGAGAAATAGTCAATGACTATTCATTAGTAAGAGCATCCCAAATGTGCAAAAACGCCCATCAGAACCAGAATTTGGATGATGAATTTAGTAAAGTGAAGGGAATACCAATTTTAAAAATGATTGCGACAGATGGATTAGCAGAACTCTGATACACATAGTAATTCCCAATCCGTCTTCTCCCAAAGGGAGAGGCTACGCCAAGGAAAGTTTGATGGCAGTTGCTACAAGTTGGGGAACCCGTAAAGGCGCACTGGCCAAACTTTCCGCAAAATCTAAAATCCAAAATGGTATAAGAATAGGTACAGCGAGATTAGAGATGACATATCGCTATGACTAGCAACACTCTCATCCAACCCACAGAAATTATTCACCTGTCAGGTATTAGTTGGCAAACCTATGAGAAGTTGCTAACTGAACTTAATGCTAGTCGCCGCCTTAGGCTTACCTATAATCGCGGTACTCTGGAAATTATGGTACCTTCACCTGAACATGAAAGTTATAAAAAAATCTTGGGTCGATTTGTTGAAACTCTAGCTGAAGAACTAGAAGTTAAGATTGAACCTCTTGGTTCTACTACTTTCAAGCGTGCAGAAATTAGCGGTGTAGAACCAGATGAATGCTTTTACATAGAAAATATCAATGTAATTAAAGGTAAAAAAAGAATAAATTTAGACCAAGATCCACCACCAGATTTAGTTATAGAAATTGATATTACCAGCAGTTCCACAAATCGTTTTGAAGTGTACGCTGATATGGGTGTGCCTGAAATATGGCGGTATGATGGCGATTTTTTTAGTATAAATATATTGCAAAATAAAAAATATATAGCTGTTGAGCGGAGTTTAGCATTTCCAAATTTGCCACTTCCAGAAATTTCTAATTTTTTACGGCAAGTGGGACAAATAGATTATTTAGATTTGGTAAGGGAATTTCGCAACTGGGTGAAAAATCAAATTCAGCAAAATAAATGAGCTTCCAGACTACACCTTTGGGCTATAGAAAAATCTAAATTACAGCGGACTTAATATGAGCAATGTACAGATGTAGCGGGCAAGATGCCCGCACTACAACAGTTGGATGATTAATTTTTGTACCTCATATAGCTGCTGCAATCTACTGTATGCCAAATCTAACCATTAACCAATCAATTCTTCTACAGCACTGGCTTGATTTGGTAATGCAGCGGTTAATACTTCACTACCTGCATCTGTAACTAAAACGTCATCTTCGATACGGATTCCGCGGACATCAGCAAATTGTGATAAGCGTTCCCAATTGACTATATTTTGGTATTTTGAGCTTTGTTTGGCATCATTTAAAATTGCTGGGACTTGATAAAAACCAGGCTCAATTGTGACTAACATTCCTGGGCGTAGGGGACGATTTAAACGTAGGTAGCTTAAGCCAAAGCGATCGCTTCTTGTACGTCCTGCTTCATAACCTGCTAAATCACCCAAGTCTTCCATATCATGCACATCTAAGCCCAATAGATGACCAATACCGTGGGGGAAAAATAAAGCATGGGCATTTAGCTCTACTAAATCTTCAGCTTTTCCTCGTAAAATGCCTAAATTTGCTAAACCATCAGCTATTACTGTGGCAGCTAACAGATGAATTTCCCCATACTCAACACCTGGACGGATTTTGGCAATACAAGCATCATGGGCTGCCAACACGACATCATAAATATCTCTTTGGGTTGAGGAAAATTTACCGGATACAGGCCAAGTGCGGGTAATATCAGCCGCCCACCCCATTTCCGTTTCCGCACCCACATCAGCTAGTAGTAAATCACCTGGTTGCAAGGGATGGTGATATTGCTCGTTATGCAAAACTTCACCGTGGACTGTGACAATACTGTTGTAAGCAGTCGTCATGTTATGGGCGATGATTACTCCTTCCATTGCCCCACGTACTTCTGCTTCCCGTTTAGCAACAGGTGTAGCAGCCATACCCGCTTTATGGGCTTCCACACTCACAGCCGCAGCTTTGCGTAATTCAGTTAACGCGCCTTCATCATGGGTGAGGCGTAAGGAAACAATCGCCTTGGCTAACTCTAAGTCAATTCCTTGGGGTGGACTTTGCGGTAAAACCCATCTATTGAATAGCTGAGATTGTTGTGTCCAGGTAGCTGCATCTTGGACTGCGATCGTGGCTGCGTCTGCTAACGACAACTCTAGTTCCGCCATTGGTTTAGCGCTATCAGCCCCCATCATCTGGGCGATTTCCTCACGCTTGGGCATTTCTCCATGCCAGAGAGCGCTGCTAGGTTTAGGATCGTCCATAAATAATTCCAGCTTTCCTGCTTCTAAGCGAATTGCCGCATTTGGTAAGGGTAGCCCAGCAAAATAGAGGAAATGGCTACTAGCGCGGAAAGGAAAAACATTGGCTTGAAAGTTACGTGGATTGCTGCTTCCCGACCAAAGAATAGCGGGAAAATCAATCAGGCTAGCTAACTTTTGCCGCCTTTGGCGTAGGATATCAACCAGAGAACTAGAGCTTTGTTGGATAACCATAAATACAAACTCAGCTTTTATTAAAATTATGAATTAAAAAGTCTAATAGCCTTGGTTAGCGCAAATTTAGAAGTTTCAGCCAAAATTAGATTTTGACTGAAACACTCTTCAATAGACAATTGCACGAATTTTTAATTAGTTTTTATCGTCATCGTCTTTTTCATCTTTGCTATCATTATCTTTTTCTTCATCATCATCTTCTTCATCATTATCCTGCTCGGATTCAGACTTTTCGGTAGATTTATTTTTGTACTGTTCTTTTTGTTGCTCGGTTTGCTCAAGCGGTTTCTGTACTTCATTAGTACAGCCGATTAATCCTCCAGAAATTAACGCTAAGTTAATCGCTGTGAAAATAAACCCAAGGATTTTTATACTTAAATTCGGCTTCTGATGTAGCATTACCCTGCACTTTTATATCGTAAGTGTACTCATTTATTAAACATAAACTACATCTATATTTAAAAATAGTGCGGTTTATAAACAATCATTTGTACTACTTCAATTGATAGATATTATTGAGCGATCGCTCACAAGCTATCAAGCCAATAAGGGACTTCCAACTAAAAAAATATTCCATCCCTGGGGGACGCTACGCGAACGCTTTGTATGCAGAAAACGCTGAGGAGGCAGTCCCAATGAAACAAGTTTTAAGCTATTCGGCTTTTAAGTTGCACAATCTATTGTGAGTGAGGGCTATTGACCGTTAACCGTTGACAGCCTTTATGAGTAGTTATGTAATTTAGACGCGTATTAGCTAATTGGAACTGCTTTCTTCAATTTTCAAATTAGTATAATACGCTACTGAATTGTTGACAAAAAATAGTATTCATGCAAAATGGGCAGTATATGTAAGTATGTAACGCTGACTCTTTATCTAAAAATTTTCTATCTAAGAATGGATCGAGTATTACTTTAATACGCCAATTTATATATTCAGCGGGCATCGAGTAACAATTAAGGGTTTTCGGTTGTCCCTATTGATGTTTACGGCTTCTAATGCACTGTATAAAGTTTGATTAAGCTAGAATTTGCTAGTTTATTTGTACTGTGTTCTGAGTATAGAAGCGATCGCCTAGCACACTCAACTTCTTAAAAACCTGTTGAAAGTGCTGTAATCGATAGAATTGGTAACGCCGGTAATGAGTTTTCTCAGAAAATGGCAATGGCTAGATATCTTGTGCTCTATTAATTAACTCCAATTTCTCTCGTTTAGTTTGCGATAATTCTATTTATCTACCCTAAAGTCCTTTGATCTGCGCTGGACGATTTTGTTGATCACAACTTATGAATCTATTGGTTTCCTACTTTACTCCTTGAGCCCAAACCTGTGTGAGCCGATCCGCCTCTAGAATTGCAAAGCTTCCCAACCATGAACAATCAGGAACAAGACACTACTGCATCGGCATCTGAAGCAGCCTTTTTCTTTGAGCGATCACTCGATTTGCTGGCGGTGATTGGTATGGATGGCTACTTTAAGCGGATCAACCCAGCATTTACTCAAATTCTCGGATACTCAAAAGCAGAATTGTTAGCCAGTCCTTTTCTGGATTTTGTGCATCCAGATGACCACTCTGTGACACTGGCAGAAATGGAGAAGTTAAAGGCAGGCGCGCCCACCCTAAATTTTGAAAATCGTTACCGGACGAAGGATAGCTGCTACCGATGGTTGTCATGGACAGGATCGCCGCAAATTGATCGGGGCGTGATGTACTGCGTTGCCCGTGATATTACTGATCAAAAAGATACAGAAGCAGCCCTAGAACACATCAATCAGGAATTAGAACAACGCGTTGCGGAACGGACTGCCCAGCTAGAACAGGTAAATGCCGCACTACGGGAGAGCGAACAGCGCAATCAGCTAGCAATGGAAGTTGCCCGGATATTTACCTTTGAATGGGAACCATATACTGATATCGTTAAGCGATCGCCCCAATGTGGGGTTATTTTGGGGTTAACTGCAACAGAGGCAGAACTGGACACAGGAGCCAATTTTGTTCAGCGAGTTCATCTTGAGGATCGCGATCGCTTCATAGCAGTTTTAAAGGCATTGACACCTGAGAACAGCACTTACAAAACCACCTATCGAGTTGTACGCCCTGATGGACAACTCGTTACATTTGAAGAAAGCGCACGGGCGTTGTTTGACAATCAGGGACAGTTAACCCGACTGATTGGGATAACGGCGGATGTAACAGAACGCCAGCGACTAGAAGCCGAATTAAAGGAAAGTCAGGCAACCTTGCAACGGCAACTAGCTGAAATTGAAACTATCTACCAGTCTGCCCCTATTGGGTTGAATGTTCTCGATCCCGACTTGCGCTTTGTGCGGATTAATCAGCGATTGGCGGAAATCAATGGATTTTCTACAGAAGAACACATTGGGCGCACAATTCGCGAGTTGCTGCCTAATATTGCGGATACCGCCGAAGCGTTGCTGCGCCCAATCTTTGAAACCGGAGAACCGCTACTAAATGTCGAAATTCGCGGGGAAACACCGGCACAACCAGGAATAGCGCGTGTCTGGCTAGAAAGCTTTTTGCCGTTGAAAGATGGCGAGTGCGTGATTGGCATTAATACCGTTTGCCAAGAAATTACCGATCAAAAACAGGTAGAAGAAGCCTTGCGTCGCTCGGAAGAACGCTATCGTACGCTGTTTGAGACGATGGAAGACGGCTTTTGTGTGATTGAAATGCTGTTTGATGAAAAAACTACGCCAATCGATTATCGCTTTTTGGAAATTAACCCAGCATTTGAGCGAGAAACCGGACTCCAAGAAGCAGTAGGTAAAACAGCACGCCAACTCCTGCCCAATCTAGAACAATTTTGGTTCGAGACTTATGGCAAAGTTGCTCTCACGGGTGAACCTGTGCGCTTTGAAAATGGCTCTGATGCCATGAATCGCTGGTTTGAGGTTTATGCTTTTTCTATCGAAGGGCCAGAAAAACACAAAGTTGCTATTTTGTTTAAGAATATTAGCGATCGCAAATCAATAGAAGCTCAAAGAGAAAAGTTACTTCAGCAAGAACAAGCTGCACGGGAAGCTGCAGAACGTGCCAACCGCGTGAAAGATGAATTTCTAGCTATTCTCTCCCATGAACTGCGAACACCACTAAACCCGATTCTGGGCTGGACAAAGATATTACAATCACCAAAGCTTACTCCCGAAAAGCTCCAGCATGGGTTAAGCACAATCGAGCGCAATGCTAAACAACAGGTGCAACTGATTGACGACCTGCTTGATATCTCTCGCATCAATCGTGGCAAACTCTCCCTGAACTTTGCAGCTATTAATTTATCAGAGCCGATCACAGCGGCTGTGGAAACTGTTAGTTTGGCAGCTGAAGCAAAAGCTATTCAGTTGGAAGTGTTACTTGATCCAAGCGTAGGTTGTGTCAAAGGAGATGCCAGCAGATTACAACAGGTAGTCTGGAATTTACTCTCAAATGCGATTAAATTCACCCCTACAGGCGGACGGGTGATAGTGCAACTTACCTGTTTTGATCGCTATGCTCAAATTCAAGTCACTGATACTGGCAATGGTATTAAACCAGAATTTTTGCCCCATGTATTTGAGCTATTTCAACAACAGGACAGTTCTACCACCCGTGCCTTTGGTGGATTGGGCTTGGGGTTAGCGATCGCGCGTCAGGTAGTTGAAGCGCACGGTGGTACAATCGCTGTTGCTAGTGCTGGAGAAGGACAAGGGGCAAGCTTTACTGTGCAGTTGCCATTAATGCCTGTGTCAAATGCCGATACTTCTGATTTCTGCAACAATCCAATGCTAAATCTAAAAAATCGGCGAGTGATCGTAGTAGATGATGAGCCAGATTCCCTAGAACTGGTTAAGGTGGTACTAGAAGACGAAGGCGCAGTAGTGCGAGTAGTATCATCTGCCACAACAGCCCTCCCAGTACTAACCCAAGCACAATTCGATTTGCTGATTAGCGATATTGGAATGCCAGAGATGGACGGCTATAAATTCATTCGTCAGATTCGCGCTTTACCACCTCGATTCAACCGAGATATTCCTGCGATCGCCCTTACCGCCTATGCTGGTGAGGAAAATCAACGCAAAATCCTCGCCGCCGGATTTCAAGCACATTTAGCCAAACCCATTGAACCGCAAAATTTGTTAGATGCGATCGCTGCTTTAATGATTTCAAATTAGCTGGTGAATAAATTCAAAAATATTTCAAATAAGGGTGATTCTATGGGACAAATCATTACACAGGTAGATGCTTTCACCAATACACCATTTGCCGGTAACCCTGCAGCTGTTTGTGTTTTACCTGCGCCGAAAAGCGATCGCTGGATGCAGAATGTCGCGCAGGAAATGAATTTATCGGAGACGGCTTTTCTCGTCAAGCAGGATGATGGCTTTAATCTGCGTTGGTTTACACCAACTGTAGAAGTACCCCTTTGTGGTCATGCAACCTTAGCTAGCGCTCATGTACTTTGGTCTGAGGAACATTTATCATCCAATGCAGTTGCCCGTTTTTATACTAAAAGTGGTGTGTTAATTGCCAAAAATCTAGGTGAATGGATTGAGTTAGATTTTCCTGTCAATCATTCACAACCTACTGATGCACCAGCGGAACTGTGTGAAGCTTTGGGTGTGGGTTGTAAATCCGTTTTACAAAATTCCCTTGGTTATTTGGTAGAAGTAGATTCTGAGGATTTGGTATGGCATATACAGCCTAATTTCCAACAACTAAAAACTTTGCTGGTGTCGGATGTGATTGTTACTAGCCTGACTCACGGTAATTCTGATTACGATTTTGTTTCTCGCTTTTTTGCGCCGGGATTGGGTATAAATGAAGACCCAGTTACTGGTGCGGCTCATTGCTGCCTTGCACCCTTCTGGCGCGATCGCTTGGGTAAGGATGAGTTTTTAGCTTATCAAGCATCCAGCCGTGGGGGAGTGGTAAAGGTGCGTTATCCAGGAGGCGATCGCGTCTTCTTGGCAGGACAAGCAGTTACTGTATTGCGTGGTGAATTGTACAATTAATTTTGATAAATTTAATCACAAATTGCCAAAGTAAAGTTCACAAATAATTACAATATACCTGCTTTAAAAATGGACATTAGGCATTGGGCATTGGGCATTGGGCATTGGGCAAGGAAATATTGATTTGTATTGTTCCTTGTGAACGCAACTCATGGAGTCTCTTGCATAAGTATTGAGCATCAGTGTTTATCAAGTAATACCAATTTGAAAAAAGAATGTGACAGATTGTAGGGGCAAGGCAAGGCCTTGACCTCTAGAATATATTCATGTGTCGCAAACATGATTTGAATTGGTATAATAACAAATCAATCTTATTGATGCTGACTGATATTAAGTCTGGTTAATTACCTACAATATGGTTGGTAATTGGTAATTATTGAAGTGGATTTTTATTTCCCATTACCCATTACCTATTACCAACCTTCACAGATATGATAAGTGTTCAACCGGACATGATATCACTTATTCATATTGAGGCTATGAAATTATTCTATTCTCAGGAAAATGGTGAACTTTGGCAAGGAGATGCTATCGAATGGCTGAGTAGTTTAGATACAGAGTCGGTTGATTTAGTTATTGCCGACCCTCCATATAATATTAAAAAAGCCGAGTGGGATACCTTTGAATCTCAGGAAGTT
Organism: Calothrix membranacea FACHB-236; assembly: GCF_014696315.1. Lineage (GTDB taxonomy): Bacteria > Cyanobacteriota > Cyanobacteriia > Cyanobacteriales > Nostocaceae > Aulosira > Aulosira membranacea. The sequence goes on from NZ_JACJPX010000020.1 coordinate 37,440, forward strand.
TATGTGCAGTGGTCTTTAAGTTGGATTGAGCAAGTATCACGTATTCTTAAACCTACAGGAAGCTTTTATATTTGTGGTTTTTCGGAAATATTAGCTGATATTAAATTGCCAGCATCGCGCTTTTTTCAAGGTTGTCGGTGGTTGATTTGGCATTACAAGAATAAGGCTAATTTGTCTAATGACTGGGGGCGTTCCCATGAAAGCATTTTGCATTTTCGCAAGTCCAAAAATTTTTATATGAATATCGATAATGTGCGGATTTTATATGGAGAACATACATTAAAATATCCATCTCATCCACAAGCAATCACTAGCCAGTATGCCAATAATGGTAAGAATAATGGCAAAACTTGGAATCCACATTCAAAAGGCGCTAAACCCAGAGATGTGATAGAAATTCCCACAACTTGTAATGGCATGAATGAAAAAACTACACATCCTACGCAAAAACCCGAAGAATTAATCAGAAAATTTATTCTCGCTTCTTCTCAACGTCAAAATATTGTTGTTGATCCATTTTTAGGCTCGGGTACTACAGCAGTAACATCTGAACAATTAGGTAGAAAATGGTTAGGATGTGATATTAATGCTGAATATTTAGAATTGGCTTGTCAACGCATAAAAAATGCCCATCACATGAGTGATGAAGAATGGTTTTGTTTTGATAGAGAAAATGAAGAACGTAGAAAAAAAATCAGGTAGCAGCGATACCTTAATTCTAAAATTGCAGCTAATATATTTGCGAAAATTATTTATGTGTATTAAACATTTCTATCGCAGCCAAAATTAATTCTAAAGTATTAACATTCTCTATAGCTGTCATTGATGGTCAACATAGCCGCCTTAATTAACTACAATAATTCTGCGGCACAATAGTTAAAGCAGCCTTTATTTAATGTACAAAATGCCTCCTAAACACACACCTAGTATAAGTTCTATCAAATCCTGTAACTGGGCGATTGAACAATTACCGGGATTAAGCCAAGAAGAACAATCCCAATTGCAAAATTGTGGAATTACAACCACAGGATTATTAGTCAAAAATGGCAAAACCCTAGAAGCAAGAGTGGCTTTAGCTAATAAATTGCAGGTTCATCTCCAGTATGTAAACAAATGGGTAGCCTTGGCTGATTTAGCCCGTATTCCCACGGTTGGGACACAGTATTGTGGTTTATTGCTACACGCAGGTATTGGTTCTGTTGCACAATTGGCGCAGGTTCCAGTTCACCGATTACACAAACAAATTTTACGCTTGCAGGTAGCAACAATGCAGCGCCGAGATTTATGCCCAGCAATTGAGTTAGTACAGCAGTGGAGTTCCCAAGCGAGAACAGTTTTGAGTGCTGAGTAAAAAATACTAGTACAAAGTGGCGTAAATAAAGCTACCATTTCAAACAGTCACAAGCCTTGATTTATTAACCTTTTGACTTTTGACTTTTGACTTTTGACTTCGGCGCAGCGGTACCAGTCCCTATTCTTTCGCTAAAACTCCATTGAGAAAGATATCAGCCAGTCCTTCTGCCATTTGCTGCATTTCTTGGGGCGAGGCGTTTGGTTCCATGAGGGTATTGTTGGAAAAGCCTGCGATCGCGAACATTCCCAAGAATACCTTAGCAACCAGTTTGGCATCTGTTTGGCGATAAACGCCTTTATCCATAGCGGTTTGGAAGAAAGCCTCAGCAACATCCGTCATTTTCTCAATCACATCCAATTGAATGCGATCGCGCAAGTCTGGATGAAACTGCACTTCCATAAAACAGACTCGCATTAAATCAACATTTTTGTGTAAATTCCACATCCGACGGCGCATTACCTGAGCAACCGCTTTATAGCTTCCCATTTCGCTCAATTCTGTGAGCAAATCTGTAAGAATATCTACCCAGCCGCCAGTTGCCACTTCTACCAAAATTGCTTTTTTATTAGGAAAATGACGAAACAAGGTGCCTTCAGCCACACCAGCTGCCTGTGCTAAGTCGCGGGTAGTAGTACCATCAAAGCCTTGGGAGGCAAACAATTTTTGTGCCGCTTGTAAAATACGGGTACGTGTTTGCGCTTCTGAGGGGGGAGAAGAATTAAAGACTCGCATAGTAGTTATTGTTAATTTTCCGGAACATGACTTGTAGCATTATTGTCTAACGTCAAGTACAAAAATTACAGAAAGCTTAATACAAGATTAACGCTCTGTTGCTCAATCAGCCTGTCTCTTAGGTATTAAACAATTAGTAGTTCATAGTTCGTAATTAATAATTCGTAATCATCTGATGTCAATTCATCTAGAAAATATGAAATTACTCGTTAAGCTAGGCAAAAGTCAACAGTTTACAGGGAGGAGTTCTCAATAATTTAGGGCTGTTATCTGTGACAAAGACTGTTTTAATAAACGAGGATATCACTTCAAATTTAATTACGAATTACGAATTAGTAATTACGAATTATGATGAAACTTTGCTTTAATTACCGCTTATGAATCAACCCAGTTACTTGCCAGCAATTTTATATTTACCAAAGAAGGTATCTATGATACTTTATCGCCTGTTTGCTACTTTATTAGCGCTGACTATGCTCTGGAGTAGCGTGCTACCAGAAGTTGCTTTAGCTCAAACTCAAACAGCACCTCCAGCGCCAAGAGTACAGCCGCCTAGCAAAACTCCAAGTTCGATTCAACCTTATTTGGATCGCGTAATTAAGCAGTTGACGGAGTTTCGCCTAGATAATGGGCTAAAGTTCATTGTTTTAGAACGCCATCAAGCACCTGTAGTTTCCTTTCTTACCTACGCCGATGTGGGTGGCGTGGATGAGCCAGATGGAAAAACAGGTGTAGCGCACTTTTTAGAGCATTTGGCTTTCAAAGGCACCAAACGCATTGGTACAACAGACTACAATGCTGAGAAACCATTATTAGAGCGCTTGGAACAGTTAGATGCTCAAATTAGAGCCGCGAAAGCTGAGGGTAAAAAAGATGAACTTGCCAAGCTGCAAGCCGAGTTTGAGCAAGTAGAATCGCAAGCAACCAAGCTCTCCAAGCAAAATGAAATGGGCAGAATTGTCGAACAAGCGGGAGGTGTGGGTTTAAATGCCAATACTTCCACAGAGGCGACTCGTTATTTTTATAGCTTCCCAGCCAATAAGTTAGAACTGTGGATGTCTCTAGAATCAGAGCGATTCCTTGAACCTGTACTCAGCCGCGAGTTTTATAAAGAAAAAGAGGTGATTTTAGAAGAACGGCGTTTACGGGTAGAAAATTCACCTATCGGCTTGATGATCGAAAAGTTTATCGATGCAGCCTATAAAGTCCATCCCTACAGACGACCGGTAATTGGCTATGACCAAGATATCCGCAATTTGACACCTGAAGATGTGCAAAAATTCTTTAACACTTACTATGTACCCAGCAATTTAGCGATCGCAGTTGTGGGTGATGTGAACCCAGCAGAAGTGAAAAGGCTAGCACAAACTTACTTTGGACGTTTTCCTGCAAAACCAAAAGCGGTTGAGCAAATCCCCACAGAACCAGCACAAAAACAAACGCGAGAGGTAACTGTACAGCTACCTTCGCAACCTTGGTATTTAGAAGGTTATCATCGTCCAGCGATTACCCATCCCGATAATGCGGTGTATGAAATCATTGCCAGTTTATTGAGTAATGGACGGACTTCGCGGTTGTATAAATCTTTGGTAGAACAGCAGCGTGTAGCGTTGACTGCCCAAGGTTTTAGCGGATTTCCTGGCGATAAATACCCAAACCTGATGTTATTTTATGCTCTGACAGCGCCTGGTCATACAGTTGATGAATTAGCAACAGCTTTACGAACAGAAATTGAGAAATTGAAAACTGAGCCTGTAACAGATGCAGAATTGCAGCGTGTGAAAACCCAAGCTAGGGCAGGTTTGTTGCGTACCCTCGATTCTAATATGGGAATGGCGCAGCAATTGTTGGAATATGAGGTAAAAACTGGCTCTTGGCGGAATTTGTTTAAGCAGTTGGATCAAATTGCGGCGGTAAAGACTGCTGATATTCAACGCGTGGCGAAAGCATCGTTTACAGCCGAAAATCGCACAATTGGCAAGTTGTTATCAAAGCAGGGATAAGAAACTAACCGCAAAGGACGCGAAGGGAAAAAATGAAGAAAAATATACATAGGTATCAGGTAAAGGGTAAAAAACAAGTGGCGTTCAAAATCCCAAATGGTAAGAAGTTCATCTCTGCTTTGGTAATTGCTTTTGCCTTTGTACTTTTTACTTTTAACTTTTCGCAGGCGGCGACAGCAGCAGCCAAGCATTACACAGAGTTACAGCTACCGCCATTACCTGAGATTAAGTTACCCAAGTATGAACGCTTTGTGCTGCAAAATGGCATGGTTGTCTATTTAATGGAAGATCATGAGTTACCATTAGTAGGCGGTACGGCTTTGGTACGCACAGGAAGCCGCTTAGAACCCGCAGATAAAGTTGGCTTGGCTGACTTTACAGGTGAGGTAATGCGAACTGGCGGAACTAAGAAGCATTCGGCTGATGAACTCAACGAATTGTTGGAACAACGCGCCGCATCAGTAGAAACTGGGATTGGTGAAACTTCTGGTAGTGCTAGCTTTGAAGCACTGACGGAAGATTTAGAAACAGTGTTTGGGTTATTTACTGAGGTGCTGCGAGAGCCAGTATTTGCTCAAGAAAAGTTAGACTTAGCAAAGACACAGGAGAAGGGTAGTATTGCTCGCCGCAATGATAATCCCAATTCTATAGCTGGTCGAGAATTTCGCAAATTAATCTATGGGAAAGATAGCCCCTATGCTCGCACCACAGAGTATGCAACTATCGATAAGATTTCCCGTGAGGATTTGCTGAAGTTTTATCAGCAATATTTTTACCCCAACAATATAATTTTGGGCATTATAGGTGATTTTGACCCGAAGAAAATGCGATCGCTCATTCAAGCAAAATTGGGTGATTGGAAATCTAACCCTAAACTAGCTAAACCCCAGTTACCGCAAGTATCCCAAGCAAATACTAACGGAGTATTTTTTGTCAATCAACCGCAATTAACCCAAAGTAATATTTACATTGGGCATTTGGGAGGAAAGCTAGACAGCGTAGACTATCCAGCCTTGGATGTAGTCAATGGAGTATTGAATGGCTTTGGCGGACGCTTATTTAATGAAGTGCGATCGCGTCAAGGTTTAGCTTATTCAGTATACGGGCAATGGAGTCCCCGTTACGATTATCCTGGAGTTTTCATTGCTGGAGGACAAACGCGATCGCAAACTACTGTGCAGTTCGTGAAATCCTTAGAAGCTGAAATTAAACGTCTGCAAACACAAAGAGTCACCCCACAAGAATTGGCTTTTGCTAAAGAATCTACACTCAATTCTTTTGTGTTCAACTTTGAAGATCCTAATCAAACTATCTCGCGGTTGATGCGATATGAATATTACGGCTATCCTGCTGATTTCTTATTTCGCTATCAAAAAGCAGTAGCAGCCACAACCACCGCCGATGTACAACGAGTAGCAAGAAAATACCTCAAACCAGAAAACCTAGTAACTCTGGTGGTGGGAAATCAAACCGCTATTCAACCGCCATTAACACAATTAGCAACGCAGGTAACGCCTATTGACGTAACGATTCCCCCTGTACAACCACAAGCCAAAAATTAATTATTGTAGGATGCGTTAATAACGCATCCTACTGTACCTCATTTACCTAAAATAGGCTGTAATTTTTCCGCATCAAATAGTCTTTCTATAATACCGCCGATCCAAAGTTTGCTTTGTTTTCAAAAGCGTTTTCAAGTAAGTGACTTGACTATGCCAAGCAGAACGAGGTAACAGATGTATATTTTGCATTTCATCTGTTAATAAATTCTCGCTACTTGCTGCTTCTTTTATTGTTATATTTTCTGAATTTTCTGCCATAATTATTGTTCTGTAATTCAATAATCAATGCGATATAAAAGCTTATACCAATTTACAAAAAGAATACGACATATTGTAGGGGCAAGGCATTGCCTTGCCCTCTAGAATTTATGTGTCGCAAACATTATTTGAATTAGTATTATTTCTTTTTACCTGTTCCCTTTTTACACAAGAATTTTACAGTCAACTATCATCAGTCAACAGTCATCAATAAACCAGATTCAGTTTGCCAATTTTCTGACCAATTAATACTATCTGCACTAAACTTTAATGGATCATTTTCTGGTAGGGGAGCATCTATCGGCTCGACAATTAACTCAAATTCACCATTATCAAAAGGGAGTCCTGGAGCTTTGACTTTGGGAACTACTCTCTCCCGCAAACCTTGTTCTTGATGGACAAGAGCGCGATGATGACAGTAAGGATTGTTACCTCTCTTGTCAAAGAAAACGTGAGCAGTCCAACTGCAACCCCCACGACAAAGTTCTGCAAATTCGCAGGTTTGGCAAAAACCCCAGAGATGGCTTGTTCCTGCTCCCAAATTGAAACGCAATTCCTCTGTATTTTCAACAATATCTTTGAGAGAACGGTCTCTGATATTACCACCTGTATAGGCTGTTGTCGGGAGCGAAGGACAACCTTTAATCGCTCCGTCAGCTTCTATTCCTAAGGTAGAAAGTCCAGCACCGCAACCTTGCCAAAATGAGAATTCATGCTCCTTACCCCGTCCCCGCAACAGCCTTTCATAGGGGCCGTAGTAACCAATGTTATTTCCCGCCTGAACTTGCACCCCTTCGTCATAAGCATGACGAACTACACGAGCAATCATGGGGTAAATATCTAGCAGTTCATAAGGTTGGAGGAGGATATCTGCATTATCGGCTGCATTTCCCATCGGAACAGTCAACTGAATTTGCCAAGCACGAGCACCTGCATCACGTATGCATTCATAAATCTGGGGAAACTCTGGCGCTGATAGGCGGTTAATTTGGGTATTGCAACCAAAAGCAATACCAGCAGCGCGCAGATGACTCATGGTTTTAAACGCATACTTCCATGAGCCTTTTCTTCCCCGTAGGCGATCGTGAGTTGCTTCTAAGCCATCGATAGAAACCGAGACAGTACGTATACCCGCCGCTTTCATTTTTTGTGCAGTTTCTAAAGAAATACCATAACCGCCGGTAGTCATTCCACAGAGCATCCCCGCCTCGGTAATAGCTTTAGCTATTTCCAGCCAGTCTGGACGCAAAAAGGCTTCTCCACCAATGAGGGTAACTTCTTTAATCCCCACTTCTGCCATCTGTCTCACCAGATCCAAAGCTTCCTCTGTGGACAGTTCTTGGCTGCGTTCATGTCCAGCGCGGGAACCACAATGACTACAAGCTAAATTGCATTTTAAGGTGATTTCCCAAACTGCATAACTTTTGCGGCGGTATGTCATATTTCACCCCTAAAAAGTTAAGAGAATTACTAATTGTTACTATTTATTGGGTTTATCAATTGCTCTAATCTTCACAATCTCTAACTCATAATTTGGTCCATATTTGTTAATAGTTTTTACCTTGACTTTATCAAAGCCAGCTAGCCCGTAGTAGACATCAGCATCATAATAATCACCAGATGCGAAAGCTACTCCTACACCCTTTAATTTAGCACCACCATTCTTTTTAACTTTCATGTCGAGGTCGGTCTTAGTATACGTAAGACTATCATCACCAAAAGCTGAAGCAGTGGATACTAAAATAGCACTAGCACCACCTGCTATCAATTGGTTTTCTTCAGCATTTTCTAAATAAGATAAATCTTGGATTAATAGCATCGCTCTTTTTTTGGCAAACTTTTTGATTTGGTATTGAAAACTTAAGACAAATGACAAACCGAATTAGCGTTACTCTAGTTCTTGTGGTACAACTACTCCATATAAGGCTTGTACAGGTGGATCAATGACTATGCCATATAGAGGTTGAGGTTGTGGATCTATTGGTCTAGGAAAAGGAATTGGATAGGGAGGTATTGGTCGAGGATAACCTTTAGGAGGCCAATGAGGATAACCTTTAGGAGGCCAATATTGAAATTTATCATCAATGATTGTTAGACCACCAATAGCTCCTATTAATTCCTCCTCGTTGAGGTCTTCAAACTGACCTATTTCTTTCAATTCTAGGATTTTAATAGCTGCTGTTTCAAATTCTGCTTTCGAGAATATATAACCACTATTTTCCAATACTTCTTTAACTTCCTCAGCTTTTTCACTCATTAGTTGAGTCCGAAAAGCCTCATCTTTAACAAGTTTAATCAGAAAGCATTTGACTTTTTCTAAAATTGATAAAGACATATTTTAATTACCTCCTAGAAGCAGGTAGTATGACAAGATTGATCCGGTAAAAGAGTCCAATACTAGGCACAAATGAGGGTTTTATGCTCACTTTGTTCTTGAAGCAGCTGTTCCAAATTTTGGTGAGCTTCTTTGAAGTCTGGCTTTAAAGAAATGGACTGCTGATAGTAAGCGATCGCATTTTGGAAATCCCCTAGCTGTCTACATTTGCAGCCTAAATCGTTGTTCATCTGTGCGTAATGAGCTTGTTTGTCTGGTGAGAGTTTTCCTTGAGCGTGAAGCGCATTTGCTAGGTTAACCTCCGCTTCCATACAGTCAGGCTGGAGTTTTAAAGCTTTTTGATAGCAGGCGATCGCATCTTCCCATTTCCCTTGCTGTTGGAGAGCGTAGCCGAGGTTATTGTATGCTGCGATCGCATTTGGTTGTAGAGTTAAGAGTTGATTATAAATTGCGATCGCTTCAGATAACTGATTTTGAATTTGGTATAAATTCCCTAAGCTAAATAAAGCCTTGATAGAATTTGGTTGTATTTGAAGCAGGTTTTTAAATAGATGTTCCGCAGTTTGATACTCACCCTTTTGTCTCATCAACACACCTAGTCCATAAAGTGCTTCTGGGTGATTTGGCTGTAGTTCTAGAATCTGGCGGTATTCCTGCTCGGCTTTTGTGAGTCTGTTTGAGCGATGATCGCGAACAGCGAGCTGAAGCGCTAAACGAATAATCTCTCTAACATCCTGTTGCTTATTGTGGTAATTCTTATCTTTGACTACGATATGCTGAATATGGCGCTCTTGAGTTCCAAAAGCATACTTGTATTCTTCATTCCCCATTAAAAAGTCATAAATTTTAAATCCATTTTGAATAGCATATCGGATTGCGTCAGCATGGAGAATTAGCCCAGGTGGGGGATTTTTAAAGCTTTCATCACGGCCTGTGATGACAAATAGCATAGCTTTTTGTTGAACATCAATAAAGTTGGCGATCGCACCTAAAGGTTTCTTCCCTTGCCACAGAACCGGAAGATATAAACAATTATTTTTAAAACAATGACGTAAAATCAGGTGATAGTAATTCATGTTTACGTCAAAATTTGCCCGAAATTGCTTCTTCCATCTCGACTCCCAAAACTTTAGTAGTATATCTATCTGAGATTGCAGATTGTCTGCGTTAACGTGGGTGATATAAAACTCATCAGAGGTTTCAATTTTCCTTAAAAAGCGCCTAATTTTTTGCCGAGTATTGGAACCGACATAGTTTTGCAAATAACTATCCCAGTCATTTGGTAACGAGATATAAGGGGCAATATAATGATCTGGATCTTTTTCATTGACGCTTTGAATGCGAATTTGACTAAGTTCAAAACTATCTTGAGAAAAACTCCTCAATAACAGAGATATCTTTGTATCTGTTGATAGAATACTTTTGACATCGAAACTAGACCATACAAACTGTTGCTGAATGTATGTCACAAAAGCAAGAATTACCTTTTCTTCATAACCTGGCAGGCAAATAAGTCCTGTATAATCTGCCATGCTATTTCCTGCCATGCAGATTTCAGTTTCAAATGTGCCTCCATGCTGGTGTTTTAATGAAATTTTTAAAGGGAAAAAGGCAACATAGGAAGAATCTTCAGTATCTGGTTTAGCAGCTAATATGAACCACGGCTCATGAGTCTGAGGTAACCATCCAGATAACCAAACCCAAGATAAGAAGAAATGAGCTTGAGGATCAGCCTTGTATACAAAATCCCAATTTTCTCTGACTTTATTAAATGTTTCAAAGTTATCAATTTTGTCAATATGCATCTTACTGTTTACCTCAGCAATCATATTCTCAGACTTATCTCTTCAGGCTAGATTCTCCTTACATTAAATGTTGGAAAAGTATCTTATGCAACATAAAAATTCTGAAAAAACTAACCCAATTTCTTAGTAGGAAATGATAGTTTAAAATTTCTGAGTAAACTTTGCAGCTTTGAAGATATCCTCACATCCTCTTACAAAGCGGCATTGTTTTATTCCTTAATTAAGTAGTATTGATAATCATCCTATGGGATGAGACTATTAACGTCCGTTGTAATAAATTGAAGTGCTTTTACTCCAAGATTTGGCAGTTTGGTTGCCAGTGTTTCCATAAGCTATAGCTTGTGCATCGGCTCTAGTAGACTCAGCACTACCCCAGTTTTTAACAGTTGTGTTGGCTACAGTATTTGTATAAGTGTTATCACCAATAGCAGCTGCACCTGCAACTGCTGTTGCAGATCCAGAATTAGCTGTTGTTCCGGTGACTGTAACAGCGTAAACGTAGCCACCTACTACATGGCTGCTTTCGTTAATAGGCTGTAAATAACTTAAGTCTGAGATGATTAATAGCTTTCTCACACCTACCTCACGAGAAATTTTGAGACAACTCAGGAATGTGGATTTAATAATATCCAACACTTTGGCTAGGGGTTTGGCAATAATCGAGCCTTACAAGATAGAGATTGTATAGGTTCTTGAACCCACAATCCTCAATTCAGTAACCTGAAGAACTGCTGCTAGAACTAGATGCAAAAGAATGACTGGAATGAGATTTTGCATAACTCCTAGAACTACTGCCAGATGAAACATTGACTGAAACGGTTTGGCTAGTTTCACCTTCACCAGATGTTTGCACTACGCTTTTCGCTTCGGCAATAACCTTACCATCGGGTGAGACTATGCGTTTAACTACAATTTTCTGCTGATTCATGAGTTGAACAACCATTTGATTGATTGAAAAAATTGCGATCGCTATGATGCGATCGCATCAAATACTAACTGGTCTTTTTAGAGTATGAAAAGGCATAAATACGGTCACCTATACTTCCAGATCCTCCAGCAAGGATATGTTTCCCATCTTGGCTGGAGGCTCGATATCCGTAATTCTCACCTTTTTGATCACCAAACACTTCAAACAAATATTCACCTTTTTGTTCTGAAGATAATTTATCAAATTCCGGGATGTTATTTGTTAACCAGTCTAATAGATCAAGTTCCCGTTGTTCCTCTTCTAATAATCCGCCTTGAATGCGGCTACCATTAATTGTTTCACAAAAGCTTAAATCTTGAATTTTTAATCCGCTCATATGACCTCTTGAAGCCATTTATAAAGATAGCCAGAAACTCTTTATATTCAGTTTCTGGCCACTTTAAATTATAGGTATACCGACTTCGGATATCAGCAAGAGAATTGATTCACTGGCTGAATAGATGAGAATCAGTATCTCAAACTTCGACTGCTAATAATTAGTTAGTTAGTAGCAGAGATAGAAACGCTACTAGAAGAGTATGGATCGACGTAAGTGAAGGTTTGAGTCAGAGTGTCTTTACCATAAGCATCAGCTTCAGCAGTAGCAAGATTACCCTTAACGTATGTCTTTGACACTACATCTTTTTTAATTTTGAAGTACTCATTGAAGTAGATATTGCTGTAGTCGTAACCAAGGTTAAAACCACCAACAACATTAGCAGACTCAACGTTTTCTAAAAGATTTAAATCAGAAATAATCATTTGGTTTCTCCTGAGAATCAATCTTCGCTTGGGATTTATCTTGAGCAGCTTTCTTTTTTTGCTCACATTAATACTTTAGCTTATCCACTCAAAAAGTCAATGTTTTTATTCATATTTTTGATAAAGAAAATATTAAAATACCGAGCTTACTAATATTAGTAAATGCATTAAAAATAATGCAAAAAAAGAATGCAAAAATCTGAGCAATGCACATAAAAACATTACTCAGACTAAGATAGATGGTTATTTGTTAATTATGAAGTAAATATTTAATTCACGATTTTTTGTGCCCATCCAATCATATTTATTATTAAATTAAGCCTGCTTTAGCAGTTGCTCTTGTGGTTGCAAATTAGTATTTAAATCTAACTGAGTGAGCATTGCTATTCCTTCTAGTTGTTGCTTTAACCAACTAGTAAATAATTCCGAAATGATTTTTTGGCGCAATTGCTCATTTAATTGGGGTTGAATAATTTCTTCCACCCAAATCAAATACACACCTTTAAGAGTTGTAATTGGTTTGAGGAGTTCTGGTGGTTTAGCTGCAAATACGGGTGCTGCTATTTCTGGGCGAAAATCTTTCCGATATCTGACTCCTTGATATCCATATGCACGTCTTTGTTCTGGATTTGAAATATATAAACGCGCTATTTCTGGAAATGTAGTTTCCCCTTCTTCCAGAGCATAAAAAATTTCCAGAGCTAAGTCCCTATCCTCGAAAATGACTTCGTAAGTGGCCGCTGCATCGTAATCCAGTCGGTTGTCATAAAAAAACTTTTCGACTTGAGCAGAAAAAAGATGATTCGCCAACTTTTTAGAAATCAGGCTGTTATAAACTAATTCTTCAAAATCTTTCACAGACAGATGGTGTTTATCTAACCAAGCCCAGGTTTCTTTCGCCGTCACGAGTTTTTTATCTAACCTGAGTTTGTCTCCCTCTTCTTGTAATTGTGCTTCTGTAACTTCAATACCAGCTTCCTGAGCCGCTTCGGTAATAATTTGTTGAGATAGGATGGTGTTTATGACATCAGGAATCTGACAAGATAGTTTGAGGCTATGTATCAAGTCAGAAGTAGAGATGGTTAGATATTCGGGCATGGTGCTATCCTTCAATTGTTAGTTTGATAGCTGTTAGTGGTTAGAACGCCTCTCCAAGCCTCCCCTATCTTGAAAATGCTCCTAGTTTGCGGCAATACTAACTTGAGCAAGTCTAAGTAAGGGGAGACAGTGGATTAGCACTGGTGAGGTTTAGAGGCTAAATTCCTTGCTATAAACAAGGAACAAACTGTTAGTCAGACGTGTGGTTCTATCCTGGGAGTTTATCTAGAGCCTAGATAGGATCTATTCTTGATTCCTTATTAAAACCCGATTTAGAAGAAGGTTCTAGGTCACTTTGGTGGTAACAATGGTTCTAATACGAATGCTCCAAAATCAAGCTACACATTGACAGTAGAGGAGTATGGAGAGAATTATCTGAAGCCTGGATCTAGAAAAATTCTCTAAAAACGAAATCCCCGCATTTTTTGAGGATGCTATTGGCAAATAAGGGTTGATAGGACTTGTTTCCGCAGAAATAGCTGATTTTATGTCTCCATTTCGGAGAATAAATAAAATCACTCTTGTGAGGATTCATATCCTTGAATAGCCAACGGTATCCTGAAAAAATTCTAGGAGCTAAATTTGTAAATATTGTTATGCAGATGCCAAGATAATTGATAATTCCCGGTCAATTTTCTCTGCTAGTTTATAAGCCATTAACGGTGGATTGCGGTAGTTGCTGGCAGTTTTTCTAAATCCCCATCGTCTGGCTTCAGCTTCGGAAACTCCAAACTCTGCGGCTAGTTGGTGGTAAGACCAGCCATATTTTCTCATGAGGTCGATTGGATGCATAATCTTGCTCCTGTGGACTTGGTAGATGAGAATTGGAATGTTTTCTTAGGCAACCCAACAACAAATTAAGTAAAGCGGTGCAATTAAAGATAGCTGGTAAGGGCTGTCATTGGTCATTTGTCATTAGTCATTGGTAAGGGTTTCAAGCCCATTTACGTTTCGTAAGATAGTTTGGTGCAATTACCGATTTACTTATTCAGCTGAAAGTCGTTAGCTATTCACTGTTAAGAGTTAACAGTTACCGTTGCACTCGTAGGGTGATGAACTTTATATCTTTCACCTGTGAGAATGCTATATATCTAAACCGCCTTTTTGGAGTTTCTTAAAGGGATCTAAGACAAAATCAATCACCCGACGCTGACGAATAATTACTTCTGCGTTGGCTGAATGTCCGGCGGTTAAGGGAATACGTTTTTCGCCGTTTTGAATGTACTGTTTATCTAAGCTGATTTCTAATTCATAGGTTTCAAGGTTTCCTTGGGGTGTTTGCTGTACCTTGGAGTCAGGAGATAGCCAAGTAACTTTTCCTTGAGTAATGCCATATTCTTGGAAAGGATAAGCATCAAATTTGATTTTGACTGGCATTCCTACCTTTAAAAAACCACTATCCTGACTGGGTATATTGGCCTTGAGGACAACGCCTACATTTTTAGGTGCAATTTGGGCAATTCTCTGTCCAGGCTGTACCACAGATCCCGGCTTGCTGACGGGAAACTCGAAAATTGTCCCATCTACAGGCGATCGCACTATTCTCTGCTGTAACTGGATCTTTAAGGCTGTCACTTCGCTACGGGCTTGGAAAATTTGCGATCGCAATGCTGCAATTTGCGTTTCTATATCCTTGAGTTGTTGCTGATTTTTTAAAACTGCTAATTTACCAGTTTGCAGTAAGCTTTGATAGCTATTTTCTTCTTCTTGTAGTCGCAGCTTGGCTTGCTCAATATCAGCCTGTAACTGGTTCATGGTTGTCTGATAACGGCTTTGTTCCTCCGTTAAACGCAATTTTGCTTGCTGAACGTCAGATTTTGCCTTGTCGTAAAGCCTTTTACTTTCTTGTTGTTCTTTGATCAGTTGATCAATTTGGGTTGCAGAAACAGCGCCATCTGTCAACAGTTTACTAAAGCGCTCAACTTGTCTAGAATCGATTTTTAAACGACTTTCAGCCGCTTTTTGGTCATTCGCAGAGGTGCTAATTTGTTGCTGTGCCTGATTGACTAATGCTTGTTTTTCTAAATTTTGTAAATTATAACTACTCTGCTTTGCATCTAGGTTTTGTTTAGCTTGGTTAACTTGGGCAAGTTTCTCCAAAGCTTGGGATTGGTTTTGTTGTTCCTGAGTACTCAGAGTTAACTGTAATTGATGTTTGAGTACATCCAACTGTGCCCTTTGATTTAAAAATCCAGTTAGTTTGGCCTCAGCTTGCTGAAGTTGTGTTTGCAAGACATCAGATTCTAGTTCTAATAAAACCTGCCCAGCTTTGACAGTATCACCTTCTTTTACCTTCACAACCTTGACACTCCCCCCAGCTTGGGAGTCCAATTTTTGAGTTGCACCTTGAGGTTCTATCCGTCCTCTAGCGCTTCCTGTCTCATCAACTTTTGCCAGTGTGGCCCAGGGTAAGGCGAGAATAGCAAAGGCTAATAGGACAGAAAAGACACCATGAGTCCAAACCCGAGGTAAGGCATCTAAAAGTTCTTCGGTACTATAGTGCAAATCGTTACTATTATCGGTGGTTGGTACAGCAACCTCAGTATATTCCTCATTGTTGCTGTAATCTGTGTAATCATTTTCTTCCTCTTTAGCCAGTGCGGAGGAGGAATTAGCAAATGGATGTGGCATGGCTACATTTCCCAAAATGGTATTGTCATTTGTCTTTGGTCATTCGTCCTTGGTCATTTGTTCAAGCCTATTTACGCTTCAGGGCTAAGTTCGATTTATTTCAGAAATTTACGTATCCTAACTAATAGCAGTCATCAGTCATCAGTCAACTAACTTGTGCTAGTTGCTGTTGATTTAAATAGTAGTAATGACCTTGTTTAGCGATTAATTCGTCATGAGTACCGCTTTCTAATAAGACACCGCGATCCAAAACTAAAATTAAGTCAGCGTTGCGGACGGTGGAAAGACGATGGGCAATAATGATACTGGTGCGCCCTTTGAGAATAGTTTTCAGGTTATTCTGAATAATTCGTTCGGATTCCGTGTCTAGGTGGCTGGTGGCTTCGTCAAACAGTAATAACCGAGGATTACCTAACAAAGCACGAGCGATCGCTAACCGTTGGCGTTGTCCACCAGAAAGCATTCCCCCACCTTCACCGATTTGGGTTTCGTAACCTAGGGGTAGTTGCTGGATAAATTCATCTGCTCCCGCTAATTTTGCGGCTTGAATAATATCGTCGAGGGTGGCTTCTGGGTGCGCTATGGAAATGTTTTCGCGGATGGTACTACCAAATAGGAAGGTGTCTTGGTCTACAACGCCAACTTGAGAACGAAGCGATCGCAAGGAAATACCAGTTACGTCATGGCCGTCAATCAGCACTTTGCCATCTGTGGCTGGATATAAGCCTAAAATTAATTTGCTCAAGGTGGTTTTCCCCGAACCACTACGTCCGACTATCGCCACCATTTGCTCTGGCTGAATTTCAAAACTGATATTTTCTAAGACGTTAGTCTTACTTTCGGGGTGATAGCGGAAGGTGACATGATCAAAGCAAATGTGACCGCGTAGCTTACCTAAGGTTTTGCGGGGTTTATTGTGCAAGTCTTCTTCTGGTTCTGCTTCTAGAACATCATTGATGCGTTCGGTGGAAATAATGATTTCTTGGAATTCATTCCACAGTTGAGAAAACCTTTGGAAAGGCCCTAAAACATTACCCACCAACATATTGAAAGCTACTAATTGCCCAACGGTGAGTTCTCCTTGAATTACCTGCCATGCGCCAAACCAGAGCAAGGCGGTACTGGTAAAGGTATTGATGGCACCACTAAGCATGGAGAGGCGAATACCGATCACCTGAGCATTAAAGGCTTTTTTCACCAAACTATTTAGTAGTTCTTCCCAATGCCAACGCACAGTCTGTTCAATGGCTAAGGAACGGACTGTGCGAATCCCTGTGAGGGACTCGATAATATAGCTGTTTTCTTTGGCTCCAGCATTAAAAATATCTCTGGAGATGCGGCGTAAAATCCCTGTGCTAGCTAGGGCCAGAATAAAAAATGGTGGTACAGTAACTAACACAAATAATGCCATTTTCCAGCTATACCAAAACATCAGGGCTAGATAGACGACTAGCGTTAGTAAATCCAGCACGATGGATAAAGTTTGACCAGTCAAAAAGCTTTGAATTTTCTGGTTTTCTTGAATGCGAGAGACGATATCGCCTACATAACGAGATTCAAAATAAGCTAGCGGTAAGCGAAAGGTATGTTTGATAAAACCTACCAATAAGGAGACACTAATGCGGTTAGCGGTATGACTAAGTAAATATGTCCGCACTCCGTTCATAGCAATGCTAAACAACCCAAAAATGATCATCCCGATCCCCACGGCGTTTAGGGTTGCAATGCTGCGTTGTACGAGTACTCTGTCAAGTAATAACTGAGTAAAGATTGGGGTGACTAGTCCAAATATCTGAATGAGTACCGAAGCAACAAAGACTTCGATCAGGACTTTATAGTGGGGTTTGATTAAAGCAAAAAACTTCCACAAACCGATATCCTGATTTTGAGCATCTTTGAGTAAAGATGTTGGTTGTAGTAATAATGCAAACCCAGTCCAACCTGCTTTAAATTCCTTGAGGGTAAGTTTGCGTTGCCCAAAGGCGGGATCACCCACAATTACCTGTTTTTTGGTAATTTCATAAACAACGATAAAGTGATTGCCTTCCCAATGAGCGATCGCAGGTAAAGATTGTTCGGCAAATTTATCTAGGGTGGCTTTGACTGGACGGGTGGTAAAACCCAAACTTTCTGCTGCTGTGGCGATCGCTTGCAAAGATGCACCACTCCGGCCGACGTTGGTCATATCTCGTAGCCGATTGACGCTAAAGTGCTTACCCCAATAGCGACCAATCATCACTAAGCAAGCTGCACCACAGTCAGAGGCACTATGTTGAGCATAGAAGGGATATTGATGAGTCAGATGTCCCCACCAATGACCTATTTGCACCTTGGGATGAGGAAAGTAAGCACGTTGTTTGGGTTCGGTTTTTTTGGGTGGAGTCTGGGAAGGAAAGGCAATCACGTTACTGCGATTGCGGGTAAATACGGCTGGGGATTTTTGCACAGTAGTGGTTTGGGGTGATGGCGAATCAATCAATTCTGCCAATTCTCCCCAATGTTGGAGCGCTGTTTGCCAATCGCTATGGTTGAGAATGTAAGCGATCGTGGGTTGTGTAGCTTGCCAACTCCCCGGTTTCACAGCACAGATGTCACCTGGTATTAATTTACTCCCGTCTGCATGGCGTAATTCTCCCCGACGCACTACCCATAGCTGAGTTTGTGCGGTGAGGTTGGTTGGTACTGCACCAATATCTAGCTGCTGGCGCGAGAAATAAGCTAAGGCTTGCAGCATATCTTCAACGGATGCATTGCCTTTTTTTCTGGAGTTCTGGCGACACAACATTAATAAATCCCAAAGTTCTGCACGCGCAAATAGGCGATCGCGGATTTTGGGATATTTCTCTATCAAAGTTTGCAATGTCTCTTGTTGGAGATAACCCAGCTTTAAGTTCAACGAAGATCTGGCTGAGTATGGTTGCAAACTTGCTTGGGGAAATAAAGTTAGTTCTCCAAAGGATCTACCTGGGGATAGAGTAGTAATTAAGTTCTCTGCATGATCCAGCAATCGGACTTTACCCGCTAAGACTAAATAAATTCCTGACTTAGCCTCTGTTGCTTGCCAAAACTCTTTTGCTATTGGCGGTTCCACAATTTCCATCGCCGCCAAACAGCTTTGCAGTTCTTTATCTGCTAACTTCTCGCCCAAGACAATCGCAAGCTGTTCGCTCAGCTCTGTTTGTGAAAATATTAATTGCATTTTCTCATCTCCAAGACTGAATGATTAATTGCCAAAATTGATGAAAATTGGCGAGGGGTTAGATCCCCGACTTCTTGAAGAAGTCGGGGATCTTGTTGCACATAACATCCTTAAAAAGATTCAGTTGCTTGTGGTGATGAGGATTTTTGCTTAGTTGACAACCCCATGTGTTTGAGGAGGCGATTAATATGGCGATCGCTGATTTTAATTCCCAATTCCTGATGCAGATGTTTGTTCAAACTTGAAGCTGTCCAGCTACCAAATGCATAACCGCGATCGCGTGGGTTTGCACTCACCAATTCTTTTAATCTTTCAAGATATTGATGATTAACAGTCTTCGGTCTACCAATTGGTCGCTTATTCAATTTGTGCGCTAAACCTATTTCTGCTACAGCCATCCCATATCGTGCCATCTCTTGAGCAGAATTGAATATGTTGCAGATATGTTTGTGAGATTTATTGCTATCTGCTAGTAACATCATTTCCAATTGATGACGAGATTCTGGCTGTAAATCTACTGGCAAATTCTTGGGAGAAACTTTTCGTGGAAAAGGTTTCAAAAATTTATTTGCTGGCGTAGCATCACTATCGCAAATCTTGTTTTGGCTAGAATAATGTGACATAATCATTGTCCAGTTGCATGCAACTGTTAAAAATGTGGGCGAAATCCTCCGTTGCAATTGTGATTGAATCGCGACATCCAAGGTTTCACAATTGCGTAGTTAATTAGTCCGGCAAGACTAATTAATTACTTAACTTTGATTTGCAACTAAACCGGGAGTTTCCTCCCTAGGTTTGTAAAAGCCTAGGGATAATGCCCGGTAAAGGTTTTTTAGGCTTGCACTGTTAGCTTCATTGAAGCTAGTACACCAAAGCATAAATAAACATACCATTCTAAATTGTACAAAAGCCGAGAATATAAATCTTTTAACTTTTGATTTTTGACTTCCATATAGCGGTACTAGGCAATGAGAAATAAACAAGATTATAAAATCTAATTATTTCCCTGGACTGCACAATTCGACTGAAGGTATCTCTAAGGTAAATATCCTTGCTAAAAATAAAAAAATCTGTACACAATATCCGTAAAGCATAGTTGCGAGCCCCTGATAAAAAACAGTAATCTCTAAATTCATTAGGTTGAACTCAAAAACAAACTATTTTGATTTTTGAAACAACCTAGTCTACCTTTAGTCGCTTTTAACAATTGATTTCACAAAAACTCTCTTAAAGAATAAGCCTTAGCCCTTTGAGGTGTTCGGTTTCAAGCCATTGCTGTTAGTTAGGGTGCATTTCTAGCAAACCTTTCTATAGCGATTCTCAATCTTTCGTGTTAGATAAAACAAATGAAAAACTGGTAAATAGTTATTTTACATAGTTTTTCACTTATCAATTGGGATTGCTGTAGATGAATCTTGAATTTAGCTGAGATTGACTAGTGGGTAAATTGTCACACTTCTAGATATTTTTATAATCTGTAGATGACTTATAACACTAGTATTTGATTTTTAAAATGATTCGTAGAGTTCGGAAACCGAATTATGGTAACACAAAAGAAGAGAATCCAAATTTGTAAGTAGGTGATTGATAAGATTTATAAGTAAATCGTTGCGAATATAAGCCAGCAATCACAAGCATTTCGGGTGGTTCATCGTTGCATAGACAAGTGTATCTATGCACATCTAAATCCGTATTTTTCCAGAAATTAAACTATACTCATATATACAAAAAAGTATACAGAAAAAGTTTAAGCCTCAGAATTTAATACAGATGTTACATTATTGACATAATGTACTACTTACTCTTTTTAATTAATTATATTTCTCTGACTTAGTCAAGCATTTTTAACAGAAAGTTAATATTTTCACAATAGCTTTATAGTAGCTTGATTAAATCTTTAATATTATAAAATTACTTTTTATGATATAGGCAGACTTAGCTAAAAATTGCTAGCTCTAAAATGCATCTACCGTCCCTAAATACTTGTTCCGCATCATAGATATGTAAGGCTCTTATGCCTTTTATAAATAGCCTTTGGGGATTTCTCTATACCTATTTCAGGAAATTAGGCAATAGATTTTTTCACTATGAGCTAAGATTACTATATCTATAAATTATATTACTCTCTTTCTATAACTATAGATAGATGAAAATTAATCTGAAATCTTATTTAATAAAAGATTAATTATTAATTAAGATTAAAAAGCATTTTTAGATTTTTGCATAGATGTGACAATCCCTACTAATGAGCCGGACATGATGTTACAGGTATTTTTGGAGAAATAGAATCAGGACTTACGCAACTGGCACAGTAATCCTCTAGCATAAGAGTCAAGAGTCAAGAGTCAAGGGTCAAAAATTTAGGTTTTTTGGACTCTTGATATTTGACCTTGGACAAACCCAAACGAAAAAAAATATGACACTTGCGTAAGTCCTAAGAATAAATTTACCTGAGGGGCACAGAATTGATTGTGCCCTTATAAATCTTGCACAGAAGAAGTAAAGTCAAAAGACTTATATTATTAGCTTTTGTGCCATTTGGAATGGTATGTTTATTTCCGCCTTAGTGTACTAGATATTGATTCACTATTTAGTAAACCCTAATTACAAATTCCGCCTTGCGATAGTAGTCAAACTTTACCGCTACCGATTAGATACAACAACGCCATCCGCACTGCGACACCACTGGTAACTTGTGCTTGAATCAGGCTAAATTCTGGGTCATCCATTAAATCAGAACTGATTTCAACACCACGATTAACCGGGCCTGGATGCAAGACTTTGACATTAGGCTTACAAAGCCGTAATTTATCGCGTGTAATGCCAAATAACTGATGATATTCTCGTAAACTAGGCAATAAATGAGCAGTCATGCGTTCCTTTTGGAGACGCAAAGTCATGACAAAATCAGCATCACGTAAAGCGGGTTCTAGCTGCCAATGTAAAAATAATTGCCGATTAGGTATCGTAGATGAGGATTCCTGTGTTGCGTCTTCAGCGAAATACTCAGCAAATAACTTTGGTAGCAGAGTTGGTGGTGCTGCCAAATGTACCTCGGCACCACTGGCGGTTAAACTGCTAATATTTGATCGCGCCACACGAGAATGGAGAATATCGCCAACGATCGCAATTTTTTTACCTTTTAATAGCGCAATACTGGGATTCGTGGGGTCAATTAAAGTACAAATAGTGAATAAATCTAGCAGTCCTTGGGAAGGATGCTCATGTTGACCATCGCCAGCATTAAGTACACTAACTTTTACACCTAAACGATCCATTTCTTGCGCGATCGCATTGGGTACACCTGCTTCCCGATGGCGAATCACCATGATATCAGTACCCATCGCCAAATAAGTCTTCGCGGTATCAAGAATCGTTTCTCCCTTAGTCATAGAAGAAGTTGCAGCCGCAAAGTTCAGCGTATCCGCACTGAGGCGTTTGGCTGCAATTTCAAAACTACTACGAGTGCGGGTAGAGGGTTCAAAAAATAAATTCGCCACCACTTGTCCCTGCAATGTTGGCACTTTCTTCGTCCGTCTTGATAGCACTTCTTGGAAACTAGCAGCAGTTTGCAAAACAGCATCGTATTCAGCGGGAGAAAAGTCTGTCAGGGAAAGAATGTGATGACGGTTCCAAGTAGTAGTAGGCATAAATATTTATCAGTTTTTGGTGCAGAGACACAATTTAGTAATTCTCTACAGCTTTTAATTTACATATGCAGTGGCAATGATACCAGCTGTCTATGGGGATTGGGGATGAGGCAAGGGAGCAGGGAGCAGGGAGCAGGGGAGAAATAATTAATAGCAAACACCAAACACCAAACACCAATTACCAAACACCAATTACCAAAGCCAAAAAATAGGGGTTGAAAAACCCCCGAAGTTGCTTTGGTTTAAGTTGGTAAGTGTAAGACGTTCAATGCTACAGAAATGAGGGAGAGGAAGGTAAGGAAGCCAATTGTATCTAGCATTGTGGTGACTAATGGCCCACTGACGAGGGCTGGATCTAGTTTTAAGCGCTTTAAACCCATAGGGAGTAAAGTCCCCAATGTCACAGCTACCATCGTATTGCTGGCCATTACTATCCCTGCAACTAAAGCTACCCATCTTTCTTGAGGGCGCGCCCAAATTAACGACAGCATAATCATCGTCAGACATAAAGCTAATGCTGTACCTAATCCAGCTATAAGTTCTTTACGGAGGATTTTTAGAGTGTCTTTAGGTGTGACTTCACCTACACCCAAGCCTCGGATGGTGACTGTTAAGGCTTGAATACCGACAGTCCCACCAGTATTAGAAAAAATTGGCATAATTACCGCTAGAACAGGTACTGCAGCAATTACAGATTGAAAAGGCGCGATCGCACTAGCTGCACCAATATAAAGCCCCATAATTCCTAATAGCCAAGGTAGGCGGTTGCGGATGGTGAGTAAAGGGGAAGACAAAGCTGCTTCATCACCACTAACACCGGCGAGTTTTTGAATGTCTTCTGTGGCTTCTTCCTCCAAAATATCAACCACATCATCAATGGTGATAATACCGACTAATCTGTCTTCCCTGTCAACTACCGGGATGGCGATTAAGTCGTAGCGCTTCATGATTTGGGCGACTTCTTCTTGAGGGGTTTCTGTTCTAACTTTGATGACGCGATCGCTGGCGATATCTCTAATCAAAACATCAGGAAAAGTAAATAACAATTGCCGCAGTGAAACTACCCTCACCAATGTGCGATTGTCGTCTGTTACATAAGCGTAGTAAATTGTCTCTTTATCTTCGTCTTGACGACGGATTTTGCTGAGGGCTTCACCGACAGTTAATCCTTCCCGCAACCGCACATATTCTGTTGTCATCACACGCCCAGCTGTACCTTCGGGATAACCAAGAATTGTAGCTGTGGCTTGTCGTTGTTCTGGACTTAATTCTTGTAATAACCGCTTAATTACTCCTGCTGGTAATTCATCAAACAATTCTGCCCTTTCATCGGGACTCATGGCCTCTACAATTTGCACAACTTGCACATCATGAAGAGAATTAATTAATTCTTCTTGTACCTCTGTGGGTAGATATTCAAAAACATCAATTGCTTGCGCTTTATTGAGGAGACGAAATGCGATCGCTCTTTGATTTGTTGGTAATTTGGAAATGTATTCGCCAACGTCTACCGGTTGCAAATGGTTTAAATCCCATTTGAGTTGGTTTAAGTCAGCGACATCAATCATTGAATCGCGCATCTCTTGTGTCAGCATAGATTCCTCCTAATCTCATAGTCTCCTCTGCGCTAGGAGACTATGTCGCCAGCTTAGAGGAGGTTGATACTACCGTCTTGTGGACTCTGGTCCATAACTTTCAACAATTCACTCTCGATATCCAATCAGGCATCGCTAAGTCATAATACTAACCTGGAACACTGTTATCCGAAATAGATGCAGAAGTTCAGTATGCGGAATTCATAGCATCCACATAAGTACGTAACTCTTTGCCCTGATTTTTCTTTTGATAAGAGTAGATTCTACTACTGTTACAACCTGTGTCAAGCGCCTAAGAGAATTTACTAGCTAAATTCACACAGTTAAAATATTTACTACTTTTGTAGTAGTCTAGAGTTGGTATGTAAAACCAACTCTTGTGTAATTGTACTGAAGATTGACACCCTTATGTAGCTGAGTATTTCTGATATTGCCAGTAATACCACTTCTAAACAAAATTTCACTTCTGTCCTAGGAAGCAACTATCAAGCAGCTAATACAATTAAAGCGTGACTTGAAGAATATATCTGCTAAAAAATTAGCAGTTTATTCATATTCTTGGCTGACGCATAATTTTGCGATACTGACTGCAAGTTAATACAGCACTTTTGAAGTAAGTGAGGTACATCATTAGTAATGAGTAATGAGTAGGAAATTTACTTATTACTCACTACTTATTACTCATTACTTTTTTCAATTGGTTGCTGTACCTCATAGAAATCGAATCTGCTGTAAGTTATTTGGGAAAAAAATATGTATAGGACTTACGCAAGTGTCATATTTTTTTCGTTTGGGTTTGTCCAGGGTCAAATGTCAAGAGTCCAAAAAAGCTAAATTTTTGACCCTTGACTCTTGACTCTTATCCCAGAGGATCACTGTGCCAGTTGCGTAAGTCCTGATGTACTAGAGATTATAGAGGAACAAGGTGCAGACGAACATCCCAATTTTGGCAAAAAATAGCACAAATAGAGATGATAAAATCTCTGGACTTTGTAATTTTCAGAATGATACATTATTTTTTTAAAAGTTCTCATTCATAATTGATGATTTAGCTTATCGCGGTTCACCAATTAAAGTGAATGCTGCCCAATTTATAGGGTGAGGATGTTTTTTCATTGCGTTCAACATAGCTGTTCGCAATGCAACGGCTTTATCGGGATTTTGCTGCCATTGTTGATAAAATTCGGTCATTAATTCTGATGTTGGTGAATCAGGTACTGACCATAATGAGACAATCACACTCGACGCACCAGCAGTAATTAACGAACGAGATAAACCAATTACGCCATCACCAGTAATTGTACCTCTACCAGTGTCACAAGCACTCAAAACTACCAATTCAGCGTTGATAGGTAAATTGACAATTTCTGCTGGGGTGAGTAAACCGTCATCATTAGCAGCAGGTGCAAAGGCGATCGCAGTTTCTATGCCTTTGGTGGTATCATCCAACAACCCATGTGTTGCTAGGTGAATCACCCTAGCAGAGGATAGCTTTTGTTTAAAAGCGGCTTTAGTCGCATCATCGCCGATAATCGCTTTGCTATTAAGAAGGCTAGCAATTGTTTTTGCTTCCTGTTCAGCACCTAATAACGGTTCAAGTTGCACAGGTGGAATACCCACTTTTGGCATTGTGGGATTACCAATAACTAATACATCCTTAGCTGTCAGCTTTTGTCTTTGTTTACGTGTTAGTTCCAACATCTGAATTGCTGGTGCAGTCAGGATAGTATGTTTTTCAATTAAATATTCATTATTTTTGTCTTGTAGGGCTGCAAATGGTACTAAAAAAAGCGATTGATGGGGAATAAAAATTACCCGTTCGTTTGGGTTAGCTGGCAGATGAGATGCAATCGGTGCAATTAAAATTTGATAAAGTTCTTGTAAGTTTTGTTGTTGCAGAGGTTCACCAATAGGTTCTACTTTAATTCCTCTTCCACCTGCACCTATGGATCTACGACTTTGGTTGACAATATCAGCCAAAGATTGATTGAGAGATTTAAAATTGACTGATTTAAAAGCAATTTCACCATTAGGTTTAACTACCCAAATGTATATTTCTGAATTATCCCATGCTTTTTTATTACCTTTTTGAGGATAATGCGACAGGGAATATTCTACAATTGTGGCGTTTTGTGATTTAGCAATCTGCTTAATTTTAGCAATTGTGGGAATTTCAGCCTTTATTTGAGAACTTTGTTGGGTTGATAAACGCGAAGTTAATAAATTCACAAATGCTCTAGCTCTGCTGCGTTCAGCAACCTCTAAAGCTTCATCAATTTTGTTTTGAGCAATTAAAACTCTTTGTAGGAGGCTATAGGTTTGTGCTTGGGTTTCAAAAATAGAAATTTGACTTTTATCTGTCAAGTCAATGCGAATAGATTCATATACTTTAATAGTCTCATATAAAGCCACAGTTGCTTCCGGTAGCTTCCCAGCAGCATAACTAGTGATACCAACCTGATGAAACATCAGTGCTTCATCAAACTTTTTTTGAGCCTTCCTAGCAGATAAAGCAGCTTGTCTGTAAAAATTAATAGCTAAATCATATTTTTGCTGATTTTCGTAAAATTCTCCTACCTTAAAGAATATATATTGTTGAAATTGGGGATATTCTTGAGATAATTTTATTGCTTTTTGATAGTATTCCCAAGCGCGATCGCTCTCCTGCAATTTGGCATAAGCATCACCAATTTGTGCCAAAGCAAAAGCTACCATTTCCGGTTTACCTAATGCCTGAGCTTCATTTAATTTTTGCAGCGCCTCTTCTAATTCTGGCGAAGTTTTGCTAGGACGATTTGATTTATTTTTAATATTTAAACTTTTGATATTAGGAGAAATTTCTGCACAAGCTTGCTTAGATTCCTCAAATTGTCCCAAAGATTTATAAGCTAAACACATCTGTGCATAACTGAATTTAATTCCCTGGTTGAGTTGTTGCTTGGCTAAATCAACCGAAAACTTTTTAGAAGTATCAGTAATTTGTTCAACTTGTTTAAGAGATGATTGTAAAATTCCTAAAGCATCTTGATAAGATTGAATGGCTTGGTCATATTTACCAGTATCAGAGTAAATATTGCCAATATTTGCGATCAGTAATCCTTGCTCCTTGTTTTTTTCTACCCTTTCTAAAGGAGAACTAGCTGGGATTGTTTTAGCAATAGCAAGAGATTGTTGATAATATTTCAATGCTGATTCTGGTTGACGCAAACTTTTATAAACTTCACCCAACTTAGATAAGGTATCGCGTAGTTTACTTGGTGATTTCTGATCGGTTTGGAAAATTTTTAGCGCTTGCTGGAGAGGTTCTACAGCTTCTGTATACTTACTCTTGGCATTGTACATATTACCCAACCCCAAAAGTGCTTCTGCAAGTTGACGGCGATCGCCTGTTTGTTTCGCAATTGTGATAGCTTGTTGATAAGTTGCGATCGCTCGATCAAAAGATCCGCCTGGTACTTGACTCTCAACCACACCCTTGTAAACACCCGTGAGATAATAATTCCTCGCTAGCGCAATCAAAATATCTGTTTCCTGTTTGCGTAGACGTAGCTGAGTATCTGGAGAACCAACAGACTGTTTGCGTAGCACCACTACAGCTTGTTCTAAATAATCTATTGCCTTGGGAAGATTAACACTAACGTGGGTATAACCGAGATTTTCTAACGTGCTAGCTTCTCTATCAAGATTCTTAATTTCACGGGCGATCGCCAATGCTTTTTCATAGTATGCGATCGCTTGAGGCAAATTCCCTAAAGCGCGATAATTAATTCCTAGATTATTCAGCGCTCTAGCTGCTAAATCCCTATCTTTGGTACTTTGAGCAATTTCTAAAGCTTGTTGTTGATAGCTAATTGCTTGATTGAAATCATGCAAATCATAGTAAACATTACCAATTCCTTTCAGCGTTCTACCTTCACCAGGACGATACTTAATTTGACGATAAATTTTCAAAGCTTGCTGGAAAGTTTTTAACGCCGCTTGAGATTGATATTTATCCAGCAGTTCTTCACCTTGTTGGAGTAGTCTATCAGCCTCAATTTTACGTGCATCTGAACCTTGTGCTAATACCTGTGAAGTTCCCAATGGCTCAACTAACAATCCTCCCAAGGGCAACGTCAGGTAAAATACCAAAGAAGCCAGCGTCAGGCTTTGCAGACGGTAGCTCAAGGAGCGATGAGGATGAAAACGCATAACTAGATTACAGATAGTATGGGAAGATTTACTTACATATAGCCATCCTAAATGATTTGTGAAATAAAATATTAAATGCAGGGTAGTTAACAGTTAACTGTTGACAGTCAACTACCAAAACCGATATGGTTCACAACCGCAATAGTATTGCTATATATCTCCTATCATTCAAAGAGTAACATTCTGTTAAGTTCAGAAATAGGAATAATTTATCTTGTGGATTTCGCTGAAATTTATTAATGACTAAAGACTAATACCAATTACCAATTACCCATCACCATAAGCAGTCGAGAAATTATGATATCAACGCAATTATTTAAAGTCATTGAAGAAGCAATTACCAAACCGCCAATTCCTCACGAACCATATAAGCAGTCTTTAAAAGCTTGGGCAATGTATTGTTTAAGAGATAGAGGTTTTAAAGTAGTTTATGCTCAAAATGCCGATTTTGCCATTGAACCAAAGAATGGAGATAAGCTGTATTTTAAGGTAACCAATAATGCCGATGAGGTAGATAATTCTTGTAGCTGGATAGTTTGGGATAGTACAGCCAAAAGCGCCAGTGTGATTCCTTTACAATCTTAAGAGATGATTTATAAAGTAAACCTTAAATTGTAGGATGCGTTACTGTCAACAGTTAACAGTCAACATTCAACGACCTGCATCTAATATTTCATCAATCATTTAGGATTACTATAATGATTAGTGAGAAAAAAGTTTTAAGCTGGCTTTTCAAACACCATTAAATGTTGCTGGGGTAAAACATTTTTGGTTTCTCGCCAAACTAAACCCACAGCTTGCATTTCTTGGCGGACTTGTTTTTGAGTCATTTTGTGTAGGCGTTTAATCATAATAAAAGGATTTTCGCCCCGATACTCAACCAGCGCTACCCTACCGCCAGGTTTTAATGCTTTGAAAATTTTTTGCATTACTTCTTGGGGATAATCAAATTCATGATAAGCATCCACCATCAGCGCTAAATCCACACTTGTTGATGGAAGATTAGGGTCAGTTATTGTTGCTAATACAGGCTCAATATTAGTAATATTTTTTTCTTTTTGGAAAAACTCAATAATATCTAGCATTTCTGGCTGAATATCTACAGCTAAAACTTTTCCTTGAGTTAATAATGGTGCAATGCGAAAACTCATGTAGCCTGTACCAGCACCAATATCTGCAACTACATCGCTAGATTTTAAGTTAAGCGCACTAACTATTTTACTTGGCTGTTCCTCCATCTCACGGCTAGGCCTTTCTAACCAGCCTGCACCTGTATGTCCCATTACTTTAGCAATCTCTCTACCCATGTAGTATTTTCCAATACCATCTGGGCTATGATGCGATCGCAATTCGTAAATTGATGACATACTAGAGCCAGCAATGGCTGTATTATCTACATCGCACAAAAATCCTAGAATTATTACTAGGACAATTAATGTAAAACCTAAAAAGTTATACTTCCAACTACGAGCCATAATTAACTGAGCAAACATTAGGATAAGAGAACGAACAAGAAATACAAATCACAAATAAACCTTGACCTTGATCAATTCACTTCAACACTAACTATAGTGACTCTTGCCTTAGCTGATGTGGTGTCGTCGCCCAGAAAAATTAAATTGGCTTTCGTGTAGGGATTAGGATAGCCAAGAGGTGGTGTAAAGCCTGTATACTGCCGTAAGCTACCTTTGAGACTGGGTGTTGTACTTCCATTAACGAAGAGTTGATAATTACCATCTTTGACAGCTAGCTTATATGTTTGCGCGGAGGCTTTAGTATTATGGGACATATTTTCACCACGAGTAAAGCCAACATTTTGCGCCCAAATACTATTTTCCCAGAAGCCCAGTTCTAAACCGTATGGTTGTGATTCACTAGCTAGCTTATCGCTAATAACAATGATACTGAATCCAGCACGATTTGCGGAACTGTGGCTTTCAGAGTTAATTTGTACCCTAAATGTAACGGTGTAGCCTTTGCTACGATTCAAAGTAATAGGAGATGTACGGAAATAACCTGCATAATTGGCATTAGTCCCACTGCTATCGAGAATTGTACCTTGCTTAGTAGCGATCGCAGAAGGAGCAGGGATGACAAAACTATTGAGATATAACCATCCTTGTTGAGCAGGTGTTTGGCTGGGACTGGATAAGCCGTTGTATAGCACAGCAGCACTACCAGAATTTGCACCTATCAATAAAGCAAAGCCAGCACTCAGAGTAGCGACTAAAGAAGTTTTAATCATATGGGCTAGGGGCTAGAGAATTATGATGTACTTTGTCAGCAATAGAGCCTAGATAGAGGAGCTAGAGTTAGGCCTATGGGGGGCGTTAATACTGTAGTGCTATCCCTGAGAATCTGATTTAAATTATACTAGTATAAATTAAACACAGATCATTGATATATTCCAGCAACTTTTTTGAGTTGGTATGAGCGAGTAATTGAAGAGAATTAAAAATCCTGGAAAATCTGCTGAGGCTTGTTAGTACTTGATTAGAGTAGGATTTTAGTTAAGTACTCATACTGGGTCTTATGTCTAAACTGTTGCCATGCGCTTTAGCCGCCGTTGCCTTTCTCATCACATCAACTAATCACCCCAGCACAACACTGGCCGGAACCTGCGCCTCTAAATGTGGCCCCCATCCTATTCAATTTACTCCCGGTCAACGTATCCGATTAGAGGTTGTAAATAGAACATCAGGTTTAGTAAAACTCGAAAGAATCCAAGGAACCGATCCCATCCCTCTACGACCAGGACAAGAACTGCAATTTATGCAGGAAGAAGACGGACAAGCGATTATGTCTCTCGTCTTTTGGCATGAAATGGGATTACCACTAAAAGCCGTAGTTTCTAAACCTAACTTTGGGACATTACGCTTAGAACTCGGCCCCGGTAAGCGTAACCCAGGCGATCGCTCTCTCTATCTGCTGAATGATGGTCATGTCAGCGTGTATTAATTAACCTCTATTCTTCCACCATCTTGATTGTTCGACAATATTAGTGGGCGATCGCTTGTGATGGATGTGTCAACACGCAGTTAAAACAGAGGTGATATTACCCAAGGAAACAATTGGTTAAAATTACGTATAAAATTTAACCAATATTTAGCTAAATATTGTAGAGCTTGCTAAACCCAAAATATTTTCGTTACCCTACCTCTAAGCTGTATTGCATTCAACCGGGAACTGCTATATTTGTAGCGGCTTGAAAGTGATAATGATCTTAGTTCCCCAAACTTTGCCTCTAAAAGCCAAAATAAAGTATGAAGGTAATGTTCACCGCGAATGTATCAGATCAAGTTACGATCTTGTCACACTTCCCTGTTTAAAAAGTCATATCCAGAATTTTCTGGCTAAAATAGTATATCTGTTCTACTCAACTCCAACCTTATACAATCCTGAAATCCATATATTTTAGAGGCAGGAATGGCTATCAACACCGATACTTCTGGCAAGCAAAAAGCGCTGAATATTGTACTCAACCAGATTGAGCGCAGCTTTGGTAAGGGAGCAATCATGCGCCTCGGGGATGCTACTCGGATGCGAGTAGAGACCATTTCCACTGGGGCACTCACCTTAGATCTAGCATTGGGTGGAGGTTTACCCAAGGGACGGGTAATTGAGATTTACGGGCCGGAAAGTTCCGGGAAAACAACAGTAGCGCTACATGCGATCGCTGAAGTGCAACGAGAAGGTGGTATTGCTGCCTTTGTGGATGCTGAACACGCCCTTGATCCCACCTACGCTGGGGCTTTGGGTGTAGATATTGAAAATCTTCTGGTTTCCCAACCAGATACTGGTGAAGCAGCATTGGAAATTGTCGATCAGCTTGTGCGCTCTGCTGCTGTTGACATTGTAGTAATTGACTCTGTGGCAGCATTAGTCCCTCGGGCGGAAATAGAAGGCGATATGGGCGATGCTCACGTTGGTCTCCAAGCTCGACTCATGAGCCAAGCTTTACGTAAAATTACTGGCAATATTGGTAAATCTGGTTGCACAGTAATTTTTATTAACCAATTACGGCAAAAAATTGGTGTCACCTACGGTAGCCCAGAAACCACCACTGGTGGTAATGCCTTAAAATTCTACGCCTCTGTGCGCTTAGATATTCGCCGGATTCAAACCTTGAAAAAAGGCACAGATGAATTTGGTAACCGCGTCAAAGTCAAGGTAGCAAAAAATAAAGTAGCACCGCCCTTTAGAATTGCCGAATTTGACATTATTTTTGGTAAGGGAGTTTCTACTATAGGATGTCTCGTTGACCTTGCTGAAGAAACTGGTATCTTGCTCCGCAAAGGAGCTTGGTATAGCTACAATGGCGAAAATATTTCCCAAGGTAGGGACAACGCCATCAAATACTTAGAAGAAAAACCAGAATTTGCTGCACAAATTAAGCAGTTAGTACGTGAAAAGCTAGACAAGGGAGCTGTTGTTTCTGCTAACTCTGTAACCAAGGTCAATGATGACGAGGAAGAGGAAGAAGGCGATTTAGATGAGGAATAATAATCACAGTCAAAAAAGAGGAAATGGGCGGAGCTAAAGGGTGGAAGCCCAACAGGGTGATTAGTTGATTGCAAAGCAATTGCTAGGTAATTGTCAAATCTCTCTCCCTGCTTCCCTTTTGAATTCACCCTTTTTCTTTTTTGCTTTAACTAAAGGCTTTAACTCAACTGTATTGTTAAAATTGTGAATATTTGTAGAGAAGTTACTTGCTACATCTTTACAGATAAACCAGATGGCAACATAGTGAGCAATAGATAATTGTAAGGGCGCACAAATGTGCGCCCTTAGCTATGTAATAATTTAATTACCAAACCCTAATATTACTGGAATTTAAAACAATATCAACTATCCATAAATTGAGAATTTTGAATTTTTGGAATTTGATTATGAGACAGTTGTTGGCTAAAAAAACGCTCTAAAATTTCAGACTTTTCCTCTAAACTAAAGTTGGTATGCTGATATGTCAGGTTATTCATTAAGCTTGCATCTTCAAGTATATGGAAAGCATGATTTAAGTTTTGAAGAGGAAATTCTTCTGGCTCGCTAGTTAGTTTAAATATTTTTTTAGGATGGTCATCTACACCTTCTACAAGCTGCATCAATAATTCCACAGCTACAGTTGGTAGAGTACGACAAGTATGATTAATAAAAAAATCAAAAGTGATCAGCCCTAAGCGAATGCGATCGCCATCCTTAAGTTTTGTAGGTTGAAAAACTTGTTCTCCATTGACAAATGAGCCATTACTGCTTTTAAAGTCAATTAAGTAGAAGCCTTTATCCTTAATATATTGGATTGCAGCATGGCGTTCAGATAGATACTGGTCGTCAATCGCGATACCACTAGTACTATCTCGACCTATAGTCCAAATTTGCTGTGACTGGTGTAAACTCTGTGTTTCATGATCACAAAGATTAGTAATGATATAAACAACCGAATCATTAACTACGCCTTGTAGATAAAGAGGTTGCATTGCTAAAAATGATTCCTGAGCAATGTTCTCGAGGAGGAAAATTTCATCCAAAAGGCTACTATTTTGTTCGTACAACTTTAGGAAGACCTGAAATAAACTTAATCGTCTTTCTAATTCCTTATCTTGTAACTCAACTCTCATAGATGAGCCTTTTGCTTTCAAGAAATGTAAATTGCTGATTTCGGTCATTAATTTATATTTTCAGCCTAATATCAGGAATAATGGTTAAATTATCACAAAAACAGAATCTAGCCTATTCTATTCTACAAACACACAACATTTCATCTGTTTTTATCTGAGCATATGCCAATAAAACAGAATTTTGCTATTAATATGCTCCAGCTTTATTGCAGATATCTGCTAAAACGCTTAAGCAGCAAGAAATTCAAATGTTTAATCTCGATGTCAAAATTTACTTCATCAAAGCATTCATAAATTTTAGTAAAAGCGTTGAGTACAAATATTGTAACTGTTTATTTTTTATTGTAAATTATTTTTTTTTGTTTGTCATATATAGAAATTAAATTTGGTTTACCAGCTTACTAGTTAAGGTTAGAAATTGCTAATAGGCAGTAAGGAATCGAAAAATCAGTAAGGTGTGTTAAGCATCGTCCAAAATTAATGCTAATCCACTATCAGGCATCTACATATATTGTTATAGAAATCTCAACTAAAAAAATAACACTATTGACATAGTGCGTTATAAAGCATATATAACGCTAATCAATTGGAAAGTCTAAAGTAATTATTGCTATTAGTTTTATCTCTAATTGTTGAACTATATAGGCATAGAACTACTATTTGATTTTAGCAATACTTTTTATATGATCATTGATGGCTATGTTATGCCATATCCATCCCAGCATTTATCGCTATATTCTCAGGAATAATACCAATTTTTATCATAAATTCCGCAAGAATTACGACCTGATATTTTGAAGCTATTGCCGTATTTTGGCTAATTTAGTATGGCACACCCTAAATATACTTAAATGTTTTCACTTATCAAATTAGATATAGCATTCTTATCACATTTGTGAAATTCAAATTAAATTTCTAATTTAAGCTGTAAGTCAGCTAATCAATCATTATTCCTGCTAAATATCTGCGTATTTGTAGCGCTACGGATAACTCAAAATTAGTAAATTTACTTATTTAGCCTACTCATCGTTTACTAATACTAGTATTCTCACTTGGCTACTAGATAGTTAGCTAGTGAAACCTAACAATTTTAAACTTTATATATAGTAATCATCCTGAGAAGTGTTTTTAAGTAGTTAACAATCAAAAACACTTGCCATAGTAAACATTACAGCAGACCTCTTTTACCATTGGGACGTACCGTCATCCAGTTCGTCTTGGCTAGTACCAACTGCTCATCAGTAATTTTGGCACCAGTGAGAATAGCTCCACAAAGATTAGCGCCTCTAAGATTAGCATTACTGAGATAAGCATGGCTGAGATCGGCACCTCGCAGATCTGCTCCTTCTAAATCAGCATTACTAAAGTAAGCTTTAGTGAGGTTAGCATCCCTAAGATTGGCATCAGTAAGGCTAGCTCTACCAAAATCACTGTTGTTGAGGTTAGCGCCTTGAAGGTTAGTTTTCTGCAATTGAGCCGAATGGAAATTTGTCCCCGATAAATCAGCGCCTTGCAGGTTGAGCATACTGAGATTGTGGAGAGCAAAATCCCGCCGTCCCTTAAGATAAGCGGTGAGTAAATTTTGGGTATTTAACTTACGTACAACATGAGAATTATGATTTTGCGAACCATGACTGTTGTTGCTATCAAAGCTTGTGGATTTTGCCATCATCGCCTTTGGACGCATTCCCCCAGCATTGGCTCCGTTGTCGGCTGTTTTAGCTCGTCTAGCTCGGATTGCTGCGGCTACTTGTGCTACTCCTGCACTACTAGCACTACCAGGTGGACTACTACATAAAATAGCAGAATTTGCTATTTGGTTGTGTACATGATCTCTTGCACCTACATCAGATTTAGCAAGCATTCCCTTTGCCAGACTGTCGATGTAGGGTTCCATTTCCAACCCTCTAAGAACTTCTTGCGCTGTTTTGTAGCGGTTGCGTACTGATACCTCTAGCATTTTCCGCAAAACATTTGTTAAATGGTCGCTTACTTGTACAAGCGGCTCCCATATCATTTCTCCAGTCGTGGGATTGTATTCTAAATCTTTAGGAGTCTTACCACTCAGTAGATAAATACAAGTTACTCCTAAAGCATAGATATCACTGGCGTAAACAGGACGCATTGCCATTTGCTCTGGTGGCGCAAAACCAGGGGTACCAATTGCGTAAGCAGTTAAAGCTGTTTGTTCTGATTGACCAGTTACGCCTTGGGTGACTTGGTTTTTAACTGCACCAAAGTCAATTAGTACCATTCGAGCATCTTCAATGCGGCGAATCAAATTTGCTGGTTTAATATCACGGTGAATTACCTTTTGCTCGTGGATATATTGCAGCAATGGCAATATTTCACTTAAGAACTGCTTGACTCCAGCTTCGCTAAAATTGCCGTTACGCTGAACTTCTTGTTGTAGGGTTGCGCCGCTAATGTACTCCTGAACTAAGTAAAATTGCTGTTGATCTTCAAAATAGTCCAGTAGCCTTGGCAACTGAGGATGATTGCCAATTTTACCTAAGGTTTTGGCTTCTCGCTCAAACAGTTCTCGCGCCATCTGCAAAACATGTGGTGCAGTGACGGTGGGACGTAGCTGCTTGATGACACAACTGGGTTCTCCTGGTAAGCCTTCATCGTAAGCTAAGAAGGTTGCGCCAAAGCCACCTTGGCCTAATGGTTTAAGTACTCGATAGCGATCGCATAAAAGTAGCTTTGAGCCGCAAGACTGACACCTTTGGCTATAGGCCAGATTTTCTGGATGGGGACAGGTTGGATTTAAGCAGTAGCTCATGCACTTTCAACTCGCTGCACGAATATGTATAGCGTTACACTCTGACTTCATTATGGTGATTAAATTTTCACTTATGCCAGGTAATATTCGCGGGAAATGCTTTGAAGACTTCCTAAAGTTTAAGGAAAGCACACTGCATCATATCGTAAATACACTGTCATGGATTTTACTTAAAGTCGAATGCAGTGAATGAGCTATTTTTTTAGCTACTTTGACAATATAAAATATGGTTTGATTATGGAAATTACTTCTGTAGAAAAGCTACAGAGAGCGGAGGAGCAAGGAATAAAGATATAGCTAGCTCGCGCAACTTAAATATCAGTCTTATTAAGACAATTACAATATTTTTAAGCAGTTTTTATATGCTGAATCAAAGGAATTTAATCTTTTTGAGCGAACTATAATTGGTAGACCCTGATACTAACTTTGTAATACTCGGTGAAAGGGACAAATAAGCTACGTAATTCTCATGAAGAATGTCCGCAATTATCTAGGTTGCTAAATTCTAGTCTGTTGCCAAATTTCAGAAAATTGGTAGATTTTCTATCCACTACAACAAAGTTCGACCTATTGCGCTGATTCGGAATCATTAAACCACAGTAAGCGTACAGCAAGTATGGCAAATCCTACCGCTGCGATCGCTTTTAAAACACGGGTGGGTAAAAATTCTGCAACTGCTCCCCCTGCTAATGCTCCCAGTAAGCTAGTTAATACTAGAGCAACCGCAGTAGCAAAAAACACAGCGCGACGAGACTGACTGCGTCCTGAAAGCGCGATCGCAGCTAACTGACTTTTATCACCTAATTCTGATAAAAAAACTGTAATAAAGCTTAGTCCTAAAAGATGCCAATCCATATTAATTAATTGAGAGAAGGGAACTGTTGACTGTTGACTGTTGGTTATTAACCGATGATTACATCCCAAAAGAGCATTACGGAAATTAGCAATAACATCACACCTGCTGATTTCTCTACTGTTTTAGGACTGAGTCGCTTGGCTATCCAACCTCCTAACAGTACGCCTAATAAGCTGGTTGTAATCAACGCAGCCGCAGAACCTATAAAAACTAGCCAAGGTGCATGAGATTCTGCACTCATTAATAAGGTAGATAGCTGAGTTTTATCACCAATCTCGGCGAGGAAGATGGTAACAAAGGTGGTACCAAAAATAGCTGCTACTGATTCTGGCTTTTTTGGGCTATCGGCTAGTACAGGCTGAAGTGGCTCAATGGTTGCAGTCGTTAAGTTAATATCGGGACTGTCCTTTAGTTCTGGCTGGTTTTCAGTCTGAGATATTGCAGAAAGGCTTAGAGGTGCAGAATCAAGTTTCACAGGCAGTATATTGAATTACTAGATTTTTTTCATATTTCTCTCATTTTCTCAGATAGTTGTAATAAATTGCAACTAGTGTTTAGTTATAGTTACAAATTTCAACTAAACACCGACAGCTTTGTTGAAACGAATCAGTTCCAAGCTGCGATCGCCATACACTCCTTCTATCTGTTGACGACAGCAGTCAATGGCAAAATCGTTTAACTCTTCTGCCTCTATACCATACATATCTTGAAATATATCTGTTTCCACACGACAGAAACGTGGACGATTGGGGTAAATGAGACATTCGCGGGTAATATGATCAAAATTAATGCACCATCCACCTTCACCTACCATACTCATGTAAAGTTCCAATTCTGCGGGTGAAAGATACTCTTCTATATCTGGACGATCTGCTGGATCAAGATTACAGCAGGCTCCACATTGCTTTATACATTCCCAAGTTGCCATGATTTGTTATTTGTCCTTTGTTATTTGTCATTTGTCATTGGGTAATTGGTAATGGGTAATTGGTGTTTGTTATTTCTCCCTCATCTCCCCAATCCCCAGTCCCCAATCCCCAATCCCCAGTCCCCAATCCCCAGCCCCCCCATCTTACATTTTTATGTTTTTTTTTATAATTTTGTTAAGTAAATTAAATCTGGCGCTCCTTGGCCGGATATGATCAATACCGGGTTTTGCAATTGCAGTTATTGAATTTTTTAAGACAATCGGAGGAAAAGATGTTT
This sequence comes from Calothrix membranacea FACHB-236, assembly GCF_014696315.1. Lineage (GTDB taxonomy): Bacteria > Cyanobacteriota > Cyanobacteriia > Cyanobacteriales > Nostocaceae > Aulosira > Aulosira membranacea. The sequence continues at coordinate 76,044 of NZ_JACJPX010000020.1, forward strand.
GAAGCTCTAGCTAATATCAATTGGGAAGTTATTTTTCAACTACTTTTTGTTGGGCTGATTGTACTTGCTGGGCCTGCGGTAATTTTTGTTTTAGCATTTCGCAACGGCGACCTGTAAAACTGCTGATTGCTGAGTTACAAGTGCTGAGTATTGTGTGAAAAGTTTTGAGTTGCAAAAAATTGTAGAATTCCCAACTCTAACTTAAAATAACCAAAAACTCAGGACTCAGGACTTGGAACTCAGCACTGATAAAGCCTGAAGCGCAGCTTGGATGATGCTGTCATATTGTGGTTCACAGACATCAACCTCTTTGGCATCTTCACGACTATTACCTAGCAAACCGATTGTATGCCCTGGTTGCATAACTAAGACTTTGCCTTCAGAATTTTTAATCCTTAATTCTGGGAAAGAATTCTGTTGAAAGATACCACAAGTGTAATGGCGCTGTTTATACTCAAACTTGGTTGTTAACGGACGAGTTAAGGAACTCAAAAACAGGTGAGATTGCGTTGGTAGCCGCACACCTATTAGTTCCATCTCAATAGCGGTATTCCCATTAAAATGATTTTCTCGCAGTTTATAAGCTACATCCACTCGCGACGGTAGGGGATAGTAGTCGCGCCAACGCCAAGCGATCGCCTTAATTTTATACTGTTGCTGCTCAATAGTTTGAGCTAGCGTGAGTTTAATATGACCTTTACCAACTATTTGTTGCTCAACTACTTGCACATTAGGAGTCCAGAAGACTGGATCGGGGTTATCGATACCGCAGGGATGCAAAGTATTGAGCTGTTGATAAAGCTGGTGATTGATTTCATTAAAATTGACTTCGGTATCAATTTTTAGTAGCGGTTTGAGGTGCTGGGGTTCTAGACATTGATTAGCAAACTCAATCAAACGCGATCGCAGTTTTGCTAAATTCGGTGCTGGTAAAGAAAATCCCCCGGCGGCTTTGTGTCCACCATATTTACCTAGTAAGTCATGACAAGCTTGCAAAGCTTCAAATACGTTAAATTCGGGAATTCCTCTGGCTGAACCACGAATGTGGGTGTCATCTTCGTATGTACCAATAAATACTGGCACACCGTAGCGTTCCACCAACCGAGAAGCCACAATCCCAATAACACCATGATGCCAGTTTGGTTGCACAACAACTAATACTCTGTCTTGGGGGAGTGATGTGATAAATTCAGTTTCTACATAAGCGATCGCTTCTTGTTCAATTTGTTCGCACATTTCCTGGCGCTGTTGGTTCACAGATTCGCACTGCATTGCTCTTTCCAGCGCTAGCCCCATATCATCTGTAGTCAGCAAATCAATCACAATCTGCGGATCGCCAATTCTTCCAATTGCATTAATTCTCGGCCCCAGCTTGAAGCCAATGTCCTCAGGCTTTAACGATTTTAGATTTTGGATTTTGGATTTTGGATTGCTCCCCTGCTCCTCGGCTCCCCCTTCCCCTTGTCCCCTTGTCCCCTTGTCCCCTTGTTCCCTCGCTTGAACTCCAGCCATCTGAATCAACGCTTGTATCCCTGGTAAATGGGATTTGGGTAGGAGTTGTAAACCGCGTTTTACCCAGCGACGGTTTACGCCGGTTAAGGGTGCTAAATCTGCGATCGTTCCCAAGGTAAACAGTGCTAGCATCGGCTGGATTAAACCCCTAGTCTCACCTAGCTGTTGTGCGAGAGATACCGCCAAGATATAAGCTACACCTACACCCGCAACACCGCGATAGGGTGAAGATTCGGCGATTAATTTGGGGTTGAGAATCGCGTTAGCTGGTGGTAATTGTTGCGGAATGTCGTGATGGTCGGTGACAATTACCTTTAATCCTAGTTCTCTGGCTCTGGCGATGGGTTCAACTGCGGAAATACCATTATCAACAGTGAGAATTAACCCTACACCTTCGCTGTGGAATTCTTCAACAATTCGTTTATTGATGCCATAACCATCATGCATCCGGCTGGGGATAGCGTAATCAACTTTCGCACCCAAAGCGCGGAGACTCCGCAATAGTAAAGCCGTGCTAGTCATTCCATCCGCATCATAATCACCGCAAATGGCAATTTTTTCTGATGAGGCGATCGCATTTTGCAGTAACTCTACACTCAGCGCCAAATCGGGAAATTCTTCTAATGGTGCAGGTAAAATTAAAGATTCTGGTTCTAAAAAGGCTTGTGCTGCTTCTAGGGTTTCAATACCCCGGTTAATCAAAAGCTGGCTGACAATTGCTGAGATATGGTTGGACATAGCCAACTTTTGAGCAAATTCGACCTTTTGAGGATAAATTTGCCAACGCTGATTCGGTAAGCGCCTGCGAGGTTTTGATGTTTCCGAGCGAGCAATGTCTAGCACAATCAAAGTTACAAGTTTTTCTCTAACTCATAACTCATAGCGTAAAGTGATTGCTTTTGCTAGTTTTTCAGCTGATTTATAAACAAATGTAAAAGACATACAGCTTTTACCGTTAGTCAACATCGAGTTGATGGGAATACTAAATTCGTCTAAGCACTCTCTGCAAGGCTTTTTATCAGCTAATTGTTGCGAAAGTCTAGAGAAGCAAAAATTAATTTGCGTTATATGGTAAGTAGAAATGCCTACTGAGAATCTCCAACTCATCATCCCAGGATATCAAATTAGTTCTCAATTGTATGTTGGCTCTAGAACTAGAGTCTATCGAGCTATCCGGGAGCAGGATCAACTTCCAGTGGTGATTAAACTTCTTGCCTCTCAATATCCCAGCTTTAACGAATTACTGCAATTTCGTAACCAATATACTATCAGCAAAAATTTTCAGATTCCTGGTATTATTTATCCCTTATCATTAGAACCCTACAATAACGGTTATATTTTGGTGATGGAAGATACAGGAGGGATTTCTTTACGAGAATATATCAAAACCGTTAATATCTCCTTAAATGAATTTTTGGTTATTGCTATGCAATTAGCCAATATTCTTGGATATTTGCACAATCAACGTGTGATTCATAAAGATATAAAACCTGCAAATATTCTTATTAATCCCGAAACACAACAAATTCAAATTATCGACTTTAGTATCGCTTCATTACTTCCCAAAGAAAACCAAGAAATTAAAAATCCTAATATTTTAGAAGGAACTCTTGCTTATATTTCTCCTGAGCAAACAGGCAGAATGAATCGGGGCATAGATTACCGCAGTGATTTCTATTCTTTGGGTGTGACATTTTATGAATTATTAACCGGAGAATTACCATTTATTGCTGATGATCCAATCAAGTTAGTTCATTGTCATATTGCGGAACTTCCTAATGAATTAAAGAACAGGGAAACAATTCCGCCAGTAGTTGCTGATATGGTGATGAAATTGCTGGCGAAAAACGCCGAAGATAGATATCAAAGTGCCTTAGGATTAAAGCATGATTTAGAAACTTGTTTAGCGCAAATTCAAGATCCAGGAGAGATTACATATTTTGAAATAGGGCAACGGGATGTGTGCGATCGCTTCCTGATTCCCGAAAAATTATATGGACGAGAAACCGAAGTTTCTACATTGCTACAAGCTTTTGAGCGTGTCTCTAATGGCACATCCGAAATGATGCTAGTTGCAGGATTTTCGGGGATTGGGAAAACTGCGGTAGTCAATGAAGTTCACAAGCCAATTACCCGTCAGCAAGGATATTTTATTAAAGGTAAGTTTGACCAATTTAATCGTAATATTCCCTTGTCAGCTTTTGTGCAAGCTTTGCGCGATTTGATGGGGCAATTATTGTCAGAGTCGGACACGCAAATACAAACTTGGAAAGCGAAATTTTTAAATGCTGTCGGAGATAATGGTCAAGTTCTCATTGAAGTGATACCGGAACTAGAAATCATTATTGGCAAACAACCTGCCGCACTAGAATTATCAGGAAATGCAGCACAGAATCGCTTTAATTTATTGTTTCAAAAATTTATTAGCATTTTCACAACTAAAGAACATCCATTAGTTATATTTCTAGATGATTTACAGTGGGCAGATTTGGCTTCTCTACAGTTAATTAAACTGGTGATGAGAGACAATGGACATTTATTATTATTGGGAGCTTATCGAGATAATGAAGTGTCGCCTGCACATCCTTTAATGTTGACAGTAGAGGAACTACAAAAAGCAGGGACAACAATTAATACAATTACCCTAGCATCTCTAGCTTTGAGTGATACGAATCTGTTGGTTGCTGATACTTTGCAATGTTCTAACAAGCAAACGCAATCCCTGACAGAATTAATCGAGCGAAAAACCAAAGGTAATCCCTTTTTCATTACGCAGTTTCTCAAAGCATTATACGAAGATGGGCAGATTACCTTTAATCACCACCAAGGTTATTGGGAATGCGATATTGCTCAAATAAAATCCCTATCTCTCACTGATGATGTAGTAGAGTTTATGGCGCAGCAATTGCAGAAATTGCCCAGCCAAACGCAAAATGTGTTGAAGTTAGCTGCTTGTATTGGTAACTCATTTGATTTAGCAACTTTAGCAATTGTTTCTCAGCAATCTCAAACTCATACTGCTACAGCTTTGTGGAAAGCTTTACAAGAAGGGTTGATTCTGCCAACAAGCCAGATTTATAAGTTCTTCCAAGCAGAAATTACAGAACCAACAGATTCTCAAGTAACTGTGGGAGAACAATCTATTAATTTGACCTACCGCTTTTTGCACGATCGCGTCCAACAAGCTGCTTACAAATTAATTGCCGAAGATGATAAACAAGCAACCCATCTGGCGATTGGAAAATTATTGTTATCTAACACCCCAGAAACGCAACTAGATGCCAATATCTTTGAAATTGTTAATCACTTAAATATAGGCATTGAGTTGATTACTCGGCTTGACAAAAAACTGGAAATAGTCCAACTGAATTTACTTGCAGGGTGTAAAGCCAAAACTGCGATCGCCTATGATGCGGCTGTAAAATATTTCACTCAAGGAATTGATTTACTACCCGCTGATGCTTGGACAACACATTACAAATTAAGCCTAAATTTGCATCATGAGCGTCTGGAAGCTGCTTGTCTAAATACAGACTTTGACAAGCTAGCAGCATGGGGTGACATTGTGTTGCAATCTGCTACTTCTCTGTTGGATACCATCAAAGTCCATGAAACAAGAATGATGGGATTCCGCTCTCAAGGTCAATTTCGTCAGGTAGTTGAGACTGGGTTGCAAGTGCTGAAATTGCTGGGTGTGGAATTTCCCGAACAGCCAACTATGGCAGATATTGGCGCAGCAGCAGCGCAAACAAGGCAACTGTGGCAGGAACGCGCACCTCTGAGTTTGCTGGATTTACCTGTGATGCAAGATCCGCATCAACTTGCAGCCATGCAAATCTTGACTAAATTAGTCCCATCGGCACATATTGCAGTTCCTCCGCTGTTACCATTACTCATCTTTAAAGAAGTTGAGATGTCTATCCAGTTTGGCAATTCATCGATTGCCATTTTTGCCTATGCTGACTATGGGTTGATTCTTTGTGGCGTAATAGGAGATTTAGATGCGGGGTATGAATTTGGGCAACTGTCATTAAAGTTACTGGAGCAATACCAAATTCCCGCATTCAAAAGCAGAGCTTACTTTATTGTCAACAGCTTTATTTGCCACTGGAAAGAACCCTTGAGTCAGTCTATTCCATTTTTATTGGAAGGCTACCAAAGTGGTTTAGAAACCGGAGATTGGGAATGCGTCGCGCTCAACCTCATGTCATACGGTCAGTACAGTTATTGGAGTGGTCGAGGATTAAATGATTTAGCTGAGGAAATGGAAGCTTATTGGCAAGCTATTAGCCAGGTTAAACAAGATGCAACGTTAAAATATCATGAGTGTTACCAGCAAGCGATTCTCAACTTACTGGGAAGGGTAAAAGTTCCCTATGATTTGCAGGGGACAGTCTTTAACAAAATCGAAGTCTTGCCTCACTTGCAAGCGATGAATGACCAAGCAGGGTTATTTCATGTTTCTCTAAATCAAACCATTCTCTATTATTTGTTTGAACAATACGAATCGGCTTTGCCACAAACAGCCCTAGCAGAACAGTACAGTCATGCTGGTATTGGGTATTTCATGGTTGTTGTTCATATCTTCTATGATGCCTTAATTCATTTGGCAAACTATGCTGAAGCTTCTCCACAACAGCAGTCTGCGATTGTTGAGCGAGTCAATCACCATCAAGCAAAACTCCAAAACTGGGCAACTCATGCGCCATGCAATCATCAACATCGCTGGGAACTGGTAGCCGCAGAACGCGATCGCGTCCTTGGTAACCGTTTTGATGCGATGGAGCATTATGATCTGGCTATTGCTGGCGCAAAAACCCACGGTTATTTGCAAGAAGAAGCACTCAGCAATGAACTAGCCGCTAAATTTTACCTGGAATGGGGCAAAGAGAAGGTAGCCGCAGGTTATATGCAAGAAGCTTACTACTGTTATGCCCGTTGGGGTGCAAAAGCCAAAACTGATGATTTAGAAAATCGCTATCCCAATTTACTCCACCCTATTCTCCAGCAAGCAGTACAAAGCCTCAATCTCCTAGAAACATTAGCTTCAAGTACTGCGCTGAATGTTTCAATGAGTACTTCTACAAAAACTAACCACACATCCAGCAGCATCAATAATGCTCTAGATTTTGCCGCCATTCTCAAAGCCTCTCAAAGCTTGTCCAGTACGATTCATCTGGATGAACTCATGTATCAATTAACTCAGATGATTTTGCAACATTCTGGGGGCGATCGCTGTGCTTTAATTTTGCCTGATAGTGATGGAGAATGGCAGGTGCGAGCCGTTGCTACAACTGAAACCACGGAACTTTGTACTGAACTCTTAGAAGGAAATCCTAACTTACCCCTTAAACTGATCCAGTACGTCAAAAATACCCAAGAAGTTGTAGTCATTAACGAACTCAAAACCAATTTACCCGTAATTGATGAGTATTTATCTCAGCAACAACCAAAAAGTTTGTTGTGCTTGCCAGTTCTTAATCAAGGGCATTTAATTGGGATTTTGTATTTGAAAAATCGCATCACTAGCAGCGTGTTCACGAGCGATCGCATTTTGGTTCTCAACTTTCTTTGTACCCAAGCGGCAATTTCTCTAGAAAATGCCCGCCTTTATCAATATTCGCAAGATTATGCTCAAAAATTAGAAAAATCTTTAGAGCAGTTAAGTCTCAGCGAAAACCGGTTTCAAAAATTAGCTGATAATATCCCAGGATTAATTTATCAGATTCGCATTCAAGCTGATGGTTCATCTTCCATCTCCTATGTCAGTTCTGGATGTCAAACTCTCTACGAAGTAGCCCCAGAAGATTTAATGTCAGGAAAATACAGCTTGCGTGATTTTGAACATCCCGACGATAGCCCAGAGACTTTTCGCGCCACGATGGAATCAGCAAAAAATCTCACCCCATTTCATTACGAGTGGCGCATTATTACACCCAATGGGAATCTCAAGTGGGTAAAAGCCGCTTCTCAACCAGAACGTAGGCAGGATGGTGAAATGGTATGGGATGGAATTGTCATTGATATTACTGATCGCAAACTTGCTGAACAACAACAACAGCGACTTTTAGGGATTTTGGAAGCCACCTCAGATATTGTGGGTATTGCTGATGCTAATGGTAATAGTCTTTATGTTAATCCCTCTGGACAGAAATTTTGGCAGATGAAAGATAGTGCAGCTGAATTTCACATTTCGCAGATCACTCCACCGCTAGCAATGGCACATCTGCAAAGTGTTGGTATTCCTACTGCTATTCGCCAAGGAACTTGGAGTGGTGAAGCAGCCATTTTTGACTCCCAAGGCAATGAAATTCCTGTATCTCAGGTAATTATTGCTCATAAAAATGCTACCAATGAAGTCGAATATCTGGCTACCATTATTCGAGATATTAGCGATCGCAAACAAGCTGAAGCGGCGATTGAGCAAAAATCTCACGAATTGGAAACAGCTTTGCAAGAATTGCAAAAAGCCCAATTGCAAATGGTACAAAATGAAAAAATGTCTGCATTAGGTAACTTAGTTGCTGGGGTAGCCCATGAAATGAACAATCCACTGGGATTTATTTCAGCTAGCCTTAAACAAGTCAAACCCACCTTGGATGATATCACCACTCATCTAAAACTATATCAACAAGCCCTACCAGAACCCGAAGCAGAAATTACCGATCATGCTGAAGAAATTGACTTGGATTATAGCTTAGAAGACCTACCAAAAATTATCGATTCAATGGTCATAGCTTGCGAGCGATTACAAAATATTAGCACCAGTTTAAGAACTTTCTCCCGTGCTGATAAAGATTATAAAGTTCCATTTAACCTCAATGAAGGTCTTGATAGTACAATTTTAATTCTCAAACATCGCCTCAAAGCTAACGAAAAACGTCCAGAAATTCTTGTAGAAACCGAATATACTACTTTTTCGCCTATTGATTGTTTTCCTGGGCAATTAAATCAGGTATTTATGAATATTCTGGCGAATGCTATTGATGCTTTAGATGAGTCAATTCTTCGTTACAGTTATGAGGAAATTAAGCTCAATCCTCCCAGAATTACAATTAAGACTGCGATTGACAATCACAACGTCAAAATCTCAATTGCTGATAATGGTCAAGGCATGAGCGAAGAAGTTAAAGCACATATATTTGACCATTTATTTACTACTAAAAGCGTTGGTAAAGGTACGGGGTTAGGATTAGCGATCGCCCAGCAAATTGTTGAAGAAAAACATGGCGGCAGAATTCACGTTAATTCTGTTGTAGGAGAGGGAACAGAATTTGTAATTTCCATTCCCATCACAGATAAATTGTATTAGCCTGAAAAATTAATTAGGCCAATACTTCACAAAGCATCATAGACAGCAAATTACCCATATTCAAAACTTTTATTCATGCAAATGATTGCCCTGGCAAATTATTCTTAATTGCAGGGGGTCTACTTAAATCATCTACTTGCAGATTTAGATTTTTGCTTAGAGAACCGTTTGCGATAGAGCAGATATATTGCTGTTAGCAAGGAACCAGCAACAGTTGGCCCTTCTGGAACATCCTTTGATGGAGCGCCGTCAGGTCGAGAAGGAGCATAACTCAATTTGGCATACAGATTGCTATTATCTGTACTATATTCTCCTTCAATAGCACTAATCTTCAACCTATCTATATCAAGTAAATATGATTGTTGATTCCAGATAAAGCTAGTTTGTAATGGTGCTAACTCAACATAGTCTGCGTTTTCTGGAGCTTTAAGATTTTGTGTATTAATGTTAGGCGTATTTAAGAAATTAAAGGCAAGTGGCAATACTTTGTTGACCGGATTTTTATCACCCAAAGATAAATTTAAATTCAACGTTGCAGACTTAATATTAGTATCTGCGTAGATGATGCCATTTAAGTATTCTAAATTACCTATCCTAAACCATTTGCCTATATCAACTGTGGTTGGAAAGGCATTTCCCGCAAAGGTGACGCGATTAGGTTGTTCGGGAGGTGTATTAATCTTTGGCTCTCCCCAACTGAACGAATTGGTTCCTACACCTGTAACGTAACACTTTTTACCACTCACACCAGAGCAACCTTCATTTTGGCTATCTGGAATCGGGTTAACCCATTTACCTGTAGTGTTACCTAAAGTAATGCTAGCTGCTTGAGCTTGACAGCCGAACCCAAATACTGTCAAGGCAATCATCGAACAACTCGACAACTTAGTGGCAAAAACCAAACTGCTTCTCATAGTTAGGCTTCAGCTCCTATGCAGGAGCTTTAAAATAGGCAACTTGTACACATTAGTAAATGTACGTAAAATAGCCAAGAAGTTATTCATTACTTTATAAAGTCTTTACATATCACTGATGTTTCTTGGTTATAAATTCATATACTTATATAGAATTACTCAGAATCTTTATAAATTTTACTACAATAAAGATGTATGTATGACTAAATTACTACACTATAAATACTGAAAATAAGTAGTAATATTTTTCAGAGCAAGCTGATAAATTACTTATTGACATAATCTAAAAAGTATGATTTTGGATGTTCATAACCGCTTAACGCTCCAGAAATCTGAACTAATCACCAATATTGGCAGCCTAAATTTTAAATTAGAGCGTTAATACTTGAATTTTTATTTCAAAAGATTTAAAAAATTATCATTCTTCTGGTTGTTACGCAATTTTACTTGCCAGCTTATTGTCAGGTTATAACCACCGACTTAAGTAGGCTACTTCTGACTGCTCCTGCTACTGCTCTCACTCCCAAATCTATCTATATATTGATTTTCCGCTAGTGAAGACTCTATCTGCCTCTACTGAAGAACTTGCAGAACCCCTGCCTTCTAACGAACTGCTGACATCCCTGACTACAGACTCACCGCCGAAAATTTCTCCGCAAGCAACTCGAACTAGCCTGAAAGCCTCTACTATAGATGGCGTATTTGCCACAATTTTTTCTAACATTACCACTGGGGTAATACTGATTAACTTTTTGCTTCAGTTGGGCGCTACCCCAGTAGAAATAGGCTTGCTATCTTCCATTCCCATGCTGGCAAATTTCCTGCAACCAGTGGGAGCTTATTTTGCCGATCGCACTACCAGCCGCCATTGGTATACCTTGGCAATTTTTGGCCCTTCGCGGCTGCTGTGGCTGATTTTAGTAGCGGGAATTGCATGGTTTTGTCATTATCACACCCCACCCCACCAGTTAGTCATTTGGACACTGGGAATAGTTGTATTCACCAATATTCTCGGAGGTTTAGGTGGTTGCGCCTGGTTTAGCTGGATGGCGGCTTTGGTTCCCCCGCGCTTGCGAGGGCGTTATTTTGGTTTTCGTAATAGTGCTGCTAGTTTGGCTAATTTGTTATCTGTACCCTTATTGGGATTTACAGTTTCTGCTTGGCCTGGTGGTGCAATCCAAGGTTTCGGCGTACTTTTGTTACTAGGAGTAGTCATCGGCCTGATCAGTTTGGCTTGTCAATTTTGGATGGTGGATGTCAATCCCCAAGTTTACCGCTTTGGCAAAACTGCACACCAAAACTCAGAAAATGCTGAACCTCCAAAACTAAATACATTCAGCATCCTCAAAGATTTCAACTTTTTAAAGTTTCTGGTTTATTTTGGGCTGTGGACATTTGCAGTTAACCTCAGCGCCCCATTTTTTAACCTTTATATGTTGAAAAATTTAGGTTTAGACCTCAGTACAGTAACACTTTATAGTAGTTTGATTGCTGGGGCGAACTTAGTCATGCTGGTGTGGTGGGGTAAGTTAGCTGACAAGATAGGAAATCGCCCCATACTATTGTTAGTCGGCTTTTTAATTGCAGTCACACCTTTATTTTGGTTAGGGACTGGGAATGACTTCATTTCTGTGTGGGTTTGGCTACCACTTATACATATTGTCTGGGGTGGCTTTGGGGCTGCGATCGACTTGTGCAACAGTAATATTCAAATGGAAATGGCACCATTAGAGTGTCCTTCGCAATATTTTGCGATCGCAGCTGCGGTGACTGGTGTTACTGGTGGTTTAGGTTCCACAATAGGAGGCTTCTTAGCCGAACTAGATATAATTGGTGGCTTACCTGGACTATTTGCGCTTTCAGCTATGATGCGATTGATGGCGCTGTTACCCCTAATATTTGTTAAAGAACCACGCAGTAAATCCTTTAGTGATTTGCTGGAAAAAATCTTACCTTGGAAGCCAAAATCAGACTTAGTTTCAGCTGAGAAAATTGCCGCTTAGCCAAATTACTCAACATTAACCTAAATCAGTGAATCCTTCCTTACTTCAGAGGGAAGGATTTCTCTTTTTTATACAGCATCATGCGAGATAGTTAAGGGGAAAAGCTGATGGCGGAAACAACAATTGATTCTGAAAATAAATCTGAGAATACTCATGAAATTTTTGCTGACAATCCTTTAACTAATCCAGAACAGGATAGGTTAGGATATGCACCCTTTGCCAAGTCTTTAGCAGATAGTATTTGCAGCATGAATTTTACTGGAGGATTCGTGATTGCAATCAATGGGCATTGGGGATTTGGCAAGTCTACAATCTTGAATTTTTTAGTTCACTATCTGAAAGAAAAGCCAGAGGAAGAACAACCAATTATCGTTGATTTTAATCCTTGGTTGGTGACTGGAGATGAAGACATTACCAAGCGCTTCGTTAGGCAATTACAGATGAGTTTGGGCCAATTTAAAGCTGTCCCAAAAGGCTTTAGAAAGCGCATAGGAGATTTTATCAAAGCTGTTTCTGAAATTCCCGTGCCTTATGCTCAAGCTGGTAAGGCGGTAGTGAAATTATTTGACAATCAGCAAAAAAATATTTCGGAATTAAAAGAAGAACTAGAAGAATCACTAGAAGATAAACATCCGCGCATAGTAGTCACTATTGATGATATTGATAGGCTCAACACCGATGATATTATGCAGTTATTTCGCTTACTCAAAGCGATGCCAACTTTTGATGATGTTGTTTATGTTTTAGCCTTTAATAGAGAAGTTGTTCACAAAATTATTGCTGATAACCAGGGTATACCTGGCGATATTTATTTAGAAAAAATCATTCAAGCTGCTTTTGAATTACCGATTCCAGAAAAAACTTTACTGCGTAGGCTGCTGTTTGAGAAGCTCAATACTATATTTAGTGATACACCCAAGGAAATATTTGATTTTACCCACTGGAGCAATATTTATTTTTCTGGGATAGACCATTTTATTAATACCACTCGCGATATTGTTCGCCTCATCAACATTTTAACTGTGACCTATCCAGTAACTAATGGTGAAGTTAATCCAGCCGATGTTGTGGCTATTGAATCCTTGCGGGTATTTTGCCCAGTAGTTTATGAAATTATCCGCAAAAATCCACAATTTTTTGCTGGTTATATAGATAATCAAAGTGCTTCATTTCCCACATTAGATGAACTCAAACATTTTCATAATTATTGGTTGGCTCAACTAAAAAATGAGGATAAAGCACCAATTCAAAAGCTAGTATTAGAACTTTTCCCTAAATTAGAGTCTGTTTATGGTGATAATTACTACGACGCAGAACAAGAAAACAAATGGTGTGAACACCTGCGTATATGTAGTTTAGAGAATTTTCATAACTATTTCCGTCTAGCTTTAACTACAAGAGAATTACCTGATAGTGAGGTAAAAGCTATATTGAGTTTAGGTTTAGATGCAAAGATATTGGGTGAAAAGCTCATAGAAATGGCTAATCAAAAACTCCCAGATGGTACAAGCAAAATTAGAGTTTTCCTAGAACAGCTTGATGATTATTCCCAAACAGAAATTACTTTAGATAATGTTTCTGCAATTGTGGAAGCTTTAGGTAAATTAGACGAGCATCTTCTAAATTTTGCAGATGAACAATATGGAATGTTTGATTTGCAGAATGATGTAAGAATTAAACGCATTATCTCTCATCTTTCAAATCAATTGAATGAACAAGAGCGATTTGAGATCATGCAAGATGCAAATTAGTTTTAAATAGTTGTGAGGGGTCAGATCCCCGACTTCTTCAAGAAGTCGGGGATCTTGCAAGATAGCAAACTTAATATAATCAATTACTACTTGGACAAATCTTATTTTTAAGGTAAAATGTATTGCTTTAAATTTTTATTATTATAGTTCGTGTAATCGCTGGTTCACGTACCTCCATCAGAGTCCATAGGTCAACGTCTGAATCACAAATGAGACTCAGAACTGATAACTCAGAACTCAGCACTGTTCATCAAAGACCAATTGCAGTTGACTTGTTTGCTGGTGCAGGCGGTATGACTCTTGGGTTTGAACAAGCTGGCTTTGATGTGCTGGCATCTGTTGAAATCGACCCGATTCACTGTGCCATCCATGAATTTAATTTTCCTTTTTGGACAGTGTTATGCCAAAGCGTTGTAGATACTACAGGGGAAGAGATTAGAAAGCGATCGCAAATTGGCGATCGCGAAATAGATGTGGTAATTTCAGGTAGTCCCTGCCAAGGTTTCTCTCTAATTGGCAAACGCGCTGTTGATGACCCCCGCAACTCTTTAGTATTTCACTTTCAGCGCCTAGTTTTAGAGTTGCAACCAAAGTTTTTTGTTATGGAAAATGTCCGAGGTATCACAATTGGCGAACATAAACAAATTCTGCAAAATTTGATTAGTGAGTTTCAAAGTCAAGGCTATCAAGTAGAAGAAAATTACCAAATTCTTAACGCTGCCCATTACGGTGTGCCACAGGCGCGCGAAAGATTATTTTTGTTAGGTGCAAGGGAAGATATAGCTTTACCAAAATATCCTCAGCCGATTACTCAAATCGCAAAACTTCATAAGTCTGTAAAACCAAATTCATCACCATTGCCAATGAGTCCAACCGTATTGGATGCCATTGGTGATATCCCAGAAGTAGAAAACTATGATGAGTTACTTTCACAAGATTCAGTATTAGCAGAATATGGTAAACCTAGTAATTATGCGCGGCTACTTCGCTGTATTGAAACTTTAGCAAATAATTATTCCTATCCACGTAAATTTAATTCTCAAATTCTCTCTTCCAGTTTCCGCACCAAACACTCAGATGCTACTAGAGAACGCTTTGCGGCTACAGTGCAAGGAGAGAGAGAACCTATTAGTCGTTTTCATAAATTACATCCATCTGGTGTTTGTAACACATTAAGAGCAGGTACAGATATGTATCGTGGCTCTTTTACTTCTCCTAGGCCAATTCATCCTTTTACACCTAGATGTATCACAGTTAGAGAAGCAGCAAGGCTACATTCTTATCCCGATTGGTTTAGATTTCATATTACAAAATGGCATGGATTTCGTCAGGTAGGTAACTCTGTACCTCCTTATTTAGCTAAGTCTATTGCATCAGAAATTATCAATGTGTTGGGTATATCGCCATCTCAACCAAGCATTATTCAAGAACTTGGGGATGATAGTTTATTGCATTTTAAAATGTTGGAAGCAGCTAAATATTATGGTGTTAATCCCAAAGTCATGGAAATAATCAGCGATACAGCAAACTTATAATTGTAAATTTCCGAAAATCTTTTGGTTTTCTCGGCTAGCCACACGAATCGTATAACCCTCTTTGACAGCAATATTCGGTGTCCATTCATAAACTCCATCGCTAGCAGTACGGTTAGCAATATTTTGGATAGCTTTGTTGTTGCGATCAGATAATTTAATCGACACATCGCTGTTGATATTGTCTCGCCACAAGATTAAATAAGGTCGATTTTGTTCAACTTGTACTTTACCAACTGGCTGTTCGATTAATATTTGCGGTACAACCTTTTGAGTTACAGCCTTGCGAACTCCTAGGTAATGGGGTAAATCTCGAAATGTGGGATTTTCTTGAGGATTAGACAGTTGCGGTAAGATAATATCCCCCACTTTAGAATTAAACAAATAAGTGGATCTGCCACCGTCAACGGTTATGATATCTCCTTTAACACCTAACTGGCGTAATAATGTAGCAGCTTCATCTAGAGTTGTTTGATTCACTGTCATAATTAACAGTTGCTCATTACCCGGACGACTATCTTTATTTAACGTACCGATAACTTGATATTTATTTACTTGATTGTTAGCTAATACTTTCGCTGGATGGTCGCTATATTTATAACTAACGATCGCATTTTTTACTCCTGTTTGGTTGAGAGGCGCACCGCTAGCTGGGTCATAATCTGTAATATATGCTTGCTTTTCATCCCAAACTAAAGCTTTTAAGCGAATTGTGCGATAAAATTCAGATTCTGGTTTCTTAACTGGCCCGTATGGGCTATGACCTCCAGTGATCACTACACCATTAAATTTAATGGGAAAGGATAATTGTGTACTTGGTTGGTATTGCTCGAAAAACGAACAATTAATCATGGAAAATACATCATTACCATAGAGTTTTTTATATTCGTCATTTACTTGCGAAAACAATTTATTTTTAAAATAAGGGCTATAACTTCCTCCTTCGCCTTTATAGTATTTACCTTGACCATTACCCATATTATCAACCTCACCCACAACTTGGTCTATCTGCATTTTGCGGAGGTCGATTACTTGTAAATATGCTATATTACCATTGGTTAATTCTTTTTTATATAACCCTGCACCATCTATTACATGAAGCGGCTGATAAGAAGATAAAGGGTTAGAAACTTGGGCTATATAAATACTAGTCAAAAGTGGAATAACAAAAAATAAAAAGCTAATTACAGCATTCATGTGGGTTATGTATAGCAGAAAATAATTAACCCAGATTATACCAATTCAAGAGATTTTGCGAATTGCGTAGGCGTAGCCCGTCGCAGACATCCTAGGTGATAGTGCTGAAGACGTACAACCCTTGATAGGAGACAAGAGCCAAAAAATTTAGTATATTTTTCCCCAAGGCTGCATAAAATTGCGATCGCTAACCTATTGATGGAGTGAAGGGGTTGAAACTTCGCAAACATCACTCACATTAAAAGGAAAACGATTATGAAAACCCAAATGCTGTTAAGTCTTGCTTGTTCTCTGTCTTTGTTAGGTGCGGTGACAGTTCCAGCTAGCGCCCAACCAACTACAAATGCATCGCCTCAAGCAACTGTACAGCCTCAAGCAGCTAGCCAAGATTTAACCATCCCTCAAGATACAGCAATTATTGTTTCATTTCCTGCATCTATTACCGTAGATGTTGGGCAAAAAAAGGATTATCCTTTGACGCTTCCCTTGGCTAGCGCAATTAAAGATGCTCAAGGTAATATTGTCGCACCAGAAAATACTCCCGTTACCATTGTGCTGAAACCCACTGATGGAGGCGCTAAAATTGTTGCCCAATCTTTGGTAATTAATGGGCGCATCGTCTCGATTAAAGCATCAAGTCAGATGATTCCTGGCACTACTATTACTCACAAGCGCGCCAATGATAAAGCTGTAGAAAATGGTTCTGTTTGGGGTAGACTTACTGGCAGTACCTTGGGCTTTATCAGCAATGGAGATCCTGAACAGTTTGACCGAGGCGCAATGTTAGGAAGCGCTATTGGATTAGTTTCAGGTTTGCGTTCCGCAGAAAATACTCGGATTGTGCAGATTCCCCAAAGCAGTGTTTATGTTTTATCTCTAGAGGCTCCTATCCAATTGTCTGGGCGTTAGTACCGCTATGCGGAAGTCAAAAGTCAAAAGTCAAAAGTCAAAAGAAAGACAGAGTAGCGTTTTGCTGATTGGGAATGAGTGATTGATTTATGTAGGGTTTGCTATCCTAGTCTCATCTTCATTCATAAAGCCAGATTCTTTGGGATGTAAGATTGTTAAATGAAAACCATGTCTAGTTTCAGTTGTCAGATAACGCTCTTGTAATGGTTGCCACTGTTGCCATAATTTATAACGATTTTCAGTGAGTAATTTATTCAATCCATGCACATGAGAATCCATATCTGACTTAAAGACATCCTCAAGCCATTCAGTTAACACCACACTATCTTGCATTGCACCCAAAATATCTTGGATATTTTTCACATCTGCAATATACGCTGCATAGGATTCACTGTATAAATCTGCAAATAAATCCATTTGATAGCGTACTCGTTTGGCTTGTTTGCGTAAACTATGAAGTTTTTCTCCTTCATTAGCTAAGTGTTGTTCTACTTTTTTAGCTCCCCAATCGGTACGGACTTTGAATTGCGATTCGACAACTTCAGTACCCACTAGCCAACCGGGATGCAATAAGAACTGGCTAACTTCTGGTAACAGTAAATCTGGTAAAACTTGCTGAATAGTAATCGAGGCTAAATCTTGATAACTGGGTTTTTCTAACCAATCTTCTAAAGCCTGTTTTAAAGACTTATACGAGTCATCTTTTAATGTTGTTTGTACAGTATCTAGAGCGTGTTCGCGTTGTTTAGCTAAAGCATCAAAAGCTGTATTTAAATGCTTCTGATCTTTAGAAGATAACTGTGGTTTATAATCTTTTTCTAGAGTTTCTTTGAGTACATCTAAATCTCGGAGATTACCCAGGCGACGAGCAATTTTGCCGATATTTTTATCACTAATTGGCTTAGATACATCTAAGGCGATCGCAAATCTACTGACAGAGGTACGTAGGCGACGCATTCCTACACGCATTTGATGCAATGCCTCTGGGTCTTCATCTTTCTTAACTGACTTTTCCCATTTCAACGTTTTCTTATAATGTTTTTCAATTGCCTGATAAGCGTAGTCTCCTAGGGTTTGGATTGTGGTATTTGTATCTAATTCCATAAGTTCAACCAATGAGATACCGATGCGGATTATTGCATGATAACATCAGTTAAAAATTTGCTTATATAACTTTTGATATTTGTTTAAGCAATTCTTTATAGAAAAGCTACAGATAATTAAAAAATTTGATTATTCTAGATTTTAGCCAACAATTTTCTTCAATAGCACAATCATTGCACAATGATTATGCTATTGATCGCTCATTTTTAAATCACAATTATCAGTTACCAATATAAATATAAAACTAGTATTGGCTACAACATTAATTATTTAATGTCAACTCAGACAATACTTAGGCAATGTGTAATATGAATAACTGCGATTTAATAGACCAAGTATCTTTGACATTTACTGAAAGTTTCCAAAAACACAGAACAGACCTTTCAGCATTACTATTAACTCCCGACAAGTATATCTGGCTGGGATCGGATGAAAGCTCTACCCTGGAAAGGCTGTCTTTACTTGATGGTAAGAACTTTGGCGACCATAAACAATTTCGCGTGGCAGAATTTATCAGTTTACCTGCGCCAGAAAGCGAGGAAATTGATATTGAAGGGCTAGCTTATGCGGATTATTACCTATGGTTAGTTGGTTCCCACAGCTACAAGCGTAAAAAACCGAAAACAAAATATACCGATGTAAAAAATATTCAAAGATTGGCAACAGTGATATCAGAACCTAATCGTTATATTCTTGGCAGAATTCCGCTTGTAGATGGAAAATTATTCTCATCTTGTCCACATCCACAAAACCCAGATGTGCAGTTAAGTGCTGCCAAACTAGAATGTATTAACCAGAATAACTTGCTGATGACAGCCTTAGCAGACGATGCTCATTTAGGCTTATATATTCAAGCAGCAGTTCCCGGTAAAGACAATGGTTTTGATATTGAAGGAATCAGCATTTATCAAAATCGAATTTTTCTAGGTTTACGAGGGCCAGTATTACGTGGTTGGGCTGTAATTTTAGAAATTGAATTAGAAAATTCTACCCCAGGAGTGATGACATTACGACAAATAGGTGATGAAAAAAAGGGGTATAAAAAACATTTTCTGTGGTTGAATGGTCTAGGGATTAGAGATTTAGCTTTAGATGGGGAAGACTTATTAATATTAGCCGGGCCGACAATGGATTTAGACGGCCCAGTGCAACTTTATCGCTGGCAAAGTGGCGTAAATGTAGCCGAAAATCTTTTAAGCTATCCAGAACTTGTACAAGACATTCCCTATGGTAATCGCGAGGATCATGCCGAAGGGATGACGCTATTAAATGATATTACTGGTAAGCCTTCATTGCTAATAGTTTATGACTCTCCAGCCAAGAGTCGGTTAGTAGGGGAGAGTGGAGTAATAGCAGATTTGTTTAGCTTAGTCTAGGAGTCTAGGAGTCAAGAGTCAAGAGTCAAGAGTCAAAGGTCATTTGGTGTTTGGTAATGGGTAATGGGTAATGAAAATTTCCCTTTGTTCCCTTCCCAATCCCCAATCCCCAATCCCCAATCCCCAGTCCCCAATCCCTAGAGATTAGTAGAAATTGCTTGCACCGGACAGGTGGGGATACACTGTTCGCAGACAATGCAGCGCGATCGCGTGAATGTCAGCTTATATGTTTCCGGGTGGAGACTCAAGGCTTCGGTGGGACAAACCCCAGTACATAAACCGCAGTGAACACAGGTATCCTCATCAATGACAATTTCGCCCAATGTATGCGACACATTGATATTTTGCGATCGCATCCACTCAATCGCCGCATCTAACTGATCGATATCTCCCAATAATTCCACAACCAGCTTACCAATTTGATTTGGGGCAACTTGGGCACGGATAATATTAGCCGCAACATTAAACTCTTTAGCCAGTCTATAGGTAACTGGCATTTGTATAGCGCGTTTGGGAAAAGTGAGAGTAACTCGTTTTTTCACAGGCTTGGCAGAGACTCTTGTCTGTTCTAGGGTATCTTTAATTTTGGGCATTGGGCATTGGGCATAGGTAATTGGTAATTGGGTGTTTGTTATTTCCCCTTGTCCCTTCGTCCCCTTGTCCCCTTGTCCCCTTGTCCCCTTGTCCCCAGTCCCCAGTCCCCAATCCCCAGCATTCAGTTAAACTTAAGATGATAATGCTTAATAAGATTTAATAATTTTGTTATGACTAAAGATTCACCAGTGAATATTCCAGCAAAGCCGGAATCTACAGCAGCGGCGCGGGTAAGAAATTTTTTAATAGCCATAGTAGCGATCGCACTCAGCGTTGCTTTAGTTGTAGGATTGCGAAGTGAGACAACTTCGGCTTCTTTGAGTAAGTTGGATGAAGCCTCTACACCCCTAGAAGTAGCTATCAGCAACGGTAAGCCTTCACTGGTAGAGTTTTACGCCGATTGGTGTACTGTTTGTCAAAAAATGGCACCAGATATGACTGAGTTAAAACAGCAATATGCAGATCAGCTCAACTTTGTCATGCTGAATGTGGATAACACCAAATGGCTACCAGAAATGCTGAAATATCGGGTGGATGGCATTCCCCATTTTGTATTTTTGGGTAAGAATGGTGAAACTATAGCGCAAGCGATCGGCGATCAACCACGCGCTGTTATGGCTAGCAACTTAGAAGCTTTAGCAACCGATTCATCTCTACCTTACGCCCAACTTAGCGGACAGGTTTCTAAATTCTCCGCACCAGTTGCACCAAAAGCTAGCCAAGATGATCCACGTAGTCATGGTAGCCAAGTGGTAAATAGCAATTCGTAGTTCGTAATTCGTAATTCGTAATTCGTAATTAGGTTTGGGGTGAAATCTACTCAACTTAATTACGATTTTTTTTATTTAATAATTGATAATGGCAAGGCATAGTTAAGTTTTCTATATTACATATAAATTCTCGATGCTGTGACTCTAAAGTTATTTATATATACCTTTGTGAGGTCACAACAATGTTGTAACCTCACAATAATCACAAATTTAGTTTGAGAAAGATAATAATTAAAAATTTGTCTTTACCCATTATTTTCTTAACTCTTAATTACGAACTACGAATTACGAATTACGAATTATTAATTATTTAGGAGTTGTCTCTTGAAATTTGATGAACTAGATAACAGAATGCGGGTGTTTGAGACAGCACACGATCATTGTGTGCTACCCGGAATTTATATCGTTGCTCGATTAGATGGACGTGGCTTTACTCGCCTGACAAAAGAAGTACATCAATTTGAGGCTCCTTTTGATAACTACTTTCGAGATTTGATGGTGGATACTGTCGAACATTTGATGAATTGCGGCATTGATATCATCTATGGTTATACCCAAAGTGATGAAATATCTCTACTTTTTGCGCTGAATGAAAATACATTCAACCGGAAATTAAGAAAACTCAATTCAGTTTTAGCCAGTGAAGCTAGCGCTAAATTTTCTTTATCACTGAGTGCTTTAGCCTGCTTTGATTGTCGCATTTCTCAGCTTCCTAATAAAGAAGAAGTAGTGAATTATTTTCGGTGGCGGAATGAGGACGCTCATAGAAACGCGCTGAATGCTCATTGCTATTGGTGTTTGCGTCGAGAAGGGCAAAATGCAACTCAAGCAACCAGCATGATGAAAGGTTTATCGGTTGCTGAGAAAAACGAGATATTATTTCAACATGGAATCAATTTTAATCAAATTCCTAACTGGCAAAAACGCGGTGTAGGGCTTTATTGGGAAAAATATGAAAAGCAAGGATTTAACCCGGTTAAGGGAGAAATTGTACCTGCATTACGAAGACGTATCCACCGGGATTTAGACTTGCCAATGAAAGATGAATACAGCCAATTTATTGCCAAATTGGTTAGTGCTGATTCATAAGTTTTGTGGAGGGTATTAAAGTCTCTACATCAAAACAAGCGATCGCACCTTCAGTTGTAGTCACATACAGACGATTTTCCCACATACGCATATTCAGAACTGCACCGCAACCAGTAGGATTGATGGAAAAGCGATCGCTTCCCATACTGAAACAATAAAGATTAGCTTGGCAATCACCTGCATAAATCAATTTTGTATCTTCAGAAATCGCACAGGCGTAAACTGCTGTTTTACAGGTGGCAATAATTCTACTCTCAGTTTGCCGAATTTTTAGATCCCCAACTTTCGCTAATTGATAAATTGTGCCGTCGCTGGTACCAACAATCACGTGTTGTGCAGTTAACTGTCCGCACAGAACTGCTGCTGTTGTCTGATTTTCCCAAATTATCTTGCCTGTTTTGGGGTGATAGCAAGTAACACCATGACTATGCCCATGATAAATTGCTTGGTCATCAGCAGCTAAAAACCAACCCTGCCGAGTTGCAGTTTTTTGTTGCCATAATACCTGCAAGTTAGAGTCGAGGTAAGTTAATTGTCCATAAATATCTAAAACTAAAAGGCGATCGCTGTGGAGAGTTAAAGCAGAGATTGCAAAGTTATAAAAATGTGGCACGCTGCGATTACGAGCATTGTAAATTGACTGCGGTAGTTTTGCGATCGCATCATATATCTGCCCATCATCACAGCTAGCATAAAGATGGCGATCGTCTCCTACCAAACAGCGCACATTCTGAGAAAGCTTGTGCTGATAAGAAAATTGCCCTTGACGATCCAAAGCCACAATCAAGCCATCGCGATTACCAAGCCAGCAACCTTGCTGATTCACCCATAAACCAAAAGCAGGAACCTTCCACAATCCCGCAGGATTAGGCGGGATATATTTCCACAAAGCTGCAAGAGGGTTGGAAGCAGGTTTTTCCCGTGTAGCATTGTAGCCAATCGCTTTCGCCTCCGCATACAGAAAATTATGCAGAGATTGCCAATTTGGACTATGGAAAAAGCGGTCAAAATCGGAGAAACTCGGATATTCAATCGCAAAAAATTCTACATCTGCCAGTTCCGGGAAGTCAGCTACATTGAGTAATTCTTTGCGGTTATAGGTTGAGCCGAAATTATACGCAAATGATTGGGGGCTTTCTCCGGGTATGGGCAAAAGCATTAAACCCATGAAAGTTCCCATCTCAGGACTTTGGAGTAAAAAGCGATCGCCACCTTGATGAACGATAAATGCCATTTTTTTATACCAGCTTTTCGACTCTATTATTCCCAGATGATTCTGGCAGAAGAATAAAGAATTTCTCAAATAAAGATGAATTGTGAAGCAAACAAGGGATAAATAAAGATAGTTCCCAATACTACTCGGTTAAGCATTTTGAACTCAAAATTGGTTTTGGGGAAAAGGTTAAAGGTTAAGGGTGAAAGGTTTTTTCTTTCCCTTTTCCCATTCCCCTTTTTCCCCTTAACCGACAAGTATTGAGATAGTTCCAACTAAGGTGAATCTTCCGGCAGCTATTATATGACCTATTGCCTCAGAATTGCTGATATGCCTGAGACTGAGCGTCCACGTGAACGTTTAATGGCTCATGGCCCCAAAGTTTTAGCTACTGCTGAATTAATTGCAATTTTGTTAGGTACTGGTCAAGGGCCAGGAAAATTATCGGCTGTGGGTTTGGGACAATATATTTTGAGTGAATTAGGCAAACATCAGCGCGACCCTTTGGCAGTTTTGCGAGAAGTCACCCCAGCTGAGTTAATGCAAATTCCTGGGGTGGGGCCAGCCAAAGCGACTACTATTTTAGCGGCGATTGAATTAGGGAAACGCGCCTTTCAAATCAGACCAGAAGGGGAGACTATTGATAGCCCATTAGCAGCAGCAGCAGCTTTGAGCCAAAATTTAATGTGGCAATCACAAGAACGGTTTGCGGTGTTGCTATTAGATGTTAAAAATCGCTTGCTGGGAACCCAAGTCATTACAATTGGTACGGCGACAGAAACCTTAGCTTCCCCTCGCGAAATTTTTCGAGAAGTGATTCGCCAAGGTGCAACGCGGGTAATTGTGGCACATAATCATCCATCTGGTAGCCTGGAACCCAGCCTAGAAGATATCGAATTGACGCGCCAATTGTTAGCAGGAGCAAATTTTTTAGGTATTCCCCTGCTGGATCATCTAATTTTAGGCAATGGCAACCACCAAAGTTTGCGAGAAATCACAACCTTATGGGATGAGTATCCGCAAGGGGATTAAAGGGGTAATGGGTAATGGGTAATGGGTAATGGGTAATGGGTAATGGGTAATGGGTAATGGGTTTGCCGTTGATTCTTTCTCCCTTCCCCCTTCCCCTTGTCCCCTTGTCCCCCTTGCCTCTTAACCCCAAGCTACATAGGGTAATTTTGCCGCAGTGGCGCGAACTTGATTGGCATTGGCGACTAATTGACCGCAAGCATCCCAAGTTCCGGAGACGAAGGTGCTTCTTGTGCCTTCACCGATAGATACTGGAGTTGTGTAATCGTCAATTTGGACTTGCAAGGTTTCTAAATTGACGGTGACAGAGGCTTGGGGATTGGCTGTCACTAGTTCTTGCAGCTTTTTGATGGTGGCGCTATCAGCAGTTACGCAAGGTATACCCATCGCTACGCAGTTACCGAAAAAGATTTCTGCGAAGCTTTCACCAATTAAGGCTTTAATGCCCCATTTTGCTAGGGCTTGGGGTGCGTGTTCCCGTGAGGAACCACAGCCAAAGTTGCGGTTAACTATTAAAATGTTCGCCCCTTGATATTGTGGTAAATCAAAGGGATGTTCACCTTTGAGTGCTGTGCGGTCATCGATAAATGCGCCTTCACCTAAGCCATCAAAGGTGATGGCTTTTAAATAGCGGGCGGGAATGATGCGATCGGTATCTATATCATTGCCTATTAAAGGTACGCCGCGACCGGAGACTTGTTTTACTTCACTTACCATATATTTTTAGGAAAAACGAACCGCGAAGGACACAAAGACACGAAGGAAGAATTAAGAGAGAGTTTTGTTGTAGGGTGTGTTACGCCGCAGGCTAACGCACCATCGAGCCTTTTAATGTAGGGCTGAGTTTTATTCTCTGCGTTCTCTGTGTATCTGTGGTTAAAACAAGCATTTTTTTGCACCGCAGAGAACGCAGAGAACGCAGAGTAAGTTACAGCAACTCGCGCACGTCGGCGACTTCGCCTTTAATTGCCGCAGTCGCTACCATTGCGGGACTCATGAGTAATGTGCGACCGGAGGCGGAACCTTGTCTACCTTTAAAGTTGCGGTTGGAGGAGGAGGCGCTGATTTGTCTTCCCAGTAGTTTGTCTGGGTTCATGGCTAGGCACATGGAACAGCCTGGTTCGCGCCATTCAAAGCCGGCTTCCTCGAAAATTATGTCTAATCCCTCGGCTTCGGCTTCTTTTTTAACTCTTTCGGAACCTGGGACGACAAAAGCTTTCACTCCCTCTGCGACATGACGACCTTGGGCAATTTTTGCGGCTTCTCGTAAGTCGCTGATTCTGCCGTTGGTGCAACTACCAATAAAGCAGACATCTACTTTAGTGCCTTTAATAGGTTGACCGGGAAATAAATCCATGTAGCTGTAAGCTTCTTCGGCAATAAATCTGTCTTCTTCCAGCAGTTCTTCTGGTTTGGGGATGAGTTGGTTAACGCCGATACCTTGACCGGGGGTAATTCCCCAGGTAACTGTGGGGGGAATATCGGCGGCGTTGAAGACTACAACATCGTCGTATTCGGCATCAGCATCACTCTTGATGGATTCCCACCAAGCAACGGCTTTGTCCCAATCGGCACCTTTGGGGGCGAAGTCTCTACCCTTGAGGTAATCGTAGGTGATTTGGTCGGGGTTGACGTAACCGCAACGGGCCCCGCCTTCGATCGCCATATTGCAGACGGTCATCCTCTCTTCCATGTTCATTTGCTCAAAGGTTGTACCTGCATATTCGTAGGCGTAACCAACACCACCTTTTACGCCGAGGGTGCGGATGATGTGCAAAATTACATCTTTGGCGTAAACACCGGGGTTAAGAGTACCGTTAACTTCGATTTTGCGGACTTTTAATTTTGAGAGGGCGAGGGTTTGGGAAGCCAAAACATCGCGGACTTGGCTAGTACCAATACCAAAGGCGATCGCACCAAATGCACCATGACTAGATGTATGGCTATCGCCGCAAGCGATGGTCATTCCAGGCTGTGTTAGTCCTTGTTCTGGGGCGATGACATGGACAATACCTTGACTGCCAGAACCAATATTGTAGAATCTAATGTTATTTTCTTGACAATTTTGCTCTAGTGCCTGAATCATTTCCTCTGCCATTTGATCGACAAAGGGACGAGCTTGATTATCAGTAGGCACTATATGATCGACTGTCGCAACAGTGCGATCGCTAAATAATACTTTTAAACCTCGTTCCCGTAACATTGCAAAGGCCTGGGGACTGGTGACTTCATGGATAAGGTGAAGCCCGATAAATAGTTGCGTGAGCCCAGAAGGTAGCGTCCCAACAGTGTGTAAGTCCCAAACTTTATCGAACAGAGTACCTTTACTCATAAAAATCGTTAGTTCACGAGTCAGAATTTTTATCGTATCAAAAAATGGTCGGGCTTTTGCTGTGTAACTTGCTTGACTTTCTTTAAGCAATCTTTACAGCGAAACTAAACATCTCCGAAATATCAGCTTAAATTACTGTAAATAACTGTATTCTTGCTAACAAGGATATCTGGCACATAACAAGATAAATAGAATGCTAGTTTTATGGCCATAGATTTACTAAGTTTCTTTCAAGCTACCGACCCCAGCCGCACTTTGTTTATAAATAATGCAGTTGATGCCAAGTATTATATAGACTTTTCTGAAGTGCGGGGTGGTGATATTATTAACCGACTGCAACAGAAGATTACATTTTTTAAGCCGAATGAACCGACCTGTACTTTATTTACCGGACATATTGGTTGTGGTAAATCAACAGAGTTATTAAGGTTACAGGCGGAACTAGAGAAGCAAGGCTTTCATGTGGTGTATTTTGAGTCTAGCGAAGACTTGGAAATGACCGATGTCGATATTGCTGATGTATTGTTAGCGATCGCCCGCCGTGTGAGTCAAAGTCTCGATAAAATTACCCTGGCGGAAACCAGCAAACTCAGTGAATTGCTGCAAGGTGCATGGAAAGTTTTAAACTCCGAGGTGACGGGAGTTAAGCTGAAAGTTCCCAATCTTGGCGATGTGGGTTACTCGGCGGAAAAAGAGAAAGTTTCCTTAGCTTTTGGAATTGGCGAAATTACCACCAAAACCAGGAACGACCCCAACCTGCGGGAAAAACTCAATCAATATTTAGGGCCGCAGAAAACCCAATTACTCGAAGCTATTAACCGCGAACTCTTAGAACCTGCGATCGCTAAACTCAAGCAGCAAGGTAAAAAAGGTTTAGTGGTAATTGTCGATAACCTCGACCGCATCGATAACCGCGTCAAATCTTGGGGTCGTCCGCAACAAGAATATTTATTTGTGGATCAAGGGGAGTTTATGACCAAGCTAAATTGTCATTTAGTTTATACCATGCCCCTATCGCTGAAATTTTCCAACGATTATGGCACCTTAACCCAGCGCTTCCCCGAAGACCCGAAAGTTTTGCCGATGGTTCCGGTACAGTGGCCTGATGGTAAAGTTCACGAACAGGGAATGACACTCTTACAGCAGATGATCTTAGCTAGAGCCTTTCCTGATGTACCAGCAGCAGAACGCCTCGATCATATTACAGAAATCTTTGACAGTGCTAGCACCTTAGACCGCTTATGTTACATGAGTGGTGGTCATGTGCGCGACTTGTTGCGGTTGCTGAACACCTGGATTATGGAAGAAATGACCCTTCCCCTATCTCGCGACACCTTAGAACAAGTAATTCGTTCGCGGCGTAACGAAATGACCATGCCAATTTCTGATGAAGAGTGGCAATTATTGCGTCACGTCAAGCAGAGAAAGAAAGTCAGCGACGACCAAGGATATCAAAAACTAATTCGCAGTCGCTTTGTTTTTGAATATCGCGATCGCGGCGAGTCTTGGTTTGATGTCAACCCCATTTTGATTGAAGCTAGGGAATTAGAGACTTCTGATTAAGAGGCAGGGGGCAGGGGGCAGGGGGCAGGGAGTAGGGAGTAGGGGGCAGGGGGAAAGGAGCAGGGAGAGGGAGCAAGGGGAAGGGGGGAGGAATAGAGGATGGAATACAGGAATACAGGCAGGAATAGAGAATGGAAAAAGAACCTATTAAAAGTCATGAAGATTTAGAAGTCTACAAAATGGCATTTGATGTAGCTATGAGAATTTTTGAAATAACAAAGAAGTTTCCTATAGAGGAAAGATATTCTTTGACTGACCAAATTCGTCGTTCATCTCGCTCTGTGTGTGCTAATTTAGCCGAGGCATGGAGAAAAAGGCGCTATGAGGCTGCTTTTATTGCCAAATTGAATGATTCGGAAGCTGAAGCCGCAGAAACTCAGACTTGGCTTAAATTTGCTGTTAAATGTAATTATTTAGATGTTGAGATAGGTAGAGAACTTTATGCAGATTACAACCGAGTTTTAGGCATTCTAGTCACCATCATCAACAATCCATCACCCTGGCTCATAAAACGCTAATTTTTATTTCCCCCTGCTCCCTGCCCCCTGCCCCCCTGCCTTTTCAATATGATGACCAACAATGCTCGCTCTCTAGAACAACTATCTTGGGCCATCCAAGCTTCTGTAGGGCAGTTTAAGTTAATTTTGGCAAGGTGTAATTATCTTCAACAGCGCGATCGCTTAATTGCCCGTTTACAGGAAATCTCTGCTGTTCAGATTAGCATTTTAACTCTCAAACCATCGCAAAGGACACTTTACACCGCCATTCGTGAGGAATTTGGGGGTAATGTCCAGGCTTTGATGATTGTGGGGTTAGATAAATTGCAAGATTTACCCCAAATGTTGACTTCAGCTAATCAGGTGCGGGAAGAATTTCGCAAAAGTTTCTCCTTCCCCATAGTTTTGTGGGTGAACGATGAAATTCACCAGCTACTAATGCAAATAGCACCAGATTTAGAGAGTTGGGCAACAACGAAAAACTTTGATATTACCATTGATGAAATCACTAACTTTATCGCCAATACAGCAGCACAATTATTCGCTGATATTTTAGATATTAATTTAGAAATTATTACAGAAATTAAATCTGCTTGCCAAGCGCTACAAAATCAAGAGCAAGATTTAGCACCTGAGTTAAAAGCCAATTGTGATTTTTTATTGGGTTTAGTTGCATATATCAATAAAAATTTGGATGGTGCGATTAATTATTACACCCAAAGCTTAGATTATTGGCAGACTAATAATAATTTTGAGCGTCAAGGCAAGATACTTACACAAATTACTATTTGTTATTACGAAAAATATAGAGAAACTGAAAGAAATCTGCCGCCATCTACAAAGCAGGAGCCAGCAGAACAAAGCTTTTACGCAACAGCTACAAATCATGAGGCAGGAAATACAGCATTTGATAGTATAGCCGCACCTACTGGGGAGCAAGTTGTACATCGGGAGACGATTAAAAATTATCTTCAACAAAGTCTTTCCGCATTTGAGGCTGCTCAACGCCCTGATTTAATCGCCAACTCTCTAGATAAATTTAGTATTGTTCTCCGTTATTTACAAGATTGGCAACAACTCAAAACCTTAGCAGCACAGGCTTTAATTATTCATGAAGCAGATAACAATAGTATTAGAATATCTCAAGATAATGGCTTTTTAGCTGAAATTGCATTAGCAGAGAACGACTGGCAACAGGCAAAAGAATTAGCACAAAAAGCTTTAACATATTTAGCCACAGAAAATCAGCATGATGCACAAGAATTAGCGCGAGTCAATATCACTAATCATCGGCAAGAATTATTATTAATCCTCGCGCAAGCACAACACAATTTAGACGAAACCCCAACAGCAATTAATAATTTAGCAGCAGCTAGAAAATTAGGAATTACAGACAACGACCCCCAGCTTTATCTGAGGATTCTGGAGAACTTACAACAGCAATATTTTCAACAAAAGCAATATCTCGAAGCATTTAATGCCAAGCAAGAAGCGCGTTCTATCGAGCAGCAATTTGGTTTGCGGGCGTTTGTTGGTGCAGGTAGATTACAAGCCACAAAACAGTTAGATACCCAAGTTTTAACAACAGTACCAGCAAATAATCAAGATAATATTGCCCCAGAAATCGCCGCATCTGGTCGCCAATTGGATGTAGAACGGGTAATAGAACGCATCGGTCGCCCAGATTATAAATTAATCGTCATTCATGGGCAATCGGGTGTTGGTAAAAGTTCCTTAGTGAATGCGGGACTCATCCCAGCTTTGAAACAGAAAGCTATTGGTGTGCAAGATAATTTGGTTGTCTGCACTCGCGTGTATACCAATTGGCTGGAAGAGTTGGCGCGGGAGTTGTTGGGAGGCGTGGGAGGTGAGGGGGATGAGGGGGATGAGGGGGATGAGGGAGATGAGGGGGATGAGGGAGAGTTAAGACGTGAAAGTTTGAGTTACGAAGGTGACAATTCGAGCTTTTTACTCGATGGTTCGAGTTCTGAAGGCGACAATTCCACCTTTTTACTCGACGCTTCGAGTTCTGAACAGGATAGTTCGAGTTCTGAAGGCGAAAATTCCACCTTTTTACTCGAAACTCCGAGTTCCGAACAGGACATTCTGAGTTCCGAAGGCGAAAATTCCACCTTTTTACTCAAAACTTCAACTTCCGAACACGACAATTCTAGTTTGGAACCTGAAAATTCAAATCCCGAACAAAAAAATTCCACCTTTTCACTCAACACTCCCCCATCTCCCCCATCTTCCTCATCTCCCTCATCCCCCTCATCCCCCTCATCTCTCGCCCTAATCACCAAACTGCGGGAAAATGAACAACGCAACCTGCGAACTGTACTAATTTTTGACCAATTTGAAGAATTTTTCTTCGTTTATCCAGAACCAAAGCAAAGACGGCAGTTTTTTGAGTTCCTGGGAGAATGTCTTAACATCCTCTCTGTCAAAGTGATTTTGTCACTGCGGATAGATTACTTGCATTATTTGCTGGAATGCAATCGCCTTGGGAATCTGAAGATTATTGGCAATGATATTCTCAGCAATAATGTGCTTTATGAGTTGGGGAATTTTTCGCCCGATGATACAAAATCAATTATTCAGCGCTTAACCCAGAATACGAGCTTTTATTTAGAACCTGGGTTAATTGACCAACTAGTTCAAGACTTAGCCGGGGAACTGGGAGAAGTGCGCCCAATTGAGTTGCAGGTGGTAGGGGCGCAACTGCAAACCGAGAATATTACAACTTTGGCGAAGTATCAAGAATTAGGGGGTAATGCTAAAGAAGAATTAGTGAAACGCTATTTAGCAGAGGTGGTTGATGACTGCGGTGCAGAGAATCAACAAGCGGCGGAATTGTTGCTGTATTTGCTGACTGATGACAAAGGAACTCGCCCCCTGAAGACTCGCGTTGAAATAGAAAGGGATTTGCAGCAATATTTCTCGTTTAGTGAGGATCAGGCGGAGGAGATCCCCCCAACCCCCCTTAAAAAGGGGGGCTATATTTCTCTTGCGTTTCCGAAGCGGGGCAATAATATCATTACTCCTTCTACCCCCTTATTAAGGGGGTCAACCCAGGCGGGGGGATCGAACCATCAAGTTTTAAACGCCAGTCGATTAAATTTAATATTAGAGATTTTTGTCAAATCTGGCTTGGTGGTTTTATTACCAGAAAAACCAGCAGACCGTTATCAACTGGTGCATGATTATTTAGCCGCCTTTATCCGCCAGCAACAGGAACCTAAGTTAAAGCAGGTGATGGCGGAACTGGAAGAGGAAAGAAAACAAAGAAAAATTAGCGAAGCCAAACTTAATAGCTTGCTCAAAGGCGCCTTGATGGGTTCAGTTGCAGCCGGATTGGTATTGGCTGGGTTAGCAGTTATAGCTTGGAATGCACCACGAAGGGCAGAAGAGCAAAGAAAACAAGCATATGAGCAAAAAAAACACGCTGAAATTAGTGAAATTAACGCTCTAAACAATTCTTCCAATACGTTTTTTGTCTCTAAGCAAAATTTTGATGCTGTAATTGAAGCTTTAAAAGCAGGAGAAAAACTCAAGCTGATAGCTGGAGACAAAAAAGATTCTTTTACCCAAATACGAACTGTCGCAGCATTAAGGCAAGCAGTTTATTTACAACCCAAAGAGCAAACAGAAAATCAAGTTATAGAAATTAATACTTTAGAAGGGCATAGCAGTTGGGTCTATAGCGTTGCCTTCAGCTCTGATGGGCAAAAATTGGCTTCTGGTAGTGATGACAAGACGATCAAAATCTGGGATATCGCCACAGGCAAAGCCATCACCACCTTGAGTGGGCATAGCCTTAGGGTCAATAGCGTCGCCTTCAGCTCTGATGGGCAAAAGTTGGCTTCTGGCAGTGATGACAAGACGATCAAAATCTGGGATATCGCCACAGGCAAAGCCATCACCACCTTGAGTGGGCATAGCCTTAGGGTCAATAGCGTCGCCTTCAGCTCTGATGGGCAAAAGTTGGCTTCTGGCAGTGATGACAAGACGATCAAAATCTGGGATATCGCCACAGGCAAAGCCATCACCACCTTGAGTGGGCATAGCAGTTCGGTCTATAGCGTTGCCTTCAGCTCTGATGGGCAAAAATTGGCTTCTGGTAGTGATGACAAGACGATCAAAATCTGGGATATCGCCACAGGCAAAGCCATCACCACCTTGAGTGGGCATAGCCTTAGGGTCAATAGCGTCGCCTTCAGCTC
>NZ_JACJPX010000021.1 GCF_014696315.1 Calothrix membranacea FACHB-236
TATTAATTCCAACCCCTTTGAAATTAGCGATCGCTTGTGGGTGAAAAATCACCTTGACTCTGACGAGGAAAAACTACGGGTTTCAACATAGACGAGGTTTAGAAAGTCCGATTATTTTGATTTTGGCTTATGATACCCTTTATCGTAATACAACATTTTTTACAAATTGTCATCCCGATTTAGGCTACCGTTGGTACGATGAATGTTATTTATGGCAGTTATGTGTCGCTTCGGCAGCGGCTCCTTCGTTTTTTCCACCTTATAATTTAGAGCCTGTTAATAAAGAGAAATTTGGCAATTGGGTATTTCCACATATTGATGGTGGCGTATCAGCTAATAATCCGGCTTTGGCGGCGCTGAGTTTAATTATGCGGATCAGCCAATGTTCAGATCGGGTTGTTTCCCAAGAAACAAAGTGCAAATATAAGCTAGAAAACCTCCAGATGGAAGACATATCTATCCTTTCTATAGGAACTGGTCAAACTGGCGAACCTTATCAATTTGAGCAAATCAATAAGTGGAAGCCTTTAGACTGGGCACAGCATATTCCTGATATATTTATGGAGCCAACATCTGAGGTTAATAGCACTATTTGTCGCCAGATTATGGGTGGATATGAATCTCAAAGGTATTTACGCCTTCAGTTTGACCTCAATGAGAGATTTAAGGCGAAGCCAGGAGAAACATATAAAGACAGTAGAGTCTTATTGCGCCCAGAAGAACGGAAAAATAAATATACAGATATCAAGGTGAGTGAAGACATAGATAACGCTCACAGAGACATTATTGCACAATGGATATATACTACATCTGCATACATAGATGAAGGTCATACATACTATACGAGAGATGATGTAGGGCCTACAGTAAAAGATGCGATCGCATCTTTTATTGCTGTTAACTAGTTACATCTACTTAAAAGCATATAAAAAATATAATCCTTAAGGCTATTTAGATAGAAATCTCGTATGTTTACGAGATTTTCGCGTATTTATACGCGCCACAATCAGGATTTTTGTGTTTGTTTCAGTAAGAGCTACATATTGATGATAAAAATTTCGGTTTCTGAATGTAGGATTCAATTAGATTATTAAATATATTAATCTCTCTGGACAAATTTTATCTGTATAAATATTTAATTTCTCAGCAAAATAATCTACATAAGCCTAAGTTATACTGCTGAAATCAGTTTGGTAATTTTGAAACTTTTAAAAAATATATTTAGGTATTTCCGTATTATGAGCGTTTTCTCAGTAATTTGAGAAAGTCTGACTAGACAATAAATCTCTGTTAGTTATGTATAAACGCTGTTTTCAAGCAATCAAAAATACAGATATGCTTAGATAACAAATCTTAAAATTTGCAAAAATGCAAATCAAACAATAGATTTAACAGTATTGTGCCAGCAGGCTAATTACTGTTGTAAAAGATTAAATTAGAACCACCCAACAATCATTACAACAAGCTCGAAACTCCATCTTCTTAAGGTAATTTAAGGATGAGCAAGCATAATGCCAGCAGCTTACAAAATCTCGACAATATTAATAGCATAACTAAAAATAATTCTAAAAAGAGTTGTTTTTTGAATGCAGGCATTGATTAAATCTGGTAATTACCTAGCACTGCTATGCAGAAATCAATCAATTTTCGATTTACATTAGCGAAGCGATAGCTTTGCATAGCTTCTTATAGAGAGGAACAAGTATCTTTTTGATAGGCTCGGAAGAAAAGTGGTGTCGAGCAAACAAAAACCAATCCAAAATCTAAAATTTCTACAGTCAAAAGCAGTCAGATGTTAGTTCATCAAACTTCTACCACAAGAGAAACCTGATCTCTATGGTATGTAAACCATGTGTGGCATTTCCTTAGCCAGCAGGATAGCAACTAGCATTTAAAAGTCAAACATTGTTTATTCTAAAATTTTGTCTTGACTTTGAAACTTTACGTAGTCATAAAACATCTTTCCTTAAAGTGGCGATACTAGATATCCCCTATAAAAGAATTGCGCTAGCTAAATGCTTTGAGTCAAGTGTAATTCATCTACTCTTAATTTCTGCTTAAGCAAAAAATTAATGGTGGATACAAATGGTGTGTCTATCTTTTGTCATTTGGGTCTTGTGTACATTTAGCAAACAAATTAGGTAAGGTAAAAATGTTAATTAATTCCTCAGATGAACGTGGTAGCGGCAGATAGTACAAGCATAGATTACCTCTTAGCTATTTGCAAAATTTGATTCGGTTTATGGGTGCTGAGTACAATGAAAAATCGCTCAAGCTAGATGCTTGGGCAAATCAGAAATTTATTTTTTGAAAATAGTTAATGCTAGAAGAAAGTTGCAAAGAAGGATATCCTGCTTCGCCAACTTCCGATGGCTACTAATCTATTTGTGTTGTCTGAAACCATTTACTAACCTAGTACTCAGCACTAGGTTACATCCAAGAGCATTGTTATTGAGTATAGGGCATTGGAATTGCGGACTAGGGAATATACCTGCCCAATCCAATGCCCTGTCTCTATGGAGTTAATCTTTGTTTATAACCAGAGAAAGATGTAAAGATTACTAAACTTGGAGAAATTTAGGTAATAGAGATGGAAATTTTTCACATCTTGGCAAAGCTACCAAATCTTCCATGCAAAACAATCTGGTTATGTTCCCCAGCCTGAAGGTGGTAGGGAATGATTCACACGCAACGAACACAAAGCCTACTAAATACAACTACGCTGAGCAGCTATTTATAGAACTGCTTGCAACGGAAAATTTAGATGAGCAACTAGAAAATGTTGCTGGGAAAGCCAAGGCGTTTGAACAGACGCTGTCAATAGCAATTCATGCAGCTTATGAAAATGGCTGTGGTGAGCAAGATGCTCATCTGTTTTTACAAAGAATACTTTATCGGATTAATCGACTGAATTTGTTTTGGTATGACGATTTGCGACATTATGACAATGAGCGATCGCTTTACTTGTCTTCATGTCGTAATCAAATCGAAGCTGCTTGGCAAGCTTGGGAACTAGCGCAATTAGATTTGCCAAGATTGCAAAAATTGAATGCCAAACAAGCACTTACTGAACGTGCATCTTTTGATGTCGATCCACCGTTATCGTCGGATAGTCGCTATCTTCGTGAAGAAATGAGCGAGGTTGGCTATCGTCACTTATTAGCGATCGCATCTTTTGATGGCTTGGTAGAAGGTAGTCGTATGACCAACATTTTGGGCGGTGCGGCGAATGAAGTCCAATGTACGCTGGTGCGGGTCTTTTTGGAAGAATACGGCAACGGTCGCTTACCTCGCAAGCACTCAACATTTTTTGCCCAAATGTTAGATGAGTTTGGGATGAATACTGAACCTGAGGGATATTTTGATTTAGTACCTTGGGAAGTCTTAGCTTGTGATAACCATAATTTCTTAACTACACAGCGTAAACGCTATTTTCTGCGCTACAGTGGTGCGTTAACCTATTTTGAAGTGGCTGGCCCGGGTACTTATCGAAATTATTTGACGGCGGCGCAACGATTGGGATTGTCACAAGCAGCTATGGGTTATTGGGAACTGCACATTAAGGAAGATGAACGCCACGGTCGTTGGATGTTGGATGATGTGGCTTTACCTTTGGCAGATAAGTATCCCGATGATGCTTGGGAATTGGTACTAGGTTATGACCAAGAGAAATTTATGGGCGATCGCGCTGCAAAAGCTGTTGTTCGTTCAATACGTGAAGTTGAACAAGCTGCTTTAGGTAGTAGATAAATATAGCCCTGAAAATAGTATTAGTTACATCCTACTAATTTACTCAAAAATAGCTTTCTTTAGTAACAGCTTGATTACTAAAGAAACAGTTTTTATTGTCTGAATATATTCGCCGCATTATTTTTTCTGCAAGTTGGATTATACCTTAAATTGGAATCGAGGTCACATGAAAGATATATTTTTCTGCCCAGAAGAATCTAATTTTTACTCAAATTGTTTAGAAACCTTAGTTTTGAGGAATTGTCAAGATCCTGAGTCTATTGTTGAGTTTGGATCTGGCGATGGCAGCCCTGTAATTAACTCATTATTGAGAAACCAATTTGAAGGTGTAATCCACGGATTTGAGTTAAATATCTCTGCCTGGAAAGCTGCTAATTTAACAATCGATGAGTATAACCTGACCAATAAATATATTATCAATAATTCCTGTTTATTTACATCTGAAAAACCCAAAGGCAAATATCTTGTAGCCAATCCGCCATATCTCCCTGCACCGGATAAAGATATTTATATGCCCCTATTATTTGGAGGTATAGATGGAGCAACAATTACTAATGAACTTTTATCTTTAGACTATGAAAATGTACTTGTTTTAGTTTCTAGTTTTTCTAATCCTGTAAGTACCATTGCTCAAGCGCAAGAGCATGGATATGTTGTAAATAACTTTGTTGTTTTACCTTTAAAGTTTGGCTACTATAGCTCAGAACCAAAAGTTAAAAAGCACATTGAAAATTTACGTAAACATAAAATGGCATTTTATTCTGGTGACTATTACTTCTTGGCAGGGGTTTTATTTAGTAAATGCCAACAAGATACACCAGATTTATCTAAAGAATTAGCCCAGGTAATGACCAGTTTATAATTTACAGCAGATTTTAAGTTGCTGATATATAGATAATTGTAAGGGCACGGCATTGCCGACCCCTCGCACCTCATTTACCTGAAATACTCTGTAATTAATAAACAGCATTTCTCTAGCTATCTTGTAGTGATAAATTTAGGGTGCGTTACTTTGCTAACGCACCCTATAAAATTCATATTGGATATCTAAACACGTAGGGTGTGTTGTCGCGTAGCGCAACGCACCAAAGCCCAGAATAAGGTGCGTTATACTTCGTGATAACGCACCCTACACATACTTAAATTTTTTCAATAATTAAATCGGATTTCTATATCATAATTTATGAAGTTTTTAGTAAGCGCTAAATTGCTTTAAATTGAGGGCTGAAGTTCTGAGTACGAAATTATTTTTCCTTGAGAATTATTCTAATAGACTACTATTTTGAAAAAAGAAGGCGACAAATATATTTATTTCTTCTTTTCTGTTATTGGTTAAAAGATCCCTTTTTAGTAATCTACAGCAGTTTGCAGCTCAATAAACTACAGTAAAGACACAAATAATGTTGCGTCTTTATACTGAGTATTGATTTTTATGAAGCAGCTTTTGAGACCTAAAGGTAATTCTGATATTTTTAGAGACGTATTACTAAAAGC
Organism: Calothrix membranacea FACHB-236; assembly: GCF_014696315.1. GTDB lineage: Bacteria > Cyanobacteriota > Cyanobacteriia > Cyanobacteriales > Nostocaceae > Aulosira > Aulosira membranacea. Next base: position 5,245 of record NZ_JACJPX010000021.1, read on the forward strand.
GCAAATTGTCTAATTAATGACATTGCAAGGGTGTTTTAATGCAATCTCAGAATGTACCCAACTATTTGCCACAAGCAATTTTAACTACACTTTTCTGCTGTTTACCGTTTGGAATTGTGGCGATTGTCTATGCGGCCCAAGTAAATACAAAGCTGCAAGCAGGAGATTATGAAGGGGCAATGCAAGCATCCAAAAGTGCCAAAACATGGTGCTGGGTATCCTTTGGTTCAGGATTAGCTGTGTTCTTAATTTATTTTCTCCTAATAATTCTGGCTTCTTTGGCACCGCAATAAATAAATTATGCAGCGTTAAAAATTGCAAGAAATTTACTTACAAAAATGAACATAATTTCTCGTCGCTCTTCTTCTATATCTGTAAGAACGTTAAAAGTAGCAGTACTTTCAGGCGTTATTGTTGTAGCTGCAATTGTTCTCTACTTTTTCAATCCTAGTAATTCTTCGATTTACCCTCCCAGCCCATTTCGAGCGCTAACTGGCTTATATTGTCCTGGTTGTGGTACGCTACGAGCCTTACATCATTTACTCCACGGGCATATTTTCAAGGCTTTTGATTTGAACCCGTTGATGATTTTAGCGATGCCATATTTGGTTTATTCTTATGTGTCATATAGCGCGCCTGTAATTCTTCGTGAAAAAATTCCCCAAGTTTTTATTAAACCCACTTGGATTTGGCTGGTGTTGAAAATTATTTTGGCGTATTGGGTATTACGAAATCTTCCTTTTGCTCCGTTTTCTTGGTTAGCACCTTGAAAAAAAGTAGCCATCATGAACTGCGTACACCAGAACACATGAAAAATTCATTAATCCCCCTTGCTCCCTGCTCCCCTGCTTTTTCAAGCTAGGTTGGAGTAATTAAAGATAACTGAAATTCCCGTAGCGTCTCTGACAGTAGAAAGCGATCGCATCCAAAATCATAGCTTGGAAATTACCTATGAAATTACAAGGATTTCAAGGCTTAATCCACAATGAATGCGAATTATCAATTCCTTAGTTTTCTAACCAAGTGCGGTAGGAATTTGCGACGATCGCGGCCTGGGTGCGATCGCGCAGGTTCATTCTCGTTAAAATATGGGTGATGTGATTTCTGACCGTTCCTTCAGATAAATGCAGGTTTTGGGCAATTTCGCGGTTATTTGACCCTTCTGCTAGCAATAGCAGGACTTCTCGCTCTCTATCTGTTAATTCTGTTAAGCCTGGCGGTAATGGCTTGGATGAGTTTGTCTTTGTCAATGGCGCTTCTGCAATTACTTTTTCCACAATTCCTGGGCCAAATTGGGTATAGCCTTGGTGAACTGATTGAATTGCTTTGGCAAGTTCATCGGCGGGAGTATCTTTTAACAAATATCCCTTCGCCCCAAAACGCAGCGCTTCTGCGACATAGTCTGTATCGTTAAATGTAGTCAGAATCAAAACTTTGATACCTGGAAATTGCTGACAAATTATCTGTGTGGCTTGTACACCATTCATCACAGGCATTCGGATATCCATCAGCACCACATCAGGGAATTGGTTGATTTCCTGCAAAGCTACGAGTTGTGCGATCGCACTTTGTCCATTATTAGCCTCACCCACCACTTGCAAACCCGGCTTTGACTCTAACAGCGTCTTCAAACCCTGTCGCACAATTTCTTGATCCTCAACAAGTAATAATTTAATCAAATTGGGTGTTTGGTGTTTGGTGTTGGGTGTTTGGTAATGGGTAATTGGTAATAGGTAATTGAAATTTTGCATTTTTTCTTTCTCCATCATCTCCCTCATCTCCCAATACGGTTCGGTTAAGAATTTTTCGTGATGATTTTGGGGTTGGAAAGACGCGATCAATCGCGTCTCTACAGGATTTAAATGTTAATTAATCTATTTGTCTTATCCAAACTGTATTGCCTCCTCCCCCAACTCCTACTCTACGAGAAGGGCTACGCCCAACGAAGAACTCGGAGAGTAGCCGCTGCGCGTCTACATCTTCCCAATCCCCAGTCCCCAGTCCCCAACCCCTACTCCTCCCCCCTGGGAAAATGTGCCATAATTCGACACCCAGCACCAGGTTTACTAAAAAATTCTATCTGTCCCCCCATTGCGGCGGTTCGTTCGCGCATTCCTTGTAGTCCAAAGCCTGTCACCGCTTGATCGGAATCAAAGCCTTTGCCGTTATCTTGCAATATGAGTAATAATCCATCATCTCTGGTTTGGATTTTGATTTGCACATTTGTGGCGTTGGCATATTTATAAATGTTGGTTAGCCCTTCCTGAATAATGCGAAATACTACATGATTCACAGTATTAGATAAGGGTTGTGATAAATCAATTTCGCACTCTGGCTGGATATCGGTGAGGTGATAGAATTCCTCGGCAAGGTTAGCGATCGCAGTTTCGAGTAATTTTCCTTGAAGTGGATCGGAACGAATGGATGAAACTGATTCCCTTACTTCTCTTAGGGCTGCGGAACCTAGTTTTTTTGCTTCGATTAAAAACTGCTGCGCCCGTTCGCGATCGCTGTGCCACAGTGTTAATACTGTTTCCATTTGCACATTTAGCGCTACTAAAGAATGCCCCAAAGAATCATGGATATCACGGGCAATGCGATTGCGTTCTTCTAGGGCTACCATTTCCTCAATGCGTTGATTTAATGCCCGTTCTTGTTCTAGCGATCGCCTCAGTTCTGCTTCTTTTTCTTGTAAACGCTGATTTTGTTCTTGGAGTTGCAGCTGTAAGCGGCAAAGTTTCAGCTGTACTTCAATTCGCGCTAGAACTTCTTCAATTTGAAAAGGTTTAGTAATAAAATCTATACCCCCAACTGAGAAGGCTTTTACCTTATCAAAGACTTCATTTAAAGCACTAATAAAAATGACGGGAATCTCTTGCGTTTGCGGCTCAGACTTGATGTGTTCGCATACTTCGTAGCCACTCATTCCCGGCATATTAATGTCGAGCAAAATTAAATCTGGTGGTTGAGCTTTTATGCCAATTAATGCCATTGCTCCATTGGTAACACTCCGCACTTCATAACCTTGCTCTGTCAGCATTGCTGATAGTAAACGCAGGTTATCTAGGGTGTCGTCAATGATGAGAATATCTCCTTTGCTTGACTGGTTAAATTGCATACTTCTCAACGAGATAAGAGAATCATTAATTATCAATTTTCAGCCATTTTAGATTTTAGATTTATAAAAATGATTTTATTGAGTGTTGATTGCGAATAAGAAAATCTGTCTTTCCCATGCCCCATGCCCCATGCCCCATGCCCATTCTTAAGATATAAGGTAAAAAAAGAATTTCATATTTACTTCTCTATTTGTGTACCTCATTTAGTTGCAAACTGATATATATTCAATGAACCAAATTGAATTGCTATACTGAAATTAATTTTATTAGCAGCGATCAAGAACTTATCGCCAACGCCTTCTACAATTTACATTTATTAATATTATCGATGGTTCTGTGTAAGGTTTTTAGCTTGATCAAAAAATAATGGGGATAACTGCATAATTTTTAGGACACTTGCTGATAAATAAATTTGGTTTCGGACTGACAACAAATTGTAGATTTGTTGTGTTGCCATTAAGGGTGGTTTTAGTCCGCCAAATTATTACATAGTACATTCTTATTGCATACTACCCTATGGTGTAGTTTTATCTCAGACAGCTGATCCTCTATATTATGCTTAAGCAATTTATTGCCTTGAGGAGGTTCTGAGCCAGCATTCGCATCTACAGATTGCTGTTTCATTAAAGGAGTTTAAAGATGCGTCCTTTCACCCATCAATTTGCAAAAGTTGTTAAAAGTTTACACTTGCGCCATGTGCTTGTGGTGCCTTTTATAGTGCAAATTTCTTTAGCTGTTGGGTTGACTGGATGGTTATCAATTTATAATGGGCAACGCGCAGTTAATGAGGTAGCCGTTGAACTCCGCAATGAAATCATGGCGCGCATTCAGCAATATCTAAAAAATTATGTAGAAACACCTCATAAAATCAACCAGATTAATGCTAATGCTATCCGCTTGGGTGAAGTGAATCTACAAGATTTAGCCGCATTAGAACGACACCTTTGGTATCAAATTGAAACATTTAATACAGTCACAGCAGTTTACATTGGCTCGAACTATGGCGAACATGTGGCAGTAGAAAAGGGTGATCATGGTGGCTTTCAGGTCAAAATTTCTGGGGACTCTACCAATCACGAAATCCGCATTTATGCTGCGGATAAACCAGGAAATCACACAAAACTTTTAAGATTTAAACCTAATTACGATCCGCGAACTCGTCCTTGGTATACATCAGCAGTTAAGTCAAAAACAGCGAACTGGGGCGGAATTTATCGGCTATTTGCAACACCTAAATTTGTTTTAAACGCCAGTTTGCCAATTTATGACAATCGCCAAAATCTTTTAGGTGTAGCGGCTGTAGATTTTTCCTTGACTGAGATTAGCCAATTTCTCCGGAGTCTGAAAATTGGGCGATCGGGTAAAACTTTTATTGTAGAACGTCAAACAGGATTGTTAGTTGGGAGTTCTACCACCCAACAACCATACGAAATTGACAATCCTAATGCACCGATTACTAAGCAAAATCCGATTCGCATTCAGGCGATAGATAGCAAAGATCCGTTGACACAAAACACCGCTAAATATTTACTGCAACACTTTGGTAGCTTCACCAAGATTGCACAAAAGCAACAATTAGATTTTGACATTAAAGGTCAACGGCAATTTTTACAAATTCTGCCGATGAAAACTGAGCAGGGTTTGGACTGGCTAATTGTTGTGGTTGTCCCAGAAGCGGATTTCATGGATCAAATTCATGCCAATACTCGGACAACAATTATACTTTGTATAGCCGCATTTGTACTGGCAACGGGATTGGGGGTGTTAACGGCGCGTTGGATTACTCAGCCGATTTTGAAACTGGGAAGTGCAGCCAAAGCGATCGCATCTGGTAATTTAAACCAACGGGTTGCTGTGCAAAGTACCACTGAGTTAAACGAGTTAGCTAAGTCTTTTAACCAAATGGCTTTGCAATTACGCGCATCTTTTGATGCTTTAGCGCAAACTAACGAAGAGTTAGAAAGTCGTGTAGCCGAAAGAACCACAGAACTGGGCGAGAAAAATGCCCAACTTCAGCAAGAAATTCGCGATCGCCAAAAAGCAGAAGCAGCGTTATCCAAATCTGAAGCGGAACTGCGGTTAATGTTTGCGGCGATGACTGATATGGTTGTGGTTTTTGATAGCGAGGGACGTTACCTCAAATATGTACAAACCCAATCCTATAGTTATAAACCTGATGTAGACCGGGTTGGCAAAACAGTTCACGAAGTTTTGCCCAAAGAAGTCGCTAATCTCATCTATGATGCCATTCAACAAGCACTGCATCTGCGAGAAGAGCGAGACAACTCTGATAAAACTCGCAAAAGTGTTTATTTGGAATATCACTTAGCTGTGAAGAATCGGGAAACTTGGTTTTTAGCTAGTGTTTCCCCATTGTCTGAGAATACAGTGCTGTGGGTAGCTCGTGATATTAGCAAGCTGAAAAAGACTGAAATTGCCCTCAAGCAAGCCAAAGAAGCTGCAGACGCTGCTAACCTAGCTAAAAGTCAATTTCTCTCTAACATGAGTCATGAACTGAGAACTCCCCTCAATATTATCCTGGGCTTTACCCAACTGCTGCTACGAAATCACTCACTGAATCCCCAGCAACAAGACTATATAGATACGATTAACCGCAGTGGCGAAGACTTGCTGACATTAATTAATGATGTCTTGGAAATGTCAAAAATTGAAGCCGGTCGCGTCACCCTCAACGAAACGAATTTTGATTTGTGGAACCTGATTGAGCGATTGCAACAGATGTTTGCACTTAAAGCCCAATCTAAAGGGTTAGAGTTAATTGTTGTGCGATCGCCCTCTGTTCCCCAATATATCCAGGCTGATGAAAGTAAAATTCGTCAGGTGCTGGTGAATCTCATCGGCAATGCGATTAAATTTACACAGTTAGGTACAGTAACTTTACGTGTAGATACTGGGAACAAAGTCATTACCCCCAACCAAAAACTTACCTTGCGCTTCAGCGTTGAAGATACTGGCTGCGGTATTGCCTCGACTGACTTTGAGAAGTTATTTGAGCCATTTGTGCAAACCGAGACAGGTTACAAATCTCAGGAAGGAACTGGGCTAGGATTACCTATCAGTCAGCGATTTGTGCGGTTAATGGGCGGAGATTTAAGGGTGAATAGTGAAGTGTGCAAAGGCTCAACTTTTACCTTTGATATCCCCACCCGTGCGGTAATTTTAGATACTTTGCCTACTCCCCAAGAAACTCGCCAAGTTATCGGTTTAGAGCCAGGGCAAACGAGCTATCGCATTTTAATTGTTGAAGATAAACTAGAAAATCGGCGGTTGTTGGTGGAATTGTTAACCCCCATCGGCTTTGAAATTAAACAAGCAGTCAACGGCGAAGCTGCGATCGCACTTTGGGAAAGTTGGGCACCTCATTTCATTTGGATGGATATTAGAATGCCTGTAATGAACGGCTTTGAAGCTACTCAACACATTAAAGCCGCAGGTAATCCCGCCCCGATAATTGTGGCTTTAACAGGTAGCGCCTTTGAAGAAGACAGATTAACAGCCTTATCCTTGGGTTTTGATGACTTTGTAAGGAAACCATTCCGAGCAAATATCATTTTTGAAAAAATGGCAGAATACTTGGGTGTGCGTTATGTTTACGCTGACGATGCGAATCAACAGCACAACATGGAAATCGGTTCTGCAGTAGCTAATGGTGCATCTGCTACAGGTAATTCATTAACAGTTGCAGACTTGGAAATAATGCCTAGTGAATGGATTGAACAACTGCATCAAGCAGCGCTCAGAGTTAATAGCAAAGAAGTTCTGAGATTAATTCAGCAAATTCCGCAAAAGAGCGATCGCCTTGCCAAAGCCTTGACTGATTTAGTTGATCGCTTTGGTTTTGAAGAGATGATCGAATTAACCAAACAGCAGCAGAAAGCATTTAAATAGTATACGGATTCATAAAAAACTCCATTCCCATGTGGGTGGAGTTTTTGGGCATGGGGTATGCTGCCACAAGCCCCATGCGACTATCCAGATAATTTTGCATTTTAGATTCTGGGATTTTGGATTTTATTGAGTGCGATCGCCTATATTCAATAGCCCCAAAGTCAGGAATTAGTGAAGATTGGCATAGATGCTGAGAAACAATCTGTCAAGGAGACTTGACTAGCCGAATCGGGCTTTTAAAACCCCGAATTTTCTGTTCTTTCCTGAACGCGGATTAACGTTTGTATAGTCGCAAAACTATATCTACCAAGGCCAAAACCCAAAATTTTCATGCTAATAGTGATTACATCAATTCTGAAAATTATGTTTTTTACCGATTCTTAGCTTGGGGAGTTTTGCTAAGTTCGGGGCTGCTATTACAATGGAAACTGATCGATATGAGGATACATCAAGAATGACCCAAGTGGTTTTAGGAGAGAACGAAGGAATAGATTCAGCACTGCGTCGATTTAAACGCCAGGTTTCCAAAGCTGGAATATTAGCTGACGTTAAGTATCATCGGCACTTTGAAACACCGTTAGAAAAGCGTAAACGTAAGGCAGTAGCAGCTAGACGTAAACGCCGTTTTAAATAAACTTATTACTGGTAGTGCTAAAGGCTGGCTTGTTCTAGATATCAGCTCCCGTACTCACTATATTGATGGTACTCACAGTGCGGCCAAGGTATCGAGGACAAAATAACCTGATAAGGAACAGAGATGGCTGCTAAAGTCTAGCCTGGAATCTCTTAAAGGTTGCAAGGCCTCCAGACGCTGTATAAGACTCATGGGATTTTGAGCCAAACATTTAGCAATGAATGCACCCCATAGAGCAACGGCGAGTGAGTTTTGCAGCTCCGACTTAGGCCTGCAGGCAAGTCGGAGTAGTACACGCAAGCAAAAAACACTTCCATGATTGTCAAAAAAAATCACAAAGACTTACCGCACCCCTGATTGGGGTGTGAGTTAGTCTGTTTGTATAAATTTGCTAAGTCTCAAGTGTCTGAGTATGGTTGGATGGAGTAGGCGACAATCGCTGCCCATCAACCAAATTCAAACAATCAACTAAGATTCTGAAATCTCAATAGTGCGGCTGTTACAACGGTTCATTGCTTTTTCTACTCCTTGTTTGAGGCTGAGTTCTATACACTCAATTACAAACTGAAGTACAAGTGACATTGTTTGATTTTCGGTGGCTGTAAAACGTCCTAGCACATGGGAAACAGCTCCCGAATCATCGTTATTAGCTGCACCTTTTGGTTTCCCAATACCAATGCGTAACCGTGGAAAATTTTGGGAACTTAAATGAGCGATCGCACTTTTCATACCATTATGACCCCCAGCGGAACCAGACAAACGGAGGCGGGTCTTTCCTAACGGTAAATCCATCTCATCGTAAACTACTAACACCGACTCTGGCGGCAATTTATACCAACTAGTTACGGCTTGTATTGCTTGTCCTGAGCGATTCATGTAAGTTAATGGCTTCAGCAAGCGGATTTTACCCCCCACAGGCGCAACCCCTTCACCATACTCGCCTTGAAACTTTTTATTTTCTGCTAAAGGAATTTGCCAAGCACGTGAGAGTGCATCAACGGCTGCAAAGCCAATATTGTGGCGCGTTTGGTCATACTTAGGCTCTGGATTTCCCAACCCGACAATTAGCTGGGGAATCACCAAAGCTGGTTTTGTAACAGCCTCTGTCATTTTGACTCTCATCAATCAATTTTGGATTTTGGTCGCATCGGTGCGATTCCCGCGCAACTTAGATTTTGGATTTTAATTAGAATTCCATCTTCAATGGATGAAGCTTGAGAATTTGAGATTAGATATAAATACTCAAATTACAGCAATCTAAAATCGGCAATCTAAAATTGCCAAAGCGCGGTTAAACCAAACTATGTCAGTTTATGTAGGGGAAAACGGAGAAGGGGGAAGGAAGACAGGTTGTTCTCTTTTACCCTTTCCTTTCCCCTTATCAAAATAGTTATGTTTATGTCCACCAACCTAGCAACCTCTCTAGCTTTTAGCAGTGTCATGCTGCGCTGGCGCTGGTTCGATTTGCTTGGGTTCAAGTTCTGCAGTAGTTTTTACAGCTTGTTCTATTTGTTCAGCTTCCCGCTTAAACTCACTTTGAAATTCATTTGAGGCTTCTTGAAAGCCGCGAATTGCTTTACCTAAGCTACGCCCAACCTCTGGAAGCTTTTTCGGCCCAAAGATTAACAGTGCTACTACAAAAATTACAGCCATTTCCGGTAAACCAATACCAAAGATATTCATGGATTTTTCCGATAAATTTACACGTCAAGCAAAACCACAAGAAGAATATTATCTTCCTATTTATATTATGTTGGCAGAAGAAAGGCTCAAGGATAAAGTATCAAGGATGAAGTGAGAATTGCTACGCACCCGTAAGCGAACAATCAAGTCTTTCTTAATGGTTGACCCATCCTCAAATCACTAGCATAATTTCATACTTCAACCTTCAGTTCACTAATTTTTTCACTATTCAAATAATAAAAAAACCCGGATGAGCCGGGTGTCGCTGCGCTTATTCTATAAGCTCAAGAGCTTTAGCTTTGTCAAGATTAACGGCCTACTGTGCGCCAATCTACAAATACATCCTGGATCAGGATGGTCTTGTTATAGACTTGTAGAATAATCAGCAGAAAAACGAAGAATAATAGCATAAAAACAGCCATTACAGGTGTCGTTCCCCAACCCGGAGCAACTTTACCATACTCTGAGTTCAGGGGTCTCAATATATCTCCCAACCTTGTCCTTTGTGCCATAGTTCACCTAAGATTACTTGCCAAAGCTTTTTTTTATGTTCTGTAATATTTTTTGACACTCACTTGATAAAAATCAAGTAATTCTTGGTTTTACGAGGTTGCTGGCTTTAATAGAACTTATCCAATTAAAGTTTAGTCACCTTATTTACGCCAGTCGCTTTAACTTTGGAAACCAAAGCAAGCATACTGACTACCAAGCATAAATTCCGACGTGCCCCGCCGTACTCGTACTAATGAGTTTTTGTGTTTGTTTGATTTCGTAAGCTACTCAATCGTAAGATTGATTGACGCAGTATTTCGACTGTGAAACACTTTTTGCGTTGCTTACTTATTCTTGATTACATTACAATAACATAATAGAGACTCTTTAAAACCTGCTTACATTTTTGAGCAGAACACTTAATTTACAGTCTTTTCAGGCAATTTTCTTATAACATATCCCGCAATTATGGAACCAGCAATAGTTCTTACCATTTCTGTCGCCGCCGCTGTTATTGCCATCACTGGCTGGGGAATCTATATATCATTTGGGCCTCCTAGTAAAGAATTAGCAGACCCTTATGAAGACCATGAAGATTAACTAAAGGCTAAAGGCTCAAGTCTAAAATTATCCTACAAATGAAGGAATGAAGCATGAAGATTGAAAAAACTCTTCATACTTAATCCTTGAAAGACTAGACTACTTGGAAAATCAGGGATCATTCCCTGGTTTCATCCTAAAACTAGCAATTTTCCAAGGCTGTATATTCAGTTTTTCTTGCTCAGATGAGAATTTCGTAGTTGTAGAACGCTCCAATAAATCTACAGCATCTCCTAAAATTAAGCCGATATCACTTTGCAAAGATAACTTGGCTGCGTCTCCGTGACATTCATAACAACGCACAATAAATTGCTGGGAATCGTCTTCAACTTGCTTGAGTGTCATCAAGATTAAATTATCAGCCGATAAATTCAGGAAACTCCTGGTGTGAGGAGTGCTGAGGAGCCACTGCGTTGCGGGGGTTCCCCCCGTTGTAGCAAGTGGCGTTGCTGAGTGCTGAGTTGTGAGTGGGTGAATAATTACTTGGAGTGGGATGTTCAACTCATAGCCACGTTTGACAGTTTGGGCGGACTCCCAGCTACCAGCGTGAGGGTATAAAGCATAGGTAAATTCGTGAAAACCTTTGTCTGCTTCAGGATTTGGCCAGTTAGGGCTGCGTAATAGCGTTAGGCGTAATTGATTCGGTTGGCTGTCGTAACCGTATTTACAATCATTCAGCAAACTGACACCATAACAATTTTGGATTTTGGATTTTGGATTTTGGATTGAGGAATTTTCTGGTGTCGCTTCCTCAGTTAAATCAGCCCAACGCAAAGCTGGAACTTCCCACTTAGCTTTTTCTGCAGGGGTTTGTGGTTTGGTTGTGCGGCGAATTGCGCCACAGGGAATTTCATAGGTAGCAAAGTCTGCTTCGAGGTTGAGAGGGAAAGCTGCTTTTAGCAATACATGATTTTCTTGCCAATTTACAGTTGTGGCAATTTTGAGTATAGGTTCTCCCACTGACAATATATAGTCTTGGGAAAATTCCGAGTTACCCAACTGGCGCACCACTCGCAAGCGACTTTGTACTGCACCTTTTTCTAGCCACTCAATTGATTTGAGAGTAGTTGGCGGTAAGGGATGTTGGGCATAATTGGGGTCGATATTCCAAGCATCCCAATATTGTCCGCTATCTTGAAAAGCTTGCAGTTGATTACCTGCACCACTTAAGACTTCCCGTTGTTGAGTCTTGTCAAACACACTAGATAAATCTCCGGTGTTGGGGTTCACAGTAACTCGCAGGAATTCATTTTCCAGAACCCAGTCAGATGTAAGTTGCGGTGAAGATGGAAGGGAGGAAGTAGGGATAAGCCAAAATAGACGATAGCCGACGGATGGAATATCGCTGGCGAAAAATAGTAGAGTAGATGATTCGCTAACTTGAGATGGCAGTTCCTTTCCAGCAACATCGTACACTTGCCATTGTTGGTTAGCTGTTTCTGTTTTGGGTAAGCTGACAGAAACAACCTCAGAACGTTGCCAATTTAAGGAATTGAACACCACAACAGGCAAACTATTTGGTTGTGGTGGTTGTGGTAGGTTAATGTGAGATGCGATCGCTAATAATGATGCTTGTAATATCTTCGTTCCTACTTCTTCCACTTGCTGCCATTGCGGTAGAGCATCGACATACACTTGAGTAATGGAAGAACCAGGCAAAATATCGTGAAACTGCTGAAATAATACCTGTTTCCATGCTGTTTCTATTTCTGCTTTGGGATATTCCACGCCACAGCTAATATTTGCCAAACTCGCAAATAATTCAGCTTGGTACAATAAGCCTTCACAACGACGATTCCAACGTTTTTGATCCCCGTGGGTAGTGTAACAACCGCGATGGAATTCTAAGTAAAGTTCATCTTCCCAGATGGGGTGGGGAGATGAGGGGGATGAGGGGGATGAGGAAGGGTTTTGATTTAGCGTTTCTTTGATGTGCTGGAGATATTTTTCTGCGGTAGTAAATTCTAAATCTGGGAAGAAGGGTGAAGTTTGCCAGCGTTGGGCAGTTTCTAACATATCACGGGTGGGGCCGCCGCCATGATCGCCTACACCAGGAAGCCAAAGAGCATCTTTTAACCCAGTTTTAGTTTCCCACTCATAGGCATAATTTGCCATCTTCACGGGGTCGATACCTTCACCAATAGCTGCAGACATCACACTAAATACTTCACTACCGTCAGGCGATCGCCACCAAAAAGCCCCATAATCAAATTTAGTAGTATCGTTCCACTGCAACTTTTGAGTAACAAAATATTCCACCCCAGCGTTGACGAAAAACTGCGGTAAAGTTGCACAAAAACCAAAACTGTCGGGAACCCAAACGATAGGCGACAGCTTACCAAACTTCTCTTCTATATAGCGTTGACCATACAATAGCTGACGCACAATGGATTCACCAGCAATTAAATTTAAGTCTGGTTCCACCCATGTAGCACCGATAACTTCCCAACGTCCAGCTGCTACTGCTTGTTGAATTGCTTTAAATAAATCGGGGCGATGTTCTTCAATCCAAGCATACAGCGCTGGTGTGGAATGGCAGTAAATTAACTCCGGAAAATCTGCTTGTAACTTTAGCGCCGATTCAAAAGTGTGCTGTGCTGCATTCCAGGTTTCACTCACAGGCCATAGCCATGCTAAATCTAAGTGAGCATGACCCAATAAATAAATTTTAGATTTTGAACCGCCGATGAACGCTGATGAACGCAGATAATCTTGGAGATGATGACGCAGTGTAGCGAGGATATTTTCCCACTCTTCTGTCTCGTTCTTTACCTCTTCCTTCCTGTCCTTTGCGCCTTTGCGGTTCGTTAGCTCCCCTACCAACCCCGCTAAAACCTCTAACTGTTCTGGCGCAAAGCGTTCCAAATAAAGCTGTAGCACAGCCAACTCATTAGCTACAAAACCCGCATCCGGACGATTATAATCAGGAGATTCGTAAACAAGGAGCGATCGCACTAACGCACCATTATCATGTCCCGGACTCACCAGCCGCAAAGCCACAATAAATTCTTCACCTGGCGTTACCCCCTGACTCAACAGCACTCTCGGGGAACAATCAAATAAATCTCCCTCCAGTACTAACTTCCCATTTACATAAATCTCAGCAGCATCTGCCCACCAAAGCAATGCTAACCGCAAAGATAACCCAGCTAAGGGATAACCCTGTAAATCTTGGGGAACTACTAACTTTTGCGCCAACCACAAAACTTGCTTTCCGGTTGTCCAAGCAATATGGCCTTTAGCGTTTAGCTGCACGGGGTTCCATCTAGACAAATTCGATGCAGTAACCTCAGTAATATCACAGTCAGACTCCTGGTATAGCCAGGTAGACTGAAGATTTTCTTGACAAAAAGAGCGTAATTGCTCAATTGCCTCAGAGATTAATTTAGTATGAGATTCAGTTACTGATGGGGTCATATTTTGGCTAAAATCAGGGCACTGACTATAATTAACAGTTTCTCTTTTTGGCTGTGCGGTGGGAGTCTCGTAACTCAATCAAGCTCTAACTAACAAATCACTACCATGTCTTCTGGTTCCTCTGGTCGTTATCAAAGCAGAATTTTTAACTTCGTCCACCAGCAATCTCGGCGGTTGACAGAACAGTTGGAACACACCATTCGGTATGTACAAGTGGCTACAAAATGGGGTGTTGAGTTAATACTTTACCCGATATACCTGCTGTTGCAGCCAGAGCAATCATCAGAGAGAACTCTGTCTAGTAAAGAACCGCCAACAAAGTTACAGTTAGAAGCCGAAACTCCTCCACCTGCGGACACCCCCATTCAGAATGTACTAGAGACTGTCAAAAATTTGCCATTTACGGAAAATACAACTACATCTTCAAACAGTATATCTACACCTAACAAGCCCTTAGTGTTTTTAGAATCTTTGTGGTTGCAATTTTTACCTGAGTCACCCAGCAATAACTCTACTGTTTCGCCATCATTGACTATTTTAGATAATCCGGCAGGCAGTCTCAACCCCTCACCGCAATATCAAATGGTGCAGGGAATTGCCACAGATTTAGAAAATCGCAATTTATTACTTATTACTGCCGATAATGAAACTCTAGATATTTTAACCCCGCAACAGCAAGCAAAATTAGAAAATTTAATCATTAATGAAATTGCTAACTATTGGCGTACTTGGCGTTTATTAGAAACCAAAAAACAAGCTAATTTATTACCAGAAATTGAACGCTTATTAACCAAGCTTACTGGTAGTAAACCAGAAGAAACACCAGCTTTAGCTCCTGGTGATGTAATTGAAGAGGTAGTAGAACAAGAAGCTGTACCAAATGCTCCTAAGGCGTTAGCATTTTTAGATAAAGTTGTCGCAAAATGGGAATCAAATATTGTAGTACCAATGCAACAACGTAGCCAAGAAATTATCCAAGTCGCTCAAACTCAATTTAATATTTTTCTTTATGGTAAAGAACAACTAGCCGCTAGAGGACAATTAACAGTCCCGGCTGATAATTTAGAAACTCAAACGCCAAATATTCCCGCTTTGATAGCAGCGGCGATAAATTACTTTTTTGGTATTGGTAGCGCTCAAAAACTAGGTAATAAAGAAACGAGAAATCAGCTTACAGGTAAAAAATTACCCCATTTTCCTATTAAATCGTCTAAAAATAATCCACTAGTAAATAAAGTTTCTACCCCAGATCCTTGGTTGACATGGGATGATTTATTTGGTGAGTCTGAAACTGCTGTAGTACAGCCAGCTAAACTTTCCACAAAACCAAATTCTGCTTTACCTGCTAATCCATCAGCAATACCTGCTATACCAAAAAATTTAGTTAAGAGTTATCAAAACTTTTTACAACAACCACAAAAAGATGCTGGGTTAGTACAACAGAAAAAACCTACTCGCAATCTTACTTCTACTAACAAAAAATCCAGCAAAGTTACTGCTATTAAGCGAACTCCTGCGTCTATTTCTCAACCTAAATCTCAAACTACCAGTGTTAGTCAAAAAGGCGAAATTGCTCAGCATCAAAAAACTACTCAAGTTGAAGCGCAGCCAGATTGGATAGAAACTAAAGCCACCCTAATTGAATATGAAAAGCACATCTTAGAGCAAATTCTAGAATGGCTCGATACTATTATGCTGTGGTTAGAAGAAATAGCTTTAAATATGATTAGTTTTTTCAAAGGTTTATTGCGGATTAAGTAAGGGGTGCAATTAAAGATAGCTGGTAAAGGCTGTTATTAGTCATTGGTCATTAGTCATTAGTAAATATTCAGTAGGGGAGCCACTGCTTTGCGCGGGTTTCCCTCGTTGTACCAAGTGGCGTTGTGTTACGGCTGTGCAAGAATTTCGGAACTTAAGAGAGTGAGAATTAGCAGTAACGCACCATCTTTCTCGATGCATTCAGAGACTTATACCAAATCAAATGTTTCATACTTCATCCTTTTTTACTATTCAACTTGCTTGAGTAATTTCTGTACTAATTCCACCGCGAGGGTTTTGTACCCGAATTTTTCAAACAAAACCACCATTTTATCTGCTTCATAGCGCATTACTTGCCCTTTACCATAGCTAGTATGAATTACATAGCTATTAATGGGAAAAGGTTGAAAAGTATCTGTCTCCACAGTGATTCCCGCTAGACAGTGGTAATCAGGACGAAAATCATGTCCCCACTTACTAATACAATGAGCTTCATCAATTACAAATAGAGAAGGCTTGGCATTAACCAATTTTTCTACTACTTCTTGATTGTTGAATTGCTCTGGAGAGAGAAACAGAAATTCTATTTGTTGGTTTTCTAATTCAGCGAAAATTTCTTGGCGTTGAGAATTAGAAATCGTCGAGTTAACCGCAGCTGCTCTTGCTATATTTTGTTCTTTTATTGCTTCTACTTGGTCACGCTGAAGTGCTAGCAAGGGAGAAATAACTATTGTTATACCAGGAATTAATAGCGCTGCAATTTGATAAATTGCCGATTTCCCTGAACCAGTAGGCATTACAGCTAAAGTATCTCGTCCCTCAAGAACTGCTTTTATCACTTCTTGTTGTGCAGGACGTAAGCGATCGTAGCCAAAGGTTTGTTGAGCAATCTGGTGAAGATTTTGTCGCTGTTTAGCCATAGGTTATTGCTACCGCTTATAGGGTTCCTGATCGCTACTAACTGCGATTTTATTACCCCAGACTTTCAGGTGTTTCTGTCTATGGATGGGGGTATGAAATAGCTAGGAGGAAATATTGTTGGTAATTGGGGGAATGGGATCAGCCAACGAAGGCATAAAAATATCTCTACTCTTTCAACAGTCAGCACAATTTTTCAGGCAAATGGCAAGTGGTATGCAAACCGAAACAGAAGCGCGAGCGATCGCACCAGCAGTTCAAGGAATCGCTAATACTCTTCGGCTCACAGGCTGGATTACCTTCTGGGTACAGTTGGGACTGGCCGTAGTTTCTGGCTTATCTTTGCTGTTTGCAGCGACTGGCCGAGGCTTTAGCGATCAACCAAATGCAGGCCTTGGGGTGGGCATATTTTGGGCTGCATCTGGAATTATTGTTTTATTATTCAGCATCTATTGGAATTTTCGTTACACACGCTTAGGTAAGCGTTTAGGAAATCCTAATCCGGCTCTACATCCCAGCAAAGCAGATACAGTAAGTGCAATTCGCCTAGGAATTATCGCCGCTTTAATCGGCATACTTTTAACTCTCTTGGGTGCTGGTGCGACTTTAGGCGTATTAGTGGCAAAATCTATCTCCCAACCTCCCGGAGTCGCCATCACTGACCCTTATAAAATTATCCGCGCGCTTGATGTTTTTGTAGCAGTAGCGAACATCAACGGAATTGCGGCTCACTTTGTCAGTGCTGTCGCTTCGCTATGGCTATTAGAACGGGTACATCAACACTAAGTTGAAAATGGTCATGGGGCATGGGGCATTGGGCATTGGGGAGGCAGTGCGTTGCGGGGGTTCCCCCCGTTGTAGCAACTGCCGTCATTGGAAACACAGATTTTCATGCTTGGTTGTGCCAAAATCTGGCGTGAATGACTAGCTTGAAAGACTAAAGTATGTACCCCAGCGGGGAAGCAAGCTACGCCTAACGTCTCCGCAGGAGAAATATCAAGTATGGAATAAAACTATAAACTCAAGCTGATTCAAGTATAATTACATAATTTTTCTGCTTGCAATGCTTGCCAAGGAAAACTTTTACCTATGAATACACAACATGGTAGTGTATGAAGAATTACGCATTGGTATCTACAATTTTGAATTTTGAATTCCCCTAAGGGGTTGACTATTCTATTTGTAAAACAACCAAAGTCATGTCATCGGTATTTTGTTTTTCATCACCAATGAATTGTTGAACTTGGTCGAACAAGTAATCTACAATTTCTTCTGGCCCATCACAATACCGACAAGCAGCGCTGAAGGAAGCAACGAAGTTTTCTTCATCAAAGCGATCGCCTCCAGCGGCGGCGGCATCTGTTAAGCCATCTGTATAGTAAATAATTGTATCCCCAGGTTCTAGTTGTGCCTGGGCATCTTCATATTGGCTATTGGCATCCAAACCAATCAGCATCCCCAAGGTATCTAACCGAGTTACAGTTTTTGTAGCTGCGTGCCACCATAAAGGTGGATTATGTGCCGCATTACTGTAAGACAAAATTCGGGTGTGGGGATTATATTCTGAATAAAATAGTGTCACGAATCGGTGCGAATTTTCTAAATCCGCATACATGACTCTATTTAAATTTTGCAAGATCCGCGATGGAGAATTACCGTGTAATACTTCTCCCCTCAACATTCCTCGCATCATCGTCATAATTAGGCCAGCGGGGACTCCTTTACCCATCACATCCCCAATTACCAAACCCCAAGAACCAGTTTCTAAACCATTCTGATTATTTAAATTAATTTGATTTTGATTTGTAGCAATAAAGTCGTAGTAATCTCCGCCTACACGATTAGCTGGTTTACAACGTGCAGCTAAGGCTGCACCAGGAATTGAGGGACATTGACGTGGTAGCAGTCGGCGTTGAATTTCTGCGCCAATTTCTAATTCTTGATCTAAACGTTCTTTTTTTCTCAGTTCTACTGCTAGTTCATCGTTTTCAATGGCTACAGCAGTTTGATCAGCTACTAGCCGGACTAACTTTTGTCTAGTTTCTGTCCAACTATATTCAGGATCGCGGCTTAAAACATAAAGCCATCCCCGTTCTGTATGCTTTACCAAAATTGCTGTGCCAAATATTTGCACATCTGGCCCCAAATAACGATGCATCTGATCGTCTAAAATTCCCGTGGCGGTTGTTAGTGGGGCGCTATTTTGTAAAAGTGTGATTTGACTAGTAGCTGTTTCTAAGGCTTTACGAATATTCCGACGCTGTCCGCTGTCTTGCCAGTGTAGTTGTTCTAATCTGACTTGACCGTTTGGTTTATAAAGAAATAGGGCGCTGCCATCCCCATCTGTAACTCTGGTTGCCATCAGCGGTATCAATTCCAAAAATTGATTCAAATTATTAAAACTTCTGAGGGCAAATCCTAAAGAACTTAACAAATCCTGAATTTTGTTCTGTTCACGGTGCAGCCTTGCCACGAGTTCTTTCAATGCGACAACTGGAGTTACATCCGTCGTAGCACCATTATTACTATCAGTGGGTTGAGAGGGCAGTTGAGACACAATCACAGGTATTATTACATTTTAATAAAGGCAAACTTTTAGATTACTGATAAATCCTTTGGCTTTAGCATTGCTAAACCATATTGGGGCAAGATTTGTCATTTTAGCAAGAGTAGAAAGACGTAAGCCGTTAATTATATAAGTATTGCATTTGCTGATTATATTTCTTGTTAAAGATAGTAATTATAACTAATGTAATTTTCTTCATAAACTACAACGTCAAACTCCGCAGTTTCCGGCAGACACTAGCAAAATTGTAATTTTTTCATAAGCTAATTACTCAGTTGTATATCTGGCAACAGAAAAATTCTTTTTGACGAAAATAATATATTACGTTGCCAGTTGGATTTTTGGGGGTGAGGGGTCTGAGGCATGGGGGGTATGAGGGTCTATCTAGAGGTTGAGAACCATGAAAATGGCATCCAGCCCCAAGTTAAAAATATGTAAATAAATTGTGCTAAGAGGCAGTACTAAAAGCAATATTCCTCAGCGATCGCACACCTTTGAGAATATCAGCCCTTAACTTTTAAGCCTAAAGGCTGAGACAGAATTTTGTATTTTTATAAACATATTTTACACCTTTAAATTTTGTACAGAGAATAATCGGAGACTTCATAAAAAGTAGAGACTGATAATACACTTAAGAGTTTCTACTGATTGCTGACAACAATGTACTGTTGACTGAGCAATTATGCAAAGGGTTATGGGTACTTACTTTGCCTAGAAACGAGCCTAGATTTGCACAGGAATGCCTGAAACTTTCTGCTGGTGAGGGTTTAAGGATATCCCAATAATTAAAATCTGAAAACCTCTACACCCTCATACCCTGAAACTTTTTTTCAGGTACCTGTAAAGCTAGGAAAACTAGTAAGGCTATCACTAGGTTGGTAGCTAACCTAAGCGATGAATAGCCTTTCGCCTGTGGAAAAGGTTACAGAGTTTTCTCGGCGGCAAGTAACTATTGCCATGCTACTAGTAACTTCATCATTAGGAAGTAAAAACGCAGCATTAGAGTAGAATTCTAGCAAAGGTTGTACGAATGTGCGAAAAAAACAATTTTTTTTAGAATTTAACCTATTGATGAGGAGTTGCTAGTACTGAAAATCGAGTACTAAAACCAAAGCACTAAGGTGAGGTAAAGATAATTGTAGGGGCACAAATATGTTCATTGGTGTCAACTTAAGCTAAAAGCTAGATGGGGCGGGCGTTGTACAAATACCCTCGCCCTCATCCC
This sequence comes from Calothrix membranacea FACHB-236, assembly GCF_014696315.1. Lineage (GTDB taxonomy): Bacteria > Cyanobacteriota > Cyanobacteriia > Cyanobacteriales > Nostocaceae > Aulosira > Aulosira membranacea. The sequence continues at coordinate 25,566 of NZ_JACJPX010000021.1, forward strand.
CTAACCCCTTCTCCCGCAGGAGAAGGGGAATTAAATCTCTTGCTCCCCTCTCCTGGTGGGAGCGGGTTTCACATTAAGTTGACACAGGTAAAATATGTTGTGCCCCTAGCCTTGTACTTCATGTACCAGAAATCCTAACTGACAAATTTTCAATCAGCCATTTAGGAGTGCTTCGACAAACTCGTAGCTAGAAAAGGGACGCAAGTCTTCAATACCTTCACCTGCACCGATAAAGCGAATTGGTAAACCTAGCTGCTGCACTACAGCCAGCGCCACGCCTCCCTTTGCAGTACCATCCAACTTAGTTAACACTACGCCACTGAGTTGAGCTGCTTGGGAGAAAACCTCAGCTTGCCGCAATCCATTTTGACCTAAAGTAGAGTCGAGAACTAGCAGTGATTCGACTTTGGCATTAGGAGCTTTTTTATCGATAATCCGGCGAATTTTACTAAGTTCATCCATTAAATTTTTCTTGTTTTGTAATCGTCCTGCGGTATCAACCAGCAGTAACTCAGTGTCCCTAGCTTGGGCAGCTGCGATCGCATCAAATACCACGGCGGCTGGATCTGTATTTTTGCCTGGATTAGAAATTACTTCCACACCGCTTCTAGTACCCCACACTTTCACCTGTTCCACAGCCGCAGCCCGGAAGGTATCAGCAGCACCAATTAAGCATTTATAACCAGATTTTTGGGCGAGGTGGGCGATTTTACCAATAGTTGTAGTTTTACCGGCACCATTTACACCAGTAATTAACCAAATATTTAAGGTTTCCTTTTCTGGGGCAAAGTTGGGTTTGTGGGTTGTTTTTACGGGATTATCCAACATATCCCGGAGAATTGTTTTCAGATAGGCGATCGCTTCTTCTGGACGGGTAACTTCTTCGCGTAATTTTTGTTGTAGCGAACTAATAATTAAATCTGTCGCCTCCACACCCACATCTGCTTGTAGGAGTAATGCCTCAATTTCTGCTACAGCAGCTTGGTTTAGCGGCCCTTGACCAACAATCGCCTTTAGTTGGTTTAAAATATTGCGCCGGGTTTTATCTAATCCTTGGCGTAATTTTTTCAACCAAGTAATTTCTTCCAGAGAAATATCTTCTGCTCGCCTACCTTGAGCTGCTAAGATTTCTGCTGACCAGACAAAACCTTCATCAAAGTCCAGTCCGAGAATTTCTGCAGTTGTCTGTGGTGTTGGGGTTGATGTGGCCGCAACTGGCTGTACTATCTCTGGTTCTGGTACTTCAATAGCACTGGCGATTAATCTTTCCTGCTTTGCTTGTCGTTCCGCCGCCGCCCGTTCTAAGAAGGACAAGTTTGCTGCTGTTGGCTGTGTTGTTTCTGGGGTAGAAATAGATTCTTCTGTAGCTGCTGTTTCTACCGCACTCACCATTAATTCTTCTGGGCTAGTAACATCTGGTGTTGCAGGAATTTCTTCTATAGAAGAAACCGCTACAGTTTCTGGTTCGTTACCAGATAATTCCTCAACAGTTGTTGACTCACCAATTGCATCTAATTCTAAGGGTTGCGTAGTTTCTGCAACTGCCGCAGGTTCCTCAGTAATTGTTTCACTCACAGTGGCATCTATTTCTTCTGGTGATGCTGTTTCTGTTAATGCTGCTGGTGCAGTTTCAACTTCAGCCTCAGCAGCAGAAGTTTCCACCTCTTGGGATTGCTGTTTTTGCTGAATATTTTTATAAGCGGCTTTCGCAAAAGCTAACAAATCTGCCGCTGTGTCTGGTGTAGTTGACGTTTCTGCTGGTTCTGGTTGGGGTTCGGAAACAGCAGGGGTTTCTTCCTGCTGTTGTTGCGAGGGAACATCAGAGGAATCGTTATATTGACGGCGGAACCAATTAAAAACCATTGCAGCTAGTGAGATTAGTTGTAATTTAAGTAAGAGTTATAAGTTATGAGTGTAATTGAATTCCTGACTTTTTCTTGGTGTGAAAACCGCCAGGAGATCATCACTACTCATATCTCACTCTTAACTCAAAACTTAGCACTAATAAAACGCTATGCAGTCTTTTTCTGCTCCGTGAATCGGCGCAGTACGCCATTAATAAACCGATGACCTTCGTCTCCGCTGTAGCGTTTGGCTAATTCCACTGCTTCATTGATAGCTACACTATCGGGTAAGCCTAAAAACAGCATTTCTGCGACAGCAATTCTTAGAATATCCCGATCAATTTGAGCCAAGCGAGTTACTTGCCAATCTACTAGTGCAGTAGAAATATGTTCATCGATAATATTTCGTTCTTCGTTAACTGTCTTAACAATTTGGATAGCGTATCTGCTAACTGTTTTATCTTGATTGGCGAGTTGAATCAGTTCCGGAAACTCTACGGCTGCACCCAATTGATTGATGGCGGTTTGGGTTGCGGCGATCGCTTCTTGTAACATTGTCCTCGCACTATTTAAGTCAGACGCACGCGTTTGACTAGTTAAAAGGCGATCGTGACTGCGTTGTAGTTCACCTGCTGCATTATCCAAATTATCTTGGACTTCCGATCTCAGAGTACGTACTGCCGCTAATACTAACTTCGGGAGTTGTTCTTCTGTGAGTTTCTTGGGGTTAACTGGCAACTGACTGAGGCTTAACAGCGCTAGTTCACGCGCCAGTTGCTGTGGTTTACGGTCTTGCATAAAAGTAAGTTGGAGTTAGTTAAGACTGATAAAAGTAGGGAGAACGAATTGAGGAGTCTATAGATTTTGCTATAGTCAGACAACCATATTATCTATTTGTTGGTAACTTTCTCCGAGTGATTTGAATTTTCTACTAGGGGGATGATTTTTGACTTTGTTTCTAGTGCTGTTACGTCCTCTTGAGAGATGGCTATAACTGTATTAGGGGCGACAATACCACCAGAAACTACTATTTTAAAAGCATCTTCTATGGACATCGAAAGGGATATCACCTCATCTTCAGGAACGATCGCATACCATCCTGTAGTGGGGTTGGGAGTTGTGGGGATAAAAACACTCAACATCGGACGAGACATTTGAGCTTGAATCTCATTGCTGATGATACCCGTCACAAAAGCGATCGCCCATACTCCTCGCCTGGGATACTCTAGCAAAATTACACGGCGAAATTTGCCAGGAGAATCTTTGAGCAGCGTTTCTAAAAGCTGTTTTAGGGTTTTATATACCTGTCCAGCTAAAGGAATGGCTTGCAAAACCTGTTCGCCAAAATCTAGTAACCACCGCCCCGCAATATTTCGCGCCATCAAGCCAATTACAAGAATACTCAGCAGTGGTACAGCTAACCCAACTCCTAAATTCAGTATATTTACTAGTATAGGATGCAATCCCTCAAACGGGTTGAGTTGTTTGGGAATTTGGGTAAGAAAGTTAATGACCCAACTGGCAATGGTAATAGTTAGCCAGATTGTAGTTGCTAGGGGAATTACTACCAACAACCCAGCAATCAGGTCATTTTTTAAGTCCTGTTTTAGGCGATTCATTACCAAGTCCCGATTCTCCTTGCTTAGGCTAGTGGAACTTTTTTATCAGTCTTGATACTTACCGATTTATACCAGCGTATAGACATAATTTGAGGTACAAGCTACCACAAGCAAATTTTGCCAACGCTTTTAATTGCATAGTAGATCGCTACGAAGTGCGGCGGCGCTAGGTGGCTGAGAAAATGTTACTTTTCTTCACTATAGTTGTAAAATATTATTACAAATTTTTTCAGCCTTATGAGGACTACCGCACCTAATTAAAAGCTGCTAATACTTCTGAAAGTACAAGCAGATAGTCGTAAAGCCGTTTTTGATGTTAAATCTGTTTTAGAGAGACAAGAGTAACTTTTCTAAAAAAATTATATAAAAAAATATTAATTTATCATAACGGAGATTGGGAAAAGTAGAGGGGCAGGGAGCAGGGGAGAAATTAGTAATAAACAACACCAAACCCCAAACCCCAAACGCCAAATTAAACCACATCAACCTGTGTACTTGTTTGTGAAACAGACACTTTTGTCTCTAAGCTAGGGACGGGCATATGCTTCATTTCCCATGCTTTCAGCAAAATTAAGTATTCGTAGAATGCCTGTAATGTACACCAAGCCATGCCAGCTCGTCCATCTAAACAGCCGCCTAATAAAAAATACATATAAAAGAAGCGTACCAGTGGCCTAGCAGGTAATCGCAAAGATAAGTCTTTTAAGGCTCGGCGTTTTTCTACCTCTGATTTACCAAAAAATAAATTTTGCCATTTCACATTGCCTTGTTCTATTTGATGCAATGTCTCTATAGCCTCATCAGTAGAATAACGGTTATGCTTGTCAATCCAACGGCTCAAACCCTTGCTACAAGTGTAGTGAGGATAAGTTTCTTTTAAAAAGCTGGTTGCACCATTACAAACTTCTCGTTCAGTATGTCCGTAATCTGTAAACCACACTTTACCATGACGGAAAAGACGTAGTTGATAACGGGGATATTGGGTACTGTGGCGAATCCAACGATTCATAAACATGACACGTTCTGCAACGTAATAACCAATGTAGTCTGGATTTTGCGTTGCTTGTTCGCATTCTGCAAACAGTTCTGGTGTCATACGTTCATCAGCTTCTAGAATGTAGACCCATTCATACTTGGGCATAATCGACTCTAGCATCCAAGTACGCTGTCGCCCGTGGCTTTCAAAAGGGTGTTCAAAGACGCGAACTGGATAGCGATTGGCAATTTCTACAGTGCGATCGCTGCTGCATGAATCCACAACAATAATGTCATCCGATAACATTGCTGATTCTATACAAGCAGCAATGTCTAATTCTTCGTTATAAGTCAGTATAAAAACAGAAAACATTCTCAACTCTTAGTAAAAATATTTATACCTAATCAAGCTACATATTAGTTAATTTCCTCTCAGTTACCCACGGTAAAAACCCACAATTAAAGGATAAAATATCTCTTTTCTAGCCTCTAGCCCCTATTTTTTAGTTGAACCTCTATGTGATAAATCACACAATGAATGCATAAAAATCTTTCCTAGCCCCCAGTTTCTAGTCCCTATTTTTCAGTTTTTATGGGAAAAGGGTAAAGGATTTGCCCTTTTCCCCTTTACCCTTTAACCTTTTCCCTTCTTTAGGTTGCTTATTAATACTGGGTTTTTCATTTTGAATTTTGAATCAGCGAATTTTGCCTTACTTAACGAGGTGCAGGAGTTTTGCGTCCACTATTTTGGAAAGTTCCCATACCTTTTAATCCTGTCCAACCGATGATGATGTAACCAATAGATAACAGTAAACTGCTAATACCAGTTCGGATTCCAGATTTCCAAGCATTGTCTTTAGCTTGCTTCTCGGCTTCTTCCTTACGCTGACGAACTAGGCTGAGTTGTTGGTTACGTTGCGCTTGAATATCTGTTTGTTCTTGAATAGCTTTGTCGAGTACTTTCGGATCTGCCTTAGCTTTCTTCAACAAATCTTTAACAGCTGCGGGAACTTGAGGGCTTTCCAGTGCTTGCTTATATTTTTGCTCGTCTTTAAGTATTTCAGTCAACTGAGCTTTGGTTTGATTTCGCAATTGTTCTAGCTGTGCTTTTCCTTGCTCAGTATTCAGTTGTGCTTGCAATTGCGATAAGCGATTGTTGAGTTGATTTTCTGCCTGATCTGCATCTTGGTTAATTTGATTTACGGCTTGAGTCTTGGCTTGATTCACATTATTGAGATGCAGAGGGAAAATTAACAAAAACATTAAGCCTAAGATACTTGATAGTACGAAAGCAGGGAATCTCAGATCGAGACTTGGTGCGCGATCGCTATCACCATCTGTCTCAATCCAATAAGCCGCAAACAGTATCCCAAAACCTACCAATGGCACAATTCCCCGATCTACAAGGGCTGTAGCCAAAGCGATTTGCCATGCGCGATCGGTTGGTTGGAAGGGTAACAACAGAATCGCAAAATCTAGCAAAAAGGACAAAATTAGGATAATGCCCACCACCTTTAATGTCAGGGCAGTGTTCACGGTAGTAAAACGTTTCACCATAGTTTTTTAGTCTTTGAGTAAATCAGAGTGATTGTCCTATATAAAGTTACTGGAATATTGTTCCCATAACCGTACTTGTTATAAGCCAATAAAAAGTAGATGTAACACAATTACATAATGTCGGTACTCAATGGCTGAAAAGCCGCGCCGCCATCAATTATCAATACTTACTAGTTTTGACTATTAACTAATTAACGCAAAATCTTACCCCTGATCAGGGATAAGCACAGAGATTCTCAGCCTCTTGCTATGCAACTACACCAAAGTAGCACTTGTCATCATAAGTGTCCTCAGAATTTACCTAGTGTTTTGCAACACTTTTATTAAGTTCATCCCACTCCCTTTTAGGGAGGCTAGGGGGGATCGAATTCTATGCAGCAGCATAAAAAATTGGTATGACTCGTATTAATACCTCATCTTGGGACAGGTACTTGATTAATTACAGACGCAATCACTGCATCAATTTGTAAACCATCAAGCATAGCTTCTGGTTTTAAAATCAAGCGATGACGCAATAAAGGTGAGGCGACAGCTTTCACATCATCTGGTGTGACAAAATTCCTTCCTGCTAACCACGCAGCAGCTTGCGATGTCTGCAACCAAGCACCAGCAGCGCGAGGTGATGCACCCAAAGCTAATTCGGGGTGTTGGCGTGAGGTTTTGACTAAAGCTAGTAGATAATCAATTATTGATTCAGATACTTTAACTTCTTTGACTGCTTGCCTTGCTTGCAAAATTTCGCTGACTGTTGCTATAGGTTCAAGCCGATTAATATCTCCTCGTCTTGCTGCAAACCCCGCTTGACGATTGAGTAACATTTGCTTTTCTGCTGCTTGATCAGGATAATCTACAGCTAACTTAAATAAAAACCTATCTAACTGCGCTTCTGGTAAAGGATAAGTCCCCTCAAATTCTAGGGGGTTTTGTGTAGCAATTACCCAAAATAATTCTGGCAAGGGTAAACTTTCACCATCTAAAGTTACCTGCATTTCTTCCATTGCTTCTAACAACGCCGCTTGCGTTTTTGGTGGAGTACGGTTAATTTCATCTGCTAATAGTACTTCGGTAAAAACCGGGCCTTTTTTGAGAGTAAAACTGCGGCTATTCAAATCAAAAATATTTGTCCCAGTAATATCTGATGGTAAGACATCTGGTGTTAATTGAATCCGGCGAAAATCAGCTTTAATTAACTGCGCTAATACCTTAACTAAGAGAGTTTTACCAGTTCCCGGGACTCCTTCTAAAATTATATGTCCACCTGCTAGCAGCGCTACTAGTAACTGTTGCACCAGGCTAGATTGCCCAACAATTACCTGGTTAAGACCTTTCCCTAGGCGAATTAAAACAGAATTTATTTCATTCATATTAAACTAATTTATAATTCGTAATTAGTAATTATTTTTGATTGTTCGCCATTGCCTCAACCAGCTTAACAGGTCTCGTTCACGCATGGGTCGTTTTTGGGATTGTAGCTTTAAGACTGTAGTTAGTTCAGCAGAACTTGCGCCTGTTTTCTCTAGCCAAACATCGATTAACGCTTGGGGTTCTAGTAAAATTGGCCCTAATCCTAAAGCTTTTTGCAGTTGTAGTTGTTCTTCTTTACCCACCATTTCAACCACAAAATCGCTGGATTCGGCTTTTTGTAATACTCCTGCTAAAGCTTGAATATAAGCTTCGCTGTTATCTAAAACTGGTACAGTTAAAGCTTCTGGCTTACCAAAACGGCGATTTTGCGCCCAAATTAAGACTATTAATAAGATACCTACCTGTAAGAACGCCACAATCAAAGGCTGTTGGGCAAAATAACTCAATAAGTTACCTTTACCTTCTTGTTCTCGCACATCAGCATCTTTATAACCGTGAATGTATTCATTTACAAAAATGGCGTTCTTTTGTTTGGTAACTAAATCTGCAAGAAATTTAAAATTACTTAAATAATCTTGATAGGCATTGGCTGCTAAATAGGGAGTTGTGGCAAAAATAACTTTTCCTTTACCATACTGTTCTTCCCACACTACAGCACCGAAGCGATCGCCTAATTTAATTTCTTCTTTATCGGCTTTATCGTGCCTTCTAGTTGTATCAATTTTCACATTCCCCAAAGGCGACTTTTGCATAGTGTGAAAATCTGCCGCAGTCACAGGGTAACGCACACCTAAAATTACCAAGGTATTACCTTTTTGTAACCATTGCCGTTTTGCGGAATTGATAATTGGGGAACCGAGACTGCTATTTACCTCTAACAATGTAATCGGTTTTTTTTGCGCTTCGAGATCCTTCCAAGGCTTTTGCCAGCGCTTGATTGTAGTTCCCTGCTGCTGCATATAAGCATACCAAGCACCATAGCCATCAGCACCACGGTTATAAGTTGAACCACTATTAATTGTGCTATTGCGGGGAGCCGCTATCAAGCTTAATACAATGATGATCGCCAGTGCGATCGCCCCTAGCCAAGCCAAGCGGTTTGAGCGCTTCATGTAATGTACAGCTTTATACTTAATTTATGGATATTGTAGATAGTAATGCAGTAATGGGTAATGGGTAATTGGTAATGGGTAATTGGTAATTGGTAATTGGGAATAGTATTTGTCGTTTATTCTTTCCCCCTCATCCCCAATTCCTATTCCCCCGCAATTTCCCGAAACGCTTGCTGACAATGCTCATAATTTTCTGGCAGAATTTCCTCATCACCAAAACATAATTGTTCGTGAGTCGTGATTAATGTTTCATAAGGCTGGATAGGCGTTATGGATGATCGCAGCAATTGCAAATATTCGCCATCAGTGCGGCTGGATTTGTGGTTGATAACGTTGCTATCATGCAAGCGCTGTAATATTGCCATATATAAGCAACGGCAAGCTTCAGGGTAATTACCCTGACGATAATATTCTTGCGATCGCGCTAACCATAAAGGTACAGATAACTCAGTAGCAGTGATAGTTGTACGTGATATATGCTGATTGCCTCTTCTCGTTAACCAAGAATAAATATAAGGGCCAAATTCTCGCCATAACAGCCAAAGCAACCAAACTACAAATAAACCTAATATTAGCCAAAATAGAAATTTTAACAGTTCACTTAACCAAGGACTGATTGACCATCCGGGAGGTAATTGTGGTAAAGCTGATTCTAAGCGGGAAAATTGGTACTCAATCCATTCTCCTACTTGTTGTTGCATCTGAGAAAGTTGCCAATCCCAGCTATTTTTTTCAAAAGATTCTGTGGGCATTGGGTAATTGGTAATGGGTAATTGGTAATTGGGACAAATGAAAAGTTACTTTTGACTTTGGACTCTTGACTTTTGACCCTTGACATCAAAATTTAGCTATTAGAAAAAACCGCTAAAATCTTCTCGGCTTGTTGACACAATTCCTCATGATATAGACCATTACTTGCTAGTAAACCACCCCATTGACTAATATCACCTGTGTTGTACTGTAATGGTGTGCCATCAAAATGAGTGAACTTACCTCCAGCTTCCGTTAAAATTAATTCTGGTGCTGCTATATCCCAGTCTTTTGGTGCAGATGTGCCAGATAAAGAAATATAAATATCTGCATTTTCTTCAAGAATAGTGGCAATTTTACAACCAACGCTACCAACAGATTTATGATTTTGGCAGGGTAAATTTTCTAGTAAATAATTTAATCTTTGGTTACGGTGAGAGCGACTGACTACTAAAGTTAAATCCTCTAAAGGCTTTGTGTCTAAATTTAAAGATATTTGTAAGGGAAGAGAACTATTACGAGTTTCAACAAATGTACCACCGCCCTTGGTAGCATAATATAACTTTTCTGCTTCTGGTAATGCTACAACTGACAGTAACGGACGGTTTTCTGTAACTAAAGCAATGTGAATTGCATAGTCTCCAGTTTTATCGATAAAATCTCGCGTACCATCTAAGGGATCAATAATCCATACATATTTAGAGTTATTTTTACCCTGTTGTGATTTATAAGTTTCCTCACTAATATAAGCAAAATCTTCATTACCTAAAGCTGCTTGTAAATTGTCTAAAATATATTGACTGGTAGCGATATCTGCAGCGGTTACAGGTTCGTTTTGTTTATATTCAATTTCTAAATTAGAATCTTTAATAGTCCCGTGATAATAAGACTGTAATATATCGGCTGCTCCCCATCCTACCTGACAAGCGATCGCTAAAATTTCTTGTAAATCTTTCATTCATTTTGCCTTATCTGAGTGAAATCTCTAATCAGTGCTTGGCTTCCATCCAACGGCGTGTGCCGAAAAATTGGCAAGCATTAGCGGCAACTTCCGCAGCTTGAGCCAGTGCATCAGTAAAACTTGCTTGTAAAATATGATGACAGAAAGCACCGTGAAAAATATCTCCAGCACCCAGTGTATCAACTGGTTGAATCTGTGGCACATTGACAACGCCACTATCACCACAACTTAAGTATTCAATTGGTTGTTCGCCGTGAGTAATGGCGATATGAGGAATTTTAAAAGCACTGAGATAGGCGAAAACTTCTGCGGTTGTTTGACAGTTGGGGGGATGAAAATTAGCAGAACAAATCGCGTAATCAACAAAAGGTAAAATTGCCTCAAATCCACTTTTCCAACTACCACCATCAATCACAATTGGGATATTCTGAGCTTTAGCCATTTGAGCAATTTCTCTACCCACAGCCATTTGATGTCCATCAATCAGCACTATATCAATGTTTTGCAAAATATCAGCCGGGATTGATGAACTACTAGCTTGAGTTTTCACCGCATTAATTGAAACTACTGCTCGTTCGCCTGTAGATTGGGTAACAATGATGGAAGATACAGGTACAGCAGCATTAGTGGTAGGGTAAAGATCCGCGATCGCTACTTTATAAGTTGCCAAATCTGTGCGAATTAGTTGTGTCATCGGGTGAGAACCCACTACACCCAACACAGTAGCTTGATTCCCCAAATGGCTAAAAGTAACAGCCGCATTTGTAGCCGGGCCCCCTGCTGCCACAGTATAGTCAGTAGCAACAATCTTCTGATTATTCTGGGGAGGCGACTCAGCCAAGTAAATCAAATCCAAGGTTACTAAACCTACAAATAAGGCGTTATTTGTCATTTGGTGTTTGGGGTTGGGCGTTTGGTGTTTGGTGTTTGCGATTTCCCCTTGTCTCCTTGTTCCTCATCCTCCTCATCCTCCTCATCTCCCAATCCCTAGTCCCCAATCCCCAATCCCCAGTCCCCAGTCCCCAATCCCCCATGCAGACAGATCCAAAACCAAGAACACTTTACGTTGTCGGTACACCGATTGGCAATCTGGAAGATATCACCTTTCGGGCGGTGCGAATTTTACAAAATGTGGATTTAATTGCTGCTGAGGATACACGCCACACTGGGAAACTTTTGCAACATTTCCAAGTTCAGACTCCCCAAATTAGCTATCACGAACACAATCGTAGTAGCCGGATTCCAGAATTATTAGAGCATTTAGCTAATGGTAAAGCAATTGCTTTGGTGAGTGATGCGGGTATGCCAGGAATTTCTGATCCGGGATATGAACTGGTGACAGCTTGTATAGAAGCGGGGATAACAGTAGTACCAATTCCGGGGGCGAGTGCGGCAATTACTGCTTTAAGTGCATCTGGTTTACCTACTGATCGGTTTGTGTTTGAAGGCTTTCTTTCCGCTAAAACTCAACAACGCCGGGAATATTTAGAATCGCTACAAACAGAATCGCGCACCATAATTTTCTACGAATCGCCCCATCGTTTACGCGATACGTTACAAGACTTAGGAGAAACTTTCGGAAGCGATCGCCAAATTGTTCTGGCTAGGGAATTAACAAAATTTTATGAGGAATTTTGGCGGGGAACTATTACCGAAGCGATCGCCCACTACAATCAACGGGAACCTCAAGGCGAATATACTCTTGTAGTGGCGGGAACTCCACCCAGTCAAACCCAACTGACAGAAGCCGAACTCAAAGCCGAACTTGCACAATTAATCCGTCAAGGAATATCGCGATCGCAAGCTAGCCGTCAATTAGCAAAATTCACTTCCTTATCCCGTCGTCAACTCTATCAGTTAGCCCTTTCTATCGACGTGAGTCCTGAGTAGTCAACGAATTTTGGATTTTGGATTTTGGATTGACCCCAACCACAAGGGTGCGGGGCTTGAGGATTTTAAATTTTGGATTTTGGATTTGTTCCGCCACGCCACTTCTCTCAAATCGGGAAACCCGCCCACGAGAGTGGCTCCACAAGGGGCGGGGCTCGGGGCTTGTACCAAAAAATCTAAAATCGGCAATCTAAAATCTAAAATTGGCACGGTCAACCGTCAACAACCATACAAATTACACCATAGATTTAGCTTTAGCACCCATAACTTGTTTTGCGATCGCATTTATTGTTTCAGTCCAAGGATGATTGGGATACTGTAAACTGAAAATGCCACTACTGCCTAAATTAAACATCTCTTCACTCACAGGTAAAATTCCAGCTACAGGGGTGCCGTAGGTATTTTGTACTTTTTGCCGTAACTCATTAAAATTTAAAGATGGTAGTGCTTTGTTAATTACTAGCAGCATTTTTGGTACTTCTAATTTCTTTGCAACATCAACTGCTACTGCTGTTCCTTGGTAATCTTGTTTATCTGGGCGAAGAATCAACACCAAAACATCAGACATAATAATTGACAGCAAAGTTTCTTCGTTAATACCAGGGTGAGTATCAATTAATAGATAATCTAGTTTTAAACGCTTAACTAGATGATGTAAACCATCATTTAGCAAACGTGCGTCATAACCTTCGCGTAAAATCCGAGAAATATCGCTCATCTTAATACTAGAAGGCATAAGATAAATACTTCCCTGACGGCCAAATAATGATGGTTTTTGTTTGAGAATAGAACTCACATCATAAACTGCATCTTCAATCGCACAACGTCCCCATAAATAATCATTCAGGGTATAGCGAATTCGTTCTTCTTCTAACCCAAACAAAACATGAATACCAGGAGATTGAATATCAGTATCAACAACTCCCACCCGCTTTCCAGAACGAGCAATTAAAGTAGCTAGATTACTTGTAACATTCGATTTACCAGTTCCGCCACGGAATGAATGAACAGAAATTATTTCAGACACGATAAATCCTCAATGGTAATAGGTAATTGGTAATAGGTAATTGGTAATTGCTAACAGATATTTCTTCTCTGCTTTCTTTGTTCCCTAACTAACTCGCCGTATTGCGTTTATTTCTCATCATTCTTGCTTCCTCTTGTAATTGTTGGAATGATTCTGATTCAGCAATTTCTGCAACTTGACGCGCACGTCTTGTTTCATCAATTTCAATTCTGAGTTTTTGTAATTGCTGCGTCATTTGTTGTTCACGAGCATAAATTTCATGCATCATGCGTTGAAAAACTCTCCCCATCTGTCCTAATTCATCATTGCGTTTAACGATGGGTGTGAGCTTTTGGCGGTCAAATTCTTCCGCTTCTTCAGAACTAATTTGAGCCATAGTCATTTTCTGCGCTAATTGTGCCATTGGTTTGAGGGGTTGTAGCACATTGCGTTTCAGTAAATAATTAATTAATAAAATTACTACAGCGAAGATACCAATAAATAAGCTAATGAATAATATAAAAGCACGGTTAGCATCATCAAATACCTTTTTAGCAGGAAGATAAATGATTTGAGTACCTAGGACTTTATTGAGTTCCCATCCATAGCCATTTTCGGAACCGTAACTTAAAACATGACTTCTTGGCGCAGCTTCCGGTGTACTATGGCAGCGTAAACAAGTGGGGTTTTTAACCACAAAAGGGCGAGCGCTATAGAACAGTTTTTCTTCAAAAGAATCGCGAAAACCTGAAATATTTTTCAGTTCTGGTTCGTTTCGAAATCGTTCAATAACCTGCATCTCAAATGTATCAGCCTTATCCCTCATATTGGTGGGATTAAGATTGGCATCTTTATAAAAGTAATCTTTATATTCTGGATTTTTCCGCAGAGTTTCAAACACTTCTCTAACTGCATAACTGGGAATCGTCTCCGGGACAAAGGTCGATTGAGTTTCCACCATCGGTAACAGCAATGGGCTAATTTTTGTGTTTGTGAAGTTTCTGATAGAGTCCATCGTCTCAGCCAGAATTTGGCTACGGTAACCAATTTCGGCTTCTGCCTTCTGTTCTAGTGCATGAGATAAAGTAAAACCACTGACTGCGATCGCGCAGAGGAAAACCAGCGATAGAAGAAAGGTAAATTTGGTTGCCAATTTAAATCTATTTAACATAGCTGTTTCCTCTTTTTTATAAAATGGTTACCAATTCATGCACATTTACTTAATAGATTTTTTGATTTTTTATTGTGTTTTAAATTATCCACCCACTAACCTTTGCTAATAATATTTAGTGCCATAAATTAATTAAGCAAATTTAGCGGTTGTTAGATCCCCGACTTCTTAAAGAAGTCGGGGATCTAGATAACAGGCAATAAATTACAATTCATAATTACGTAGCGCTTTGCGCTACTCTCCGAGAACGCTTTCAGCGAACCCGCAGGGTATTACGAATTGACGAGCTATGTCTATTCATACTGCGAGAAAGCTGTAAATTCCAGGTTTCAAGGCAAACTCACTACTTTTGTAGGAGCTAGTCCCCTCAGCCTATAACTAAAGTCTTAGTCATTGCTCAACCCGATAAGCGAAAGTCAGACAACATCTATTTAATTAGCTTAGGCAAAATGTTAGACGTTTTTCAGATGTGGATAGCGGGGTTGAATTCGTACTATAGGGACATCAAGCAAGGAAAGCGATAAGCAAAGAACAAACAACACAAATCGTTTTCGGCGCTGAATAAACACAAACCAAACTATTAAGGATAAAACATCATGTCTGACAACATTCAACCCGTAGAATTATCTAACGAAGAACTCGATAACGTTGCTGGTGGTTTAGTTGAGGTTACCCAGGTGGCTGCAGTTGAAACCAACTTTGAAGCTGTTAATTCATTTGCAGTTGCTGGTAAAGGTTTCGCTGCTACAGGCGGTACTGCAATTAATGATGAGACTAAACAAATTGCTTTCCGACGCGACTTTGTTCAATAGTAACGTCATAAGTTGAATTTTATAGCAAACATCAGGGTTGCATCTTTGCGGGATGAGTTGAGATGTTTGCAATATACGCCAGGAAACTAATTCATCCCATCAATTAGCAACCAGCGAACCTCTGGATTAGGTTCACCACGAATCTTTATTACCTAACCAATATCACACAATTCACAAGGATCAAACATCATGTCTGAAAACATTCAACAAGCTCAAGAATTATCTACTGAAGAACTCGATAACGTTGCTGGTGGTTTAATCGACGTGACCCAATTTACAGATGTCGATACCAATTTTGAAGCTGTGAAATCCGGTGCTGCTGCTGCTCCTGGTCTAGCAGTTACAGATGGTACCGCCATCAATGATGAAACCAGACAAATCGCTTTCCGCCGCGACTTGGTTATCTAATAGCTTCACCAGCTTTGCACCTTTACGGGATGAGTTGAGATGTTTACCCAGGCTCAAGATACGCCAGGAAACTAATTCATCCCATCAACTAACAGCGAACCTCTGGAGTAGGTTCACCGCGAATCTTTATTACCTAACCAATATCACACAATTAACAAGGATCAAACATCATGTCTGACAACATTCAACAAGCTCAAGAATTATCTACTGAAGAACTCGATAACGTTGCTGGTGGTTTAATCGACGTGACCCAATTTACAGCTGTCGATACTAATTTTGAAGCTGTGAAATCCGGTGCTGCTGCTGCTCCTGGTCTAGCAGTTACAGATGGTACCGCGATTAATGATGAAACCAGACAAATCGCTTTCCGCCGCGACTTGGTTATCTAATAGTTTCATAAGTTGAACTATTTAATTAGTTCTCAAGAAAGGGGTGCTTGATTAACAAAATATCTAGTCCTAACTTGACCCCTTTCTTGAAAATATAACTCGAATACGGTACGCAAAGGAGCTGCTATGTCCAGTGACGAAATGACTCCAGCCGATAGCGAGTTTAGCGAATTGTCTGATGAGGAGTTAGATGAGGTCGCTGGTGGTCTAAGTGCAAGTATTTCAGCTGCACATTACCGTCAGACGAACTTATTGTTTGGTCAAATCAGCAAATTTGGTAGACAAGGTTCTAATCAGACTAATTTTGAAATGCAGAATATTGAATCTGCTGCCTTTCAAATCGTTATTACAGATGCAACAACTGAAGATCTTAAAGTTCTTGGCGAGTTGTTTGGAGATGCATCTGCACTCGATGGTTCTGCATAAACTGACATATTCGACCATTCTGAATAACTGTTAGTAACTTAATCAAGCCAGTGGTGCGAAGTGTAAGTAAATGGAGTTTTTAAAATCAATGAATCGCAGTTGAAATAAACTTACTCAACTGGTTTCTGAAATTTTTCTGTTCTAGTGTCAATCAATGTTGAATTGCAAATTAATCACAAGGAGAAACAATCACAATGGAAAACGAACACCAAATGGAATCACAAGAATTATCAGTTGAACAATTGTCAACTATTGCAGGTGGAATTGCTGTAGGTGAACCTTATCCTGGTCAGTATTCTACAACCGATATTTATCATGATGTGTCTGAAGTAGTTGCAAAAAAACTAGAGAATATCAAATTCCCTGGGTGGAATTACAAAAATTCTGAGTCTTACACTAGCGAATCATCTGAAGGATGAAGTGTAAAGGATAAAGTATGATTTTCATCCTTTATTTTTCATACTTCATCCTTTTTAGTTAATTGCGTGATGGGGAGATTGATCGGTAGTTATTTCTGTACTCCCCATTTCTCTCCCGTTAGCAGAACAGAAGAAATTTAAATTATGACAGAAGTTCTACTGAAGGAACTCACAAATAGTGATATTGACTGGATATGAGCAACTGGTCACAGAGAAGAAATTACTGCTGGCACGATTCTCATTTACCAAGGAGCTTCACTCAACTGCTTTCTAAAACTGTTCTGGCGTGTTTTATTGTCTGGCCTTGATGAAATTAACGAATTCACTAACAAATAAAATCAAAAAGAGAAAAATTCCAATGGAAAACGAAAATCACAATGAATCACAAGAGCTATCAATTCAAGAACTAGCAAGTATTTCGGGTGGCGTTGCCATAGGTGAGGTTTATCAAGGTGGGCCTCCAGACAATAAATATAACAATCTATATGATGCGATCGCCAAACATCTCGAAGGTAAGAACTTTCCTTATTGGAGTAACGATAAACCAAAAAGTGTTGAGCCTGACGGGGGAATAGGAAACTAAAAACCCTGTTCCTGACCTTGAAGAAGTTTGCAATTCAAGGCCGACCTGTACGAGTTAATAAGTGATGGGGAGATTGTTGATTATTATCCAATTCTCCAAAAGAAGACAACAGATGCAATCATCTCAAAACCAGATTTAATCTGACTTTCTCGATTACAAATTACGAATTGGTATTATTTTCTACTACCCATTTCTCTCCCGTTAGCAGAACAGAAGGAATTTAAATTATGACAGAAGTTCTACTGAAAGAACTCACAAATAGTGATATTGACTGGATATTAGCAACGGGTCGGAGAGAAGAAATTACTGCCGGCACGATTCTCATCCGCCAAGGGGCACCGGTTGATGCACTCTATATTTTACTCGATGGTGCATTGTCCGTTTCTGTTGCTCAAGCTGACGATAACCCCATTGGTAGGGCGTTTGCAGCCTTAGAAGGTGGTGAATTGTCAGGACGGGAGATTACAAGACTGACAAATGGGGAAGTGGTGGGAGAAATGCCTTTCTTAACATCCTACCAGTCTGCAACGACGATTAAAGCTGCGAAAAAGTCTCTAGTGCTGATGGTTCCGCAGCAGGAATTGGTGAAAAAACTCCAAGAAGATATTACCTTTGCGGCTCATTTTTATCGTGCGATCGCAGTTTTACTGGCTCACCGTTTAGAGCAAATTGTTAGCCAAATTGGACAAAGCACGATTGTACTCTTTCAGCCGCAAATCCGCGAGATTTTGTTTACATTTGCGGAATTAAGCGATAGCGATATTGGTTGGATGATTGCAGCTGGCGAAGCTAAAAGAATTCCCGCTGGAGAAGTTTTATTCCAAGCCGGACGACCTGTTGATGCTTTTTATATTTTATTAGATGGCAAAATGGTGGCTTCCACTGCCGAAGATGCTAGCAACCCGCTCACCCGCGCCTTTTCTCACTTAGAAAACACAGAAACCATCGAAACAGAATTTGCCAGATTATCGCGTGGTGACATGGTAGGCGAAACCCCCTTTGTGGAAGCCAGTCCCCCACCGATGACAATTCGCGCCATTGAAGATGCGATCGTGCTTTCCATTCCTCGTTGGCGATTGGCTGCAAAACTACTACACGATGTAGGTTTTGCTGCCCGATTTTATCGAGTGTTAGCGATATTGCTAGCAGACAAACAGCAAGGAATTATCAATCGCCTGGGTTACGGCAGAATTACATATAGTTCCGGTAAATCTTTAGACAGTAGTCTTACTTATGAAGATGAACTAAGTTCCGGCTTTTTAGCCCAAGTAACCCTAGCAGGAACGCGGTTTGATTGGATGTTGAAGCAGTTGAAGGCGAATTGAGCAGGGGGGCAGCAGGGGGAGATGAGGTAGATGAGGGGGATGAGGGGGATGAGGGAGAAATTACTATTACCCATTACCCATTACCCTTTCCCCATGCCCAATGCCCCATGCCCCATGCCCCATGCCCTATTTATATATTTATTGGAGTCACTATGGTTACGGCTCAAAAAAACAATATATTTCGTAAAGAAGCACTGGATCGTTTATCTTCCCCGGAACGACTGGATCAATTGATGCAGGTGGTGCAGCCAAAGAAGTGGATTCCTTTGGCGGCGTTGGGTTCTTTGGTGGCGGTGGGAGTGGCTTGGAGTGTTGTTGGTCGGATTCCTATTACTGTGAATGGACAAGGGGTAGTGGTTTTCCCTAGTAAGGTTGTGCCTTTTCAGTCTCCGAGTTCTGGGCAGATTTTGAATTTGTTTGTGCGTCCAGGCGATCGCGTCAAGAAAGGACAGGTGATTGCAACTATCGACCAAACAGAATTGCAAGAAAAGCTGGATATGGCACGGGCCAAGCTGTTGCAGCTGCAAGAACAAGACCGCAATGCAAATTCGCTGCAAGCGCAACGCACGGTTTTAGACAAGGGTGCGACCGGGCAACAGCGTCAAGCACTGTTACAAAGTTTAGAAACTACTAAATCCGTAACGCCAATTCTCCGGGACAAGGGTTTAGAGTCGATTCGCCAAGAGAGGCGGACTTTAGAGCAACAGTTGGAAACAACGCGCAAGCTTGTCCCAACTTTTCAAGAACGGTTTGAATTGCGGCAACAATTACGCCGTGAAGGTGCTGTATCTAGTGATACAGTGTTGCAAGCGGAACAGGAATTTCTCAATAGCAAAAGCCGGATTGATGAAATTCAATCGCAACTGAAACAACTGGATGTGAAAGAAGCCGATGCCCAAAGGCAATATTTAGCTAACTTAAACGCCACCAAAGAACTGCAAGCCCAGTTAGCAACATTAGATACTAAATTAGCTTCCCAAGCCGAACAAGATTTAGCGATCGCCACCAATCGGAAAAAAGAAATTCAAGAAACTGAAAGAGCGATCGCGCAATTAAAATCGCAATTAAAAGATAGAAACAAAGTTATTAGCAGCTTCAACGGTCAAATCTTAGAACTGACAGTTGTTCCCGGACAAAGCTTAGAAGAAGGCGCACGTATCGGCACAATCCAAGCTCAAGATTCCACTGATAAGTTAGTGGGAGTCGCATTCTTCCCAGTTAGTGAAGGTAAAAAGATTCAAAAAGGTATGGAGTTGCAAATTACTCCCTCTACTGTGAAGCGCGAACGCTTTGGGGGAATCGTCGCCAAGGTAACCAGTGTTTCGTCTTTTCCCGTCACCAAAGAAAGTGCATCCAGCGTTGTCGGTGGTGCAGAAATTTTGCAAGGCTTAACCTCCCAAGGGCCGCAAATTCAAGTCTTTGCCGAACTTGAGCCAGATTCCGCAACTAACAGCGGTTTTCGCTGGTCATCCTCAAAGGGGCCAGAAGCCAAAGTCACCTCAGGAACCACCACCTCAGTCCGCGTCAAAGTTGACGAACAATCACCCATTTCCTTTGTCTTCCCCATACTCCGTTCTTGGAGTGGAATGTATTGATTGGGCATGGGGCATGGGGCATTGGGCATTGGGTAATGAGTAATGAGTAATGAGTAATGAGTAATTGGTCATAGTAATTTCTCCCTCATCCCCCTCATCCCCCTCATCCCCCTCATCTCCCCCTGCACCCTGCCCCCTGCCCCCTGCCTTTCCTCCCCGACAAATCCTTACTGAACACAAATCATGTGGCGAACTCTTCAATCCCAGCTTGGGCGTAGATTAAAAAAAATTCGGCGGCTGATTAGCCCTCCCGATCGCCGCCGTCGCACTCCTACTCTGTTACAAATGGAAGCGGTGGAATGTGGTGCCGCTGCATTAGGAATTATTCTTGGTTATTACAATCGTATTGTTCCTTTGGCAGAACTCCGTCTAGCTTGCGGTGTGTCGCGGGATGGGAGTAAAGCGTCAAATATTCTCAGTGCAGCCCGGATCTATGGGATGCAAGCGAAAGGCTTTAAGGTCGATTTGGATGGATTACGTAAACTAGAATGTCCTTACATTGTCTTTTGGAATTTCAACCATTTTCTAGTTGTTGAGGGATTTAGCAAAGATAAGATTTATCTAAACGATCCTGCTACTGGCCCCCGTAGAGTTTCTCCCCAAGAATTTGATCAGTCTTTTACTGGCGTAGTTCTAGTTCTGGAACCAAGTGCAGAATTCCGCCCAGGTGGACGCAAGCCCAGCCTCACGGTAGCCTTATGGGACAGGTTGCAGAGTTCGTTGGGTGCTTTGGTTTACTGTGTGATCGCTGGATTATTATTAGTAATTCCAGGTTTAGCTATTCCCGCTTTTTCGCAAACCTTTGTTGATCATGTCTTAATTGAAGGCAGAAATGATTGGTTGCGTCCCTTAATTCTCGGCATTATTTTAACCGCTATCTTAAATGGTTTTTTAACTTTACTTCAGTTACAATTTTTACGCCGTTTAAAAATTAAGCTGGCGGTGGGGATGTCCAGTCGCTTTTTGTGGCATATTCTCCGTCTTCCAGTGAGTTTTTACGATCAGCGGTTTGCGGGGGAAATTAGTAACCGCGTTCACCTCAACGATAGTTTGGCGAACCTGCTTTCTGGCCGATTAGCTACCACAGTAATTTCCATTTTCACTGTCGTCTTTTATGGCGCAGTGATGCTGCAATATGATGTTGTTCTTACTTTAATTGGTATTGCCTTTGTAATCGTCAATATTACCGTTTGGCGTTGGGTTTCTCGGCAACGCGTCGATGCCAATATGCGATTAATGCAAGAACAAGGCAAAGTTAGCGGCGTAGCAATTTCCGGCTTGCAAAGTATGGAAACCTTGAAGGCATCAGGGCTAGAGTCAGAATTCTTTTCCCGGTGGGCTGGTTATTATGCCAAATCTATCAACGCCCGTCAGGAAATGGATACTACTAATCAAACTGTCGGTGTTTTACCATCATTTCTCACCTCCATTACCTCAATGCTGTTGCTGGTGGTGGGAGGCTTGCGGGTAATGGATGGCGTACTCAGTATCGGAATGTTGATTGCCTTTCAAGCCTTAATGCAAAGATTCCTCGAACCTGTGAATAGTTTGGTGAGTCTGGCTGGTGAACTTCAAGAAATGGAAGGTAACCTCAGCCGCCTCGATGATGTTTTACATAATGCGATCGATCCGGCGGTGAGTGAAGAAACACCTCTAGCCACAGCTTATGATGTACCGAAGGCAAATGTGCGGTTGCAAGGTTATGTGGAACTCCGTAACATTACATTTGGTTATAATCGCTCTGCTGCTCCCTTAATTGAAAATCTTAATCTTTCACTCAAACCAGGGCAACGTGTGGCGTTAGTTGGCGGTAGTGGTTCTGGTAAATCAACCGTCGCCAAGCTGGTATGTGGATTATATGAACCTTGGGCTGGGGAGATTTTATTTGATGGGAAATCGAGAAAAGACATTCCCCGTTCAATTATTAATCATTCACTGGCGCTGGTGGAACAAGATATCTCGATGTTTGCTGGTAGTGTGCGCGATAATCTCACCCTTTGGGATTCGACGGTACCTTTTAGTAATTTAGTTCGTGCTTGTAAGGATGCAGAGATTCAGGATGTAGTGCTTTCCATGCCTGGTGGTTACAATGCTGACTTGGCAGAAGGGGCAACTAACTTAAGTGGTGGACAGCGTCAGAGGTTAGAAATTGCCCGCGCTTTGGTGAATAATCCGGCAATTTTGGTGATGGATGAAGCTACAAGTGCGCTGGATTCTGAGGCGGAGAAGTTAATCGATCGCAAGTTGCGGGAACGGGGATGTACTTGTATTATTGTTGCCCACCGCTTAAGTACAATTCGCGATTGCGATGAGATTATTGTGTTTGATCGGGGGAAGGTGGTGCAACGGGGTACTCATGAACAATTGCAGCAGGTGGAAGGGAAGTATTTGGAGTTGATTCGCAGCGAAGGCGAAGCGGTTGAGGAGACGTAAGTTTTTATAGATGGTTTTGGGGATGAATTTCTTTTTGTCTCACGCAGAGACACAGAGACACAGAGAGAAAGATTAAGTTTAGATTCTCTTGCGTTCTTCTCTGCGACTCTGCGACTCTGCGTGAAATTTTCATAGTTGTAGGAAGCAGGAATAATTATGTTGGATCAAGTTCGCATTGTTAGCTTGCAGGGAGAATATTATCAAATCAAGGGTAATGAGCCGATTATTCTGGATGATCCAGAGACTATTTGGGTTGTAAAATCTGGTTCATTGGCGGTGTTTGCGATTCCGTTGAAGGAAGGGGTGGCGGAAGGTACTCGCCGTTATTTGTTTACTACTCGCACCAGACAGGCAATGTTTGGTATTCCTAGCGATTCGCAACCCTTACCTTACCAGTTGGTGGCGGTATCGATTGAGGAAACTGAACTGTTGAAGGTTTCGGTGAAGGATTTTCGGGAATTTCTTGCTGATGGTAATGGCGAAGCTATAACTTTAATTGAGGGTTGGATTGAGCAACTAGGATTGGCGTTATCTGTAATTACTCCCCCTGGATTACCTTTTCAAGAGGAAGGGGTACGATATTTTTCCCTGAGTAATGGGCAAATTTTTCAACCACAGCGAGAGTTGGTATCTTGGGTACAAATCCAAAGTGGTTATGCAACTTGGATGGGTTTTGAGGAACTGTTGATTACAGCCCGATCGCAATTTTTGCCGTTGAGTGCAGATATGTGGTTCCAAGCTGAGGATATGGTTGAACTTGAATCTCTCAGTACCTCTGATATTCACGATCCTGAGACTCTGCTGGCGGGGATGGCGCAACTGCACATATATGTTTTGGGAAGCCTGTATCTTTTAGAACAGGAGGAAACTGAGGCCGAAACACAACGCTTTCAAGAACGCCAACACCTCAATTCTCAGGTGATGGAGGAAACCCTGAGTGAGTTAGCTTTTTTACTTAAGCCTGCTGATGGTGGTAGTTTTGAGGTAGGAATTGTTAACGATCCCCAGCAAGCTTTGTTGATTGCGGCGGGTGCGGTGGCGCGAACTTTGGGTGTAACAATTCGTCCGCCGGCGAAGTCGGAAGATATGAAACGGATTCAAGATCCTCTACAAGCGATCGCCCGGGCTTCTCGTTTGCGGATGCGAACGATTTCTTTACAAGGTAAGTGGTGGAAGAAAGATAGCGGTGCGATGCTAGCTTACACCATAGAAGATAATCACCCAGTAGCGTTGTTACCTGTATCGGATACCCGCTATGAAATGTTCGATCCCATCAGGCGATCGCGCACACTAATTAATAGTAGAACTGCGGCTAGACTGGCGTTGACTGGTTACACTTTTTACCGCCCTTTACCAGATAAAGTCCTCAGTACCCTGGACTTGTTAAAGTTTGCGCTGGAAGGACATTACAAGGAATTGATGGTTGTCGTGATTGCGGGTGTGGCGACGACTTTATTAGGGATGATTACGCCCCAAGCTACCGCTATCTTAATTGATAGTGCCATTCCCGATGCCGCTCGCGGTTTATTAGTTCAAATTGCTTTAGGATTGTTGGCTACAGCCTTTGGTAGCACGCTGTTTCAACTAGCCCAAGGTTTCGCCATTATGCGAGTAGAAACCTTTGCTGATGCTACTACCCAAGCGGCAGTTTGGGATCGGCTGTTGAATTTGAAAGCTTCGTTTTTCCGTAAGTTCTCAATTGGGGATTTAAATTCACGGGTAAGTGCGGTGAGTCAAATCCGCCAAAGGCTGAGTAGTACGGTTTTAAGAAGTATATTTACCAGCTTATTTGCATTATTAAATTTAGGATTGCTGTTTTATTACAACGGTTCCCTAGCGTTAATTGCTTTAGTGGTAGCGTTGGTGAATATTGGTGTGACTTTATTTTCCGGTATTTCCACCCTGCGGAAAGTTCGCCCCTTACTAGAATTACAAGGGCAACTTTTAGGGGTGATGGTGCAGTTAATTAACGGTGTTACTAAACTGCGAGTTGCTGGTGCTGAAGCCCGCGCCTTTGCTTTTTGGGGTAAACAATATAGTCAGCAAATTAAATGGATGCTGAGTACTCAAAATATTGAGGATATTGTGGCGGTAATTAATAAAATTCTGCCAGCCTTAACCACAGCTTGTCTGTTTTGGTTTGCTACTAGTTTAATTCAGGAATCCCAATCAGGTGGTTTATCTACGGGTGTATTCTTAGCCTTTAATGCGGCATTTGGAACATTTATTGGTGGTGCTACCAGCCTCAGCAGTACAGTTGTAGATGTCCTGCAAATCGTGCCATTGTGGGAACGCGCACAGCCGATTTTGGCAGCTAAACCGGAAGTAGACACAGAAAAAGCTGATCCTGGGCGACTTTCTGGGCGGGTAGTAGTGGATCATGTGATTTTCCGCTATCGCGATGACGGGCCTTTAACCTTAGATGATGTGAGTATCCACGCCGAACCGGGAGAATTTATCGCCTTTGTGGGTGCTTCTGGAAGTGGAAAATCCACACTGTTCCGCTTATTACTGGGGTTTGATGCACCGGAATCAGGGACAATTTACTTTGATGGGCAAGATTTAGCGGGGTTAGATGTCCATGCAGTCCGCCGACAATTAGGCGTAGTGATGCAAAATAGCCGCTTAACATCTGCCTCTCTCTTTGAAAATATTGCCAGTGGTGCGACAATCACAATGGATGAAGCCTGGGAAGCAGCACGGATGGCTGGCTTTGCTGAAGATATTGAATCCATGCCTATGGGAATGCACACCGTCATTAGTGAAGGTGGTAGCAACCTTTCGGGTGGACAACGCCAGCGTTTATTAATTGCGCGATCGCTCGTTTTAAAACCGAAAATCCTGTTATTTGACGAAGCCACCAGCGCTTTAGATAACCGCACCCAAGCAATTGTTAGCCAAAGCTTAGAACGGTTAAAAGTGACCAGAATTGCGATCGCTCACCGTCTCAGCACCATTCGCAACGCTGATCGTATCTATGTATTCCAAAATGGTCGTGTTGTTCAAGAAGGCAGTTTTCATCAACTCGCCAATCAACCAGGACTCTTTGCTCAACTCATGGCGAGACAGAAGCTTTAGTGGAGTGCGATCGCCTAAATGCTACCTGTAAACATGATTAAAAAATAGTGTGCGTTGTTGCCAAGCGCAACGCACCAGCGAAAATTTTTAATATATTGATGTTGCAATACTTGTCGGTTAAGGGGAAAAGGGGCAAGAAAAAACCTTTTCCCCTTCCCCTTTCACCTTTTCCCCAAACTAAACTCCGCGTTGAAAATCCTTAACCGAGCAGTATTGATTGATGTTGTGATTTCTGGAAGAAATTACGCAAATCAGAAAGCAATAGCAGCTTTGGAGAAAGCAATATCTTCTTTTGCTTGCTAAATATACCGAATTGAATAAGCGATAGCAACTTTGGAGAAAGCAATATCTACTTTTACTTGCTGAATATACCGAATTGAATAAGCAAAAGCAGCTTGTAAGAAAGCAATAGCAGCTTTTGCTGACTAAATATATCAAAATGAGAAAGCAAAAGTAGCTTTTGAGAAAGCAATATCTACTGTGGAGAAAGCAATATTTGCTTTTGCTGATTCAAAAAGGCGATCGCTTATCTGAGTAGGATGCGTTATTAACGCATCCTACAAAGTACTTATGGCGAGACAGAAGCTTTAGCTTTTGGCCTATGCTAATATCTAACTTCATTAAGAAGAATAGTATAAAAGTAAGGGCATGGCAGTGCCATGCCCCTACCTGCTTATTTAATAGGACTTCCGTACTGATGAGTATGAGTTCTATAAAGGCTTGTGCCAATTCTCACTTCATCGTTTATCCTTTCTTCGGTCAATTTTTTAATCTACAAATACCTAAAAATTTGGAACAGGGAAAAGTCAGCCATTTTGACTCTGCTGTCAAATCTTGCAAGAAACCCAAATACCACGGCCATGTTTGGCAAATTCATCGATGGTTTGCCCTGAAAGCTCATGATTGGTCATATTTTGCAGCATCGCTAAAGGTAGAGTGAGAGAATTTGCACCCGCTTGCAGGGAGGCTACTGCTTCTTCTGGAGATTTGATACTAGCCGCCATAATTTTTGTATCGCTACCTTTCACCACATTAGCCATTTGCTGTACTAAGGCTATGCCATCACCTAAAAGTTTAGTAGCTCGATTAACATAGGCGATCGCATATTTTGCACCCGCTTCTTTGGCTACGGCGGCTTGTGCTGCACTATAAATTCCTGTCACCGCACAGGGAATTTCCCCCTGTAATGCTGCAACAACCTGAAAACCAACTAATGCTGCAGGAATTTTTAATACAGTTTGCTGACCAATAATTTCAAAAGCCGCCCGCCCTTCTGCTAACATCTCATCAAAATCAGATGACATTAGCTGGTAAAACAATGGGCCTGTAGTTAACTGTGCCAATCGTTTGAGTGTAGTCTCTACTGGTAAATCGCTTTTTGCCAAAAGAGTTGGGTTGGTCGTGATACCCTTTACCCAACCTAATTCCTTAGCAGCCTGGGCTTCAGCGATAATTGCCGAATCGAGATAAATGCTCACGTAATGCTCCAAAGAAAGGTTGTGTCGCTGTCATTCTACAGCTGATAGGAAGGGGAATGGGGACTGGGAAAAGGCTGACACTCAGAACTCAGCACTCAGCACTCAGCACTCAGAACTGTTGCCAGTATACTTAGCTTCGCAAAAATCAAAAATTAGTTCTATCTCAATACCTTATATATATTTAATATATTTCGTGGGCAAAACCACAGGATGGGGTGAGCGATGGGAGCAAACTATACAGTTAAGAAAATTAAAAAATCCCTTCACGAAGCGGGTGTTAAATTTGTCCGCATTCTCTGGTGTGATAATGCCAACATTATTCGGGGAAAAGCTGTGCATTTAGAGATGCTGTCTCACTATTTTGAACATGGTGTAGGCATCTCGGCAGGGGAACAGGGCATACCTGTGATGTATGATGCGATCGCACCTGATTGTGGTTTGGCTCCTGTGGGTGAAATCCGCTTGGTTGCAGATTGGGATAGCTTGACACCTTTACCCTATGCGCCTGGTCATGCTCGTGTGCTGGGAAATATGATACTTGATCGGCAACCTTGGGCGTTTTGTCCGCGCCATTTTCTTAGGGAGATGATTGCCGCCGCTAAACGCGAAGGATTGGAAGTAAAAGCCGCTTTTGAAAACGAATTTTATCTATTGCGACAAACACCTGAGGGCATTGTACCTACAGAATCTACGGTGTTTGCTGCTACTCAAGCAATGGATATTAATCGGGAAGTAATTGATGCGATCGCAGATGCTTTAATTGCTCAAAAAATCCCTGTAGAGCAGTATTACCCAGAATCCGGCCCCGGTCAGCAGGAAATTTCTATGCGTTATACCGACGCTTTGCGTGCCGCTAACTACCAAATTGCCTTTCGAGAAACCGTGAGAGCGATCGCCCGTCATCACAATTTGACAGCTTCTTTCTTACCAAAAATCTTTCCTGATGCTGCTAGTAGCGGTTGTCACATTCATCTCAGCCTGTGGCGTGACGGGCAAAACATTATACCCGATGCTCAAGGTGCCGCAGGTCTTTCCCAGACAGCTAGAGCGTTTATTGCAGGTATTCTGCATCATCTACCAGCACTGATGGCTATCACTACCCCAAGTCCTAATTCTTACCGCCGCATTCGTCCTCATACTTGGAGTGGCGCTTTCCGTTGTTGGGGAATCGATAACCGCGAAGCGGCTGTGAGAGTTCCCAGCGATCCGGAATTTGGCAATCCTACTCATTTTGAGGTCAAAACTGTAGATGCAACAGCGAATCCTTTTTTAGCTTTAGGTGCAATCATTGCAGCTGGACTAGATGGTGTACAACGCAATCTTGAACTTGCAAACCCCGTTACCGAAGACCCAGGAAATTTACCCATCGAACAGCGCACAGACAATGGTATTGACCCCTTACCCACAAATTTAGGGGAAGCGTTAGACAATCTCAGACAAAATAACGTCTTATTCAATGCGTTAAATCCCCAATTATCACAAGCATTTGTCGCAGTCCGTCAAGCCGAATGGCTAGCGATGAAAGATTGGGACTTAGATGCAGAAGTAAAGTTGTTATTGGAGAGGTATTGAGGGCATGGGGCATGGGGGATAGGGCATTGGGCATAGGGCATTTGTCAAAGGTCAAGGGTCAAAGGTCAAAGGTCAAAGGTCAAGGGTTAAGGTTGGAATGTGGCTTTCAAAGGTGCAGGTTTGCGGATAAAAGGTGCAATTTCCAGGCTCAAAGCCTCAACTTCTAAGTTCAAAGCTGCAACTTCGCAGATAAAACGTGCAACGTTCAGGTTCAAAGCCGCAACTTTGCAGCTAAAAGGTGCAACGTCCAAGTTTAAAGCCGCAACTTTACGGATAAAAGGTGCAACGTTCAGGCTCAAAGGTGGAAGCCCCACCCTCAACACCTCAACCTCCAAGTTCAACGCTACAACTTTCACCCTCAACACCTCAACTTCCAAGTTCAACGCTACAACTTCCACCCTCAACACCCCAATTTCCCAGATAAAAACCTAATCGTTGTTCCTACCTTACCCAATCCCCAGTCCCCAATCCTCAATCCCCAGTCCCCAGTCCCCAATCCCCAGTCCCCAATCCCCAGTCCCCAATCCCCAGTCCCCAATCCCCAGTCCCCAGTCCCCAGTCCCCAATCCCCAACTCCCATGCAACTCAACCTCAGCGACATTCCCCTCATCGATCAACACGCGCACAATATACTGCGGCCGGAAGTAGCAGCGCGTTATCCGTTTGCGGCTGCTTTTACGGAAGGATATGACGAGGAAATAATTAATCATCATGCACGTCACACGTTCTTTTATCGGCGCAGTCTCAGAGAAATTGCGGCTTTATTGGAATGCGAAGCCGAAGAAAGTGCGATCGCAGCTCGGCGGGAAAGTTTAGGATTAGAAAATCTGACGCGGCTTTATTTCCAAACTGCGAACCTAGAAGCGATTTATTTGGATGATGGATTGGACACTGAAAGTATCCTACCGCTGTCATGGCACGAACAATTAATTACCGTCCGCAGAATCCTGCGCTTGGAAGTAATAGCAGAACAGCTAATTCCCCAAGTCGCCAATTTCGAGGATTTTCTCGCCAGATTCCACAGCGAAATCGATCCACCGCCA
Organism: Calothrix membranacea FACHB-236; assembly: GCF_014696315.1. GTDB lineage: Bacteria > Cyanobacteriota > Cyanobacteriia > Cyanobacteriales > Nostocaceae > Aulosira > Aulosira membranacea. The sequence goes on from NZ_JACJPX010000021.1 coordinate 55,377, forward strand.
CCTGGGGTTGTGGGTTTTAAGAGTATTGTTTGTTATCGCAGTGGCTTAGATGTCCAGCCTGTGAGTTATCAAGTTGCTGCGTCTCGTTTTGATGAAATTAGACAAACACTCAATAATCAACCAGTGCGTCTGGTTGATAAAGCTTTGATTGATTTTTTACTGCAAGAAGCTTTATTAATTGCGGCGAAATATCAGCTACCTGTGCAGTTACATACTGGTTTTGGCGACCCCGATTTAGATTTACGATTAGCTAATCCCCTACATTTGCGATCGCTGTTAGAATTACCCCAATATCGTCAAGCACCTTTGGTATTGTTACACGCGGCTTATCCCTTCATGAAAGAAGCGGGATATTTAGCTGCTGTTTATCCCCAAGTTTATTTAGATTATGGTTTGGCAATACCATCTTTAAGTGTATCGGGAATGCGTGAAGCCATCAGGCAATTGTTAGAGTTAGCGCCCACTAGCAAACTAATGTATTCTTCTGATGCTCATTCAATTCCCGAATTGTATTATTTAGGCGCAAAATGGGGTCGCCAGCTATTACAAGAAGTACTCAACCAAGCTATTCAAGATACCGATATTACTCTGAAGGAAGCAGAAGCGATCGCTCTAGCAATTTTACGCGAAAATTCCTTATCTCTGTATCAATAAGCCAGGGGCAAAGGTCAGAGAAAAGGAATAATAGTGATGAGTCTCGAAATTAGATAATTTAATTTAGCAATCCGATTTCAGGTTGACTGTTGACTGTTGACTGTTGACTGTTGACTGTTAACGGTTGACTTCCGCACAGAGTTACTAGTACCTAGTCCCCAATCCCCAGTCCCCAATCCCTAATCCCTAGCTATTGCCTACTAAGCTAGCTTTATCTTTAGATGTATGCAGTTCGCTAGTAGTAACTACGATATTGTTAACAGCATGAGGATTGTTAACAGTTTTGATTTCTACAAAAGCTTCGCGATTTGTAATCAATCGAGAGCGACGGTTCCGAGTAATATAGTTCCACGCCCACTGGAATACTACTAGTAATTTAGTGTCAAATTCAATTAAGAAGTAGATGTGAACTATTAACCAAAATACCCAAGCTAAGAAACCTGTAAGTTTGAGGAAGCCTAAATCGACAATTGCTAAATTTTGCCCAATCATTGCCAAACTACCAACGTGGTTATAGTGGAATTCTGGCAAAGTATAACCTTGCAGACGTAGTTGGATGAGTCTGGCTACATACTCACCTTGTTGTTTAGCTACGGGTGCAACACCAGGTAAGGGTTTACCATCTTGATGGGAGAAGTTGCCTAAATCTCCGATGACAAAAATGTTGTCATAACCTTTGATAGTCAAATCTGGTTCGACAATCACACGTCCAGCTTTATCGCACTCTACACCTGTACGTTTTTCCAGGACTCTCCCCATTGCGGAACCCTGAACACCAGCAGCCCATAAGATTGTTTTTGAGGGAATAGAGGTGATTTCGTCGCCTTGCTTGTAAGTAACAATGTCATTTTCAATATTTGTGACTCTGGTGTTGGTTTGAATATCCACACCCAATTTGCGTAGAGATTTTGCTGCTACTACTGATAAATCTTGTGAGATGTGTGGCAGGATGTAATCGCCACCTTGTAATAAGACAATTTTCGCTTCTGAGGTGTTAATGTTACGGAAATCTTCTGTGAGGGTTTTGTATGCCAATTCTGCGATCGCACCCGCTAATTCTACCCCTGTAGGGCCACCACCCACAATCACAAAGGTTAACAAAGCACGGCGTTTTTCTTCATCAGTTTCTTTTTCTGCGGCTTCAAATGCTGAAAAAATCCGGCGACGCATTTCAATTGCATCTTCAACGGTTTTCAAGCCAGGGGCAAATTTTTGCCAATTATCTTTACCAAAATAGGAATGGTTCGCACCTGTAGCAACAATTAATGTATCGTAAGGTACTTCTTTATCATTCAAAATAACTTTTTGTGCTTTGGGATCAATATCGCTTACTTCTCCCAGCAAAACTTGTGTATTCTTGCTTTTGCTGAATACAGCGCGTAAGGGTGAGGAAATATCAGCAGGTGAGAGAGCACCTGTGGCAACTTGATATAAAAGTGGCTGAAATAGGTGAAAGTTACGTTTATCGATGAGAGTAACTTTGACATTTGCATTAGCAAGATTCTTTGCTGTATAAAGTCCACCAAAACCACCACCAATGATTACCACTTCATGTGGTGCTTTTTTCTCAAGTTTGCTTGCCATAAGACATATTTCCTTGTGTTAAGAAGCTGTAACTATTCTTAACAAATATGTAACAAGATTATGAGAAGAGTTGCCGTTTCTTTAAGAACAATTAAGAAAATAAGAAAAGTAATCTAAGTTACTGAATTGAAAACTTTTGTGATTTTTATACTAAATATGCCGAGGATTTACCCAACGAGGCAGAATGATTTGATGCGATCGCTTTTAACTTAGATATTCTACATTTACCCCATCCAAAAAAAAGCGATCGCTAAATCTTTTTGACTACTCAAATCCTTGTATTCTGTGGTGCTACTTTAGCATTAGCCTCATTTTCAATTAATGCCAAAAATTGCGAAATGTCTTGAGTCGATTGAATATGATAGACATTTTTCAGGCTTTGAGCTTGATTAATATATTCGCGATATCTTGGGGTCAAATATTTGTAGCATAACCATAATGCGCGGTAGCTATTAAGCGAACTTTTAAATATGGGGCTGTTTTGTGGCCAGCCTTGTGGAGGTTTAAAGTAACCAGTGATTAGTCGTTTAGTTACCCACCAAAAATGTACATATAGCGGTAAATCGACAAAAACTAGGCTATCTGCCTCATTTAGCCTTGGCCAAAGGGTTTCCATTGAACCAAACCCGTCAATAATCCATTGGTCACTTACTAAAATTTGCTGATGGGCGCTTTTATAATCTTCATCTGGAACCTCCGCACCCCCTGATTGATATTTAATTTTGTCCAAGACATAAAGCGGTAAGCCAGTTATTTGGGATAATCTCTTGCTGAGAGTTGATTTACCGCCTCCTGCATTGCCAAACACCGCTACTTTTTTCATCCCACTCTCCTGTTAGTGCAATCAAGTGACTTTGTAGACTAGTACCGCAAGGCGGAATTCAAAATTCAAAATTCAAAATTCAAAATGAATACAGCGTAAGCGTTTCGTGAGTTTAGAATGGTCTGCTTATTTGCGCCGAGGTGTACTAGTGGTTCATTACAAAAGTGTTGATAACTTCGTAGCCAGAAATAAATTCCTTACTAAGAATTTATTCAAGATCCACACAGGCAATTCCGAATCCAAAATCTAAAATTGTATAACAACCCCTTGCACTAAAAGAGCTAATTAGTAAGTCAGTGGAAATAAACCAAACTATCTTAAGGAACGTAAATAGGCTTGAAATCCTTACCAATGACCAATGACCAATGACCAATGACCAATGACCAATGACCCAAGACTGCTCGGTTAAGGATTTTCAACTCGGAATTTAGTTTGGGGAAAAGGTGTTCGCGTAGCGTCTCCGCAGGAGAAAGGGTAAGGGTTAAAGGTTTTTTCTTACCCCTTTTCCCTTTCCCCTTTTGCCCTTAACCGACAAGTATTGACCAATGACAGCCTCAGCCAGTTACCTTTAATTTCGCCGACCTACTTTCATCTGGCCCATTGTTGCAAGATATAAGCATAAAAAGCTTCTTTATCTACTTGATCCATTGCATAAATCTTGCGACCACCGGATACTACTTTAGTCCGCCCTTGACTTGACCCAGCAGTAATAATTTCCGTTTCCCATTCCCGCAATTGATAAAATTCTGGATGTCCTAGATAAGCCGTCGCCAACACATCCCAAAAATAATAATCTTGGGGAATAACTAAGGCATAACATTGTCCCGCTAAATCAGAAATAGGATAGTGGCGTTGCTTTCCCATCTTTTGCACTAAATCTGATGTTACGGGTACATTATTAGTTAAATCCAAAGGACACATAATAATTTCAATTTGACTTTCCCACACCCGTGCTGCGGAAACTGCATCCCAATAAACATTCCATTCCGCCGAACCATCTTGTCCTGGTTCCCAATTTTTTTCTACATTTCCAGGAACATTTAACGCACCCCCCATCCAAACAATCTTTTGAATTTTCGCTTCAATATCTGGTGCTTGATCTAAAGCTGTTGCCACTGTAGTCAATGGCCCTGTTACCATCAACGTTACTGGTGCAGTCGCCTCACGCAAAACCTTCACCATAAAATCTTGCCCTGTCTGTGCAACCAAGCGCGTCTTAATAGTTTCACTTTGATTGAGAATTGGGAGATGGTCAACTACAAAAGAATCACGGCGATAGAGATAAGGAAAAGCGTTAATACCCCGCACCGTGCTTTCCGCCACCGGGATATGCGAAAATCCCATCAAGTCTAAAATTTTACGCGTAGCACTAACAGCAGGTTGCACATAGCAATCAGCCGGAGTCACAACCACACCCAGTAATTCCACATGATCCATCGTCAACAGCAGCATAGTTGCTAGATAATCATCTACACCGCCATCGTGATCCATTAATACAAGTTGTTTGGACATACAAGGAGCATTAAATATATGGATGAATTTATGCAAGCTGCAATTCAAGAAGCAAGACAAGGTAGACAAGAAGGCGGAATTCCCATTGGTTCCGTTCTTGTCAAAGATGGCAAAATTCTCGGCAGAGGACACAACAAGCGCGTACAAGATGGTGATCCTGTAACCCACGCCGAAATTGATTGTCTCCGCAACGCCGGAAGAGTCGGTAACTACAGAGGTACAACACTCTATTCAACCTTAATGCCATGCTACTTATGCGCTGGTGCAGTCGTGCAATTTGGCATTAAAAAAGTCATCGCCGGAGAATCGAGAACCTTTCCAGGTGCTAAAGAATTTATGATATCTCACGGCGTGGAAGTAATTGATCTGAGCCTAGATGAATGCGAACAAATGATGAGCGAATTTATCGAAACTAATCCCGAATTGTGGAATGAGGATATTGGGAAGTAGTCATTTGTCATTTGTCATTTGTCATTTGGTAATGGGTAATGGGTAATGGGTAATTGGTAATTGGTAATTGGGGTTTGTTATTAATTATTTCTCCCCTGCTCCCTGCTCCCTTGCTTCATCTCTCTCATATCCCTTGCTTGGAAACATTAGCGTGCTATGTTAATGCACCGGGATGCAATGCCATTGTATCGGCTGACATTGTTAATGCATCCGGATGCAATGCCATTGTATTGCCTGACATTGTTAATGCATCGGGATGCAATGCCATTGTATTGGCTGACATTGTTAATGTATCGGGATGCAATGCCATTGTATCGACTGACATTGTTTATGCACCGGGATGCAATGCCATTGTATCGGCTGACATTGTTTATGCATCGATATGCAATGTAATTTTATTACCCAATAGCCAATCTTTTCTCCCTCATCTCCCTCATCCCCCTCATCTTCCTCATCTCCCTCATCCCCAAACTAAACCCCCCTCTCCTTGAGAAACGCATCAAACGTTAACTTATCAGGTAAGGAAGTTTGCGCCCCTGATTTTGTCGCAGCTAAAGCACCCGCAGCTGCACCCCAAACAACCGCTTGGCGTAAAGGAAGGCCTTGATAAAGTGCAGCAGCTAAACCGCCATTAAAAGCATCACCAGCAGCAACCGTATCTACAACCTGAATGGGAAAAACTGGGACAAAGAAACTTTCTTCAGCAGTAGCGCAGAAAACACCCTTAGCGCCGAGTTTGACGATCGCACATTTCACACCCCGTTGCAATAAAACCGCAGCGGCTTTTTTTGCTGATTCTTCGTTATTGACTGGAAACCCCACTAATTGCCCAGCTTCCACTTCATTTGGTGTAATTATATCTACTAGGGAGTAAAGTTCATCTGGCACATGAGATTGTGCGGGTGCTGGATCGAGAATTACTTTTACTCCTGCTTGATGGGCTGCTTTCGCTGCAGCCACCACAGCAGCCAGCGGAATTTCAAATTGTAAAAGTATTGCAGTGCTATTTGGTAATAAATCAGACAATCGCTCTACATCTTCTTGATTGACACGCCCATTCGCACCAGGAATGACAATAATCTGATTTTCACCTCTGTCATCGACTGCGATCGCAGCTACTCCCGAACTGACATTTTCATCAATAGAAATATTTTCAGTTTCTACACCAGAGTTTTGCAAATTGTAGAGTAATTCTGAACCAAAACTATCTGTACCTACACGCCCAACCATGTGAGTGGGAACTCCCAAACGTGCCAGTGCTACAGCTTGATTTGCGCCTTTCCCTCCGGGAACTTGTACAAAGTTATGTCCTAATAATGTTTCTCCCGGATTTGGCAATCGGGGTACTGTGGCGACTAAATCAATATTGATGCTGCCAAAAACAATAATACTCATATCCTTGATGTTAAGTGGTTTTTTACAGCTAAAGAACTGTGTGAACTGATGACACAAGTTATCGATTTACCTTTAATGAGTATCAATCAGGAGTTGCCAAAGTAGAAGATTGGGAAAGAGTTGCATTTAAAGGTGGATCGGAATCAGAGGTTTTAAATCTGATAACTTGGTTAAAAGCGAAGAATGGCAAGCAATATTGTGTTGTGGCTACCTAGAACAACGATACACCCTTAGAAGAATCTCGCTCTTTGAATCTTTATAGTAGTGCGATCGCAGGACTAAAGTAAGACAATTTTAGATTTTGGATTTTGGATTGTATAGATTCACTGCCCATAAGAGCATGGGAAGTTTATGTGCGCCGTGTAATAGATTTTATTTTAAAAGACAAAGTCGCCTGAGAATAATTTTTATTCCAATAAATATATAATTAAATGCGTTAGGCTAACACCTAAAGCAAGTTAAGAATATTAGATTATCTGCTTTTTGCATATTACTTGACTACATCACACCATAAAACCAGTATGGCATTTAATAGTTTATAAGTTAAACAATATCAAGTAAAACTTAAAACTACACCTCGATATTCCCAAACTCATTTTATGGTGAAATGTACTGATTATTTCTCACTATCCTGATTTGCGGGTGTTTCAACTTGAAAATTATCACCCTGTTTTTTAACTGAAAAATCAGTCTCACTTTTGCCAGTCTGAGCAAGACCAGCAGCTCCAGCAATTGCTGTACTTGCAAGTCCAAGGCCAGCAGATTTATCGTTAGTATTTGATGAAACTAAAACAGTTACACCAATCACAGCGCCAACAGTAGCCATAAATATAGGAGTTATAGCTCTAATTAAGTCTGGGGTAACATCTTTCATAGAAGTTTTATATAGGGTTAGTTGCTATCTAGATGTAGATACCCTCTATATAATTTCGATTCCAGAATTTATCTCATATTTTTTTAGCTAACTAGATAAGCTAATCGTCATTTAAATTGCATCATCTTCTTGCTGGTAAAAGCTCCCTTACCTGCTCCCTGTCCCTCTGTAGTCTCTTTCTTATATGCTTCACAGCTTAAGTTAGAAGTTTTAAGTCCTTAAAGTAATACTGTTGTTCTTTCTGCTGCTTGCCGAACTTGCGTGTAGTCACCCGATAGTTCAGGAATCGCTAGAATTCTTGCAAAAGTCTTTTGTGAAATGAAAGTTGATCGGTTGTGATGCAGTCAAAATTACCAAAGTATGAATTGCCAAAGGAAGGAAACTGATGAGTTCATTTGTGCTTTGTTTTCAAGATATTAATCAAACAAAACTCTCCTTTGTTGGGGGTAAAGGCGCGAACTTGGGGGAACTATCCAAGATTGAAGGAATCCATGTACCAGATGGCTTTTGTATTTCTGCTGCAGCTTTTAAAAGAATAATTGGGGAAACTTCGTCAATTAAGGAATTACTTGAGCAGTTATCGCTTCTCAAAGTGGAAGAATGGCATAAAATCGGTGAACTTAGCAGTGAAATTCGCTCTTTCATTGAAGGGATAACCATTCCTGAAGACATTAATGAAGAGATCACCAGCCTTCTGTCTACGCTTGGAGAAAAAAATGCCTATGCAGTACGATCCAGCGCCACTGCTGAGGATTTACCAACAGCCTCCTTTGCAGGACAGCAGGATACGTATTTGAATATTATCGGGAAGGAAGCAATTTTAAAGCACATCAGCAAGTGCTGGGCATCGCTATTTACTGAGAGAGCAATAATTTACCGCATTCAAAATGGCTTCGACCACCGTCAAGTCCACTTGTCTGTGGTTGTTCAGAAGATGGTCTTCCCACAGGTAGCAGGAATTTTGTTTACTGCTGATCCCGTTACTTCTAATCGGAAGGTGTTATCCATTGATGCTAGCTTCGGACTTGGTGAAGCCTTAGTCAGAGGTCTGGTGAATGCTGATATCTATAAAGTGCGTAACGGCAAGGTTGTCGATAAGAAGATATCCACCAAAAAACTGGCTATTTACGCCTTAAAAGATGGCGGTACAAAAGAACAGGAAATTGAGCAACAACGGCAGAATAGGCAAGCGCTGACAGACGAGCAGATTTTACAGCTTGAGCGCATCGCTAGGAAGATTGAAGAACATTTCGGCTGTCCCCAGGACATCGAATGGTGTTTGGTTGATGATACATTTTATATTGTCCAGAGTCGCCCCATCACGACTTTGTATCCGATTCCTGAAACGAATGATCAGGAAAATCACGTCTTTGTTTCTGTCGGTCACAACCAAATGATGACCGATGCCATGAAACCATTGGGATTGTCTTTTTTCCTGTTAATGACCCATGCACCCATGCATACGGCTGGTGGCAGGTTGTTTGTTGATGTGACAGCGACGCTAGCTTCACCTGCCAGCAGAGAAACTATATTAAACGTCACATTGGGAAAATCTGATCCGCTCATGAAAGATGCACTGACAACCATCCTGGAGCGAGGAGATTTTATTAAATTGTTACCCGATGATCAGCGTCCCGGCAAAAGCAGTAAAGGTCGATCGCCTGCGGATTTTCAAACCCTAAACGACTACGATCCGGCGATTGTTGCTGAGTTGATTCAACAGAGTCAAACCTCGATCGACGCGTTAAAACAAACTATCCAAACGAAATCAGGATCGGATCTGTTTGATTTTATCCTGGAAGATATCCAGCAATTAAAGCAGACCCACTCTGATTCACAGAGTTTTGGTGTGTTTATGACTGCTATGAATGCTTCTTCCTGGATCAATGAAAAAATGAACGAGTGGTTAGGCGAAAAAAACGCAGCGGACACACTTTCTCAATCAGCACCCAACAATATTACTTCGGAAATGGGTCTGGCACTATTGGATGTTGCGGATGCGATTCGTCCTTATCCTGAAGTAATTGATTATTTACAACATGTAAAAGATGATAGCTTTTTGGATGAATTGGTTAAGTTTAATGGTGGAAAGGAAACCCAAGACGCTATCTCTGCTTTTCTCGACAAATACGGAATGCGATGTGTTGGGGAAATCGATATTACAAGACCTCGTTGGAGTGAAAAACCAACTACACTTGTCCCCCTAATTCTCAGTAATATCAAAAACTTTGAGCCTGGTGCGGGCGATCGCAAATTTGAGCAAGGGCGACAGTCAGCTTTGAAAAAAGAACAAGAGTTATTAGAGCGATTGAAGCAATTACCAGATGGTGAACAAAAAGCCGAAGAAACAAAACGAATGATCCGCCTAATTCGGAATTTTATCGGTTATCGTGAATATCCAAAATACGGCATAGTTAATCGCTACTTCGTTTATAAGAAAGCTTTACTCAAAGAAGCCGAACAACTCGTACAAGCTAACGTTATTCATGAAAAAGAAGATATCTACTATCTCACTTTTGAAGAACTTCGCTTAGTCGTACTCACAAATAAACTTGATTACCAGATGATCAGCAAACGCAAAGACGAGTACAAATACTATGAAAAACTAACTCCCCCACGTGTGATTACGTCTGATGGTGAAATCATTGCAGGTCGGTACAAACGAGAAAATTTCCCTGCCGGGGCTATTATAGGTTTACCTGTTTCCTCTGGAGTTGTAGAAGGACGAGCTCGTGTCATCTTCGACATGGAAGATGCCGATCTAGAAAATGGAGATATATTAGTCACCTCCTTTACTGACCCTAGCTGGACACCATTGTTTGTATCCATCAAAGGCCTAGTCACTGAAGTTGGTGGACTGATGACTCATGGAGCAGTTATCGCACGTGAATATGGCATAAGCGCAGTTGTGGGAGTAGATAATGCTACCAAACTGATCAAAGACGGACAGAGAATCCGAGTTAATGGAACCCAAGGTTATATAGAAATCCTATATTAAAGCAATACCTTCGCCCAAATAACACAATCTGCGGTTCGGTTGTAATTGCCAAACCGCAAATTGATTACGGGAACCGAAATGTGCGATCGCTTTCTACAGTAATTTGTGTTCAGGTGACAAAGTTAATTACTCGACCGGGAACGTAAACAACACGCTGCACCTCCTGATTTTTGAGATACCATTGAACTGCTTTTGTTTTTCTGGCGATCGCTATCGCTTCCGGCTGCGAAGCCTCCGGTGAAACGGTAATTGTCGTTCGAGTACGTCCATTGATTTGCACTGCGACTGTTACCTGTTCGGTAATCAACAATTCTGGCTCGAACTGGGGAAAAGTCTGCTGATGAATCGAGCCTGATTCACCCAATTGTTGCCAGAGTTCTTCAGTCATATGGGGTGCAAAGGGAGCCAACATCAACAGATATGACTTCAACTCCACCTCTGCAATACTCGACTTTGATTGCAGCACATTGAAATAACTCATCAAAGCAGCGATCGCTGTATTATATTTCAGCGATTGCATATCTTCGGAAATCTTGTGGATTGTTTGATGTAAACGCCGCTGCGATGCCAAATCAGGCGGATTTGGTTGCAAACTATTTTTGTGTTTGCTCACCCATTGATACACTCGATCCAAGAATCGCCGGATACCAGCAATCCCGCGATCGCAAAAATCGCCGCCTTGGTCGTATGGCCCCAAAAACATCAAGTAAGTCCGCAATGTATCTGCACCATATTCCTCAATATAGCGATCGGGATTCACCACATTGCCCTTGGATTTGCTCATTTTGCCACCCTGTTTAGTCAGCAATCCGTGGGCGCGGAATCGCCGAAAGGGTTCCTCAAAGGGGATATGCCCCAAATCATGCAACACCATTGTGATGAATCGACTGTATAACAGATGCAGCACAGAATGTTCCGCACCACCAATATACATATCCACAGGTAACCATTTAGCCGTAATTGCGGGATCAAATGGAACATCAGTGCGATCGCAGCAGGGATAGCGTAAAAAATACCAAGCAGAATCCAAAAAGTTGTCAGACACATCCGTTTCTCGTCGCGCTGCACCACCACAGCCAGGACAGGTTGTATTGACAAATTCTGGAATGTCTGCCAAAGGAGAATTCCCAGTTCCTTGAGGCAACCAATTCTCGGTTTCCGGTAACTGCACTGGCAATTGCTCCTCTGGAACAGGTACTGTACCGCAGCAGGAGCAGTAAATAATCGGAATCGGCGGGCCCCAATAGCGTTGTCGGGAGATTAACCAATCTCGCAAGTGATACTGTACTGTGCCATCTATTTCGTCACGCCCAATCCAGTTGCGTTGAGCCGTTTTGACTTTTTCTGACCAGTCCAATCGCTCCAAATTGTCTAACAATTTTTGAGCATACTGGGTGATTTTGAAAAACCACTGTTCCAACTCCCGTTGTATGACAATGGTATTGCAGCGTTCGCATTCACCGCTAATCACCTGCTCATCAGCAAGTACTGTCTTGCATGAAGGACACCAGTTCACCGCCGCTTTTTTACGAACGGCTAACCCAGCTTTGAACAACTGCAAGAATATCCACTGCGTCCATTTATAATATGTGGGATCTGTAGTCTGAATTTCGTGATTCCAGCAGAAACGATTGCCCATTTTTTGCAACTGCGTTTCTCGAAATCGCTTTACATTACGCGCCGTCAATTCACGAGGATGAACACCTTGCTTAATCGCAAAATTCTCGCTGTGAATGCCAAAAGCATCAAAGCCCATTGGCTCAAACACCGCTTTCCCTTGCATCGCCATGAAACGACCGTAAATGTCTGCTCCGGTAAAAGCATAGACATTCCCAACGTGCAAACCCTCTGCTGAGGGATAGGGGAACATCATCAAATTGTAAAAAGGCTGAGCAGTTGTTGCTAAATCGACTTCATGCAGTTGGGTTTGCTGCCAGATGGATTGCCATCGAGCTTCGATTGCGCGGTGGTCGTAAGTAAAAGAAGGTGGAATAGAATTGACCGGATCTCTTTGATCCGCCTTTATAGGTCCCAGTCGTGCATCATAAAATTCTCAATGCTTACTTGTAATATTATTGTAATACGCTCAAGAGAGTTTGTTGCCAAATTCTAGCTAGGGAAGTACCCCCATTTTCGATTCTTGAGATTGGCTACAATGAGAATTGAGATATTACGGAAAGTCAGCGGGAAAAGCCACTCCATCTAGATTCGTTAACTGCTGACACTCAATGCGCTGTAGCTAGACGGAGGAAAATGGCTAATAATCCTATAGAAATTAGAACCAAGAAATATTTCCACCTCAGTTCACAAATTGCTCAGTTAGATAATGCACAATTGCTTTCTTTGTTTAACAATAGTGAATCGAATGATTCAAGTACAGGTTGGGGGAGAAATTACACCATAACTCTGGGAGAATCCCAGGTTTTTGTGAAACTTGTTCCTGTGACGAAAATTGAATTTGACAACCTCTTTTCTACCAAAAACCTCTATAACTTGCCGACTTACTGTAATTACGGCTTAGGTTCCACTGGTTTTGGTGTCTTTCGGGAACTCGTAACCCATATCAAGACAACTAACTGGGTATTAGCAGGTGAAATTGCTACTTTCCCCCTGATGTACCATTATCGGATTATTCCCTTCTCTGGGCAGCGTGCTGATGTAGATATAGAACATTACAAAAGTTACATAGAATACTGGGGTAATAGTGAGAATGCTGGGAAATATTTATTAGATAGAGCAAATGCCAACTATGAATTAGTTCTGTTCCTAGAATACATTCCCCATATTTTGGAAACATGGCTATTCTTAAACCCCGACAAAGTTCAGCAACCCTTGGATGAGTTACACACAACGATTGACTTTTTGAGGATGAAGGGAATTATCCACTTCGACTCACATTTTCGTAATGTTCTCACTGACGGCGAGCAGATTTATTTAAGCGATTTTGGCTTAGTACTGGACAAAAGTTTTGCGTTAACAATAGAAGAAAAATCTTTTTTTGAGCAGAACAAATTTTATGATTACGGCGAAGTTCTGCGAAATCTCGGTCATTTGATTCGCGCACCTTATGATTCATGTTCAGACAGGGATAAATGCAGAATCAGAGAAAAATATAGCATCAAAGAAGGTTTTAAACCTTATGAACAGAGGTCAATATTACTCGACAACATCGAACAGATATATGCTGACGGCGATATCAATTTAAATGATTTCTATGTTGCCAGCATTGTTAAATACCGTCGCATCATTACGCTGATGCAAAACTTCTTTGCTGCCATGTGGGATAACAAAAACAAGGATACGAAATTTCCGCACGCAGAACTAGAAATACTGCTCAAAGAGACAGGGTTTATTCGTGATGCTGGATGACACGGCGACTAGTTACAGCACTTTTGAAGGAAGTGAGATACATCATGAGTAATGAGTAAGGAGTAATGAGTAATGAGTAGGAATTTTACTGATTACTCACTATTTATTAAAACGTACGCAAGTGTCATATTTTTTTCGTTTGGGTTTGTCCAGGGGAGCCAGTCACGTGCGGAGGTTCCCTCCGTTGAGTGAACTGGCGTTCAAATGTCAAGAGTCCAAAAAACCTAAATTTTTGACCCTTGACCCTTGACTCTTGACTCTTATCCCAGAGGATCACTGTGCCAGTTGCGTAAGTCCTATTTATTACTCATTACTTTTTTCAATTATTTGCTGTATCTTTTAATATTATTAATTCGTGCGGTATGCGTATTTTTGAGAACTTTAATTTTGACTTTGTAAATATTCTGCATATTCAATTTTGAATTCGCGTGCATTCTTGAAATCAGTAGAAAACTGCGAAAGCACTTCTACAACAGCATCTGTATCAGTTTGAGCTAAAGCGATAATTCCGGGCTGTTGAGGGATGCGAAACTGGTTGTGGTCGTGAAAAGTAATTGTGACAATTGTTCCTAGCGAATCTCCTTCTATTGACTTGATAGTACTCCACATCCAACGCTGTTGGTTTGTTTCTTCAAAATTACCCCATTCCCTAGATATACTAAAATCACCAGGAAATCTGGGATTTGGGTATAAGCCAACCTGTTTTAGCTGCAGATGAATGGGGCGAAAAAGGAAATTTAAATAAACTCCATAAGCCATGTCTCCTGCTTTGGTAAATGCACGCAATAATTTATCATTATGCTTTTGAATTAAGATTTCCCAATTGGCAGCTATGTGGGCTTCAATATATTTACCAATTGTAAAAATATCGTTTTTTTGGTTGGCTGATACAAATTCTGTTAATAATTCCATTTATTGCAATCTCCCAATTCTGCTGCATCTTAATTTTGACAGAGAAAAGATAGGAGGTATTGTAAAAAAATGACCTTAATCGGGTAATACAATATGGCAGGGATGAAGACCTCGGTGTTTGATATACTCGCTAGGAGTGCAAAGAGCTAAACTGCGAAAGTCGTGAATAAAATGTGCTTGGTCAAAGTAACCGCAAGTGAAAGCGATATCAGTCCAATCGGTATCGGTATGTGTTTTCCCAGCTAATAGACAAAGAACTCTTCGCAAGCGTTGAATGCGACAAAATAGCTTGGGTGTTAATCCCACACAGTTGCTGAATAACTGTCCAAAATAACGGGGACTAATACCAATTTGATTTGTAATTTCTCTAACTGTGGGTGGATGTAAATTTGCAAATTGATTTAATGCAAACTCAACAACTGGATGTTGTGGGGATGATTGCACCATCATAGTTAGGAGATAGTGCTCCAAGACGCGGAAGCGAGTTTCTAATTGGGAAACTTTGAGCAACTTTTCTCGCAATTCGTCAGCGCGATCGCTCCATAATTCATTGAGCGAGATTACCCGATTATGTAATTCTTTGATGGGAAGCTGAAAAAAGGGGACACTACCACCTGCTTGAAAACGCACGCCCATCACGGATATCTGGCTGTGATTGTCAATTATCAAGCTTTGAGAATGGATTCCCAAGATTCTCATACTGCTTGTACTACCGCATCGTTCCCCACTGTTACTATCGTACAGAGGTATTGTATTTTCCCGGAGATTTATCAGTAATTCCATTGAGCCAATCGGTAGCAACTTCACCCGTGATGATGGTAAGTTATCGCCCTCACTCGACCACAAAAATTTGACGAACTTAGATAAAGGCGATCGCGGAATATAAGTATGGTAAATCATCGTTTTTCATATCTATAGGAATTCGCTTTGATTGGGAAAAATTATTTGTGTAGTCAAGTGTGAAATTTATCCCGAATAATTGGTCACATAAACTTTATCCCAAAATGTAAGTTTTGTTTGTATTTGCAACACAACCAAGATGCTTCTAAAACAACTAGTTAAGAAGCATCTTTTGTGCTGAAATTACAAGAAATGTTGATGTGCTTAAAAAAAAGATATTGCGAGAAATGCGGCATCCTTATCACAAGCCTACAGCTTTAACCGTAGGCTTGTGATAATTTTGAATTCATAATTTTGAATTGGAGCGTACCCCTCCGGGGAAGCAAGCTACGCACAGCGTCTCCGTAGGAGAAGCGACTGACTCGGTGGTTTTCAAAGCATCTAAGCGAATGTATAGAAATTCATGGTAGTTAACTACCTTCAATGTAGTGCAGAAATCTTGCTCTCGAGTGGAGATTACATTTAGACTGCTGATGAGGCAAGTTAAGGAATGCATTTGAATACTACCGTCTGAGCATTGATTCCCAATAATTACCCGTGAACAGGAGGGGCAAAATGTTTATCTGTGTGATTGCAGACTACGGTACAGGAGATCCAGCATTTACTGAAGTCACGCAACGTCTGCTGATGGCTTTTCCCCATGCCCAAATTCACTTGCTTTCGGTTCCACCATTCAGTACCTTGGCAACGGGTTTCTGGATTGCCCAACTAGGACTCAACCCTGGGCCTAGTGAACGCTTGATTTATCACAACTGTGCGCCTCGTCAGGATGATCCCGAAGCCCGTCGGGACAATGAAGGTGAAGGACTAACTTACGCCTTGTTATCCAATGGTGTCAAAGTAGTGGGCGTAAACGCAGGCTATACTCTCTCGTTTATCAAAGACTATACCAAAGAGTTGCGAGTGGTCAATGTTTCTCGCGGTGGTTCGCAGTTTCGCTCACGGGATGTATTTCCAGTGGCGGCGGCGGCGATTATGCGTGAAGATTTCAGCCTTCTGGGAGATAGCCTCATACGTGAGCAAATCCCTAATGTTCCGCCAGATCGCATTGCCTGGATTGATGGCTATGGCAACATCAAAACCACTATTGCGGCGCATACGGTGAACTTACAGCCCCAAACCAAAATCGTCATCCGCATAGGAGATGTGGTCAGTGATGCAGTATATTCTGATGGCAGTTTCAAGGTGTCTGAAGGCACTTTAGCCTTTGCGCCTGGTAGTTCCGGTTGGTCAGTTGGCTCTGGGACAGAACCATTACGCTTCATAGAATTATTTCTCCGTGGCGGCAGTGCTTGGGAGCGCTTTGGCCGTCCCCGTGTGAATCAACAAGTCACTCGAATTTCCTAGCTTGGGGTAGTTGGCTAAGCTAATCGTCATTTAAATTGCATCATTAACCGGATGCTAACTTTTGCAACCAGCCTTGAGCTTCTGCATATAACTTAAACTTGCTTTCATCAGCGCGAAACTCTGAAGTATGAACCATTCTTCTGCCATTCACCCATTTTGTACCGTGGTGCTTGTGTAGTAATTCGTGAAATAACACAAACTCAATTACAAACTCAGGTATATTGCCATTATCAAGGGTCAAACTCATCACTACTCTATCTCTAGCTGGCTCATAATGTCCAAACTTACGATAAGTATTAATTTTGCTCCATGCGAGACGTGGTTTAACAAGATTGGTGGCAAAATATTCTTGGTTGAGTTTATCAAACAAATTATTTAAGTTATAGAACTTACCTTGGGGATTTTCTGCAATTACTTCAGCGATTAAATCTAGTGAGAGGAGAACACTACTATATTCTTCTGAGCTAGCAAAAGACCGAATCAGTTGTTTAGTTTCTTGATTCCTGCCAAATATTACAGATTTTATTACTGCTTGTAAAACTTCATCGGGTGCATTTATAAATCCTTCACTAATAGTTATATGGGCAAATTCATGAGATTTTTTACCTTTATATAATCCTGCTAAATTGATTAATTCAATTTTTAAATCTACAGATTCTTGTTTATCTTTTTTCAATATTTCTTGAGCTATTTCTCTCAGACGAAAAGTACTATTTATGTGCAATTGTAAGTTGTATTCGTCCGTTAAAAACTTGAGCCATGAGTAAATCTGACGCGATGAACTAGTGAGATTGGCTGGTGTTGCTTGTTGGTGAACACAGATTTGTTCAATTCTTGTAACTGTTCTGCTAAAAATTTGAGTTAGTTTTTTAATTTCAGCAGAGTTTGGGGTATCAGTTGCAGCTAAATTAAAAATATTCTGTAAAATACTATTTTGTTGTGCTTTAATATTTTTGAGGCTGATACTTGCAATTGGTGTTTGGTGTTTGGTGTTTGGCATTTGTTAATCATCTGGTTTCAAAAGTCAAAGTCATTATATAGTTCTCCCTTTTCCCCCTTGTCCTTGGTGGCTTTTCCCATTACCAATTAACCATTACCCAATTCCTAATCCCTACCTCCTACCAAGTAGATCTGTAATTACACTAACTAACTCATCTGGCTCAACGGGTTTAGAAATATGCTTTTGAAAGCCAGCCAAAAGTGCTTGTTGTTGGTTGAGTTCTCCAGCATAGGCTGTTAAAGCGATCGCCGGAATTTCTTTCTCTTTTTCTGTTTGCAATGCTTTTACCTGACGCATGAACATATAGCCATCCATTTCTGGCATTCCAATGTCACTGAGTAAAATATCTGGCTTGAATTTTGTCAATGTTTGCAGTGCAGCCGCAGCAGATGCTACCGCAGTGACAATTGCACCACTTTGTTGTAGTACAAAGGTGTAGAACTCACGAGTATCTGTGTCATCATCTACAACTAAAATTTTAATTCCTGTCAATATTAGTGCATCAGCAGCAAGGTTAGCTGACTCATTTTCATCCTTTAGCCTTTTACCTTCATCCTTCAAAAGTGGTAGCCTAACTGTGAACGTAGCGCCTTGCCCTTCACCTAGGCTTTCTGCACTTACTGTTCCGCCATGTAGTTCTACCAGATGACGCACAATAGCTAATCCTAACCCCAAGCCACCAAACTTGCGGGTTGTGGTACTGTCAGCTTGGCAGAAATATTCAAACACATAAGGAAGGAAGCTAGAACTGATACCTTTACCTGTGTCACTGATGGTGATTTGAGCTTGAGCGTCAATCTCATCTAGGCGGATGTTGACCTTCCCACCTTCAGGAGTGAATTTAACAGCATTAGATACAAGATTCCAAATTACTTGTTGTAAACGACTAGAATCACCTAAAACTTCGCCTACAGATGCATCCAAAATTATATGAAATTGAATTTTTTTAGCTTCGGCAGCTAGACGCACTGTTTCCATTGCTGCCTCAATTACCGAGACTAAATTAACTTCAGCCATGTTGAGGTTAAGCTTACCGCGTAAGATGCGGGAGACATCTAGCAAATCGTCAATCAGTTGAACTTGTAATTGAGCATTACGCTCAATTGTAGCTAGAGCTTTTTTTCTACTTACTGGGTCAAACTCACGGGTCTGCAAAAGTCTTGACCATCCGAGAATGGGATTGAGAGGCGATCGCAATTCATGGGACAACACCGCCAGAAATTCATCTTTAATCCGGTTAGCGTTTTCGGCTTCGGCTCTAGCAGCTTGCTCAAGTTGCAATAGGCGATCGCGTTCTGTTTCTGCGGCTTTGCGTTCGGTAATGTCAATTACTGAGCCAATGTAACCCTTGAGTTCTCCATCCCAGCTTAACCAAGGAGCTGCCGCATCAATCACCCAACGATAGTCACCATCCTTGCGCCGCAAGCGGTACTCTAGACGAAATGCCTTGTGGTGTTTATTAGCCGCTAAGAAAGCATTTTTGGCTGACTCGAAATCTTCTGGATGCACGGCATTTAACCACCCTAGCCCCAGACCTGTTTCCTCGGTTTGTCCGGTAAAATTGTACCAGCTTTGGCTGAGGTAAGTGCAATAGCCTGTAGGGTCAGTCACCCAAATCATTACTGGAGCGTTGTCAGCCATGTTACGGAATCGTTGTTCGCTCTCCAGCAATGCTGCTTGTGCTTGTTTTTGCTCACTAATATCTGTGACAAAGACACTGACACCATCAGCAAAGGGGTAAATACGATTTTCAAACCAGCGTCGCCAAGGGGAGTAAAAGTACTCAAACCGCATTACTTGCTGTTGAGCAAAAGCATGATGAACTTGGGTATAAAATTCATTGCCAATTAAATCGGGATATAGTTCCCAAATTACTTGACCGAGCAGTTCTTCCTTGGACTTTCCTACAACTACGGTGACGCGATCGTTCACAAAGCTGTAACGCCACTCCCGATCTAAGACGTAAAACTGGTCTTTGATACCAGCTAGCACAGTTTCTAGGTGAGCTTTTGCTACCTCCGCTTCCAGCCGTAGCCCTTGCTCCCGTTGCATAGCTTCGTCTCGCAGCCGTGCCAGTTTTAAAGCAGCTTCCACCCGCGCCAATAATTCCCGGGCAGAAAACGGCTTAATCAAGTAATCATCAGCACCAGCTTCTAAACCTTCCACCCGTGCTTCTTCACCCGCCCGTGCTGACAGCAGAATAATTGGTACTTTTGTCGTCTCTGGCTCGTTGCGTAGTGCTTGTAACAGTCCAAAGCCATCTAACCCTGGCATCATCACATCCGTCAGGATTAAATCTGGTACGCGTCTCCTAGCTGCAGACAAAGCCGCTAAACCGTCCGCTACTGCTTCCACCTCATAGTCTTGACTCAACAACCGCTTGACATAATCGCGCATATCAGCGTTATCGTCAGCCAAGAGAATCCGGGCTGGGGAAGTATGGGAAGCAGAGGAAGCCGAGGGAGCAGAGGAAGCCGAGGGGGAAACTACTCCCTCATCTCCAACTGTGGGTAGCCAACGTAGGGCTTCTTCTAGGTAAGAAGTGGCATTCAAGGCAGTTGAAGCTAGAGTGCGAGTAGCACTGATGCGCTCTGGCGGTAAGTGAGCTGCTCCTGTAGGAATGGATACGGTAAAACAGCTACCTTGTCCTAAAACACTGGTAACTTGGACATTTCCTCCATGCATTTGCACCAATTCTTGTACCAGCGACAAGCCAATTCCTGAGCCTTCAAAGGTGCGACCTTGTGCTCCTTTAACGCGATGAAAGCGTTCAAATAGGTGAGGAATTTCTTCACTGGGGATACCAATCCCTGTGTCTTTAACCTGCAACTCAACAAAATCGTTTACCCACTGTAAGCTAACGGTGATTTCTCCAGTAAACGTAAATTTGAAAGCATTCGAGAGCAGATTCAGCACAATTTTCTCCCACATCTCCCGATCCACATACACTGGTGCTGGTAAGGGAGGACAATTAACTGCTAAGTGCATATCTGCTCGTTCAATTGTGGAACGAAATACACTGGCTAACTCTGCGGTAAAACTAGCCAAATCGATGGGTTCATATGAGGCTTGCACTCTTCCGGCTTCAATGCGCGAAAAATCTAGCAAGGTGTTGACCAATTTCAACAGCCGCAGTCCATTACGTTGCACCATTTCTAACTGCTGGCGTTCGTTGACTGGAAGCAAAGTGGCAGAGTTATTCAGGATTTCCTCTAGTGGCCCTAACATTAGGGTAAGTGGAGTCCGAAACTCATGACTGACGTTGCTAAAGAAAACTGTTTTTGCGCGATCTAATTCTGCTAAAGCCTCAGCCCGTTTGCGCTCTTCTTCATAAGCTTGAGCGTTAGCAATACTAGCTGCAATCTGACCTGCTACTAGTTCAATGAATCCGCTGTAATTATTGTTAAATAGGCGAAAAGGGTTTAAACCGACAATTAATATCCCTGCTTTTCCTGTTTGTCCTGATGCTGCAATGGGTACGGCTACTGCTTGATGTGGCGGTTGTGACCAAGCACCTGTGGGGAGGTTGATAAAGTGCGATGGCAAATCATCAACTAAGCATGGCTTATGAGTCTTCAGCACGTGAGCAAACGGCCAAATCGTATCATCATTAATAGCAAGAGTTTCCGGTACTGCTATATGATCCCGCCCGATACCAGAGGTTCCCGCTAGAAATACCCGCTCTTGTTCTGGATCTACCAGATAAATCATTGCAAAGGGTAGATCGTAAGGATTAGTTTCTAAACTACTTGCACTTAGAGAACAAGCTACATCAAATGTACGTGCATCTACAGTCCTTGCTGCTAAGTCCTGCAGTAGTGCTAACTGACGTTCACTGATGATGCGTTGTGTATCATCAGTGTTGGCGCAAATAATCCCACCTGTACCACCTTGATCATTGGGAACAGGGCTATAAGAAAAGGTATAATAAGTCTCCTCTGGGTAGCCGTTGCGCTCCATAATTAGCAGCAGCGCTTCATCGTAAGTCCCCTCATTATTAAGCATTGCTGATTCAGCTCTTGGGCCTACCTGCTGCCAAATCTCTCGCCACACATAGGAAGCTGGCTGTCCCAGCACTTCTGGGTGTTTACCACCAACAATTGCCTTGTAGGCATCATTATAAAGGTTAATTAATTCCTCGCCCCACCAAACAAACATCGCTTGGCGGGAGGTAAGCATAATTCTAACGGCTGTTTTCAGGCTTTGGGGCCATTGTTCTGTAGGGCCTAAGGAAGTTTGCGACCAATCCTTTTCTCGCATCCGTGCCCCCATTTCACCGCCACCAAGCAAAAAGTTAACCTCAGCGTTGCTTACTGATGTTGACTCATTACCCACGTGTCCATTCTGATTAGCCATACTCACAAAGCCTGCTCCTCTTTGGGAAAATAAGTTATTCGCAGGATTTGACCACGTTCACCTAATTGATGGAGTAGGCTATCAATTCGCTGCATTGCTCACGGAGAAGGTGGGGCGTTGGGATTTCCCTTCATAAAGCAATATATACTAATTTTTTCTGTAGAGTATGTCTTTTGCGATCAGTCTAGAGATATAAATATTGAGTTTTGGTGTAATGCTACTGCACATTGCACCAAGGGACTTACAGATAAAAAAGAAAAATACAGCAAATGAAAATTTTCGTTACTCGCAATCTACCAACTGACTTAGTACAACTCAATACAATGGTATCTGTGGAGGTTTGGCCGGAACGTCAACCACCGCCTTATGAGATTTTGCTGGCTAAGGCAAAAGCTGTAGATGGGTTGTTGTGTCTGTTAACAGATAGAATTGATCAACAATTAATTGCTAGTTCTTCACTGAAAGTCATTAGTCAAATGGCTGTGGGGTTCGATAACATCGATATTGCGGCGGCGACAGCACAAAAAATTCCAGTGGGGCATACCCCTGGTGTATTAACTGATGCTACGGCAGATTTAACTTGGGCGTTACTCATGGCGGCTGCGCGGCGAGTTGTGGAAGCTGATAGATTTACCCGTGCAGGTTTGTGGCGCACTTGGGAACCAGATTTATTATTAGGGCCGAATGTTGCAGGTGCTACCTTGGGAATTATTGGCTGGGGACGCATTGGCCAAGCCGTGGCGCGTCGTGCCCAAGGTTTTGATATGAGAATACTATATGCCAGCAACCGCAAATGTCAGCCAGAGGTGGAAAAGTGCTATGGTGCGGAGTTTGTGACATTAGACACCTTATTGCAAACATCCGACTTTATCACCATTCATACACCAGGTAATCAAGAGACATATCATTTATTAAGCGATCGCCAATTTGCTTTAATGAAGCCATCGGCTATCTTAATTAACACAGCACGGGGAACAATCGTTGACCAAGAGGCATTGTATCAAGCACTTTCCCAAAAGCAAATCGCCGCCGCCGCTTTGGATGTCACCGATCCAGAACCGCTACCAATGGATAGCCCATTGCTGACGCTAGAGAACCTAATTATTACACCCCACATCGGAAGCGCCAGCCGTCAAACAAGAGCAAAAATGGCAGACATTGCGATCGCCAACTTGATTGCCGGCTTAAAAGGCGATCGTCTTCCCTACTGCGTCAACCCAGAAGTCTATCGCTAACTAAATATTGATCGTCCCTATATCTGTACAAAAATCTGAAAACTCTTTTCCCCCTGCTCCCTGCTCCCTGCCCCCTTGCAGTCCTCATTATCAATCTTTAACCGATATGATACTACCCTCCAACCTCGGATACTGGGGACGGCAAGGACTACCTAAACAAACTTGTCCAGATGGCATGGAACTAAAAACACTACTACGCGCGCCAATCACAGCATTTGCGCCGATTTCCACACCTGGGGCGACAAAACAATCAGCTGCTACCCAAACGCCATTATTAATAGTAATCTTCGCTGTTTTCAATCCAAAAGCCGGATCGCGCATATCATGGCTACCAGTACAGAGATAACTTTTATGGGAAATTACGCAATGTTCCCCGATGTTAATCTCATCCAGACTATAGAAAACGACATCATCACCAATCCAGCTATAGTCACCGATAGTAACTTTCCAAGGGTAGGTAAAGCGCGCAGTCGGGCGAATAAATACACCTTTACCAATCCGCGCCCCAAACAAGCGCAGCAACATACAACGCAACTGATTTAACGGCTGTATAGTCAAAGGAAAAGCGATCGCCTGCACCAACCACCACAACAAAATATACCAACCTGGTCGCCCTCTATCAAACCAAGATTGGTCATACTTGCGTAAATCGGCAAAAGGGGCATGGGGCATGGGGCATGGGGCATTGGGCATGAGGTATTTGTTATTTGTCATTTGGTAATTGGGTGTTTGGTAATTGGTAATGGGAATTTCTCCCCTTGTCTCCCTGCCCCCTGCCCCCTTGCCTTTTCCCTGTCCCCAATCCCCACTCACTACGATTTCGCCGTATTCAGCGTTCCGCCGCAGTCGCGCAATTCGTACAGTTTGGCTCCGATTTGATATTCATATTGGCTCAATAAACAGGCATAAACATATCCAGCTTTGCCATCTAAAAAGCCGCGCTGAATTATGTAGAACAAAATAAACCGTAATAAAGGTTTAAATGGTAGACGTACCCAGACTTTTTTTAAGAAGCGTTTGCGTTGGACTGCATCACCAAATAAATTTGCGCCAATTGTGCCACCTTCATCTTTATTGGTGAGCAAATTGTAATAAACACGGGCTTCCCAATTGGAATAACGATTGTGTCTTTCTAACCAGTGGTAAAGGTCGCGGAAATCTTCATGGAGCATATCGTTTTTGAGATAGCCGACTTTACCATCTAAAACGACGTGTTCGTGAACTTCATTGTCGCCAGTATTGGGAATATCTTCGGTATTTAGGTTTTCGTAGCGCCCTTTTTGATGCTTAAATAACCGCAAATTCCAATCAGGATATTTACCACCGTGGCGAATCCATTTTCCTAGGAAAAATACCCGGCGATTGAGATAATAACCTGCATATTCTTCATCTTTAATTACTTGAGCAATTTCCGCCCATAATTCTGGTGTAATCCGCTCATCGCAATCGACAATTAACACCCATTCGTTACGGAATGGCAGATTATCTAAAGACCAATTTTTCTTCTTGGGCCAGCTACCATTAAATTTAAATTGGACGATATAAGCGCCAAAACTTTCAGCAATGGCGACACTATTATCGGTACTTTGAGAATCAACTAAAAATACTTCATCAGCCATTTCCAGGCTAGTGAGACAGGCTGGTAAATTAGCTTGTTCATTTTTGGCGGGAATAAGTACAGAAACAGGTATTTTAGATGACATATAAGATTTAAAATAGATTTTAGATATTATCAGGACTTACGCAACTAGCACAGTGCTCCTCTGGCATAAGAGTCAAGAGTCAAGAGTCAAGGGTTAAAAATTGAGCTTTTTGGACTCTTGACATTTGACCCTGGACACAACTAAACGAAAAAAATATGACACTTGCATAAGTCCTAATTATTTTTTATTTGCTGTTGATAGCAGCCCTTGAATAGCAGCATTTAAATAACCAATCTGACCATAAGCATAAACGAGCTTGTCAAAGCGTTCTGCTGGATCGGAAAAGTATTGCAATGCTTTATATAAACCGCGGATAAATCGTTCGCCACCTCGTTGTAATTGGCTAATTCCAGCTTTCCCTGCCAGTTGTTCGCGGTAACATTCACTAATACCTTGCCACCAGCCACGGTTTAAAAACCAAGAACGTTTTAGGCGTTCTGGTGCGACATTATGAGCCACTAATGCGGCGGGAAGATAAGCAACTTGCCATCCTTTTTGCAAGGCAAATTCTGTCATTTGCAGTTCTTCATTGGATAATAAATTTTTGCCAACTCGACCAAGATGGGGATCAAAACCGCCAATCTCTTCCAAGAAGGAACGGCGTATACAGTAATTTAAGCCTCTGGGGGTGAAACTCGGCTTATCAATATAAATTATGCTGTCACCCAAGTCGTATGCACCCAAATTTGCGGCTAATCCAGGGGATAGCCAACGTGGTTGTTGCACATTTTGGGGCCATAAAAGCGTAACTTTACCACCAGCGATCGCTAGTTGCGAGTTATTTTTATAGGCATCATAAAATACTGAAAGCCAGCGATCGCTTGCGACTGCATCATCATCTAAATAAGCGAGAATCTCTCCACTCGCTAGTTTTGCACCCGTATTCCGCGCTACAGATAAACCAGTAGTTGGCTCAAAGACATATTTTAACCGAGGATTGCTGGCTCTTTGTGCTACAACTTCTTTGGTGCGATCGCTAGAGTTATTATCAACTACCACAACTTCAAATTCAGCCGCAAAATCCTGTGCCAAAAGACTATCAATCGCTGCACCTAAATAGGTGTCTCGATTGTGAGTACAAATAATGGCAGAGATTTGGATATCTGGCATAGGCATGAGTTATGGTTTTTGCTGTTACCAGTTGTCCGTGGTCAAAAGTCTCAAGCCAAGAGTCGCAAGTTATACAAAGTCTATAAAGCTTTGACTAATAACTAATGACTAATGACAAATGACTCATGACAACATCCAACCGTAACCTAATGCCGCTAATCTATACCAAAAATCTAGTCCTACCAACCGAGTTTTTTCGGAAATAATCTTGAGAACTTTAAGCTTGCTGAACGTGACTGTGTAATATTACCAATGTTTCCGCTAATTGACTGAGGCGAGTTTCCAGGTATTGTTTGCGTCCTAAAAGTTGGCGTAATTTTTGGTAACGTGCGATCGCCATACTTACCGATGGAACCTGATCGGGTGGACAGGGACGTGTCCAAACTTGACCGGAAGCATCCACACCGCATAGACGGTAGCCTGTACGCGAAGATTGATAAGAAACTTTCGCACCCGCAGCACAAATTTCTTCTACATAGTCCATCAGCTGCTCAACTTCTGCATGGCGTAATGTCGCTTTTCCTCCTTGGTCTGGTTCTTTGGTATTGGATTCTAACCAGCCATTGACTATGGGCCCTTCTAAATAAACATCTTGAATTTGCTTGAGGATTTTATGTAGTTCTTTCTCCCAACCTACAACAGTTTCCTCAATATCCTTTAACAGATTCATTGCCAACCCTGGGTTTGCACCGTGGCGATGGTTGCTGAAGCTGGGTGTTTTAAATTTAGGTAGGCTAGGTGTTTTACCACTGCTATCTTGTGTCGAAAAAGCCTGTACAGCGTGATGGCGGGCAAATAATTCTTCTGAGTCAGAAAAGTTACCTTCAGAATCGGGACTGAGATCAATTGTCTGTCCCTGTTTCTCTAACTCCTCTGGTGAAGGATTGAGATCGCTATCTGTAGAATCAGCTGCCCCAACGCTGATTCTAAAAGAGAAAGGCCGCTTTTGTGGATCAACTGCTTCTGGAGTATCGGCGGTACCTTTATTCCCTAAATCGTGTAGAGTTGCCTCAATGCGTTTCCAGCCTGTTTTCATAAAGATATCCTGAAATTTGCTGTCCCCAGTGGTGTTGAATAATTCACAATGGGGTTGTTGGGATTTTTGGCTTATGCCATTTGTGCATCAATGATGCTGGTGCTAATTTTATCTCTTTAGAGATATTTAAAACCAACAATCTCACCCCTAACGGGAAAATTCAGTTCAGACATTCTAACCTGAATCAATTAAAAATATTAAGGACAAGGCTTTGGGTAAAGTTATCTTAATCACAGGTGCAGCGAGATCTGGTAAAAGTGAATGGGCAGAAACTCTAGCAATGCAGTCGGGAAAGACTGTTGTTTACGTAGCAACAGCTGTGTCAGACCCAGCCGATGAAGAATGGCAAAAACGCATTCAAAAACACCAGAAACGTCGTCCTCAAGATTGGTTAACTTTATCAGTACCTATAGAACTTACTGCTACTTTAGCCGATGCCAAACCAAACACCTGCCTTTTAGTTGACTCGTTAGGAACATGGGTAGCTAATTTGCTTGAGCAAGACGAAATTAGCTGGGAGAATACAATAACAGAATTTTTAGAGACTGTACAACTGGTTGCAGCCGATATGTTATTTGTTGCTGAAGAAGTTGGTTGGGGAGTAGTACCGGCTTATCCTAGTGGTCGCCAATTCCGCGATCGCTTGGGTATGTTAGTCCGCCAATTAGGAGTTATTTGCGATAGCGTTTATTTAGTAACTGGGGGTCATGTATTAAATCTCAGCATTCTGGGTGTGCCACTACCGCCCCCAAAAGCGTAATCTATTTACAATTAAGAAATATACTTAATCGACGCGATTAATCGCGTCTGTGCAACTGTTGACCCTTGACCTTTGACTAAATCTCTTAATTGTTTATTCAGCATTGAACAATCAAAGTGTCAAATTTACAATCTAGAATTAGTTATATGGCAAACGAACAAGACGTTAAAAGATATCTTGCTTACTGGTTTCAGTTAGGCAGAAAGGTTATTGTTGGCAATGGCAAGACAGAGTTATTGCCTCAACAGGTGCTAAAAGGCGATCGCTATAGTGATGAGTTTGAAGGCATCTGGCAACAAATTCATCATCAAGCCGACGAGTGTCACCTAGAAGGAACTGATGAAACGATTGCGGAACTGCTAACACCAGTATGGGAAATGCTGCCTTGTAGTCGTTGCGAAATGCCAGTACCAATGCGAAATGTTGGTATGCCAGCTTTGTCTTGTCCCTGCAATACTTTACCAAACTGGCCTAATAGCGAACTACCACAACCCCGCAACCCTATCAGCACCCAAGAACAACTTCAGATAATTCGCGATCGCCTTTGGAAGAAGGTGCATTCATCCAGCACTGTTGCTGAGTAAAGCCAAAAAGTTTGTATATTTAGGCTTTTGGCTCGTATTTTACGAGTCATTTTGTTATTTAGAGAATTTTTGTTGTCTCACGCAGAGGCGCAGAGGCGCAAAGATATGTAGGGTGTTTTACTTTTTGTTGTAGATGTCGTCACAGAGATGGCGATCGCAGGCCATCACATCTTTTATCACTGGTAGCATTTTGTTTAATCAGACATGATATGAAAGGATGCTTGTGTCATAGAGGTTAGTGTGGTGTCTTTCATTGAAAATGCAAATTCTGCTGCTAAAGAAGTCATGGATCAGATCGATCCAACATTATCTGCTAAGTATGCAACTGTCATAGAATTTCTCTGTGATAACCCAAATATGGCTGCTGCTGGACGTAGTAAAGGCGGTTCAGAAATTGGAACCCTTAATTATATAAAGGTGCAAGCTTTGAATTTTAAAAAAGGTCGAGAGCCGAAAACTCCCGAACCTCCAAAGACTATTCCTGATGAAATGGTGGGAATTATATTAAATCTGTATTTTAATGTTCCTGTGGATGAAATTCAAAAAGCAAAAGAATGGCATCTCCTTTCTATGGGTGCTGAAAATTTAGTTGGTGACCTTCTGGAAAGATACATAGCACATACTCTAGAAGATGAAGGTTGGGTATGGTGTTCAGGTTCGGTAGTTAGATCTGTAGATTTCATCTATCGTGATGAACAAAGACAATGGCAGTCGTTACAAGTTAAAAACCGAGATAATTCTGAAAATTCCTCATCATCAGCCATTAGAAACGGAACACCTATCAAGAAATGGCATAGAACGTTTTCTAAAAAGCAAGGCGACAATTGGAAAAATTTTCCATTAACAACCCCACATAATTTATCGGAAGAAAATTTCAAAAAGTTCGTCGAAAATTATTTGCAAAATCTGAAAAATATCATGTCTGAAGATTGAAAGAGTTATTTAACTTAACTTATACAAAACACCCGATACTTGACAAAGGAGTATCGTCTAAATTATTTGTACTGATGGCAGCAGAAGCTTTTCTCTCCCAGGAGACATCATCATTATTTTTATATCTTGAAAATGGAAAGTCTTGGGGAGGATGCTGGAATTGCCCACTCATGTGAGTAAGAATTGTTCTACCTATAGCTTCTCCTAAACCCACAGGAACGGCGTTACCAATTTGCCGATATTGGTCGATAATTGAGCCACATACTATCCAGTTATCAGGAAATTGTTGAATACGCTTATATTCTTGGACGCTTAAAGGTCGATTGAGTACTGGATGGCAAATATCTGTTGCAGGCATGGCCGGATGGGTGACTAGAGTACAACTTGGTTTGTCCCAGGAAAGCCTTCTTAGAAACCCAGTTTTACCTCCTCCAGCATAGTAGGATTTTCCCAGTGCTTTCTTCTGCATCTCAAGAGGAAGGTGTTTCCAGTATTGTCCTTCCTGAAGCATTCGGTAATATACGAGCCTATTCTCTGGAAAATTTACATACAATGCTTCTTCTTCTGGAAGATTGCTTATTGCATCACGTAAAGTTTGCCAGCGTGGTAGTTCAAAACTACCATTTTCTGAATGAGTTGGGTAAAGATAAGGAACCTTACCACCATCTCGATGGCAAATCATCACAACCCTTTCTCTGACTTGGGGAACTCCATAATTGGCTGTGTTGTATAAATTAAAGCTGATATCGTATCCTCCCTGACGAAGAAGATTGATGATATGAAGCAAAGCGCCCCCTGGTAACTCATCTATGCTTAAGGGGGGGTTATTTTCTCCTCGTTCTGCATGAGGTCGATGTTTCAGCGGTGCAGAAAGGAGACCGCGAACATTTTCTATAACGGCGTATTTAGGCTTAATATCAAGAATTATTTCTATAAATTTTAAGAATACATTACCGCGTTGATCATTAAATCCACGGCGCGCACCCGCAGTTGAAAATGCTTGACATGGCGGGCCTCCGACAATAATATCCACCTCGTTTTTTGATATTCCTGCATATTCAAGAATTTCATCTGTTGTATAAGATGAAATATCTCCAATCAGAGCTATCTCCGGTCGGTTAGATATTATTGTTTTTCGACAATATTTGTCAACTTCGCACCCAAGAACAATTTCTATTCCTGATTTTTCTAAACCGAGATCAAGTCCCATTGCACCCGAAAAGAAAGATAGTGCTTTAATGCCTTTCTCGTATTTTTTTTTTCTTTTGCGATCAGATGGGTAATTAGATTCTAATTTCGCTTGGTAAGATTCTATGGAATCTGACATGATCACCCAGGTTTTGCCAACTTGCTGACCGACAAGTATACCTTCTCGGAGCAAAGAGCGAATTCTTTGCTCAGAAAAGCCCAGTTTACAAGCGGCTTCTTTTGTGGATATATATGGAACTTCCATACTTTCTCAGTCGAAACTTTTTTCATACCATAAGTAACACTATCTTAGAGATCATGTCAAACCACTACCTAAGAGATGAAGTGTTGATAGTTGGCGGTTGACTGTTAAGAGAGATTCAACCCCATTGTGTGATTTATCCCTTGATGACTTAGCTTAAAAGGCAAGTTAAATTTTTGCAGGATGATGCATTAACAATGTAAGGCGATACATTAACAATGCAGGGCAATGCATTAACAATGTAACCCCATACATTAACAATGTAGGGCAATGCATTAACAATGTAAGGCGATACATTGGCAATGTAGGGCGATGCATTAACGATGTAACCCGATGCATTAACATTGCATCAGCTTGCGTTGAGATAGCACGGTAATATTTTGTCAAAATGCCGGCTGGTAATAAATCCAAGACTACTCGGTTAAGCGTTTTGAACTCAAAATAGGTTTTGGGAAAAAGCTCAAAGGTTAAAGGTGAAAGGTTGTTTCTTTCCCTTTTCCCATTCCCCTTTTCCCCTTAACCGAAAATGATTGGTGATAAACATATCAAGCCATATTCAGTACTTTCCGCAAAAGCGCTTGGTCTTCTAACTTGGCTTTTAAACGCCCATTCTCGATATCGCGAATCCAGCTTTGGCTTTTACCTGTCAACTTTGCCAATTCTCGCTGGGAGAGGTTGAGATTTTTTCGCGCTGCTAAAATCTGTTCGCCAAGTAAGTCGCTTGTGGTTTTGGGTTTTCTTTTGCTTCTATTAACGTTACGCCGTGGTTTTTTGTCGGAGTCTGAGCTTTGTTGCTCCCATTCTGTCGGTAACTCAAACGATAAAATCCGCGCATTCATCAGCAGATTCCATTTACCACGGGGGCCTGTGTCTGTTAGGCGGGTTTCGCCGTTACCATCGTTTGTCCAAAATTCTAAAGCTGCTTCTGGATCTTCGGGGACATCTATTAATTTTGCCCACAATGGTTGAATTTCTATAGGGTAGGTAACTGGATCAAAAATAGGTTTAATGCCATAGTGATTAAGCATTTCTAAGTCGCTTTCAAAGGTTCGCAACAGGCGTTTGCGTTCTTCTCGTTGTCTGGATGCTGAGGTAACTTTTGCTTCACCGTAAGCGACACGTAGTAAGGTGGGAACGGTAATGCGTTGTTCTCGCCCCATTTTGGTTTTAAACAGCAACCACAGCATGAGTCTAGCTGCGCCTTCATGTTGCTGCCAAATGCTCATAATAGTTGTGAGCAGGGTTTTTGGCAAAATACCATATTGATAAAAGGCGGTGCGTTCTTTACATCCTTGTTTATTTAAGAAATGCTGCGCCCAAATTCCGGCTTTGACTTTAAAAGTCAACCCCACTAAGTATTTGCATCCTTGCTTATCTTCTTGAAAGTGGTGTTCAATATTTACTAAATGCCACAAACGGGTTCCAGCGACGGAGAAGCCATTAACTCTCCCTTGTTGGGGCCAGTCAACGGAAATTATCAGTGAGCAAGCTTGCTGCACTATGTTTTTCATTAAAGCTAGCTTGGCATTTTTGCTCAGGTCTTTGCGTTTTTCTAGTCCTAAATATTTCTCTAGTTGGCGTTCGTCAATGGAAAACTCTTGCTCCCAAGGTTGTTCTACTGCTGTAGCATGAGCTGCAAAGATGAGATGGATGCAAGTGGCTCTAATATCTAAAGCCTCAATTGCAGCAATGTCTGTAGTGCGAGTACTGTTATTTAATGCATCTTGGATGTGAAATGCGATCGCACCTCTACCTTGATTAACTTGTCTACTATAGGATAAATACCCAGCTTCATCGATTTCCCAATGTAAGGAAGTACGCTGTGCTAGGACGTTACAAGCTTCCCAAATCACAATCGCTGATGCAAAGGCGTTATTCTTGCCATTAGAAAATAAATCTGGGCTGGTAGCATCTCTTGGTTCTACTTTACATCTCCCCTTTTTTGCTTGCCACGGAATTGGTGATTTGATGGGACAGGCGGTTACACATTGCGGCTCGGGATAGTAACCCTCACAATTGTTACAAAGACAAGGGTCGATCCAATATTCATTGTTTTCGATTTTGATTGCACCCGTCGGACATTGGGGTCGGCAATTGTCACATCCAACGCAACTGTTGTTAGGAATTGTATACGGCATAATGCACTTCCAACTATACTCGTTGAGATGTTTGGCTCAAGTCTCCCCAGGATGTGTCCTCTCGTTGAATGAGATTCACGACTCGCTACCAAATTATTTTGCTAACAAGAAAGGATTTTCTTGTTTGAGAAATTGCATCCACTTGGAGTTATTTAAGGCTTTTCACCTGAGCCTATTATTAGTTCTTTATTAACTATAAATTTCATAATCATATTGAGAAATTTGTTCATAATGAGCTTAGAACTGGTTTTTAGTAACTTTAGGTTTAGAGACTTAGAAAATAGTTATTCTTTGACCTTAAAATCTTACCCAAACTGTTTTGTGCGAACATGAGACCTTACTGTTAATAGTATTCAACTTATTTATTAATAATTTTAATATTTTACATTACTTTATGGTCTGCAATCATGATTACAGTTCTTTTCGTAAATCAAGTTTGCAAGATAATTTGGTTTAATGTGCAATAATCACATTCATTTTATTTGAATTTGTATCAACTGCTAATTTCAGATTATGGTAAAAAGATTGGGGTAAGAACTATTGTAGTTATACAGGCGATCGCTTTCAATCTTCAAGCCATCTGTATATCTCAACACTGTTATCTCAAGGTTTTCTGAGCCAGCAGAAAAATCTTAATTTTGCAAGAGCATGAATTGTATAAATACCATGCTTGTATACTCATAAAAGATTCAGTTAGTTGATTTTATATTTTATTAAAAACCATACTTAAAGCATATATTTTCAGCAGTAAAACCACATTGCGCTGCGCTAAATCATTTCTACTTGCCGTTTATTTATCAAAGCAGAAGACTAGAGATGATAGGAATTGAAAATAATAGTTGCTATATTTTGGCAATTAAAAAAGTCAATAAAAAAACAAGTAATACTTGACATAAGTCATAAAACTTTGATGAGACAAAAAACATTGGTTATTACCAAAAATAGACTATTAAGATTAAGTTAGGATGATGATTAAAGCACAAACATATTTGTAGGCAAAATTGCCGAGGATTTATTCATGGCACAACTAACAGGATTGACCTTTGGAGGTAAAACTTGGACTCCCAAATTCGCCCAATCAATCGATAAGGATAAATGTATCGGCTGTGGCAGATGCATGAAAGCCTGCGGGTATAATGTGCTTGATTTGAAAGCGCTCAACGAAGAAGGCGAATTTGTTGAAGATGAAGATGATGAAGAAATTGAACGCAAGGTAATGGTTGTTGCAACCCCCGACAATTGTATTGGTTGCGAAGCTTGCTCACGTATTTGTCCTAAAAATTGCTACACCCACGCTCCATTGAATAATTAATTACGAATTCGTAATTAATAAGTGGTGTATTATCAGACCTTTAAAGGTTATTTAGTTATGGATGGAGTACAAATCTCTATCCATAACTTTGCTGTTTAGATACCCGACTTCTTTAAGAAGTCGGGTATCTAAATCTCTGCAAGTAACATTTTACTTACGTTAACTACGGGTGATTGAATACTATGTAGTTATTTATGCTGTGACACAATAGCTTTTGAATTGAAATTGGTAAAAAGTTCGTAGTAAACAATATTGTAAATTGCAAACTGTTATCTATTAACAAATCCATAATTAACGCTCAGACAGTTAAATCAATATTAAAGCCAAAAGCGTTCTATATGAATAGCTTTTAGTACAAATCATAGTCTTTTTTGTCATCAAAACAAAGATATAGTTTTAAAATTTTGGGGGAAAGGATGTGAAGACATTTGGAAAATTCCCCCAATTTTTATAGGGGTAAGTTACAAACATAATGAGAGACAAAATGGGGACTGGTGATTAGGGACTAGGGACTAGGGACTGGGGACTGGGGACTAGGGACTAGGTACTGGGGGCTGGGGACTAGGGACAGAGGGATATGAGAAATTAATTTCTAATACCCAATCCCTAATACCTAATACCCAATCCCCAATCCCCAATACCCAGTACCCAATACCCAATCCCCGATCCCCAATCCCAGCATTTACAGAGCAGGTAGTATGTATGGAACAAATTCCTGTTTCACTATGGACTCTGGTTGCTGGCATTATTGTGACAGCAATCAGCATTTGGATTGGTCATAACCATTCTCTACTGCCAGTACAAGCATCGCTGCAAGCGCCTTTGGTAGATGGTTTTTTCAACATCATGTTTACCATTGCGATCGCTCTTTTCTTGGTAGTAGAAGGAACGATTGTGATTTTCTTGATTAAGTACCGCCGCCGTCGGGGAGATAATACCGATGGTGTGCCGGTTGAAGGCAACGTTCCCCTAGAAATTTTTTGGACTGCAATCCCAACGCTGATTGTAGTTGGTTTGGGCATCTACAGTGTAGATGTTTTTAACCGGATGGGAGGTTTGGAGCCAGGGGGACATCCTCATGGTGCGGCTCATGTTGCTCAGATGAAAGGGAGTGCGATCGCTGCACCTCTGGATAATTCTTTGGCATCTGCAACTACACCTACTATCGGTATTGGTGCAACATCCACAACTCAAGATAAAGCAGCCGATTTAGTTGTGAATGTAACTGGGATGCAGTTTGCTTGGTTGTTTGATTATCCCCAGCAAGGAATTTCCACCGGGGAATTACACGTACCTATTGGTGCGGATGTGCAACTTAACCTATCAGCACAGGATGTAATTCACTCATTTTGGGTGCCACAATTCCGGGTGAAACAAGATGCAATTCCGGGAATACCTACACAATTGCGTTTCGTGGCTACCAAAACAGGTACATATCCCATCGTTTGTACAGAACTGTGTGGCGGTTATCACGGCTCAATGCGATCGCAAGTCATTGTCCACACACCCGAAGAGTATGACAGCTGGCTAACAGAAAACCAAATTGCCCAAAAGCAAGATTTGCATCAAGCAATTGCAATTAACCCAGCCGATTTATCCCCATCAGAGTTTCTAGCCCCCCACGTCAAAGATTTGGGAGTGAGTGCAGCAACTCTAGAGTCAATGGTTAATAGTCATTAGTTAAGGGTTGGAGAGACGCGATTAATCGCGTCTGTACTCAAAAGTCAAAATTAATCACCTTGGACATTGGACTTTTGACCCTAGACTTTGCGTAGCGTAAAAATATGACAAAAGTAAAATCTCCTCGGAATACGCCACCAGATAAGAATCAGTCGCAAACTCTGGCGGTTGCTCACACTTCTCACCCCAAAGCGTGGAAATGGCAGGACTACTTCACGTTTAATGTCGATCATAAGGTAATTGGGATTCAATACCTAGTGACGGCGTTTGTGTTCTATCTCATCGGTGGCTTGATGGCGATGGCTATCCGTGTGGAGTTAGCAACACCTGAAGCAGATTTGCTAGATCCCAATCTGTACAACGCTTTCATGACCAATCATGGAACGA
The DNA here is from genome assembly GCF_014696315.1 of Calothrix membranacea FACHB-236. Classification (GTDB taxonomy): domain Bacteria; phylum Cyanobacteriota; class Cyanobacteriia; order Cyanobacteriales; family Nostocaceae; genus Aulosira; species Aulosira membranacea. The sequence continues at coordinate 91,879 of NZ_JACJPX010000021.1, forward strand.
TCATGATTTTCTTGTGGATCGTTCCTAGTGCCATTGGGGGATTTGGTAACTTTCTAGTACCGTTGATGATTGGTGCTAGAGATATGGCTTTCCCCAAACTGAATGCGATCGCCTTTTGGTTAAACCCACCAGCAGGTTTATTACTGCTAGCTAGTTTTATCTTTGGCGGTTCTCAATCTGGTTGGACAGCTTACCCACCCTTAAGTTTAGTCACAGCACCCATCGCCCAAAGTATGTGGATTTTGGCGATCGTGTTGGTGGGAACTTCCTCAATTTTGGGTTCATTGAACTTCGTCATTACCATTTTGATGATGAAGGTTCCCAGCATGAAATGGGATCAACTACCTTTATTCTGCTGGGCAATTTTAGCCACTTCCGTACTAGCACTTGTATCTACACCTGTGTTAGCAGCTGGTTTAGTGCTGTTATTGTTTGACCTCAACTTTGGTACTTCCTTCTTTAAACCAGATGCAGGCGGTAACGTTGTACTTTATCAACACTTGTTCTGGTTTTATTCTCACCCGGCAGTATATTTAATGATTCTGCCCATCTTCGGCATCATGTCCGAAGTCATTCCCGTTCACGCCCGCAAGCCAATTTTCGGATATAAAGCGATCGCTTATTCCAGCTTGGCTATCTGCGTTGTTGGTTTGTTCGTCTGGGTACACCACATGTTTACCAGTGGTACACCTGGTTGGATGCGGATGTTCTTCACCATCTCCACCTTAATCGTCGCCGTTCCTACAGGCGTAAAGATTTTTGGTTGGGTCGCCACATTATGGGGTGGTAAGATTCGCTTTACCAGTGCCATGCTGTTTGCGATCGGCTTATTGTCCATGTTTGTTATGGGCGGTTTAAGCGGCGTGACAATGGGAACAGCCCCCTTTGATGTTCACGTTCACGACACATATTATGTAGTGGCACACTTCCACTACGTCCTATTTGGCGGTTCTGTATTTGGGATTTACGCCGGGATTTATCACTGGTTCCCCAAAATGACCGGGCGGAAACTCAATGAAGTTTGGGGACGCATTCACTTTGGCCTCACCTTCATCGGTACTAACCTCACATTCTTACCGATGCACGAGTTAGGTTTACAAGGAATGCCTCGCCGAGTGGCAATGTACGATCCCCAGTTTATTGATCTTAATCAGATTTGTACCTTTGGTTCAATCATCTTGGGACTTTCCGTTATTCCCTTCACCATCAACATCATCCAAAGCTGGATGAAAGGGCCCTTGGCAGGTGATAACCCTTGGGAAGCTTTGACCTTAGAATGGACAACCAGCTCACCACCAGCCATTGAAAATTGGGAAGTATTGCCCGTTGTCACCCACGGCCCTTACGACTACGGTCATAGTGATAGTGTGCCAGTCGCCACCCCAGAAGTTAGTGCTTAGGGATTAGGGACTAGGGACTAGGGATTAGGGACTAGGTTAAGGGTTAAAGGTTTTTTCTTTCCCTTTTCCCATTCCCCTTTTTCCCTTTAACCGACAAGTATTGAGTCCCTTCTTTGTATGCAGTTCATGACCACTACATCAACAATATGACCATCGCAACCACCAGCGAACACCACCAAGAACATCATCCAGATTTACGAGTCTGGGGATTGTTGACTTTTCTAGTTTCGGAATCCCTGATGTTTGGGGGATTTTTTGCTACTTACTTGTACTTGAGAGGTGGCGCAGCAGTTTGGCCTCCCGAAGGAACAGAAGTAGAACTATTTGTACCTGCAATTAACACCATTATTCTGGTGTCTAGCAGTTTCGTCATTCACTTCGGTGATCAGGCGATTAAAAAGAATAACGTCAATGGTATGCGGTTTTGGTATATTCTCACCGCAATCATGGGTGCAATTTTCTTAGGTGGACAGGTTTACGAGTACGCCACATTAGGATACGGCCTAACTACCAACATCTTCGCCAACTGCTTTTATTTAATGACAGGATTCCACGGTTTACACGTATTTGTGGGGCTGTTATTAATCTTAGGTGTGTTGTGGCGATCGCGCCGCGAAGGCCATTATTCTGCTACCAAACATACTGGCATTGAAATGGCAGAAATTTATTGGCACTTTGTAGACATTATCTGGATTATTCTCTTCACCCTAGTGTACATTCTCACTTTGTTTTAAGGGACTGGGGATTGGGGACTAGGGACTGGGGACTAGGAATTTTAGATTTTAGATTTTGGATTTTAGATTAAAACCCAATCCAAAATTGAATTGCCCAATGCCCCATGCCCTATTCCCCATGCCCCATTTGGAGATAATTATGCAAGTTGATACTAATAAATTCTCATGGTTCCAAGTTCCAGAAGATGTCAAAGAGCTACTAATATTAGCTGCACAGACTTGGGAAAACACATCAGAATCTGAGAAATATATGCAACAAGCTGTTGCTAAAACAGGAGGAAATACAGATGTTTTAGTAGCAGCATATAGGTACTTTTATTACAAAAATAATTATTCTTTAGCGCTGCAAACAACAAGGCAATTATTAGATAAAATTAAAGAAGCAGAAAAATTTCCTGATGACTGGGAACAACTACAACCGATTTTAGTTAGTCGGAAAGAAGACCCAAATATCAGGTTATATTTGAATGCTTATTCTGCCTCCGGATTAGTATTAGCCAAGCTCGGAGATATCGAGCAAGCTAAAATAATCAGTACCAGAGTTAAGGAGATAGACAACAAAAACGATTTTGGCTCAGGAATTCTCCTAGATATTCTTACCCGTCCACCTGAAGAAGACGATTGAAATTTGGAATTGGTAATTATCTACTCAACCACTATGAATGATTATTTATCTAATAACTTCACTTCTTTATCTTCCATTCGTCGTCCTAGCTTGATTTCTCCTCCTCTATTTACTAATCCATCTCTTCCGAATATTACTCCTATCAATCTTCCTGCTCCCGTACTCCCGCAAAATTCATCTCGATTCACGGTTTAAAATTTATGCAAGGTAGGGATTTTCTTGTAACTGGTGATGGCAAGTTACAACTGTGTAAATCTGCGAGAGCATGGGATTTATTACGCGAGAATTATCGCCTTTATCGGTTTTTAACTGAAGTAGAAGATGTTCTCGATGATGTAGATGATGAATCAACCCGGCTACCACAATTAAGAATGCTGGTTAGAAGGTTGATTGTTAATTCCTACTGGGTACGTAGCCAATATTTAGAAGCAGATCCTAAAACAGGAACCTCTGTTTTACTCATGTATGATGAATTGGGTTTTCCCTTAACAGTGCAAACAGTTATATTTGCACCAGGGACATTATCCACGATTCATAATCATGGAACTTGGGGAATTGTTGCTATCTTAAAAGGTGAAGAAAAGAATACAATCTGGCGGCGAAATCCTAGCCCCGATGCTGAACATAAAATAGAAGCAACGGCAGAAGTTAATCTATTACCAGGAGATATTATTAGTTTTACTCCTGATGCAATTCATTGTGTGGAAGCAGTAGGTGATGAACCAACTGTGACTTTTAACGTCTATGGCGAAACCGATCCCAAAGAAAGATTTGAGTTTGATCCAGTGACTAATATCGCTAAAAAGTTTTAGAATTTCCTCCGCAATTGAACTCACAAAAATCTGCGTAAATCTGAGTTTAAAACGGCTAATCTCATCACAGATATAACCAGGAGATGATTCAATGGCTAAAGTAATTTTTTATGAAAAACCAGGTTGTAAAGGTGGTACTCGGCAAAAAGTGTTGCTAACAGCCGCAGGCCATGAAGTTGTACCACAAAGCTTACTAACAGAACCTTGGACAGCTGATAGATTGCGTTCATTTTTTGGCGATCGCCCCGTAGCCGAATGGTTTAATCGCAGTTCGCCCAGGGTAAAATCTGGAGAGGTGGTTCCCGAAAAGCTAGATGCAAACACCGCTTTATCGTTAATGTTGCAAGATCCGCTATTAATTCGCCGTCCGTTACTAGAAGTAGGCGATCGCCGCGAGGTAGGATTTGAAGTAGATAAAATTGATGCTTGGATTGGTTTACAGCCAGTCGATGAATCCTTCCGCGAAATGGCAGAAAACCTCATGGGCAAGGATTTACAAGGCTGCGCGGGTGGAAATCATGACCACCATCATCACGAAGGTGGTTGTAAGGGACACGGTCATGAACAGCAGCATAAGCAAGGTAGCTGCAAGCATTAGTAGCTTACCAGGGGATCGGGCAGAGTAATTAAGTATTGAGAACCAAAATATTTACCTTCATTGCGATCGCAATGAAATGAGGAGAAGCAATCCCAAATTCTGGGATTGCTTCTCTTTGCTTACAATTAATAATTTTGTTTGGCGAAATTTAGCGATACCTTCTCCTGTCGGAGACGCTACGCGAACGGTAACCCCTGCAGGGAACGCAAATTTTCATAATGATTAATCCCTACAACAATCGCCCAATTCCTACCCATACACCAGCACCAATTATTTCCGCTTAAATTTAAAAGTCATTGCGCCTTTTCCCCCGGCTTTACCACCACCCAGCCCAAACAGGCTGACTTGTCCTTCGCCATTGATTTCTACTGAAAGTTCAACTTCATCTAACTGCATTTTGGAATTGGGTTCTTCCGCTTCATCAAGCATTTCCCGCATTGCTTGCAGAAATCCCTTCATTTCTTGCTGGAGTTTAGTTACCTCAACTTTGCGTCTAGTAATTACTAATTCGCCTTGTTTCTTGGTGACAACTATTTCTTCCTTGGTTTGAACTGAGCCGAGTAGTCCTCCCATATCTCTAGTACCGCTTCTGACTCCACCGCTTCTGGTTACATCTGTAACTGTTTCAGTGGTTGTATTTGAGGTTTCCGCAACTTCTTCGGTAATAATCCAAATGGCTTTAGGCGTAGGATTTTCTGCTGACATAACTTTAATGATTTAAATTATTCTTGATTTAACTAGCTTTTACCAAGCTTTCAGGAATCTTGCATTACTATTATTCAGTAGTAACACGCAAACTGGCAAACAGACGAGCATAGCAAGGTAGAATGGCTAAAAATTGGGCAGTAGCGATCGGCATTAATCAATACAACAACCTTCAGCACCTAAATTACGCCAAAATAGATGCCGAAGCTATGGGCGATTGGTTTAAACAAGAAGCCAGGTTTAATGAAGTTTTCCTCTTCACTGACGATTCTCCCCCAATTCCCACCAATCCACCGATTCCCACTCAGCCGACTTACGGTAACTTGCGGCGCTTCTTACGGGCAAACTTTGAAAAGCCACTACTGGAACCTGGGGATAATCTCTGGTTTTTCTTTGCTGGTCATGGTTGTCGGGAAGCTGACCGAGATTATCTGATGCTGATAGATAGCGACCCAGGCGATGTAGAACATACAGCAATCCCCGTTGATTTTGTTACCCAAAGATTGCGCCGCAGTGGGGCAGATAATGTAGTGTTATTTTTAGATGCTTGCCGCGATGATGGCAGTAGGCGGGGAGTGGGTATTGGTGAAGAACATCAAGGAGTAGTTACCTTTTACTCTTGCAGTCCCAGTCAAAAAGCTTATGAAATTGAGCAGTTACAACATGGCTCATTCACCCAAGCTTTGTTAGAAGGGTTGAGGATAGCAGGTGAAGGAAACTGCGCCACTGTAGAAAGATTGGACAGATATTTACAAGCAAGAGTACCCGCAATTAATCAAATACATCAGAAAACTCTGCAAAATCCATACACTATAGCCGAACCTGCCACAAAACTACACCTAATTTTGTTACCCGACTACGCGACGCTAAATGATATTAACCAACTGAAACTAGATGCTTATCAAGCTGAAGTTATAGGAGATTGGGAATTAGCTGAACAATTATGGATGCGGGTGAATGTGGCTGCTAGGGGGTCAGATCCCGACGTAAAGAAAGCATGGATCAGAATTTTCCAACGCCAGGGACAGCCTTCTGTACCCCCGAGAAATCCTGAGCCTTTTACTTCCTCAAGGGGACAGAGGTCAGTCACTCCTCAACTACAAGTATTTAAATTTGATGTGGTGAGGGTAAATGCTAAAGGTGAGGAAATTAAACGAGAACAACGCCAATCTCAATATTTTACTGAAGATTTAGGCAATGGTGTCATTTTAGAAATGGTTGCGATTCCGAGTGGGAAATTTCTCATAGGTTCGCCATTAGAGGAAGGAACTGATTCTGAAAAACCTCAGCATCAAGTAACAGTTGAATCATTCTTCATGGGTAAATATCCCGTTACCCAAGCGCAATGGAGAAGAGTCACAGCACTACCCAAAGTTAGCCGTGATTTGGAAGCAGACCCATCTTATTTTCAGGGAGAGAATCGACCAGTAGAGCAAGTGTCTTGGTACGATGCGGTTGAGTTTTGCGATCGCCTCTCAAAACATACAAATAAGCAATATCGCCTACCTAGTGAAGCAGAATGGGAATATGCCTGTCGAGCAGGAACAACGACACCATTTCACTTCGGGGAGACAATTACAACAGAGTTAGCCAATTACAATGGTAATTCTACTTACGCTTCTGAGCCAAAAGGCAAATATCGCCAAGAAACAACAGAAGTAGGAATTTTCGCACCCAACGGCTTTGGATTATACGATATGCACGGGAACGTTTGGGAATGGTGTCAAGATGATTGGCATAGCACCTATAAAGGAGCGCCAGCAGATGGTAGTGCTTGGTTTGATGATAATAATCAACTTTATCAAAAACAAAGAATAGCCGTGCTGCGGGGCGGTTCTTGGTACAGCTATTCTGGAAACTGCCGTTCTGCGTCTCGCGACATCGACATTACGGCGGAGCGCGACGACATCGGCGACGAGATTGGTTTTCGTGTTGTCTGCGCGTTCGGGAGGATTCTTCGGTAGCCCTTTATGCTTTAGTCCTTTTTCCCTTTACGCTTGTTCTTTTTTCCTTTTAGAGTCTAGCGAAGCGGAACGATCAAATTTTTTTACGTGAGTTCAACAGCGAACGAAAGCCAGAAAGCTTACAGATAAAATGAGACAGCATAGCAATGCTTTTATAAGGGTGAGCCAAAACGTAAAACCCCAGAGAACGCCTCAGAATGAATTCTGAGGCTAATAGCAAAAGTCATCTCAAGATGACTCAAATCACAAGAATAAATTATTGAGTAAACTAAAGTTTACTTTGGTTATGAGCCTGAAAATTGATAACGACTGTTGGCAAATCAGGCGGAAGGGTTGACCCATCAATTTAATCTCTCCAATATTTTCAGTGCGTTTTAACGCAGTTTCGCTATTAGCCCGCAATTTATTGCAGGGCGGGATAACAACGCAAAGCGAAGGTTTTTGTGGTGGCGGGGGTTATATCCCTCAATTAATTGACCAACAGTATCACTCTTTTCCGGGCGGTTACAGAAGCCAAAAATTCAGCTATTTATAGCTGAATTTGACACTAGCGACTCAACCACACCATAATCTTTTGGTCATTATGGGAATACTAAATAACAAAATATTGAAAATTACAAATTGACTGAATTTATGGCTTTATGGCGACTTTATTATCATTTGGTTTGGGCGACAAAAGAACGTCAGCCACTAATTACCAGCGAACGTGAAGCGAAAATTTACAATTATATTATTAGCAAATCCGATGAAATTCATACTATTATTCATGCTATTAAGAGGTTATTTATAAAGTAAAAATAAAATTATCGTAGGATGCGTTAGGCGCTGGTTTCCAATATGATTTGTCACGAAAGAACTATCCTAGCGCCTAACGCATCATCCACGCGGTGGTGCGTTACGGCTAAATTCCATTGTCTCTGTGTCCCAAATCCTTTCATAGCCGTAACACAACGCCACTTGCTATAACGCGGGGAACCCGCGCAACGCAGTGGCTCCCCTACTTAAGATTTACTTTATAAATGGTCTCTAACGGCGTAGAAAATCATATTCACTTAGTAGCTTCTATTCCTCCCAAAATTTCTATTTCCGATTTTGTTCAAAGAATTAAAGGCAGCAGCACTCATTATATTAATCATTTATATCCTGCAAAAGATATGTTTGCTTGGCAAAGAGGATATGGAGTTTTTTCACTGGGTAGAAAACAACTGGAACAAGCTGTTATTTATGTGAAAAATCAGAAAGAGCATCATTTAAATGGAACGATAGTTGCATCTTTAGAGCAAGATAATCAAGATGATGATGCTCCCCAAAAATTTTATCTTTAGTCAGCTTTAGCTTACTTCTGCTATGAGCCTCAGAATTCATAATGCTGTTGGTCAATTAACTGAGTATAACCCCCACCACAAGACCCTTCGCTTTGCGTTGTTCTCCCGCCCTGCAATGAATTGCGGGCTAATAGATAAAGTGCGTTCAAACGCACTGAAAATATGGGAAATATTCAATTGATGGTTCAAACCCCCCACCTGATTCGCCAACAGCATCATTCATTCTGAGGCGGACACTAGCACTTGCGACTCACAAACTAGCACTTGCGACTCGCAAACTAACATTTGCAACTTACAAACTAACTCTTGCAACTTACAAACTAACTCTTGCAACTCGCAAACTAACATTTGCAACTCGCAAACTAACTATTGCAACTCACAAACTAACATTTGCAACTCACAAACTAACATTTGCAACTCGCAAACTAACATTTCAACTCGCAAACTAACTTCACGACTGATAAGCCTGCTAATATAGACGAATTTCATTAAAAATCAGTGTAAATCTAACCTTTGCTAATTGGGGCAGGTTAAAGCATATTTTAGCTTCTATAAATACCGTCTAATTCTCAAATCCCAAAATTGCGTAGACGCGCGTGTAGCGGCTTAATCCTAGTCCCCCTTTTTAAGGGGGATTTAGGGGGATCTCCAACAATGTTTGCTACAAAACTATCTGTATACCCTTACCTAACGCACAGCCGCAGATTCCAAAGTCAAATCTTGGAACATCAAGGTGCTGAGATAACGTTCACCGAAGGAAGGCTGAATCATCACAATCAGCTTTCCAGCGTTTTCAGGACGCTTCGCAACTTGCAGCGCAGCACACAAAGCCGCGCCAGAAGATATCCCAGATAACAAGCCTTCTTCTTTTGCTAAACGCCGTCCGTAAGACATCGCCTGTTCATCGCTGACGCGAATTACTTCGTCAACCAATTCCAGCTTGAGAACATCGGGAACAAAGCCAGCGCCAATCCCTTGAATTTTATGCGGCCCAGCTTCCCCACCCGATAATACAGGACTGTTGCTTGGTTCAACTGCGATCGCCTGAAAACTTGGCTTACGTTGTTTTAGTACTTCCGCAATCCCGGTAATTGTTCCACCAGTACCTACACCAGCAATCACAATATCTACTTCACCATCAGTATCCGCCCAAATTTCTTCGGCGGTGGTTTCGCGGTGAATTTTGGGATTAGCAGGGTTGCGGAACTGTTGCAGCATATATGCGTTGGGAGTGTTAGCCACAATTTCTTCAGCTTTGCGAATTGCTCCCCGCATTCCTTCTGGGCCTGGTGTTAACTCTAACTTTGCACCATAAGCACGTAACATCGCTCGTCTTTCGTTGCTCATGGTTTCAGGCATTGTCAAAATCAAATTGTAGCCCCGTGCGGCTGCTACCATTGCTAAGGCAATCCCTGTATTACCGGAAGTTGGCTCTACTAAAATAGTTTTTCCTGGCTCGATAAAACCATCTGCTTCAGCCGAGATTACCATATTCAACCCAATCCGGTCTTTAACCGAAGCCGCTGGGTTCATACCTTCGAGTTTAGCAACTATCCGCGCTACTGCTCCCTCTGCTTGCGGAATCTTGTTAAGTTCAACTAAAGGAGTTCTCCCAATAAGTTCTGTTACATCTTTAGCAATTCGCATTCGTTAACTCCTAAAATCCTAAATTCATTAACAACGCCAGGTATTTTTTACTTATAACGGTAATCTTGTATTTTAATCTAGATTCAAGTGTCACTGAGTACATAATTCTTGTAATCTAACTCAACCACAAAATTGCAATGATTTAGATAGCAATTCTGGCAAATAATCCTATTGACTTTTGAACCATTTTGTCTTTTTATCCCGATAATTGTGATAGCAAACTGGTAATTGCTTATTGATGCCTATCTTTAATTAAGGGACTTCCAAGTAAAAAAATATCCCATTGCTATTGTTCACTGTTGACCGTTGACTGTTAACTGTGAGCTATTAACAGTCAACGACTTGAACAAAATAATTTATTTTTCAAATCAATCATTCATACCAGGCTTGGGCACAACCAAGCATAAATATCTGTCTTTCCCATGCCCAATGCCCATTACCCCTTATCCCCAGAGGGGGCCCCGAGTTCCCCAATGCCCATTGTCAAGTTAAACCTTGACTTTTGATAATCACTTAAGATAGCTATATATCTTTAAAAGTTTATCTTCAACTTGGCTATTTTTTAGTTTATCTATAACAAAATAGCTATTTGCTAAAATTTAATAGTTTTTTCTATGAATGTAAGATATTTTGAGGCGAGAATATGGGGTTGAGTACAACTTTTATCCACTAAAAACTCCCTCAAAAATATTCTTAAAATAGCCATTGCACAAGATTTTAGGTTGAGTACAAACCCACCCGCACCCAACTTGAAAAACACTAGGACACCAGTCAAAAAATACTAGTCCCTATACCCCAAATTTTTTTTGTTATCCCGAGCAGCTAAAATTTCCAGCCTTTGAGTACAAATTTAATAAATTTAATAATTCTGATCCGACTCAGATAAACTGCTATTGAGCAACCCTGCTGATATAAAACCTATAGGATTTACGCAGAGATTCCCCTCTACCCCCCAACATTCCCAGGCAACTGTCTGGAGATGAAGGGGGGACTTCTTAACCCCCTATTCTTAACTGCATTAAACTCAGTTTTAGGGTGTGAGAGCGTAAGTTATAGTCCCAAGAATAAATTATTTCAGTATTACTGAATACTAATTTGCGATTGAGGATAAATTTAATCATATATTTGAAATATTAGTTTAAGGGTTGCATCAAATCATCCCCTTTTTTATTAATTAGTTCATGATAAACAATGGAAAAAAAGCTAATTGTTAACTGATAACTTTTTGATTATCAGCAATATTTGTGTAGGTAAATAACAGAAATTATTGTCTTACTGGGTGCATACTGCCTGGGAAGGGAGAACCAAGATGAAAGTCAAGCTTTTAAATGTTCTCACAGTCTGTGTAATTCTCTTAGCTGTGCTATCTCCAGCTTTATTAGTATTTAGTATGGTTTGGGGCAGGCATTTAGAGTTAGTAAAAGCACAGAATCTTACCTGTGAAGTAAACAATAATATGAGAGCCGATAGCTTCTTGGTTCCCCAGTCGGGGGGTGTATACTCCTCTCAATCTCAGCCAAGCATAAACCTCTCTAAGCAAAACCTCCAATCCCATCATTTAACTGTTGTAGAGCAATATCAACTAGCAACAATTATGCAATGGTTTTTCTTGCTAACACCTATTTGTGTCGGGTTAGGGATTATTGCTTACGACAGATATCTTGTTTATCGTAATGCTGTTTTTCAAGAACAAGTTGAAATGCTAGAACGGCTGTGGCAGCAAAGTATCGAACAGTAAGCAAATTCCAATTTAATTTATTCATTCTCCATCCAAACAAGCACCATGACAGAAGAACGCCAACTCCTGTATTTTGATTTAATCGATCAGCTACTCAGATGCCCTAATGGCCAAGAACCAGAAGTATTAGAAGCAAATCCAGAATTAATTGATTCGGATTTTGTATATGCAGTGCTAAAAGTGGCAACTGTGTTTGCACATGAAGGTAATCAAGATGGTGCCCAATTCTTATTTTTTCTTGGTCGTCAATTAGCAAAACAATTGGGTTTGTATCCTGAAACTGAAGCTGCCAATTCTGAAACCGAAGTTTCAACTGAGGAGTAGCAATGCTATTGACTGAGACTGATGCTGGACAAATAGCTTTTGAGTTTCTCATGGCTGATTGGAATATTTCGGAACAAGACAGAGAGTGGTTTACAATTAACAATTCTCGTCTGGTTGGTGAGAGTTGGTATGTTGTAGAACTGGGTATAGCCGGATTTCCAGATCGCTGGTTTATTCAAGTCTACGATACAGGAGCTTGCGACCCCAATTATACATTTATGTCACCTATCAAGGGTTCAGACGGATATGTTGACCTTGTAGATGTACCAGAACTTGTTGCTGAGGTTTTAGTGTCAGAACGCAATGCAAGATGAAGGATGAAATTATCCTTTGAATGTTGAGTGCAGACGCGATTAATCGCGTCTCTACAATTTTTGACAAAGAATTTAAAAATCAATCTGGGGAGGTAAAAAACAAAATTTTTACCTCTTTTTTGTTTTATTTAATGTTCTTAATAATTAACATTTACTTCTAAAGAAGTAATAATAAATGTCATATTTGAATGACAAATGTATGTTATATTAATAGCGTGATGAACGCTACAGAAATATCAATTGCTATGATTGCCGAAGATATCCTAGCCAAAGAATTTACTAGAGTAGTAAATCACTATTACCCTAGCGTTGGAGAATTACTGCAAAATTGTTATGTGAAGGTCATTACCTGTTTTTGGGGAAGACCAGCTAGACGGTTGCAATATATAGGGATTTATTGTTCTGATGAAATGCTTTCCCAAGTGCAATCTCAAAAAGATGTACTCAGAGAAATAGCAGATAATATGGGATTAGTTCAGGTAGTTTGTATGAATGCTGATAGATTACTACGCGATCCGTTATCAACGTTAAAGCAAAATAATCCCCGCTTGTGGTTGGAATTACATTGGGTTGCTGCATCTTAAAAAATCACGCGAAAGAGTATCTAAGGTAGGCGCAAACTGCCAATACCAGCAAATAATGAAAACAGGACTTTTCTGCAATTACGATAATCATCATCAGGATGCCCGCCGTGCCATCTTAGAACAAGTTGCATTGGTGAAACAGGCGGAAAGCTTAAGTTTTGAAGAAGCCTGGGTAAGTGAGCATCATTTTAGTGAATCCAATCTTAGCCCTTCAATGTTGATGTTAATGGGCCATTTAGCGGCATTAACTTCAACAATTAAACTAGGCACAGCGGCGGTATTGTTACCGTTTTATAACCCAATTAGGGTAGCTGAAGATATTGCCACGTTAGATAATTTATGTAATGGCAGATTGTTATTTGGGATTGCCAAAGGCGGGCCATTTCCCGAACAAAATAAGCATTTTGCCACACCAATGGGAGAATCTCGTGCCCAGATGCTAGAGGCGATCGCATTGATTCAAAAGCTTTTATATGAAACAGAAGTATCATTTAATGGGCAATATTATCAATGCGATCGCCTGACAATTTACCCCAAACCTTTGCAAGCACAAATTCCCGTATATGTAGCCACTGGCGATGATGACGGTGTAGGGTTTGCCGCCAAACATTCCTTTGGCTTAATGGGGGGGCCTCCTTTTTCTCTGCACAGATTGCGGAATACTGTTGCTAAATACCGTGCCTTAAATTCTACTGGTTCTGAAAACCTAGTACTGACTCGTTTCTTTTATGTTGCCAGGACATACGACGAAGCAGTAACAGAGGCGTTGCCTTTCATCCGCAAATTCAGCAAAAAAATGACAGCAAATGCAGCTGTTGTCATGCAGAAAAGTTCTACTGGTCATAAGGCATTTGATCGCACCAATATTTGTTTTGATGAAGACTTTTTAATTGAAAATTCAATTATTGGTGACGTGCAAACCTGCCGAGACAGAATCAAAAAATTTCAGGATGAATTAAATCTAGGCACGCTGGCAATCAAACCCTCAGCTTGCGATTTGCAAAAAAACCTGGAGAGTTTGACGCGCTATAACCAAGAGGTGCGGAATTATGTCTAAGTTACCTTTGTTGCCACCTGATGATTTACCTCCCAAGGAAATCAGCAAAATGGATGGTATGTTACATCTGGAACTAGAACAATCGATTGGCAGATGCTTTTATCAAGCTTGCGATCGCATTACGCAAACATTGTTAGCCAATTGCCAATGGTATCTCACCAGCAACGCTACTACCTTAATGCTAGTCATTGACTGCCCTGACATCGTTTCCTACTGGCATATAGTCAGCAATGTTCCCCAACTAGGAAACAGATTAGAAAGGTTTACCACTAACGCCAAAATCCGTGTTTACCCGCCATTTGGCAAAGGCGGGCCCTTTGAAATCAGCGTAGGTGAAATATCTGCCTATCGAGATTGGTTATAAAGGGGAATGGGGACTGGGGAATGGGTAATTGGTAATGGGTAATGGGTAATGGGTAATGGCTAATTGGTAATAGTCATTTCCCCTTGTCCCCTCATCTCCCACCCTGCGAGAAGGGCTTCGCCCAACGGAGAACTCGCAGAGTAGCCGCTACGCGTCTACATCTTCCTTATCCCCAATCCCCAATCCCCAGTCCCTAATCCCTAACCCTTATAAGCTACGACAGCATAAAACGGATCACCCCCAGGTACTCCTAGCCACTGAAGTACAGGCGGGGTGGTTGATTTATGCACAATTACCTCTGGGGTAGAAAATCCTGGGACTGAGGCGAAATAGTTTTTGACTAACTCTACCCTCGCTTCTTCGGAAGCATCCCGCCAAGCTTGAATGGCTTTTTGAAAGAACATTCGGTTAGAAAAACTGATAATTGCTACACCACCGGGTTTCAAAATCCGGTGGATTTCTGTAAAGATGGCCTCTGGATATTGGATGTACTGAACAGAGACACAATTGAGAACCGCATCAAATTCTGCATCCTGCAAAGGTAGCTGCGGATTTGCATTTAGGTCTTGCACAAAGTAATGATTTAAACGGGGATTACGTGCTAATTCTTCAGCATTGAGTCCGTGTCCCTCTACATGGGTAAATTGCATTTCTTCGGGCAGATGAGACACCCAACTGCTCATCATATCCAATATGCGTGTGTTAGATTTAAGACGATCGCGGTATACATCTGTTAACTGTTTAATAAACGCTTCATCAACATGGGTAACAAAACGCGGATAGTCGTAAAACAGTTTGTCATTTGTGTCATCTAACTTCAGGCGTTGATCTGGTTTGAGAATCATGATCATTAAATGTCTATTTAGAAGGATTTTTTCCACAACTGAATTGATATCAGCTAGGATTTTGATCAAGTATTTTGTATGCTGCTTTACATATTTTAAAGTCAGATCACAAATATAAGAAATTTACGACGCTGCATTCAATTCGTACTAATTAATGTCCTACAAAATCCGACTATTACCGAACATTTGGCGGCAAATCTACCTTTTGGCGAGATTGCCTTACTTAAGTTTGTTAATTTGGCTACTTCCTTTGTTAATATGCAGTTCTGGGCAGAGTAGCTTAATGGCTCATGATGAAGGCTATTATGCAGGAAGAGCGCGCCAGATGTTTGAATCTGGTGATTGGATAGCTCCTTGGGGAACTGCTCATCATAAAACACCCGGGCCTTATTGGTTAATTGCTACTGCTTATAATTTGTTTGGGATAAGTGAATTTAGTGCGCGGCTACCGAGTGCGATCGCTAGTATTTTAGCTCTGTTTATTTTATATGAAATCGGCAAAATTATTGTCGGGAAAAAGGTAGCTTGGCTAGCAGCGACAATTTTGTGTGTAGAATTTCTCTGGCTCCAGTCTAGCCGTTTAGCCGCACCTGATATACCAATGATTTTATTGGTACTTTTAGCGATTTTATCTTTACTAAAGGCGGAATTACATCCTAAATATAGCGATTTTTTGCTATTTGTTGCTGGCTTGTGTTTTGGTTTGGGCTTCTTGACGCGCAGCTTTATGATTTTGTTGCCAATGGTGGCTTTATTACCTTATTTAATTACAGAACATCGCCGTCATCATCATCTTGCTAACCCAAGGTTCTATTTGGGGTTGGTAGTGGGTTTAATTCCAGTATTAGCTTGGCTGTGGTTAAGTTGGTTGCGCTATGGTGCTGAGAGTTTTGGGCAGTTATTAGGGTTTGTGGTAGAACTAGGTTCTGAAGACCGCAACCACAATGGCATATTATTTTATTTTTGGAATATTCCTTTAAAATCCTTCCCCTGGTTCTTTTTCGCAATTTTAGGACTGTTTGTAGCACTGCGTCGTCCAATTGCGAATTATCAGTTAATCTTAGTCGGATTTCCCCTGGTTTTATTTACTGAATTGAGTATTTTTTCTACTCGTCTGTCTCACTATGCGCTTGGCCTTTATCCGTTTATCGCGTTGCTGGCGGCTGTAGGTTTAGATTGGTTGGGCAAAATTTATCAATCTACACAGGAGGCAAGGGGGCAGGGGGCAGGGGGCAGGGG